>JAJDEW010000100.1 GCA_029259595.1 Planctomycetota bacterium | reverse complement strand
GAACGCAGGCGAATCGGTCGATTCGGCGAGGCTCTCGTGTGCCGGCCGGGCTTTCCGGACGCATGCAGCGCGCCGGATGACTTTTCCATCAGGCTGTTAGGGGGTTCTCTCCCCGGAAACGGCCGTCGCAGACACCTGGGTGAGCCGGGCAGGGGCCTGTGCCGAGGCACGAGGGCCCCTTTCGCGGTCAAGGATGCGGACTCGACCGCCGATTGAAGGTCCATCGGGCAGGACCTACGATCGGCCGCTCGAAGCTCGAAGCCCGGAGCGCGGACAAGCGGGCGTTCCTCCTCCCCGAAACGAAGACCATGACTCCGAGTCGTCTCGCTCTCACGATCCTGAGCCTCTGCTTGCCCGTGACCCTTGCCGCGCAGGGCTCCGATGCGCGCAACCGATCGATGGGAGGAACGGGGGTCGCCTCGTCCCATTACTCCGGTGCCGGCTTCATCAACCCGGCGCTGTTGGCGCGTGCCTCGAGCGACGCCGACATCGCGATCGTGCTGCCCTACGTCGGTGGCTTCGCCGCGGACGAGGACGAGCTGATCGATCGGCTCGAGGACTTCCAGGACACGCTGGACCGCTTCCAGGGCTTCGTCGATGCGATGGACTTCGCGTCGGCCAACGCGCTGCGCCCGACGCTCGCGGCGCAACTGCAGGACCTGGACAACCGCCGGCTGGACGTCGAGCTCGATGCCGCACTTTCGATCTCGATCCCGTCCGAGACGTTCGCCATCGCGGTGGTCGCGCGCTCGTACGTCGACGGCCAGAGCTTCCTCGAGATCGACCCGGCCGACATCGCGCTGATCAACGACCCGGGCGAGACCGATCTCGACCAGGACCTCGTGTCCCAGGCGCGCTTCATCGCGGCCGGCATCCTCGAGGTCGGCGTGGCCGTCGCGCACGAGTTCCAGATCCTGGGCCTGCCCGTCGCCGTCGGCGTGACGCCGAAGTTCCAGCAGATCGAGACCTTCAACTATTCGGTCAACGCGCAGAACTTCGACGACGACGACGCCTTCGACGATTTCGACGACGACGTCTTCCGAGACGACGACACGACCTTCAACGTGGATGCCGGTCTGGCGCTGACGCCCTTCCCCGGCTTCACGTTCGGTCTCGCGGCCAGCAACATGCTGAGCGAGAAGGTCGACACCGTCGTGACCAGCGGCTCGGCCTTTACCTACCAGGTCGAACCGTCGCTGACCGCCGGCCTGGCCTTCTCGGGCCTCGGCTTCACCGTGGCCGCCGACATCGACGTCACCGAGACCGAACGCTTCGACCTGGACGACGCGACGCGCTACATGCGACTGGGCGTCGAGTACGACCTGGCCGGCTGGCTCCAGCTGCGCGCGGGCTACTTCAACGACACCGGCGACACCGACGCCGAGCTGTACACGGGCGGCGTGGGCATCGCGCCCTTCGACATCGTACGGCTCGACCTGGTCGGCTTGATCGGCGACAACAGCGCCGGCGCCGCCGCACAGTTCTCGATCACGCTCTAAGAGCCCGCCTCAGCGCGCGCTCTGCAATTCGGCCCAGGTCGCGTCGGCACTGCGCCGCTGGGCTTCGGTGTTCGCGTTCCAATCGTCGCGCTTCTCGCCGTTGTAGAAGACGAAGAGCCCGTTCTCGTCGCGCGCGTAGGCGGCCGGATCGATGTCGACCTTCTTGCCCTTCGCCATGGCCCAGGCGCAGTAGCCGCCATAGCGCGGCTCGAAGGCGTCCGGGCTCGTGAGGAAGCGCGCGCGGTTCGCCTCGGTCGCGAAGCGATACGTGACGCCCTGGTACCACGCCGCCAGCTCGACCTTGCCGGGGACGGGCTGGCCTTCGGCGTAGCCGATCGGATCGAAGCCGTGCAGCGCAACGCCCTCGTCGAGATTGAAGTTGGCGAGCGAACGCGGACGTGCGACGCCCGCGATCTTCTTCCAGCTGCGATCGGCCTGCGGCGCGAGCTCGGCGCCGCCCTTCTTCTTCCACTTCTTGCGCGTGTCGGCGAAGAAGCCGTCGTAGAAGACCAGAAGTCGCCCCTCCTCGATCAGGTACGACTCGGGATCGACCTCGACCTGGTCGCCTTCGACCATCGCCCAGGCGCACCAACCTCCGTAGGCCGGAACGTAGCGCTGCGGCAGGCCCTCGAAGAGCGCCTTGTTCTTCGCGTCGACGAAGCGGTACGTCACGCCCTCGTGCTGCGCCGTGAGCTCGGCCTCGCCCTTGCGGGGCTTGCCGCCGCCTTCGGAGAAGTAGCTGACGGGATCGAAGCCGGAAAGGGCCACGCCGTCCTCGACGTTCACGTGTTCCTTGCCCTGGGACGAGGCCAGGCAAGCCGTGAGAACGAGCGCGGTGGCGGTAGCGAACGAGCGGGACCAGGTCTTGATCGGATACATGACGGGAGTTCCTCGAACGGGTTCGTGGCCCCGTTCGAGCCTCGCGCCCCGCCGTGACCTCGCACGCCGCGAATCCGTCCGGTACGCCTCCTGGAGCACGGGCGACGCTCCCGCATCGCCTCCGCGTGGCTATTCGCCGCCGCCGAGAAACAGCGTGCGCTCGTCGACGAGGCAGATGGGGTTTTGGAACGGATCGCGCGCGTAGAAGAGCCGCTCGCCCCACGGCATCGTCGCGATCCCTTCGGGCGCGAGCGCCGCACCCGCCGCTTGCGCCCGCTCGCGCGCCGCCTCGAGATCGTCCACCGCGAAGTACACGTACTGGTTGGCGTGCTGGCGCCAGCCCTCGCCGAGCGCATCGCCGTCGGCGCCGGGGTCGTAGACCGCCAGGATCGTCCCGCCGAGGTCGAAGTAGTGCCGCCCGGGAGAGACGCGCTCGCCGGCGCACTCGAGCAGGGCCGCGTAGAAGGCCGCGGCGGCGTCGATGTCGGAGACCGGAAGAATGACGCGGTAGAGCCTGGGCGACATGAGATGGGGGGCGGGGTCGGAGGCCTCGGGAACGGAGGGGTGCTGGGCCCGGCAGGCCGGAGCAGCGGCCAGCGGGGCGAGCGAGAGCAGCACGACGAGGAGGGGGCGGTGCATCATCAAACCTCCCTGTCGAGTCTAAGAACTGAGCCGATCCAATGGTGCACCACGTGCCGCAAGTCCCTGCCAGGGAACGGACTAGAGCCCCCCTGAGCCGTCGAGGGGCCGCGCCGCGCGCGGAGGGGTCACGGGGCGTGCGGCCGGGTGGCCCGAAGGTGCGGTCCGAGCCGCTGGAAAGCACGGCCTGCCGGGACGTCCGGGGCCGGACCACCACCCTTGCGACTCAGTTCGGTCGGAGCGACGCGGCGAGCGCGACGGGCCTGCGTGACCTCGCGGGGCCGGACCACCACTCTTGCGACTCAGTTCCGTCCCAGAAGCGCCGACGGAGCCGATCGAGGCGCGCTCCTGGACCGGATGGGTGGACCGTTCCGCGTGCCCTGCACGGTCGCCGCGCTCACTCGTCGCCGGGAACCCCGTCCGGATCGAAAGGCTCCTCCAGGCTCTGTGGATCGACGCAGACCTTGCCCATGAGGCGGACTTCCGGCTCCGCCAGGACCTCCCCCATCAGCCGGATGTCCTCCGGGCCGGTCGCTGGCCCGCCAGGGGCCCCATCCGGCGGCTCGACCGAGCGCTTCGACCCGCAGGCGGCGGCGAGGGCCGCGAAGACGACGGCCAGGGGCCTCGGCGCGCGCGCAAGCCGGCGGCCGAGGTGTCGCGCGCGTTGGCGCCACGTGCCCGCGGATCCTGCGTCCGTGTCCGTCGTGCGCACGGTCCCGTCCGCGGCCCGCACGAAGGTCGCGCAGATCCGGCCCTGCGAGCGGGCGAGCAGGTCCTGCGCCTCGGCCCGGGTCCGGGCCGAGAGGTCGTGGACGACGCGGTCGCAGTGCGCGCAGTCGCGCTCGCGGGCGTCGCCCTCGAGCTCGTCCCAGGCCCGCGGACAGACAAAGGACAAGGACAAGGCGTCGAGGCTCACGGCGGAGCCCCCGGCATCGGTCTCGTGGGCGTGGGTCATGGTGTCTCCGCTGCCCCATCGACACCTCACACCCTCCGACCGCAATCCGAGCGCGACTTTGCCCTCAGGAACGGACGACCCAGATCTTGTAGGCCCAGCCCAGGACGAGGAGCGCCCCGATCCAGGCCACGAGCCGCGGCCGGAACCACCCGGTCAGGTCGAGCCACAGGTCGCGGCCGCGCAAGTGCGCGATCGGTGCCCACAGGGCGAAGGCGGCCGCGGCGAGGGCCAGGACGAAGCCGAAGGGCTGCGTGCGGAGCGAGGCGGCGAACTCGCCCCGGGCGGCGTGCGTCACGGCCGTCGTGACGCCGCAGCCGGGACACGGGAAGTTCCAGCGCTCCATCGGGAGGCAGGGGTCGAGCCCGAGGAGTTCGTGGGTCCCGAAGCCGCGCGCGTCGGGCGGCAGGAAGAGCGCCAGCCCGAACGCGGCGACGACCGTCACGGCGGCCACGACGAGCAGCGCGTAGTGCTCCGTCGAGCGTTTGTGGTCCACGTCGGCCATCGGGGGCATGCTACCCCGACGGGCCGACGTCCTTCGAGCTCGTCCGGCATACTCGTGCGCGCCGCTCGTCAAGTGGCCGCTCGCCTCCACCGAAGACCCACCGCATCCATGTCGCCCACGCGTTCGCACCTCGTGTCCCTCGCCCTCCTCGTCGTCCTCGGTCCGCAGGCTGCGGCCGCGCGCGCGACGCAGACGCCACTCACGACGCAGCCCGCCGCGTCCGTCGACCTCGAGCATGTCCGCGCCGCCGTGCGCGCGCGCCAGGCTCCCCCCGCGGGCCTGGCGACGCTCGTCGGCGCGTGCAGTTACAAGGACCTCCCGCACGCCTTCCGCTTCACCTTCGACGCCGCGGGACGCTTCCTGTTCGAACGCGAAGGTCGACTGGGCTCGAAGACGGGCTGGGACGGCACGACGCTGTGGAATCTCGACGTGGCGGCGGGGGTGCCGTACGCGATCGAACTCTATGGACGGGACGCGGAGATCGCGAGCCGCGCGGCCTGGAGCGGTGCCTGGACGCGGGACGACTTTCCGTTCGAGCTCGCGGACGAGGTCGTGGCCGTGGACGGTACGTGGCGCGTGCGCATGACTTCGCCCCGCACGACCTGGGACGCGGTCTTGATCGTCGACGCGCAGCAGCACGTCGTCACCGAGCTCGTGACGACCAACTGGACCGGGACGCTGCGCTGGACCTTCGGGGCCTTCGGGGCGGACGGCTTCGCGCGCACGCTGTCGGTGTTCGGGGCTTCCGGCAACGAGAACACCTACAAGGTCGACGCGCTCGAACAGTCGAAGCTCACGGGCCGGCCCTTCGAGCGGCCGCCGCTCGCGCCGACCAACGTCCGCTTCGACTCCGAGGTCGAGCCCGCGCTCGAGGTCTCGCGCGCGCCGTCCGGACACCTGCTCGTGCGCGCGACCGTGAACGGCCGGGACGTCGGTCCGTTCGTCTTCGACACGGGCGCGGGGAGCTCGACGATCACGCCGCAAGCCGCCGCGGCACTCGGACTGGAGGTCTTCGGCCAGGGCGAAATCTCCGGCGGCGGGACGGGCTCGACGACCACCACGTTGCGACAGGCGAACGAGCTCCGCCTCGGTCCGCTCGTCCTCGAACGCCCCGTCTTCACCGAGTTCGCCTCGGTCGGCCTCGGCGAAGCGGGCATCCTCGGCTGGGACGTCCTGATCCAGGCCGTGGTCGAGGTCGACATGCAAGCGACGGCGATCGCGCTCTTCCCGCCGCGCGACTACGAGCTCGACGTCGGCGATTGGCTCGACCTGGTCCTCCACAGCCGCCACCCCCACGTCCGAGCCAGCTTCGAAGGCGAGCACGAAGGCCTCTTCCGCATCGACACCGGCGCCGGCTCGATCGCCGTCATGTTCCACACCCCCACCGTCGACGCCCTCGACCTGCTCGCGGACCGCAAGACCCAAGCGAGCTCCGCCCACGGTGCCGGCGGCACGATCGCGATGGAAGTCGGCACGATCGAATGGTTCGAGATCGCCGGCAACCGCGTCGAGCACCCCCCCACCGTCTTCTGCCGCGACCCGCGCGGCGCCCTGGCCGATCCCAACTCCTGCGGCAACCTCGGTGGCGGCGTCCTGAAGCCCTTCATCCTGGCCTTCGACTACCAGCGCTCGCGCGTAGGCTTCATCCCGCGCGAGTGGCGCTAAGTCGATGAAGGAGTCGTCCGGCGCGCTGCACCCGTCCGAGGCACGTTTCCATCAGGTTGCTGGAGCTCCGGGGTACGTGGCGGCGGCGGCGGTCGCGCTACGATAGAAGCGCCATGAAAACCGTACCGAGGGACGAGTCGCTCGGACCACCCGAGCAGCGCGCACGGCGGGCGTCCCGCTCCGGCACACGCGTGCGGATCGAACTCTCGGTCTTCGCCGTGGTCGTCTTCTGCGCCTTTGCCCTGTCGCCGAAGCTGCAGAACCTCGAGCGCCTGGCGCTGATCGAGCTCGCGGAGATGGGAGCCTTCGCTCCCGTGTTCCTGATCCTGGGCTACGTCGTCGTCTCGCTCGCGCTGCTGCCGGCCTTTCCGCTCGACATGGCGGCGGGAGCACACTTCGGCTTCCTCGGCGGCGTCTTCTGGGTGCAGATCGCGGCGACGGCCGGAGCCATCGTCGGCTACGCCCTGGGCCGCACCGTCCTGCGCCGCTTCGTCGACCGGGCTCTCGTGCGCAAGCCCAACCTCCTGAAGATCCAGCACGCCGTCGATCGGGAAGGCTGGAAGATCGTGTTCCTGACGCGCCTCTCGCCCGTCTTCTCGTTCACCCTCCTGAACGGCTTCTACGGAGCCGCGCGCGTGCCCCCGCTTCCCTTCCTGGCGGCGACCTTCGTCGGCATGCTTCCGGGCACCGCCCTCTACGTCTACGCCGGGGAGATGGCCGGAGACCTGTCCGGTGCACCGGGAACGGAAGAGCCGACGTCGAACGTGGGTTGGGTCCTGCAAGGCGCCGGCTTCCTCGCGACGGCTTTGCTCGTGATCTACGTCACGCGTCGCGCCCAGCGCATCCTCACGGACAAGATCCAGGACGTGGAGCCCTGAACCGGCGCGGACCAAGGCCGCGTCTGCCTCAGTTGTCGTCCGTGCTTCGTTCCCGCGCGAAGCGTGCGCGGGTCTCTGACTGCCAGGTGTGGAGGCGCTCGCCGAGCTCGTGCACGAGCGCGGGGTGTTCAGGCGCGCGGTTCGTGTGCTCGCCGGGGTCGTCGGCCAGGTTGTAGAGCTCGAGGGTGCGGGTGTCGTAGAGCTCGAGCAGCTTCCAGTCGCCGAGCCGGATGGCGGCGGAAGGTTGGCCGCCCTGGTTGCCGTAGTGGGGGTAGTGCCAGTAAAGCGGCCTCGGACGGGACGCGGGGTCGCCGGTCAGCTGCGGGACGAGGCTCGTGCCATCGAGGTGTTGCTCGGGGCGCAGCGGGAGGCCGGCGAGCTCGAGCAGAGTCGGGTAGAAGTCGGGGCTCGACACGAGCGCGTCGCAGGTGCTCGCGGGGGCGATGCGCGGCGGGTAACGCACGATCAAGGGCTCGCGGATGCCGCCTTCGTAGAGCCAACCCTTGCCGGCCCGCAGCGGCAGGTTCGAAGTCGGATGACCCTCCGAGGTCGAGAGGCCGCCGTTGTCCGAGGTGAAGACGACGATCGTGTCGTTCGCGAGGCCGAGTTCATCCAGACCGTCGAGCACGCGACCGACGGCTTCGTCGAGCGCTTCGACCATCGCGGCGTAGACCGCGTGCTTCTGCGCGAGCCGGACCTTGCGCTCGCCTTCGCGGCCCCAGTCGTCCTCTTCCGTGGTGACGCCGCGGTCCTCGTACTTCGCCACGAGGTCCGCGCGACCCAGGAGCGGCGTGTGCACCGAGTAGAACGACAGGTAGGCGAAGAACGGCCGCTCGGCATGGGCGCGCACGAAGGCCATCGTCTCTTCGGCGAGCCGCGCCGGCAG
This sequence comes from Planctomycetota bacterium, assembly GCA_029259595.1. Taxonomy (GTDB): domain Bacteria; phylum Planctomycetota; class UBA1135; order UBA1135; genus OFTM43. Next base: position 12,032 of record JAJDEW010000100.1, on the reverse strand, counting down.
GTGTTCGCCCGGCGGTCCGTCGCTCAGGTTCGGGTTCCCGTAGGGCGAGAAGTAGCGCTCGCCGCCGTAGGGTCCGCCCGACTCCCAACCACCGCGGTTGACGTCGAAGCCGTGCTCGGTCGGCCAGGAGCCGCGCGGGCCGAGGTGCCACTTGCCGGCGAAGAAGGTCGCGTAGCCCGCCGCGCGGAAGGCCTCGGCCAGGGTCAGCTCGTCGAGCGCGAGACGATCCGCATAGGGCGCCGGGAGGAGCCGCGTGGCGCGCGTCCAGTGCTCGGGTTGGTTGGTGCCCTGGGGCGAGATCCAGTCGGTGATCCCGGTGCGCACGGGCCAGCGCCCCGTCAGGATCGAGGCGCGCGTCGGACTGCACACCGGACAGGCGGCGTAGGCCTGCGTGAAGCGCAGCCCCTCGCGCGCGAGGCGGTCGAGCCGCGGCGTCTCGTAGAAGTCCGAGCCGTAGCAGCCGAGGTCACGCCAGCCGAGGTCGTCGGCCAGGACGAAGACGACGTTCGGCGGACGTCGCTCGGTCGCACCCCCGCGCTCGGGAACGGAAGCGGTGCAGGCGAGGAGCGACGGAACGAGGAACCAGGCGAACGGACGAACGAGGGCACAAGGTCGCACGGCGGCAGTCTATGCGACGCGCGCGCCCTGGCGGCCCGCTGAAGCGTCGTCCGGCGCGCTGCGCGCGTCCAGGAAATCGGTCGGAAGCTCGTCCTCGGCGACCGCCAGACGTGCAGGCCCTGGCGCCGTGTCGCTTCCGCGCCACAATCGCGTCATGACGAACCCGCCTGCAACGAATCCGGCCGCTGCGACTCCGAGCGGCGACGGTCCCTTCTCGCTCGAGCGTCATCCCGCGCATCTCGGCCTGGGTGCCACCGCCCTGCCGCAGCCGGCCTTCACCGGCGACATGGCCTGGTACATGGCCTACGGCGAGCGCCACGGCGACGAAGGGCGCGAGGGCCGGCTCTTCGCCATGCACACCTTCGACGCACCGTGGACCACCTGGGAGGTGCACCCCGAAGGCTCGGAGGTCGTCCTGGTCACGAGCGGCCGCCTGACGTTGATCCAGGAACGCGACGGCGTCGAGACGCGGCTCGCGCTCGGTCCGGGCGAGTACGCCATCAACCCCCCTGGGGTGTGGCACACCGCCGACGCCGACGCAGTGGTGACGGCCGTCTTCGTCACCACGGGCCTCGGCACGCAGAACCGGCCGCGCTGAACGTCGCTCAGTTGAAGTCGTAGACGTACGACAGGCGCGACTTGTTCAGGATCGCGTACTCGAGGCTCTTCAAGAGGCCCAGGTCGCGGTCGCCGTCGAGGTTCATGCCGCGCAGCTCGGGCGTGCGCATGACGAAGAAGCGGCGGGTCGAGCGGTCGTCGGCTTCGTAGCAGCCGGGACGGACCTCGCCGGCGATCTCGACGTTGAGGTTGCCGGTGTAGAAGGTGCGCACGCGTTGGTACTTGATGCGGTCGGTCAAGAGCGCGGCGTGCGGGTCGCCGGCGGTCTCGATCAGCTCGTGGGCGAGCAGAATTTCGTCGATATTGACGTGCAGGAGCGGCGTCTGGATCCGGTCGCGGCTCTTGAGGTCGATCAGCGTCGCGTCGCGTACCTTGATGAAGTACTTGCGATGCTCGTCGAGCAGCTGGGAGAGCCGCGTGTACTTGCCTTCGACCTGACCTTTGATCAGGAAGGCGTCGGTCATCAAGAGATCGGAGACGATCGTCAGCATCGCTGCGTCCGGACGGGTCGGGTGAGAGGGGGGCGCAAGGCTCCGACCAAGTGCAGAGAGCCGGTCACGAGGATCCAGCCATGCTCCGAGCAGAGCGCGTGTGCGGTACGGTGCGCGTCGTCCGGGGTCGGAGCTGTTTCGGCCCGCAGCCCGAGCTCTTCCGCGAGGACCCGAAGCTGTTCGGGGTCGTGGTAGGGACCCGGTCCCGGCGACGTGCAAACGACCCTATCGACCCGGCCGACCAGGACCTTGAGCAGCGCGGTGGCATCTTTTTCCGCCCCAGCGCCAAAAACGACGACCGGCGGGCCCGCCAGCTCGGGATCGCGACGGGCGTCCGCCAGCACGGCGGCCAGGGAGCCGGGCACGTGCGCTCCGTCGAGGACCCACAGGCGTCCCGGCCCGCTCTCGGCGTCTCCCCCTTCGCTGTCGGCGACCAAGCGCTCGAAGCGACCGGGGAGCCGCGCGGCGGCACAGGTCGCCTCGTCCAACAGGTCGCGCCCCACCCCTTCGCGCGTGCGGCCCAGGACGTCCAAGACGGCTCGCGCCAGGCGCACGTTGGCCGCCTCGATCGTCTCGCCCGGGTCGGTCGGAGCCACGGATTGGAGCTCGAAGCCCACGTCGCGCGCGGTCGCGGCCACGACGGCGCCGGCCTCGTCCTCCGAACGACCGGCGGCGCTGACCAGCACGCCCCCGGGCGGCACGATGGCGAGCTTCTCCGCCGCGATCTCCGCGCGCGTGTTCCCCAGGATGGCGGTGTGCTCGAGCTCGACGTTCGTCAGCACGCAGACCGGCGCGGCCAGGACGTTGGTGGAATCGAGCCGACCGCCGAGGCCGCACTCGATCACTGCCTCCTCCACGCCCAGCTCGCGGAAGGCCAAGAAGGCCGTCGCCGTCAGGGCGTCGAACCACGTCGCCCGTTGCGCCTCGCCGGCGTCCGGGGAGGCGCACAGGTCGAGGACGCGCTCGAGGTGTCGCGCCAGATCGGCATCGTCGACCGGTTTGCCCTCGACGACGACACGCTCCTGCACGCGCTCGACGTGCGGTGACGTGTAAAGGCCGATGCGCGAACCGGTGCGCCGCAGTCCGGTCGCGACGAGGCTCGCGACCGAGCCCTTGCCCTTCGTGCCGGCCACGTGCACGGCACGGAAGGAGCGTTCGGGATTCTCGAGCGCGGTCAGGATCGCCCGGATCGGCTCCAGATCGACGCGCATCACGCGCTGGCCGCCGGGCGCGCGCAGACGACGCTCCCAGTCGACGAGGGAATCGAGTCGCGTCAGCTGGTAGGCGAGCTCGGGAGAGGCGGAGCCGGGGGTCGTGAGAAGGGAGGTCGCCATGGTCGTCGCAGGGAGGCTAGAGCCGGATCGGAACCAGCGTCAGGATACGCCGAAGCACTCCGGCGTCCTCGCACGCATCCGTTCTGCAGGCGGGCTCCGCGCGGACTCCGGGGCCTGCGATCGAGGCTGGTACGCGGGGGACGCCTTCGGCATCCTGGACCCAGGTCACCGGGTCGAACTCAGCCCGCCTCCGGGGCCACAGTCCTTGAGCCGTTTTCTCCCTCTCTTCCACGCGCTCGCGCCCTCCCTCTCGCTCCTCGCCCTGCTCGGCCCGCTCGCGGTCGCCCCCGTGGCTCCCGGGTCCTCGGTCGCGTCCCAGGCGAGCGGCCGGGTCGACCCCGCGCGCGGCACGAGCCCCCAGGGCGGCGGATCCCGCCCCGCCTCGAAGCCGGGCGGCCCCGGTTCGAACAGCCCGCTCGAGGCGATCGACGAGATCGAGCGCAAGCTGACGCGCGCGCTGTTCGAGCGCCGGCCCTGGCTGCCGCGCGAACGCGGGCTGGACCGCTTCGAGCGCGGACTCGGACGCTACGGAACGTCCTCGACGACGTGGTGGTCGGCTCTGCTCGAGAGCTCGAATGCCGAGCTCGACTCCCTGCGACCGCAGCAGATCTCGCCCGGACGCCGCACCGACCTCGAGTGGCTGCGCTCGTGGACGCGCGCCGAGTTGATCCTGACCTACTACCGCTCGCCTGAACGCTGGGACCCGCTGACCTACGTCGAGCGGGCCGAGCGCGTGCTGCGCTCGCTGATCGAGACCAACAGCGCCGACCGCACCGAGCGTGCGATGCAGGTCTTGAGCGTGCTGAAGGACCTGCCGGCCCTGTGGGAGGCCGCCGAGCGCTCGCTGGTCTCCCCAGGCAACGTCTTCACCGAGGAAGCGCTCGGTCGCCTGACCGATCTGGCCGAGTACATCCGCAACGACCTGCCGCGCATCGCCCGCGGGCTGCCGATGCCGCCGCCGGTGCGCGAGCGCTTCGACAAGGTCCAACGCACGGCGCTCACGCATACGATCGGCCTGCGCAACTGGCTGTCGCAGCGGCCGATCGAGACGCTGAGTCCGATCTCGTTCATGGGCGCGGAGAACTGGGAAGGCGTCGTCCGGCCGCTCAGCGGCGTCAACGCCTCGCCGAAGGAGCTCAAGACCTTGCTCCTGCGCGACCTCGCGCAGTGGGACGGCCAGCTGGGCGAATACCGCAACCGCAAGGCGATGCCGCCGCGCGAGCTCCAGCCGAAGAAGATCGCCGACCTGGTCCTGGAGGGTGCGCGCACCGGAGTGACGCTGGCGACGCTCGTCGGCGCCTTCGAGCACATCGACGTCAAGCCGCACAAGCTGACCCCCGTGATCCTCGAGGGCGCCAGCCAGCCGCGGCCGCTCACGAACCTCGTCGTCGGTCGCTTCGGCACGACGCGGCTCGAGATCGAGCTGATGAACGACGCCTGGCCGTCCACGCTCCGCCTGCAGCGCGCGATGTACCTGAACCGCGACGCGCAGAAGGTCATGGGATTGCGCTACGCCGTTCCGGGGACGTCGTTCTTGTTCGAGCGCGCGCGTGCGAGCGAGGTCCATTCGCGCCGCTCGCTGTGGAACCGCCCGGTCATGGATGGTTGGGGCCTCTTCGCGCTGGATTGGTTGGTCGCGCTCGACTGGATCGACAACCCCCTGATCGGGGACAAGGCCCTGCGAGCCGAGATCGCACGCGCCAAGATCATCGAGATCTCGCGCCTCCTGGCGACGCTCGAGGTCCACGCCGAAACGCTGTCCGAGCTGGAGATCCGCCAGAACTTCCAGCGCCGGGCCCATTGCGACGCAGCCTCGGCACGGGTCGAAGTCCGGCTCGCCATGCACGACCCCCTGCACGGCATCGGCTACCTCGGCTATCGCGAGCTGACCCGGCTTTCCGAGGCCCTGGTCGAGAAGCACGGACACCGCCGTGGACGCATCGTCATGCTCGAGTTGGTCGCGGAATATCCTTCCGCACGCCCGACCGACCTCCTGCAATGGGTCGTCCAGCCCGGCTCCGACCGCTGAACCACACGCTTTCTGCAATCGGGGTTCAATCCGTCGCACTCCGGGCCGAAGAAAGGGCAGCGGCGATCCCCGTTCCTGCACCATGAGCGAAGTCAGTCATCGCGTTCGCGTTTTCGTCTACCGCTTCGACGAAGCCGACCCCTCCTACCTGCTCCTGCGGGGCGTTCAGTTCGAGAGCTTCTGGACGCCGGTGCACGGCCCCATCGGCTTCGACGAACAGCTCGAGAACGCCATCCGTCGCGAGGTCATGACCGACACGGGCTTCGGCCGTCCGACTGAGTTGCTCGACCTGAAGATGCCGTCGCATTGGGTGCTCGGTGACGAGGAGATCATCGAGTGGAACTTCGGCGTGCGCGCTCCCCTCGATGCTGACGAGCCGCGCCTCGCCACCGACCGCTGGAGCGCCTTTCGCTGGGCCACGTTCGGTGAGGCCTACCCCTCGCTCGAGCTCGAGTTCGACCGCGCCGCGATCACACGCCTGCACGCGCTCCTGCACGCGGCCTGAGCGGCGTCGACGTCGAGCGCAGGGACAGCTCACGCAGAGCCGTCCGCGTATTGTGCCCGGGGACGAACGCACCTACGATGCGCCGTCCTTCGATGGAAGCACGACGCCCGACCCTGGATCCGTTCTCGTTCGATGATCAGGCTGCCGCCTTCGAGCGGCGTGCCGGGCTGCCCGCTGCGGTCCTCGCGTCCGTCACGAGCGCGATCCTGACCGCGACGGGCGCACGGGCCGACGACGTGCTGCTCGAGCTCGGCGCAGGCACCGGTCAAGTCGGTGCGGGCTTGGCGACCGGCGCCGTGCGCTACGTGGGGCTCGACGTGTCGCTCCCCATGCTGCGGGAGTTCCGCGACAAGTCCCCCCACCGCAGCCTGCTCGTGCACGCCGATGCGAACGTCCCTTGGCCGATCGCATCGAACTCCGTCCGGGCCATGTTCTTCGCGCGCTCGCTCCATCTGCTCTCGGCGGAGGTCGTCGCGCGCGAAACGGCGCGCGTGAATGCGGGCGGACTCCGCGTCGTCGTCGGCGGCGTCACGCGCGAGGACGGTTCCTGGCGCGACGGCATGCGCGCTCGGATGCGGGACGTGCTCGCGCGCGAGGGCTACCGAGGCAAGGGCCGAGGCTCGGCCGCGAAAAAACTCTTCGAAGCGCTGGAAGGCTTCGGCGGCCGACGCCAGGCGACCCTCCGCGCCGCTTCCTGGGAGGTGCGCGAACGGCCCGGGGACTCGCTTGCGAGCTGGGCGGGCAAGTCGGGTCTCGCGGGCAACGACCTGCCCGCGGAGCTCAAGGCGCGGATCCTGGACGAGCTGGGCACCTGGGCGGCGGACGCTTTCGGGAGTCTCGCCGCGGAGCGTGTCGCGACCGAACACTACGAGTTGCAGGTCCTGAGCCTGCCCTGACCTCGAAACCACGACGACACGAACGATGCCTCACGCCAACGAGCTCTTGACCGAGCTGGGATCCGCCCTCGTCCGAGGCTCCCTCACGGACGCCAGCCTCCTCGCGCAAACCTCGCAGAGCCCATCGGTGCCGATCCTGCCGGAGGCCAACGTCGTCAAGGTCGGAGGGCAGAGCATGATCGATCGCGGCAAGGCCGCGGTGTTCCCGCTGCTCGACGAGCTGGTCGACAACCTGAGTCGACACCAGATGATCATCGGCACGGGCGCCGGAACGCGCGCGCGTCATGCCTACAGCGTGGGCATGGACCTGGGCCTTCCGACGGGCGTCTTGAGCGTGCTGGGCACGTTCGTCTCGATGCAGAACGCGCGGATGCTGCACTACCTCCTGGCCAAGCACGGGATCCCCTTCATCGAACCCATCCAGTTCCCGCAGCTGCCCCTGTACCTCGCCGAACGCAAGGCCGTGATCTTCTTCGGGATGCCGCCCTACACGTTCTGGCAGCAGAACCCGACCGTGGGCCGCATTCCGCCGCACCGCACCGACACCGGCAGCTACCTCGTCAGCGAGTGCTTCGGCACGCGCTCGATGATCTACGTCAAGGACGAGGACGGCCTGTACACGGCCGATCCCAAGAAGGACAAGAACGCCAAGTTCATCCCGCGGATCACGACGCAGGAACTGAAGGAGAAGGACCTCGGAGACGTCGTCATCGAGCGCGCCGTGCTGGACCTCATGGAGAACGCCCAGCACAGTCGCCAGGTCCAGATCATCAACGGCCTCGTACCCGGCAACCTGACCCGAGCGCTCGCGGGCGAAGCGGTCGGGACGGTCATCACGGCGGACTGAGAGCCGCCGGCGACGTTCACGACACCGAACTCCACGACACGACGGCCGCCTTCCTTCCGAAGCCACCATGAGCCTTCAAGAAACAAGCGACAAGCGCCACCACCTCGACTCCCTGCTCATGCGCGAGAGCCTGGTCGACAAGGAACTGATCGCCTCGACGCACAGCGAGGCGCCGACCGTGCGCATGCTGCCCGACACGCACGTCGTCAAGATCGGCGGAGGCTCGATCGTCGACAAGGGGCGCGCGGTGCTCTACCCGGTGATCGACGCGCTCGGCGAGATCCTGGCCACCGAGAAGCTGATCCTCGGCACGGGCGGCGGACTGCGCTCGCGCCACGTGTTCTCGATCGGTCTCGACCTGGGACTGTCGACCGGCGTCCTGGCGCAGCTGGCGATCGCCGACGCGCTGGGCAACGCGCACATCCTGGGAACGCTCCTGGCGCCGCACGGTGTCGTCGCAATCCCGCCCGAGATCTTCGGTCACTTGCTGCCGCTGTTCATGCGCTCGGCACCCGGCGTGATCTTCAACGGGGATCCGCCCTACTCCCTGTGGGAGCATCCGCCGGCGATCGGTCGCATTCCTCCCCACCGCACCGACGCCGGGTGCTACCTGGTGGCGGAGTGCTTCGGCAGCAAGACGCTGACGCTGGTCAAGGACGTGGACGGCCTCTACACGGCCGACCCGAAGCTGGATTCGTCGGCGGAGTTCATCCCGGAGATCTCGTCCAGCGAGCTGCGGGCGCGCGAGCTCGCGACGCTGCCCTTCGACGAGGTCATGATCGACCTCCTCGACCGTTCCCGTTTGATGAAGCGCTTCCAGGTCATCAACGGCAACAAGCCCGAGCTACTGGCACGTGCGATCGCCGGAGAACATGTCGGCACCATCGTCCACGCCGGCTGACGCCCGGGCCGTCGACGCGGGCACCCTGGCCGCGGCGCGCGACCTCACGAAGGTCTGGCCCGACGGCACGCGCGCACTCGGCGGAGTCGCCTGCTCGGTGTCGGCGGGCAGGATCATCGCGCTCGTCGGACCGAACGGCTCCGGCAAGACGACGTTGCTGCGACTCCTGGCCGGCAACCTCGAGCCGAGCGCGGGCGAGCTCTCGATCTTCGGCTCGACGCTCGTAGCCGGCCGGAGTCTGCCGCGCTCCATCCGGGCCCGCATCGGGTATCTCGCCCAGGACCTGCAGCTCGACCCGGACATGACCGGGCGCGAGACCCTGGCGCTATTTGCGACGCTGTACGGCTCCGGCCGTGAACGTCGTTCGGCCTGCATCGCGTCGGTCGCTGAAGCCCTCGACCTCGGGGCGCACCTGGAGCAACGCTCGCAGCTGTTGTCCGGAGGCCTGCGACGCCGGCTGCACATCGCCGCGGCGCTGGTCGCCCAGCCCGACCTCCTGTTCCTGGACGAACCCTGGGCCGGACTCGACGTCCACTCCGGGGCCCTCCTGTGGAACGAGGTGCGCCGGCGCGCGGAGGCCGGCTCCGGGATCGTCCTCGTCACGCACGAGCTGGCCGACGTCGAGCGCCACGCCGACGAGGTCTGGATCCTGAACGCGGGCGCGATCGTCGCAAAGGGCAGCCCGGCGGAGCTGGCGAGCGCGCGCGGCGCGCGCTTCGTGAGCCTCGAGCTGGCCGGCGACCCCCTGGAAGCCGAGCAGTTGCGCACGCGGCTCGCGGAGCGCATCGACCCGGCGAGCGTGAGCGGCGAGGGCCGCCGCTTCCGGATCGCCCTGGAGCATCCGACTTCGACCGAGCGCCAGGTGCTCGAAGCCCTCGGCCAGAGCGGCCTCGACCTCGCGTCCTTCGAGACCCACAGGGCGGATCTGGCCGGCGCCTATCTTGCCAGCACGGGCTCGCGCCCCGGCCCCGGCAAGACGCGCGGCCGCCAGGGCGGAAGGCGCAAGGGCGGGGGCGCGTCATGACCACGCTGCAGGTCGTTTCCGCGCTCTATTCGCGCACCTGGCTCACGACGCTGCGTCGTCCGGTCGTGTTGTTGTTCTCCTTCGTGCAGCCCTTGATGTGGATGCTGTTCTTCGGCTTCCTGTTCGAGCGCTACGAACTGGTGGACGCCGCCGAGCGCATCTACCTGGACTTCCTGGCGCCGGGCGTGTGCGCGATGACCGTGATGTTCGGCTCGTCGCAGTCGGGCATCGGCTGGATCCGCGACCTGCAGACGGGCTTCTTGCAACGCATGCTGCGGTCCCCGCAAAGCCCCCGTGCATTGCTCGCCGGCAAGATCCTCGCCGACGTCACGCGGCTCGTCTTGCAAGCCTTGGTCGTGCTCGGCCTGGCCCTCGCGCTCGGAGCCCGGATCGAGACGCGCGCGGCCGCGCTGCTCCCGGCCTTGGGCGTGTTGGCGCTGTTCGCGACGGGCTTCTCCTGCCTGTCCTGCACCATCGCGCTAAAGACGCGCGCCCAGGAAGCCATGGCGGTCTTCGTGCACGTCGTGAACATGCCGCTCTTGTTCACGAGCACCGCCCTCGTTCCGCACCGGCAGATGCCGGACTGGCTCGCGACCGTGTCGGTCTGGAATCCCCTGACGCTCACCGTGGACGCCTGGCGCGGCGCGCTCCTCGGCGGCGAGCTGCCGCCGCTCTCGACAGCTGCGATCCTGGCCGGCGTCGCAGCGTTCTTCTTTCTGGTCGCCTGCTCCGCGATGCGGGGCTGCGCCAAAGCGGACTGAGAGCGCCCTCCGAGCCCCTTTCAGCGCGCCGGCGTCCTTCGCAGTAGCATGGGACCTTCCGCGGTCCGGCCACGGGCCGCAAGACCCGAGCTTCGAGGAGAGTCATCATGTTGCACATGCGCACGCTTGCCGCCTGTCTCACGTTCGCCGCCGCCGGCGCGCCGGTCGCCCTGGCCCAGTCCGCGACCTTCCGCGACGATTGCTCGCCGCCCAACGCCGTCCTGCACGCCCACGTCGGCTCCGACGCCGATGCGGACTGCGTGGCCGAGTACGACCCGGGCGGACCCGTGATCGCCGAGAACTGGATCTCCACCGTGCAGATCCTGACCGGCGACGTCGCCTCGATCCTGATCCTCAATCGCGCCTCGATCTCGTGCCTGCCCATCGGCCCGCCCTTCGTCGGCGGGCTCCTGTGCTTCGGCCGCTACAACAGCGACATCTCCTTCGGCACGCACTGCATCGCGATCCCGAACGACGTCACGCTGATCGGCCTGCCGGTGTGCAGCCAGGGCGGCTCGATCGGCCTCTCGCCCTTCACGATCACGCTGTCCAACGCGCTCGACCTCGTGATCGGCTGACGAGTTCGGTTGCCGAGCTTCCCGTTCCCGAAGTCGGTCTGGCCCGCGTCGCGCTCCCGGCGACACTCGTGCGCGGCGCGGGCGCCCGACCGGTCAGACCAGCGGCAAGGGGTCGAAGCTCGCGCCCAAGACCTCGGCGGGGTCGAGTTCGAAGACCTGCTCGAGGAGCGTGGCGTAGACGCGGCGGAAGTCGGTCGTGAAGACCAGGTCGCCGCGATCGAGCTCGGTCAGCGAGGGCGGGGCGCCCAAGAGGCCGCCCTTCACCGGCGTGCCGGCCACGAAGACCGGGCCGGCGCAGCCGTGGTCGGTGCCGCGCGAACCGTTCTCGGCGACGCGCCGGCCGAACTCGCTGAAGACCAGGACGACGGTGTTGCGGCCGGCTTCGCTCGCTTCGAGGTCGCGCAGGAAGGCGCCCAGGCCTTCGTCCAGCAGGGTCATCTGGCGGTCGTGGCGGCGCCGTTGGTCGTTGTGTGTGTCGAAGCCATCGAGCTCGACGGAGACGACGCGGCAGCCGAGGTCGGCGTGGATCAGGGCCGCGGCGCTGCGCAGGGACGAGCCGAAGGGGCCGCTCGGGAAGTCGACCGTCGGTCGGTACGCAAAGGCCGCGCGACGGATGGCGACCGACGAGGCCAGCGCGTCCTCTTGCATGGCGCGCACGTGCGCGAGTGCGGCGTTGGCCGCCGGGCGCTGGGCGGAATCGTCGACCAGCTGGGCGACCTCGGCTTCGTTGGCGACCCAGCGGTAACCCTGCGGGATCGTGAAGGACGAGGCCGGATGCCGCGTCGAGTACACGGAGTAGGGCGGCTGGTCGCCGATGTGCACGACGCGCAACGAGTCCACGGAGTCGCCGAAGGCCGCCTCGCAGGCGCGTCCGATCCAACCCTGGCCGGCCGAGCGCCCGCGGCGATCGGCCGCGTGCCAGATGTCGAGCGACTTGAAGTGCGAGCGGTTGGGAGCGGGGTAGCCGACGCCCTCGACGACCGCCAGGCCGCCTTCCTGAAAGCGCGCCGCGAGCGCCTTCAGCTCGGGATGGAAACCGCGCAGCTCGTCGATGCGCAGCACCTCGCGCGATTCGACGCGCGTCTCCTTGCGGGCGCGGCCGTAGGCGTCGTCGCCGTAGGGCACGATCGTCGAGAGGCCGTCGTTGCCGCCCGAGAGCTGGACGAGCACGAGCGTGCGGGGCGCGCCGCGCCGGTTGCGTGCGGCCAGGGGCGCGCCCAGGCCGAGCGCACCGAACACGCCCAGGCCACCGAGACAGAAGTGACGTCGATCGAAGGGCGTCATTGGAGTTGGGCCTCCGGCAGGCTGAGGATCAGGTGCGCGACGCGGCGCAGGAGCGGCTCGGCCGCGTAGGGATCGTCGAGCAGCTCGCCGTTCTCCACGCCCAGGGCCTGGCGCTCGCGGCGCAGGAAGCGCACGACCTCGGAGCG
>JAJDEW010000099.1 GCA_029259595.1 Planctomycetota bacterium | reverse complement strand
GGCCCCCCGCCCCCGCGGCGACGTGCCCGGGCCCCCCCCCCCCCCCCCCCCCCCCCCGGGGCCGGCCGGCCCCCCGCCCGCCCCTCCGCCGGGGTGGGGCCTCCTCCTCAGGACGCGGCGCACACTCCGTCGCGCGCCTGTGCCTGATTGCGCGGCTGACGCCTCGCAACGGCACGAAACGGAGCCTGCGGCTCCGAGGCTACGGCCCGCCTGCGGCGGGCCTTCGCAGCCTTCGCCGTGGACCTGCGACCACGGCCGCTCACCAAGGCGACGGTCGCTGGTCCTGGATCCGAGGTCGGTGACGGGGGCCGCGGAGCGCAGGCCCGCCGCAGGCGGGCCGTAGCGCAGCCTCGGAGCCGAAGGCTCCGTGCTGGTGCCGTTGCGCGGCGCCAGCCGCGCAAACAGGCACAGGCGCGCGACGGAGTGCGCGCCGCGTCCTAAGGAGGTGCCGGCCCGCGGCTCTCCGACAGCGCGGCCCTCGGGTTGCGTCTCTCGCGGCCGAGATCGAATCTTCCTTGCGGCATCCTGTGTCACCGCGCCCAACGCTTGCGAGCCGAAGGCGAACGAGGCGTCCCAGCGCGCACCGCAGCCGTACGCCCCCCTACCCCCCGAGCCCGTACCGCTCTCGAAGGGTGTCGAAGTGCGAAGCCGTATGTCCCACCACGATGAAGCCCAACGCTCGAACCGTGAACTCGCAGTTGGAGGCCACCCCGCGTCGCTCCCAGGACTCGGTGTCCAAGCTGCCGAAGAAGGCCAGGGCGGCTCGGTTCACGTGCTCGAATTCGGTTCGCAGGGAACTCAGCTCGCGGCGGTCCGCGTTCGAGTGGGCGACGAACTCGTCCTGGTCCATGCCGGGCAGCGGGGTCGCGTCCGCGCGCGCGAACCGCAAGGCCCGGTAGGTGAAGATCCACGCGGTGTCGATGACGTGTCCGAGGACTTCCTGCACGCTCCACTTGCCCGGTGCATAGCGCGCGTGCGCCTGGGCGGGGTCCAGGGCATCGAACAGGGCGAGTCCCTCTTCCAGCTGCGCTTCGAAGACGGTCAGGAGCTCGCCGTCGGGGACGCGTGCCACGTAGTCCGCGTAGAAGGGTGCGAACTCGCCTGCGGCCGGCCGCTTCAACCCTTGCCCTCTTCGAGCAGCTCGCCGACTTCCTCGAGGCCTTCGCCTTCGAAGATGCGCTCGAGCTCGCCACGCAGCTCGGCGGCGCGTTCGGCGTCGAGGTCGAAGACGCGCACGAGAATTTCGTCCTGACGCCGCGGGCGGCGTACGACCAGGAACTCGGCTTCGCCGGTGCGCTTCACCTTCACGAGCTTGAGGCGGCGCTTGCGCATCAGGAGCAGACCCAGGAGGTAGCGCAGCTCGGCCAGGCGCTCGCCGTCCTTGTTCTCGAGCGCGAGAAAGAGTGCCTCGACGGCGTCGAAGTCGACGACGAGGGTGCGCTGGCGCGCCTCTTGGTGGTGGGTGCGCCAGAAGATCAGCTCGTCCGCCGAGGTTTCCTTCTTCTCGAAGCAGGCCAGGCAGTGGTCGCGCCGGACCAGGTTCTCCTCCTCGAAGAGGAGGGTCGAATAATGCGCTTCGCCGTCGGCGAATTCCTTTTCGCAGGCGAAGCAGCTGGCGCCCCTGCTGCGGATCTTCCAGTCGGACATGGTGGTTCTGGGCCCTCGAACGGCCGTTCGGGTACGAGAGAATAGGGCCCGTCCGCCTCCCGTGCCATCCCGGGGCGGGCTCGGTCTCCGGTATTCTCTGGGGATGATCACCATCCTGACCTCTGTCCTCGCCGGAGCGTGCTTGCTCGCCGTGCCTCGCGGTGCGCGCCCGTTCCAGGACGGCGAAGCGCGCTCCGACGTCCAGGCCCGAGATCTCGACGCCGTGCGGACGTCGGTCGAGCGCTTGTCGAAGGAGCTCGTCGAGCTCGGCTACGCCTTCGACATCGAAGCCTTCGAGCTCGAGCTCCTGTCGCTGGCGGCCTGCGCGGACGATCTGAATCTGCAGCAGGACGACTTCTTCCTCCCCGGCCACTTCGAAGCGATGTGGCACGTCTTCGACGCGCTCGGGATCGCGCCTGGACCGGACGGCCGTACGTTCCGCAAGATCGCCTCGCACGCGATGGCGGAGACCTTCCTCGCGTACTACGGCTTTCATCGCGACACGCTCGTGTTCGTCGAGTCGTCGATGGGACGGCTCGGGCGCAACGATCATCTCCTGCTGCACGAGCTCTCGCACGCCTGGCGGGATCAGCGCTTGGACCTGGCGGAGTTCTTCCGGTCGGGCCAGCGCACGTTCGAGCGCATCCGTCTCAAGCAGTGCGTCGTCGAGGGGGAGGCCGAGGCGATCGCGTTGCACGCCCAGGCGGCGCGCGAGGGGCGCGAGCTCGAACGATCCGATCGACTCGACGACGACCAAGCGGCCAAGTTCCTGGCCGGGCAGGGCATCGCCTCGATCTATTCGGTCGGCCGACGCTACGTCCGTTCGCGCTGGGACGGAACCGTGGCGACACTGGACGCACTCTACGGCGCCCTGCCTGCCTCGACCGAACAGCTCTTGCACCCGGAGAAGCTCGGCGCGGACGAACCCGTCGACGTCGCCTTGATCGATTGGCCTGAAGAGTGGGGCGCGGCCGAGCTCGTGCACGAGGACACGCTCGGTGAGCTCGGCATCCTCGGCATCCTGTCGGAGTCCGGCCTGGACGAGACGACGTGCAGCCGCCTCGCCGCCGGTTGGGATGGGGACCGCTTGCGCCTGTGGAGGCCGGAGGACGGCGCCGATCTCCTGGTCTGGCGACTCGCGTTCGACCGCGAGGTCGACGCGCAGCAGTTCCTCGCACCGTGGACGCGCTCGCGCAAGACGGTCGCGAGCCAGGTGGGTCGCGTCGTCTGCTTGGCGCGCGGGAAGGACCGCGCGCGCGTACGCACGGCCCACGAACGCCTGACCGCGCTCACGGCGCCACCGACGAACGCGGGCGATGCGGCCTCGACGGAAGCGATCGAAGCCGCCTTGGCGGAGACACCGACCGAGCCCTACCTGGACGAAGGCCTTTGGATCCTGCCCGAGCACGGCCTGGCGCTCACGGGCCCCGTCGGCTGGAAGCCCGAGCTCATGCGCGGCACACCCTTTCTGATGGGGCCGGCGAAGGACGGCTTCCGCGACAACCTCAACCTCTCGGTCTTCCCCGATCCGAGCGGTGCGGGCGTCGAAGCGATCCTCGCCACGAATCGCGCCTTCTTCGAACAGAACGAAGGCCTGCGCCTGCACACGAGCGACGTGCGCACCGTCGGGGGCACCGAGGTCGTCTACCTGACCTACGGGGGGCCCTTCGACGGTCGCCAACTCGAGTTCCGTGTCCTGATCCTGCCGCGGGAAGAACACCAGCTGGTCCTGACCGCGACGGTGCTGGCCTCACGCTCGCAGGAGGTCGCGCCCCTGGCCGACGCCGCACTCCTGTCCCTCGAACTGCGCTGAACTTCGACCGGTGACACCGGACCCGATCCGCCACGGAGCAGGACGCCCGAGGATCAGACCTTCGTGCCGGCCTTCGCTTCCTCGCCTTCGGGAGCGGTGGCGCGCGCTCGGGCTTGGAGCGTGAAGTCCTTGCCCGCCGCGTGGACGTGCAGGTCACGCTGCGGGAAGGGAATCGAGATGCCCTCTTCGTCGAAGCGCTCCTTCACGGCGCGGGTCAGGCCCCAGAAGACGGCCCAGTAGTCCTTCGTCTCGACCCAAGGCCGAACGATGAAGTTGACCGACGATTCCCCCAGCGAGGACACCTCGATGACGGGCTCGGGGGTCGCGAGCACCTTGTCGTGCGCGCGAACGACGTCCATCAGGACTTCGCGCGCCCGACCGATGTCGTCGCCGTAGCCGATGCCGAAGGTCATGTCCACGCGGCGCGTCCTGTTGGCCGTCACGTTCGTGATCACGTCACCCCAGATCATGTTGTTCGGCACCAACATGCTCTGGTTGTCGAAGGTCTTGATTCGCGTGGTGAACAGCGTCATCCCCTCGACGACGCCGTTCTTGCCGGCCGCCGCGATCGTGTCCCCGACGTCGAACGGACGGTAGAACATGATCAGCATGCCGCTGGCGAGGTTCGAGAGGGTGCCCTGCAACGCGAGACCGACGACCAGACCCGCCGCGCCGATGGCGGCCAGCAAGGGGGCGAGGTCGGCCCCCATCTGATCGAGCGCGACCAGGACGCCGAGGAACATCACGACCTTGCGTACCGAGCCCACGACGAACTCACGCAGGAGCTCGGAGGCCTTGCGCATCGACTTCAGGGCGCGTCCGACGAGATTGGCGATGAAGCGCCCGACCACGTAGAACACCATCAGGATCAACAAGGCGACCCCGATGTTGCGCGCCAGCTGCAGCCCTCCATCGGGGTTCACGACCCAGGCCCGCAGGGTGGTCATCGCTGCCGTCCAGCCCGTAACCGGCGGCGCCACGACGACGGACTTCAAGTAGGCGCGTGCGTCGTCGACGTTCCCCTTCTTGCGGTCCAGCGCGTTGACGACGACATCGACCCGTTCGATGAGTCGACTGCGCTCACCGCGAAGCTCGACCGCGCGCTCGTTGAAGTCGGCGATCTCCTTCACGTCTTCCGACTCGAGCGCGGCGACCTCGACCTTGCGAACCTCGAGGCACTTCTTCTGCAGGAGCGCCATCCAGAGCTTCAGCTGCTCATCGACCTGCGACTTGGTCAACGGTCGCAGCTGGGCCTTCAAGACCTCGAGCTCGAGTTCCTGCGCCATGGCCTGGTCGGAGGGTACGGTCGAGATGCGGTCGAGCGAACGCGCTTCGGCTTCGCGGATGCCGTTGATGCGAGCGCGCGCCTTCTCGACGTCGCCGCCCTTCTTGGCCAGCTCGCTGATCACGATCTCGGCGCGTGCGATCATCGCGTCGCGATCGGTTCCGAGGCTCGTCTCGGCCTTGCTCTCTTCCGAGCCCTCGGGCGCACGGCTGGCCTGGAGAAAGGCGCTCTGGCTCGCATCGACGAA
>JAJDEW010000098.1 GCA_029259595.1 Planctomycetota bacterium | reverse complement strand
ACGTCCTCGCGCTTTCCAAAAGCCATCAGGCTCTCGCCCGAATCCCACCACCGATCGAACAACTTCCGCATCTCTTCCGCTCGTGACATCGATCACCTCCTGGTCAGCGCGATCTTCGCGCACGAGCGCGCGTGATCAAGTGTATCCGTCCGGCGGACGGGTGCGCTGGTGCGCTGACGCGGTTGGTTCTGAAGACCCGAGTCCGTGCGAGCGGAGCGCCTCTGCGGGACGCCGGCGTCAGCCTCGTACGGCAGCCGCGATCTTCTCGGCGCGCGCATCGCGCCAGCCTTGCGGCGTGAGCTCCAGCAGGTCTTCGCTGGCGCTCTCGCCGATCCGCTCGAGCACATCGCGCAAGTACTCGAAAGGCTCGACGCGTGCGCGCTTGCACGTCTCGATGAGGGAGTAGATCACGGCCGCTCGCTGGCCGCCGCTCTCGCCGCCACAGAAGAGCCAGTTCTTGCGGCCCACGGCGACGCCGCGCATCGCGCGCTCGGCCGAGTTGTTGTCGATCGCGAGATTTCCATCGTCGACGTAGTGTGTCAGCTCGGCCCACAGCGCGAGCGTGTACGCCACGGCTTTGCCAAGGGCACTCTTGGGCAGTGCCGACTTCGATAGACGATCAAGGTCTTGCCGAATCGACGCGAGGATCGGTCCGCTGCGCGCACGACGCAGCCCGCGTACGGCACTTGGCTTCATGCTCCCGTCGCGCGCCTCCTTCTCCACGCGGTATAGCCGCTGGATCTTCGCCAGCACCATCGACGCATCCGCCGTCGCGCTGGCGAGTGCCTCGAAGAAGCCGCGCCGTGCATGCGCCCAGCACGCCACCTTCGTCACGTCATTGCGGCGACAGACCTCGTTGTAGCCCGCGTAGTCGTCGACCTGCAAGTAACCGGCAAACCCATCGAGGAAGTCCATCGGACCATCGCGACCGCGACTCGTGCGGAAGTCGTAGACGACCTCGTCCTTTTCGTTCACGTAGACCCAAAGCCACGCCCGTTGCTTGCCGCCGCCACGCGAATTCGTCTGCATCAAGACCGGCGTCTCATCCGCATGGACATAACTCGATGCCACGATGCGCGTGCGCATCAACTTGACGATCGGGAAGAGCTTCTCCGCGCACACTCCGACCCAGTCGCACAGCGTCGAGCGGCTCACCGAATAGCCATGCCGCTCGAAGATCGCTTCTTGGCGATGCAGTGGAAGGTGATCTGAATACTTGGACACCAGGACTTGGGCCAGAAGGCCCGGTCCCGGACGGCCCTTTTGGATGACGCGCTTCGGCGCCTGCGCCACCAAGACACCTTCCTGGCACTTCCGGCAGGCGTACTTGGGTCGCACGTGCTCGCGCACGATCACCGACGCCGGTACGTAGTCGACCTCTTCAGTCACGACCTCACCGATGCGCGACATCTCCTTCGTGCACGAGGGGCAGCAGCGATCGCCTTCTTCGACGTCGTGTTCGATTCGCACGCGCGGCAGTTCCTCGGGGAGCGGCGTCCGACCGTGTGCACCAGCTTTCCTGCGGTGACGCTTTGCGATACGGTCCTCGTCGCTCTCCCCGTCCGGTGCTTCGGTCGCCTCGAGCAGTGGTGCATGCGGCCGTTCGGCCTCGATGACCTCGACCAGGTCTTCGAAGGGAATCTTCAGCTGGCTCGCGTCCAGCTTCTCGCCTCTCGGGCCGAAGACTCGACGACGCAGATAGTCGATGTAGTGCTGAAGGTCGCGCTTCTCGCGTCGCTCGGCTTCGAGCGCCTGCGTCAAGACTTCGAGCTGGCTCTCCAGCGTCGCGACCTTCCCGTGCAGCTCTTCGATACCCACCACGTGAAAGTAAACATCGGCACAAGTCGGTCAAGTCCGGACCGAAGAGGGCGAAGTTTTTGATGCCGGCACGTTCACGTTCGGTGCTTTCCAGTCGTACCAGTCGCTGCGTTTGCGCGTCACGGTCTCGACCCACCCCAGCAGCTCTGCAAAGTCGTGTGGCGTCATCGTCACGACTCCGTCCGTCACACCGGCCTTCGGCCAAGCGAAGCGGCCGCGCTCGCGACGCTTCGCGAGCAAACACAAGCCGCTGCCGTCCCACCACAGCACTTTGATCCGATCGCGTGTACGGTTGCAAAAGGCAAACAGCTGACCCGATAGAGGGTCCTGGCCGACCTCCTCTTGCACCAGCCCTGCGAGCGTGTCGAACGACTTGCGCATGTCCGTCACGCCAACCGCGATGTGGACCTGGACTTCAGCTCCGAAGATCTGCACTACGCCTCGAGCACCGCGAGAAGGCGGCGCAGCTCGCCTGCGTCGAACTGCATTGGAATCGACAGGACTCGAGCGTGCCCGAGCGCGAGTTTGAAGTGCGGCTCTGTCGCCTCTCGTTCTTCCGCGCCTCCGACAACCCGCAATGGCACCAAGTGCGCGCCTTGCGTGCGTCTCTTCACTTGACCCGGGCGCAGCTTTCGCTTCCACGCGTACAGCGTCGCCGCCTTCACGCCCGCTGACTCGGCGAATGCGCGCAGCGTCAAGCCACTCCCCTCGTGCTCTGCCAGCAAGACCTCGTAATCCGCGCGTCCCCTCGGCTTCCTCGTCTCGTCTTCCATGCACGACCTCCTTGCCAAGAGGGTCCGCCATGCGCCCGATCATCGCCAGATGCAGTTCGCCGGACGGTTACGCAGGTCGCGAGGTCGATGATCTTGGCCTTGGGAATCTGCGGGTTGAATGCCCACTCGAAGTCCTCCAGACGCTTGGCGTTCTCGAAGCTGGCGCGGCGCATGCGCAGGTCGAGTTGCTTGCTCTCGCGACGTTCGATCTCGTCGCTGCACAGGCGGAAGAGGAATTCGGTGTGGCTGAGGTTCGCGTCCACTGCCTCCCGCATGCGCAGATCGAGGGTCTGCAGGACGCCCGACAGACGCAGCTTCTTGAGGACGGGGACGAGCTCGTTACTGATGGCCATGGGTTTTCTCCTTTGTGGCAAAGAGGGTCTCGGTAGGACGCCTGGCAAAGCGCGATCCGCTCGCCCAGGCGCGTTCCTGTCGTTCCTCGGGAAGCGGCTCGTTCTCGATCGCCTTCGTGAGGATGTTCTTCACGCCGCGATAGTCGAGGCAGCCGAAGTGCAGGGCGCGCTTGGCGGCGCGCCGTGCGCGGAGCCTGGGGAAACCCCCGAGCAGGGTCACCACGCCCTGCACCTTGCGCAGCTGATGCAGCACATCGTCGGCGTCGAAGATCGCCTCGGCGAGCTGCACGACCTCCGGGCCAATGGCCGTCGCCTTGGCAATCCAGTGCGCACGGCTGCGATGGCGTAGATCGCGGCGATGCTCGGGGAGGTGCGCCTCCACGGTGCTGCGTTTGCCGCGGGCGACGCGTCCATGCCGCCATAGAAGCTCGTCCTCGCCTTGGATCGAGACCGAATGAGCCGTGCAGCGGACCCATAGCTTCTGATGCAAGAAGCGCCATGGAGCCGAGTAGAAGGCGCCGTCGATCTGCACGTGGCTGTCGCGGTGAAGAGTCGCGTGCTTCCAGACCACGAGCTCCCAGCGTGCTCTCGGCAGTGGAAGCAGCGCGGCGTGTTCGAGCTCCTCGAAGAGCTCGACTGGCGGCCGCCCCGTCGTGCCGTGACGGCGCTTGGCGGCAATCTCGTCCAGCCAGCGGCGCAGCGCCTTGCGGTCTGCGTGAATATCGACCGAGTCGCAGGTCTTGAGAAAGTTGCCCTTCACGTAGCCCCCGTCGCGCTCGACCTTGCCCTTCTTTTGAGGCGATCGAGGTGGTGTCGGGTCGATCTGGAAGCCGAAGTGTCGCGCCAGCTCGCGGTACGTGCGGTTGAGCACAGGCTCGCCGTCGATGCCGAAGGCGGCGCGGATCACGGCGGCTTTCAAGTTGTCGGGCACGATCACGCGCGGGACGCCGCCGAAGTACTCGAATGCTTGGGCGTGGAGCCTGACCCAGGTCTCGATCTTCTGATCGAAGACCAGCTCGCAGAACATGTGTCGGCTGAAGCCCAGCGACATCACGAAAAGCCAAGTCTTGCGCAGGATGCCGCGTTCGGGGTCGTAGCGTTTGCCGGCGTAGACGAAGTCGACCTGGGCGATCTCGCCGGGCTCCGTCTCGACGGGAATCGCCACGTCGGTGGCCTTGGGGCCTTCCTCTCGGCGCAGCCGCGCGCACAGACGCTTGACCGCCGAGAGACTGCCCTCGTACTCGGGCTCGTGTAGCCTCAGCCAGTCGTGGATCGCTGTCGGTCCGGCGTTCTTGTCGCGGCGCATCCGGACGATCGTCTCTTCCCAACGTTCGATCGAAGAGCTCGCCGGCGCGGCTTCCTTCGGCGGGGCGTGCTCCGACACGACCACGCGCAGGTCTGCGATCTCCGGCAGCTCCTCGGGCGCTCCCTCGAGGTGCCCCGAGCTCTTCAGAGCTCGCAGATAGCAGCGGATCGTGTCGCGGCCCATCCGGAGCTGCCGAGCGATCTCGCGCGAGCTCTTCCCCATGCGGTGCAGCCGCACCATTTCCTGAAGTCGATGCATGTCGGTCCTCCTTGCGCCCATCCGTACCTCCCTGGCTTGGGTCGCCGTGGAGGGTGGCGGATGGAGGTAGTCCGACCGAGCAGGACCTCGATCGACCAGGTGGACCAGCTTCCCCCGAACTGGTGGACCAGCTTGGGCGAACTGACCTGGACCAGGTTGCCCGAACTGAGCCCTCTCAGCTAAGGCCGCGGGTGGACCAGCTTGGCCGAACTACAGGTGGACCAGATAACCCGAGCTGTGACAGTCGAGTACATCTCAGGGTTCACCAACCAGGATGAGCGTGAGCAGCTCGTCTGGTTGGCCTCCAAGGTGCGCTCGTCGAACTTCAAGACGTTCAAGGTCGAGGCCCTTTCCGACGACGGCGACTTCCTGTGGATCGACGACACCCGGACCGAATACGAGATCGGGTGGCTTCGAGAACGCGGGTGGCTGGACCGCTGGCTGTTCATCAACATTCGAGAGCACAAGACGGACTGCTCGCCGTGATGAAACGGATCGAGCTGAGCCTGGCTGCACCGGCGAGCGGCTAAGCAGCGGAATCTTGGTCCGCGTCCAAGACCGCACGCCTCCAGGAACCTGCAATGACGGGGGACAACTTGTCCCCGGGAGTGCAGAGAACCAGGACCACGTCACTCCTCTGCGGAGAATCCGTCCATGAGTCCAGGTAGCTCGGTGGATGGAGACGGTCGGCATCGTTGAGACCGGGCCTGCCGCCTTGTAGGGTTTGTGGGCTTTGGAGCCCTAGCAAAGGCACCGCCCCCATGAACGTCAGCGACTACGTCCGCACCTCCGAGGCCGCCGAGATCCTCGGCGTCAGCCCCGGCACCGTGCGGAACTGGGCCGACAGCGGGAAGCTCCGCGCGCGGAGGCTCCCCCAGAACCGCTACCGCCTGTTCCTCATGAAGGACCTGGAGGCCGTGCTCCGCGCTCTTGAGGGCTCTGAGCAGCCCGCACGCGCCGCCCAAGCGTCCTCCGGGAAGGAAGCGTAAGTGATCGCCACGATGACTCCTAACGACACCCTCTGGGACGCCGAACCCCATACGCTCGCCAAGCACGCAATCCTCCAAGCTTACCTTCAGGCTTGGTTTCCGATTCTGGCTCGTCATCACGGGAGAGTTGTGTACTACGACGGGTTCGCCGGTCCGGGCCGGTATTCGGGCGGCCAGGAGGGTTCACCCTTGGTCGCCCTGAGAGTCGCGCGAGAGCATCAAGCCCGTTTCAACGCCCAGATAGCGTTCACCTTTGTCGAAGAGCGCCAGGATCGAGTTGATCGACTTCGTGAAGAGGTCGCCTCGATTGACCGGCCAACGAACTCGCATGTCGAGATCGTGCACGATCAGTTCGAGGACGCCCTCCGGGGGACGCTCGACAGTCTGGATCGGCTCGGACTCCAGATTGCCCCAACGTTCGCCCTGATCGACCCCTTCGGTATCAACGGGATTCCGTTCGATCTGATCGCCCGGCTGCTCAAGAGAGAACGGTGCGAGGTCCTCATCACGTTCATGAACGTGACCCTCCAGAGATTCGTCACGCAGCTCCCAGAACAGGCCGATCGCCTGATCGGAATCCCCGACGCATCATCCGTGATCGGGCGGGAGCCAGACAGTCGCTCCAGGGTGTTCAGATCGCGCCAACTCTACGAGCAGTCGCTCCGGGGAGTCGCAAAGTACGTGCGGTTCTTCGAGCTGCGTGACCGTGGGAACCGGCCGGTCTACGACCTCTTTTTTGCAACCAATCACGCAAGGGGCCACCAGAAGATGAAGGAAGCCATGTGGAAGGTGGACGGGAGCGGAGAGTTCTCCTTCTCTGACGGCGTGGACCCCTCTCAGGCCGTCCTTTTTAGAGAGTCTCCCGGCGAGTCGGTGGCCCCGGTGATTCACCGGCAGTTTTCGGGACAGACAGTCATGTCCGAGCAGGTCCTCGGTTACGTCATGGACTATACGGCCTTCTTGGACACGCACACACGCGCAGCACTCAAGCTCATGGAACGTGAGTCGCCTCCACGTATCACGGTCGCGGAGATCAAAGTGGACGGGACCAAACGTCGTCGCGGATCCTTCCCTCCCGGCACTTTGATTTCGTTCAGCGAAGGAGACACCTAATGGCGCAGCGATCAACCATCGAGTGGACCGAGTCAACATGGAACCCGCTCACTGGGTGCACCAAGATCAGCCCGGGCTGCAAACACTGCTACGCGGAGCGCATGTCCAACCGGCTTCGGAGCATGGGCAGCCCGAACTATGCCAACGGCTTCACGCTCACTGTTCACGAGCACACGCTTGAGATTCCTCTCCGTATGCGGAAGCCCCAAACGATTTTCGTGAACTCCATGAGCGACCTGTTTCACGCGGAAGTACCCGAGGGCTTCATCTTGCGCGTATTCGAGACGATGCGCCGCGCGGATTGGCACCGCTACCAAGTGCTGACGAAGCGAGCTGAACGATTGGAGGAGCTGAGCGCGAAGATCTGCTGGTCCCCCCAGGTGTGGATGGGAGTGAGTGTCGAATCCGATGACTACCTTTGGCGTGTCGATCATCTCCGTCGGACGGGCGCGGCGGTCAAGTTCCTGTCCCTGGAGCCCCTCCTGGGTTCGTTGCCCAGAATCGACCTGGAGGGAAT
>JAJDEW010000097.1 GCA_029259595.1 Planctomycetota bacterium | reverse complement strand
CGCCGCGCAACGGCACCTTACGAAGCCTGCGGCTCCGAGGCTGCGCTGCGGCTCGCCTACGGCGGGCCTGCGCTCCGCGACCACCGAGCTCGACCTCAGGTCTCGGACCCGGGTCGAAGACGGTGCTGGGCCGACAGGGATCGGGGTCGTGACGGAGGCCCACGGCCAAGACCCACGGCCCATGGCCAAGGTCCACGGCCAAGGCCCACGGCCAAGGCCCACGGCCATGGCCCACGGCCAAGGTCCACGGCCAAGGTCCACGGACAAGGTCCACGGACAAGGTCCACGGACAAGGTCCACGGACAAGGTCCACGGACAAGGTCCACGGACAAGGCTGCGTAGGCGGGCCGTAGCCTCGGAGCCGAAGGCTCCGTGACGTGCCGTTGCGCGGCGTCAGCCGCGCAACCAGGCACAGGCGCGCGACGCAGTGCGCGCCGCGTCCTGATATGGATTTCGGCCCCGACCGACCGCTGCTCGGCCTTCGGGTTGCACCTCGCGCGGCGCAAGCGCCTCGCCCCGTGCGCCCGTCACACCGCGCGAGCCGATGCGCGCGCAGCGCGCGAGTCCGTCGAACTCGAGCGCTGGAGTCGATTCACCTCCCGCGATCCCGTCTGCCGGCGAGCCGCAGCGCGCGCGTCCGTCGAACCCCCGCGCCGCTCTCCGTCAGACCTCGTCGTCCCGCGACACGCCGTTCGTGCACTGTGCGAGCAGTTGCAGGACGAGTTCAGCGACGGGTTCGATGGCTTCGGCTTGGGGGCAGTGTCCGACGCCGGTGAGCGCGTGGAGGCGGGCGCGGATCAGGCCGTCGCCGAGGCGCTTCAGTTCGCGGGCGCCGATCACACGGTCGAGCTCTCCGCGCGCGATCCAGATCGGGAGCTCGAGCCCCGTCGGTTGCAGGAAGAGGTCGCGCAGGTTGGGGTCGGCGCCGCGCAGGAGTCGCTCGAGCTCGCGGGCGATCGCGATCCAGTCTCCGAGCGTTCCTGGTCGGGCCAACGTTGCGGTAAGGGCTTCGATCCAGAGGGGATCCGCGCGCCGGCCGGGCGCGAGGGCGAGCCGCAAGGCGACGCGGACGATCGAGCGGGCCGCATGCTGACGGACCGCGGCGGGAGCGTGCCGCGCCGCCCGGCGGGCGAGTCGAGCGAGGTTGCCGTGCGTGAAGCGCAGGAAGGGAGGCTCGCGCGTCCAGGGCGTCGCGGGGGCCAGCAGCAGGACGCCATCGAGTCCGGGACGTCCCGCCCGCGCCGCCTGGGCGAGGGCGGCGAAGAGGTAAGCGCCTCCCAAAGAATGTGCGATTCCGAGACGGACTCCGGAGGGTAGTTCGGCGATGGCGCGGCCCACTTCCTCGACCGCGCGACGGGAGTAGTGGAAGGCTCCATCGGGGGGGAGAGGCGTCTCGCCGAAGCCGGGTAGATCGACCAGGTGAAAGCGTCCGTCACGCAGCGACGGAGACTGCGTAAGTCCGTTCCACGTACGGTGGTTATCGCCGAAGCCATGCACGCACAAGGCCTGCCACGAAGGGCGTTCGGCTCCTACGATTCGCAGCTGCAAGAGGTTGCTCGGGTCGGGGTCGGAAGGTCTGGGTTGGCGCGCGAAAACGTGAGGCCTGGCGACGCGCGAAGGTGCAACCACACGCGGTGTTTGGGAAGCAACGCGATCGAAATTTTCCGAATTGAAGGGAAAGCAAACGCCAACTTCGACCGATGACCGACCTGATGTCGTGGTGAAGACACCTCGCGGTGTCGAATTGGGTCACACGCCCAAGGAGAATTCTCTCAAATGGCTAAGAAGAAAAGAAAGGCCACCAAGAAGGCGGCCAAGCGTAAGACGACCAAGCGCAAGGCGACGAAGCGGAAGGCCACCAAGCGGAAGGCCACGAAGCGGAAAGCCACCAAGCGCAAGGCCACCAAGAAGAAGGCGACCAAGCGTCGCAAGAAGGCCTAGATCCATCTGCACGGCCTGGCTCCTTCCTTTTCGGGGGGAGCCAGGCCTTTTCCCAAGAGTCCAGATCCGTGAACAAGAGCGAACTCGTTACGTTTTTGGCCAGCGAGCTGAAGACATCCAAGCTGCAAGCGAGCCGCGTTCTGGATACGGTGCTGGCTGGCGTTCATAAAGGTCTCCGGGAAGAGGGGACCGTGACGATCACCGGCTTCGGGACCTTCGAAGTCAAGAATCGCAAGCCGCGCGTCGGCCGCAACCCGCACACGGGGGAGCCCATCCAGATCGAGGCGGGGAAGCGTGTGGGATTTCGGGTCGGGAAGGGGCTGAAGCAGCTCATCTGATCCGAGAGCCATCGAGAACAACGCCGTGCGCGATCTCCGCGCACGGCGTTTTTTCGTGCCCTCGTTCGACGCGGCGCACACTCCGTCGTGCGCCTGTGCCTGATGGCGCGGCTGCGCCGCGCAACTCGGCACGTCACGGAGCCTGGGGCTCCGAGGCTACTCTACGGCCCGCCTTCGGCTGGCCTGCGCTCCGCGACCGCCGACCTTGGCTCCGGGCCGAAAACGGTGATGAGACCATCGCGCCGGTGAGGGGCCTCGACGGGGGCCCTCGACGATGGCTGCGCAGGTCTGCCGTAGGCGGGCCGCAGCCTCGGAGCCGAAGACAGACGCGCCCCGGAGTGCGCGCCGCGTCCCAAGGACGGGTCGGCCCCGTCCAGCGAACCCCGCGGCCTTCGGGTTGCGTGCCGCGCGGCAGAGACGATTCGTTCTCATGACCCCCTCCGACCGCGTGAGCCGCTGCGCGCGAAGCGCGCGAGTCCGTCGCCGCCGCCTCTCTCAGTTGCCCGCGCGAGCCTCGAGCGCCGCGACCTCGGCCTGGATCGTCGCGTCCTCGAGCTTCTCGAAGGGCGACGTGATCGCACCTAGCGCCGTTCCCGCCGGGAGGAGTCGCCAGTTCGCTGCGGTCGGCACGCCATCCGTCGTGGCGGCTGCGACCGGACCGCTGCCCCCGAGCATCTCCCAGATCTCCTGGGCCCGGGTCGGCATGAAGGGGACCATCCAGCGTGCGATCCAGGCGATCCACTGGCAGGCGCCGAACAGGACGGCTCCGGCGCGCTCGGGGTCGCTCTTGCGCAGGGCCCAGGGGGCCTCGCGATCGATGTAGACGTTGCCGACCGCGGCGTTGGCGATCAGCGTCTGCGTGGCACGGCGGAAGCGGAAGGCGAGGATGTCGTCGACAGGGTCGGCGAACGGGCCGGAGTGCTCCAGCAGGCTCGCGCGCACCTCGTCCTCGAGGGCGGGCGCCAGCGCAGGCAGCTGGCCGTCGAAGTGCTTGGCGACGAAGCGCAGGACGCGTGTGACGAGGTTGCCGATCGTGTCCGCCAGGGAGGCGTTCACGCAGGACTGGAACTCGCCCCAGCTCCATTCCGAATCCGAGGTCTCCGGGGCGCTGGAGAGCAGGTAGAAGCGCGTGGCCTCGCTGTCGTAGCGCGTGAAGTGCTCGTCGGGTGCGATGGTCCAGTTGCCCGAGGTCGAGAACTTGCGCCCCTGGAGGTTGTAGAACTCCATCGCCGGGACGGCCCACGGCATGACGTAGTCCTGCTTCACACCGAACAACATCGACGGGAAGATCAGGCAGTGGAAGGGAATGTTGTCCTTGCCGATGAAGTGGACCAGGCGGGTGTCCGGCGAGCGCCAGAAGTCCTTCCAGGCCTCGGGCTCGCCGCGCGCCTCGGCCCACTCGCGCGTGAAGGACACGTAGCCGATCGGAGCGTCGAACCAGACGTAGAGCACCTTGTCCGGCTCGCCTTCCGCGAGCGTTCCGAGCAGCTCCTCGGGCACGGGGATGCCCCACTTCATGTCGCGCGTGATCGGGCGGGGCTGCAGGTCCTTCAACATGGCCCCGACGAAGGCCTTCACGTTGCCCTTCCAGGGATGGTCCTCGAACCAGGGGCCGATGCCGTCGTCCCGCAGCTTGGGCAGATCGAGGTACCAGTGGGTGGTCTGGCGCCGTTCGGGGCTCGTTCCACACACCTTGCAACGCGGCACTTCGAGCCGCAGGGCCTCCAGCCAAGTGCCGCACTTGGGACACTCGTCGCCGCGGGCCTGGTCGTGGCCGCAGACGTAGCACGTGCCCGTGACGTAGCGGTCCGCGAGGAACATTTCGTCCTTCGGACAATAGAACTGCTCGCTCGCACGCCGGATGAGATACCCGTTCTCGTCCAAGCGCCGAAAGAACTCGCGCGACATCTCGGCGTGGAAGGGGCTCACGCTCGTGCCGGACCAGACGTCGAATTCGATGCCGAGGCGATCGAAGGTCTCCTTGGCCTGGTCGCGCCAGCGGGCGACGTAGTCCTCGTAGGAGCTTTCCTCGGCCTCGGCTCCGATCGTGATCGCGACACCGTGCTCGTCGGCACCGCAGACGAAGCAGGCCTCCTCGCCGCGGAGGCGCAAGGCGCGTACGTAGCAATCGGCGGGGAGGTAGGCGCCGATGACCTGTCCGAAGTGGATCGGGCCGTTGGCGTAGGGCAGGGCGCTGGTGATGAGGTAGCGGGTCACGGCTCGTTCTGGGGGGACGCGGCGGGGCGCTCACCATCGACTCTGGTCGAGCCGGGTTCAAGGGCGTTGGGCGCAGGAGCGGCGCGCCGAAGGGCCTGCCCGCCCCATCCGGCTAACGCGTCGCCGGGAGCTGCGCGGGTTGCAGGGGGCCGCGCGCGGAGGCCTTGGTCCAGTCCGAGCGATGCAGGAGGTCGCCCTGTCGGTCGAAGAACTCGATCACGAGCGTGCGCCGGGCGAAGCTGAGGCGCGCGAAGCCGTAGCGCGCGGCGGCGAAGACGGTGCAGTGGGTGCGCGCCGTCGAGCGCAGCCTGCCGCCCGCACCGCTCACGATCTGGAGGTAGCCCAGGGGTGGTGCGAGCAGCTGGAGGTCGTGGTCGTGTCCCGCGAGGTAGAGGTCGACGTCGCCGCGGACGAGGACGGGCTCGAGCCGCCGGACGAAGGTGCCCGGGATGCGGTGGCGGCCGCCCGAGTGGAGCGGGTGATGGCCGAACACGATGCGCCAGTCGGCCTCGCTCCGCGCGAGCGCGGCGCTCAGCTCGTCGAGGGTCCGCGCGTTCGTCGGGGAAGCGCCCAGGAGGGCCGGGGTGTCGAGCGCGAAGAAGGCCAGGCGCGTCCCGTCCGCCAGGTCGGCCTCGAAGTCGTAGGCGCGGGCCGGCATGCGCCAGCGCGGCTCGACCGCCCCGTACCCGACCTGGGCGTCGACGTCTCCCTGGTAGTCGTGGTTGCCCAGCACGGGATAGAAGGGGAGCTCGGCCAGGGCGCCGTCGTACACGTCGTCGAAGGCCGTTCGCAGGAGCGGATCGTCCGGT
This sequence comes from Planctomycetota bacterium, assembly GCA_029259595.1. GTDB lineage: Bacteria > Planctomycetota > UBA1135 > UBA1135 > OFTM43. The sequence goes on along the minus strand of JAJDEW010000097.1, from coordinate 13,765 downwards.
CCTGCGAGTCCATTCTCGTAGAAGTTGTCTCCGAGGTAGAGCGCGAAGGCCGGTGCGCTGGACGTGGCCAGCCGCTCCATGGCGTCTGCGACCGCGTGCTGGTTCGCGTCGCCGGTCCCGGCATCGCCGAGCGCGAAGAGCACGAGCTCGCGCGTCGTGTCGGGAACGTGCGCGGCGACGCCGACCAGCGCGGGGGGAGAGCCGATCGGCACGTCGGGCGTGCAGGCCGCGCCGAGGAGGCCGAGGACCCAAGCGAGCGTCGGCCGCGCCTTCAGTCGGGCCATCGCTCGCCCTCCGAGCGCAGCGGATTCTTGTCCAGTCGACAGATGAGCCAGAGGCCCCCGACCGAAGCGGCCGGGACCATGAGGACGGGGCCGAGGAAGGGCACCGCCAGGAGCATGCCGGAGGTGATGCCGAAGGCCAGCATCGGGAGCATGTTGCGGGCGATGAAGCGCAGCCGGCAGCGGAGCGGCCAGCCGCGCCGCTCGAGCGGGATGTCGAGCAAGGAGATCGCCGTCGCGAACCCGGCTGCGGCGGCGAAGAGGAAGTAGCCGACGCCGGGCACGAAGTAGAGCGGCAGCGCGAAGACGAGCAGCACTCCGGTGATGAGCGAGGCCTGCAGGCTCGTCCAGGTCGCGCGCCCCTCGACCGTCGCGACCCAGGCGAGCCACGTGCCGTAGCGCCGATCGAGGAGCAGCGACGGGACCAGGCCGAGCGGAGCCAGGAGCAAGGCGAGCCAAAAGCCCGCGTGAAAGGCGACCAGGGCGAGCACGAAGATGCCGGACACGAGTCCCAGTCCCAACGTGGTGAGACGGGCGCAAGTCTCGGGCGGGATGTCGGTGGGTCGTTCGAGCCGGCTGCGCGGGTCCGAACCGAACCACTTCGCCTCGAGCCGGGCCTGGACCTCGTCGAGGAAGGGGCCGGCCAGGGCCTCGTAGGCGATCGAGAAGCAGTACCACATCACGAGCGACCCGACGAAAAACCAACCGATGAGCTGCAGCGGCTTCGAAGTCAGGAGTCCCCAGGCGGCGTTCACGACCCACTGGAGGGCGACCAGGACGGCGCCCCAGGTGGCCTTGGCCCAGTCCCACGTCTCGGAGCGGTTCTCGAGCCAATCCCAGCTCGTGTCGGTCAGCGTGAACTCGCCCGGGAGGTGGCTCTCCAACAGTCCGTTCATGAACCGGAAGGTCACGACCAGGGCGCCGATCATGAGGATCAGGGTCGCGACGAGCGGCGGAACCAGCCAGCGCTTGACCCCACGGGTCGTCGCCAGGAACCAGAGCCCGAAGGGCAGGGCCAGCAAGCCGTCCAGTGTGCCGAGCAACGGATCAGCGGGGCGACGACGCAACGTTCCTTCGCGTGGATGCCCGCCGCAGTGCGGGCATGGAGGCGCCAAAGCGTCGTAGCCGCAGAGGGGGCAGGGACTCGTGCCTTTCAGGTTCATGAAGGTGGGGGAAGAGCGAAGGAAGCCGAGGTCGAGATCGGTCCCGTCCTTAGCTACACTCTGCGGTCTGCGCTCGCGGCCTGAGGCCGCCAACCACGATCACCTCGCGCGCCCCGAATTCAAGCTTCCGGCCCCCTGGATTGGGAAACGGCCGGCCCTGATTCCAAACGAACCTGCGATGGACGCTTTCCAACAACTCGATTTCCTGCAGCTCGACGACCAGTTCTCGGAGGACGAGCTCATGGTCCGGGACACCGTGCGAAGCTGGGTCTCGGAACGATTCCTGCCGGTCGTCATGGAGCACTGGGAGGCTGGCACCTTTCCGATGGAGCTGACGTCGGAGCTGGCCGAGCTGGGTGTCTTCGGGCCGACCTTCCCCGAGAAGTACGGCTGCGCCGCGATGAACAGCGTCAGTTACGGGCTGATCTGTCAGGAGCTCGAGCGCGGCGATTCCGGCCTGCGCTCGTTCGTGTCGGTGCAGGGTTCGCTCGTCATGTACCCGATCTTCGCCTACGGCAGCGAGGAGCAGAAGGACGAGTGGCTTCCGAAACTCGCGAGCGGTGAAGCCATCGGCTGCTTCGGCTTGACCGAACCCGACTTCGGCTCGAACCCCGGCGGCATGCTGACGACCGCCAAGCGCGATGGTTCGGACTGGATTCTGAACGGACGCAAGATGTGGATCACGAACGGGACCTGTGCCCAGGTCGCGATCGTCTGGGCGCACACCGACGACGGCATCCGGGGCTTCGTCGTCCCGACCGATCGACCCGGCTTCAGCGCGCCCGAGCAGAAGCACAAGTGGAGCCTGCGAGCTTCGATCACCTCCGAGCTCGTGCTTCAGGACGTGCGCGTGCCGGCCGATGCGATCCTGCCGAAGGCCAAGGGACTCGGAGGGCCGCTCGGTTGCTTGACCCAGGCCCGCTACGGGATCGCCTGGGGTGGCGTGGGGGCGGCGCTCGCGTGCTTCGACGAGGCGCTGCAGTATTCGAAGGAGCGCATCGTCTTCGACAAGCCCCTGGCCGGGTTCCAGATCCCCCAGAAGAAGCTCGCCGATGTCGCGACCGAGATCACGATGGCCCAGCTCCTGGCTCTGCGAATCGGTCGCATGAAGGACGCCGGCCGACTCGAGCACCAACACGTCTCGATGGCCAAGCGCAACAACGTGGCCATGGCGCTCGAGAGCGCGCGCATCCTGCGCGACATGCTGGGCGCCAACGGGATCACGCTCGAGTACAACATCGGTCGTCACATGCTGAACCTCGAGTCGGTCTACACCTACGAGGGCACGCACGACATCCATACGCTCGCCATCGGTCAGGCCCTGACCGGCCACGCGGCGTACCGTTGAGAGTCCGCCGATCGCGGGTCCTCGGCCTCCCCGACGCCCGCCCCTCGCCCCCGGGACCCGAGCCGGCCCCGGCCCCAACCACCCAGGCCTCGATCCGTCGCCCATGACGTCTTCGAACCCCCGCTACCGCGTCAGCAACATCGGCTACGCCTACGCCGTGCACGATACGCAGGTGCCCCAGGACTACGTGCACCCCGCTGGCCGCGAGAAGGAGCACCCCTCGAAGAACCTCTTCAACACCCGCATCGTCGAGGTCGTCCCGACCTACGCCGAAGCGCGTCGGATCGCCGAGGAACTCGAGCGCCGCGCCGCGGGCTGAGGGCGCTCGGGCCCAGCGCCGGAGCGATCGAGGACGAGCCGGGATCCGAGGCCTCACCAGCTCCACCCCGCGGAGCCAAGGTCGGGACAACCCCTCCCACCGTCCACCCCCTCCACCCGGGCATTCGGACCCGACCGGACCGGCCGCGGTTGCCACAAATCCGAACGTGATCGGAGTCCGCCTCCGGACTTCTCCTCCGCCGTGCCCTGCGGGCAGGCCGAGCTCCGATCCGGACGCCCTGACCTCCGGGTCTTCCCCGGGGCCCTTCAGTGCGAGGCCGTGTCCCCGCTGCAGCCGATCGGGGAACCCGGCGGCAGGGTCGGGGGGCGGGCCGGTTCGCTGCTCGTGGGATCCTCCAGGAAGCGCAGCACTTGCGCGGCCTGTCGGTCGGCGTGGGGATCGTGCTGCGCGAGCGTGCGCAAGCGCGGGCCCAGCTCGATCAAGTGAAAGCGCGCGCCGGCCGCGACCCGGGGCCGGGCGTCGCGCGCGAGCCGGATGAGGTGGTCGAGCACGACGTCGCGTACGGCGGTGGCGGGCGGGGGGGCGGGGCCCGTGGCGGGCAGGCTCCAGGTCGCCTCGACGAGGGCCCGGATCAGTTCGTCGAGGCCGAAGCCGCCAGCGGCCCCCTGATCGACGAGGCGCGCCGCGCGGGCTTCGTCGAGCAACAACCGCACGACGAGCTCCGCTCCCTGTTCCGCGGCGACGTGCGGATCGAACAGGTGTCCGCCGGGCTCGAAGCTCTCACGGCCGCGGCGCTCGCCCGGAGGTGGGGGAGGGATCAGCGTGCGCACGGACTCGGGCAGGGCCAAGAAGGACGGTGCCAGGGTCTCGAGCACCAGCGCGAGCGCTTCCGCTTGATGCGCGCTCGGAACCGGTTCGAGCCGCGCCGGGTCTTCCCCACGGACCCGATGCGCATAGCTCACGCCACCGATCGCCCGGATCGCGGCTTCGACCTGAAAGCGGTGGTGGAAGTAGAGCGGAACCAACACCTGTTCGAGTCGCGCGAAGGACTCGCCCGGCCGAATCGAGCTCGGGCCGAAGCGCGCGAGCCCGGTCGCGCGCACGCGCAGGCTATGGCGCAGCGCCACGAGCGGGTCCGCCCCGTCGTCCCAGAGGTTGGCGAGCGGGTGCGAGCGATCGGCGCCGCGCGCGTCGCTGTCCGACAGGAACGGGATCCCGCTTCTTCGCATCTCCTCCAGGACGCCCCGTCGGCCCGCCTCCTCGTCGGCGAACACCGCGTAACCGTAGCGGATCGCGAGCTCGTCCCAGGCCCCGCAGCCCGGCGCATAGGCGTCGGACAGGTCGACATCACCCGTCTCCGTCAGCCCGATACGCGGAGCGGGATAGTCCATGACGGAGGCGCGGTCGAAGGCGCTGGCCGCGAAGTTGTGCTGCAGCCCGAGCGTGTGTCCGACCTCGTGCGCCGCGAGTTGGCGGATGCGTGCGAGCGCGGCTGCCCGCAGGGGCGCGGCCGCCGCTTCGACGTCGACGCCGTCGTGGTAGGGGGAGACCAGGCCCTGGAACAGGAGCACGTCCTGACGCACCCGCAACGCGCCGAGCGTCACGTGCCCCTTCAGGATCTCACCCGTGCGCGGGTCGGTGAGCGTGTCGCCATAGCTCCAGCCGCGCGTCGAGCGGTTGACCCACTGGATCACGTTGTAGCGGACGTCCGCCGGATCGGCGTCCTCGGGCAAGAGCTCGACCCGAAAGCCGCCCGGGAAGCCGGCGCGCGCGAACACGGGCTCCCAGTAGCGCGCGCCTTCGAGCAGCGCGGTGCGGACCGGCTCGGGCGCCGCGCGGTCGACCCGGTAGACGATGGGATGTTCTGCGGAGAGCGCGTGGCGTGCGATCAGGGCGCGCTGGGTGCTTCGATCGATCGGCTGGGCGAGGTCGTTCCATTCCGGCCCGAAGTAGCCCGCGCGCGGGTCGTTGTCCCGCGGCCGGAAGCGCTCCGGATCGAGCTTCGGCAAGGCCACGAACGAGTGGCGCACCCGCAACGAGACGGCCGTCGGCACAGGCGTGGTCGCGGCGACCTCGCGCCCCGGAGCATCCGCGGTGAACGTCAGCAGCGCTTCGATCTCGGAGTTGAGCGGGAAGCTCGCGAGCGCGTCGGCGACCAGCGCGCTGCGCGCCGGATCGAGCCGAAAGGCTCCCTGTCCGGCGTCCTCGAGCGTGCGTGCGATACCGTGCGCGTCCCGCAGGAAGAACGCGGTGGCGTCGACCGAGACCTGGTCGTTCTCTTCGCGCGGGTCCTCGAAGCCCCAGAGCACACTCTCGGCGAAGGAGGTCGCGACACCGCGGCGCTCGACGGCCGCCGGGCTCGAGCTGCGCCACTTGAAGTTGGGGGCGACGAGCAGGACGCGACCGCCCACGCGCCGGAACTCGACGACCGTGCGCTCGCCCAGTTGGCCGCGGTCCAGGCCGACGTCGTTCGATCCGAGCCCCCAGGGCAGACTGACGACGTAGAGCAGGGGCGTCTCGAAGGCGGGCACCACGAGGCGCAGCGTGCCTGATTCCTGATCCCACGCGAGCTCGAGGAAGCCGGGCAGGGCCTGCGTTCGGTCAGCGCCCGCAGTCGGGGTGGCGGTGCTCGGCTCGGGTGCGGGCGGGTGGTGGCCCGCCTCCGAGCTGCGGCAGGCGCCGAGCGTCCCGGCGACGAACAGGGGCCAGAACAGGAAACGCGAGGCGCACAGTCGGTTCATTTCGTGTCGCCGGTCCGTGCCGGGGCAGCGGGTCGGATGGAGGCGGAATGGATGCCTTGTGCGCCTTTCCAGGCCGCCAGCCAGCCGGTCCGAGCTCCGCTCAGGGCCAGGTGACCGCTGGCGCGGTCGGAGCTCGTCGGTGCGATGCGCAGGGCCGCCCGTTCGGTGTTCGCGCGGAGGCCGCCCGCGCCCTCGGGGACGAGCACGCGACCCAGCCAGAAGACGCCCTCGTCGGTGTGCTCGAGCCACGCCACGAGGAGTCGACCCGCACCGTCGGCCGCGAGCGCGACGCGCCCCTCGGGCGTGCCTTCGTCCAGGTCGAGCGGCGGCCCGAAGGCGGTGGCCTGCGGCGCCAAGCGCGCGACGCGGACGTCGCCGCCGCGCGCGCCCGAATACCAGGCCACGACGAAGCTTCCGTCGTCCAGCGCGACGACGCGCGGTCCGTTCACCGGGCAGCCGGCGATCTGCCACCCGTCGTCGAAGACCGTGCTCGGCTTGGACCAGCGCGCCCCGTCGAAGCGTCGAAACGAGATGTCGCGGACCTCGTCGGACGAGCGGTCGCGATACACCGCGAGCCAGACGCCTTGCGTATTCCCGGCGAGCGCGGTGGGGCAGCAGTCGCAAACCAGCTCATCGAGCTCTTCCTCGGCCGAGAGCGTCCCGTCCCGCGCCAGCGTGCGCGAGAAGAGAGCGGTCTTTGGCGCACCTGCGCGACCATGGCGTGCATCGAGCCAGAGCGCGCGGAACGAGCCGTCGGGGCCGGGGGCGAAGGAGACGAAGCCGTGCTCGGCTTCGCTGGTGTCCTCGTGCAGGAAGCGGACGGGTTCGAAGGTCTCCCCGCCGTCGAGCGAGCGCGTGAAAGCGGCGCCGTAGGCGTAGGTGCCGGCTCCGAGCATCCGCAGCCAGTACGCCACCAGCACACCGTCGGACGCGGCCAGTCCGGGTCGATCCGCCCAGTTGAGAAACCAGTCGTCGCCGCCGGCGATCGTTCGGGACGCCGCACGAAACGGCGTCGCAGCCTCGGCATCGGACCGAGGGCGCGCGAGCTCCAGCCGGCCGCTCTTGCGCTCCTCGCCACGCTCGACCCACCAGGCGAGGGGCGCCGCGTCCGGGCCTGCCGCCGCCTGTGCCAGGCCCGGGAGGTCGTGGCGCGCGTCGCCGCTGGGTGCGAACTCGGTCACCGTCCACGCGGAGGGCGCGAGCTCGCTGCGCTCCGCTCCGGGTGCCACCTCCTGCCCGAATCCGAGCAGGCCGAACAGGCCGAACAGGCGGGGAGCTCGCGCGAACGAGGTCACGTGGCCGGCCCGCGCGCCGTGGGCAGGGGGGCGGCTTCCGCGGTCTCGGAAGCGCGACTCACTCCGCGGAGCTCTCGTCGCCGCCACCTTCGATGTTTCGAAAGTGGGTCTCGAGCGTGTGGATGACCTGGTTCAAGTGCTCGTCCTCCTCCGGTTCGAGGTTCGTCTCCGTCTTCGTGCGGATCATCCGCAGGTCGTCCAGGACGCCGCGCGCTCCGGGCAGGTTGCGCGTCTTCGTTCCGGACACGGGGTTCTCCAGCACGCCGAGCCCGATCAAGGCCTGGTAGCCGAGCTTCTGGACGAACAAGCGGAAGTCACCGCCGGGCAGTCCGATGTCTTCGGCGGAGCGTGTGTCCGCATCGACGGACTCCTCTTCGAGGCTCATACGCGGTTTTTCAGGGGTTGGCGCGCCCCGACCCGGCCCGCGCCCGCGTCGGCCTCGTCCCGGTGGGACAAAGCGGCGCTCACGAAGCCGCGGAAGATCGGATGGGCACGCAGGGGGGAGCTTTGGAATTCGGGGTGGAACTGCACCCCGATGAAGAAGGGGTGGGATGGCAGCTCGACGATCTCGACCAGATTGAGCCCGGGGTGGACACCACTCGACACCAGGCCGGCCTCCGCCAGGCGCGCGCGGTAGTCGTTGTTGACCTCGTAGCGGTGGCGGTGGCGTTCGGAGATGAGCTCCTTCTGGTAGAGCCCGTGGGCCAGCGTGCCCTCGTGGACCCGGCACTCGTAGGCGCCGAGGCGCATCGTGCCGCCCTTGTCGGACACGTCCTCCTGGGACTCCATGAGGTGGATCACGGGATCGGGAGTGTGCGGACTGTGCTCGAGCGTGTGGGCTTCTTCGAGCCCGGCGACGTTGCGCGCGAATTCGATCACCGCGCACTGCAGGCCGAGGCAGATCCCGAAGAACGGTACGCGGTTCTCCCGGGCCCAGCGGATGGAGGCGATCTTGCCCTCGAGGCCGCGCTCGCCGAAGCCGCCCGGGACGAGCAGGCCGTCGACGCCGGCGAGGATCTCGGTGCCCTTCTCGAGCACGTCCTCCGCGCGCACCTTGCGGATGACGACCTTGACGTGGTTCGCGATGCCCGCGTGGGCGAGGGACTCGTAGATCGACTTGTAGGCGTCGTGCAGCTCGATGTACTTGCCGACGACCGCGATCTCGCAGGTCTTCGTGACGTTCTTGATCTCGGCCAGCATCGCCTCCCAGTCGCCGAGGTCGGTCTCCTCTTCCGCCGGCAGGCGCAGGTGCTCGAGCACGATCTTGTCGAGGCCCTTCTTCTTCAGGTCGACCGGTACCTCGTAGATCGAGAACGCGACGTCGCGCTCTTCGATCACAGCCTGGCGACGCACGTTGCAGAACAGGCTGATCTTGCGCCCCATGTCCTCGGTCATGCGCTCTTCCGTGCGGCAGATCAGGATGTCCGGCTGGATCCCGATCTCGCGGAGCTTGCCGACGGACTGTTGCGTGGGTTTGGTCTTCATCTCACCCGAAGCGCGCAGGTAGGGCAGGAGCGTGATGTGGACGAAGAGCACGTCCTCACGCGGCAAATCGAGCGCGAACTGCCGGATCGCTTCGAGGAAGGGCAGGCTCTCGATGTCGCCGACCGTGCCGCCGATCTCCGTGATGGCGACGTCGACGGTCTCGGGCACGACGCCGCGATGGATCGCGTCCTTGATGGCGTCGGTGATGTGGGGGATGACCTGAACCGTTCGACCGAGGTAGTCGCCGTGGCGCTCCTTCTTGATGACCGACTGGTAGATCTTGCCCGTCGTGAAGTTCGAGTTCTTCGTGAGCTTCGCGTGCGTGTAGCGCTCGTAGTGTCCGAGGTCGAGGTCGGTCTCGGCCCCGTCGTCGGTCACGTACACCTCACCGTGCTGGAAGGGGCTCATCGTGCCCGGATCGACGTTGATGTACGGATCGAGCTTCTGCATCGAGACCGTGAGTCCGCGACGCTCAAGCAAGAGTCCGATGGCGGCCGAAGTCAGCCCCTTGCCGAGGCTGCTCACGACTCCTCCTGTGACGAAAATGTGCTTGGTCATCGGGTGCGGGACTCTTCCAGGGGGTTGGGCGCGGTTCTTCGGACGAAGGCTTCGTAGTGTTCGCGGGTGTCGATGCCCGGACGGATTGGACCGGCGGATAGCACGCGGATGCGTCCACCATGCTCCAACCAGCGCAGCTGTTCGAGGGCCTCGCGCTGCTCGAGCGGCGAGGGACCGAGCGCGCAGAAACGGGCCAGGGCCGCCGGGCGAAAGCCATACACGCCGACGTGCCGGCGGAGGCCGCGCCAGGATGCGTCCGGCTCGATGGGGTCGCGCTCGTAGGGGATCGCGGCGCGCGAGAAGTAGAGCGCATCCCCGCGGCTGTCGAGCACGACCTTGACGATGGCCGGATCGCGGGCCTCCGCGGCGCTCTCGATCGAGGTGGCCAGTGTGGCGAGCTCGACCTCGGGTGCGGCGAAGGCCGCGACCAACCGCGTCAGATCGTCGGCCGGCAACTCCGGTTCGTCACCCTGGACGTTGACGACCACGTCGAAGGGCGCTTCACCCTCTGCCCGGAGCAGCTCGAGTGCCTCGTGGCAGCGATCGGTTCCGCTCGCGTGGCCTGGATCGGTCGCGAGCGCGCGCAACCCGACCTCTTCGGCAGCGGCGAGCACCTCGTCGGAATCGGTCGCCACGACGACCGCCTCGAAGGCGCCCGAGGCGATCACGTTGCGGGCCGTGTGTTCGAAAAGGTAGCGACCGGTCTCGCGCAGCAGCATCTTGCGCGCGAGCCGGACCGAGCCGAGCCGCGCGGGAACGAGGGCGAGCGCCCGCGAGACGCCGCGGCCGGGAGCGGAGGGACGGCCGGGGTCGGGGGACGTTGACATCGATCGGGTCAGCGCCGGCGGGGGCGGGTCGGGGGTTCTTCGAAGAAGGCCGGACCGCGATCGTTGTCGACCGCCTGCAAACCCTGCGAAGCGTTGTAGAGCTCGAAGAAGGTCTGCATGCAGGTGTTGAAGTCGATGCGCTCCTGCGCGTCTGTACCGCGCCCGACGACCCAGTGGCTCGTGTGCTCACCGTCTTCGATCTGCAGCGAGCCGCGCAGGATGCCTCCGCTCTGACGCGGGGCGTTGCCCTCCTGGGCGTGACGCTTGTAACCCTGGCGCTCGAGCTCGTTCGTCAGCGCCCGCATGACCCCGTCGTGCTGGATCTTGCGGGCCGCATCGTCGCGCACCTGACTGTAGTAGCTGACCCGATCCGTGTGGCTTTCGCTCGCCAGCTCGAAGTGGCGGTCGATCGTGTAGTCGCGGAACGTGACGCGCAGGCGCTCGGCGCTGTTCGTCGGGGTCGAGGCGCACGCAACCACGAGGCCCAGGAGGAGGGCTCTCAGGACGACAACGAAAGCGCGAACGCGCGGATCGTGGGGCGCGGAGATCATACGGGGGGCGACGAACACGGGAGCCGGGGGGGTCGGGGGCCTGGGCGCGAAGGTCCACGAACCACACGGTCCGCCAGGCGAGGCGTCGGCCCCGAAGCGATCCGGCGAGGTCCAGGACCTGGGGAAGATAGCGGCCCGAGGCCGAGGGCTCAAGGTGTGCAGTGCGTCTCTGTCACGTCCTGCACGGGCCCGCAGCAACCGCACGGCGCGGATTCGCGTCCCCCTCCGCGCACGGGGATCCGCGCCGCAAGTCCGTGGCCTGAAGCCTTGCTCGGGAGGTCCGAGGCCGCCACCTTCCACCCGGGGAGGTGGGGCAAAGCGCCAGGCTCCCGACCCAGGCGTGCTCGAGGGCAGCGGCCGGCGACCGCCCGGGCGGGGGCAGGCCTGACCTCCGGCGCGCTCCATGGACGGCTCGGGGAGCCGATCGGAGCACGGGTCCGTCCGGTCCGGACCTACTCGATCCTGCGTCCGAGCCCGACGACACCACTGCATTTCGTAGAAAGAGGGGCCATTTCTCTCGACTCGCCCCCGGCTCGAAACCAGACTGGCCGCGTCGGACCGGGAGCCGCCCGCGCGCTGCCGCCGCGCCCCGCGCGCCCCCGTTTCGACCCTGGCATCCTCCTCCGTTCCTCGGGCCCTGGCGGCCCGAAAAAGGCGTCGTTCCGGGCCGTTCGCCGCATCCGTCCTGCAGCACCATGGGTAACCTCGAGAAGCTCGTCGTCCTGACACTCCTCTTCCTTTCCGCGATCGTCCTGGCCGTTTCCCTCAACGAGGGAGAGGTCGAGGCGGGTGGCCCGGTCGCCGGCGGCGACAGCCTGTTGGCCTCGACCGACAAGGCGTTGCTCTTGAACGCCGAGCTCGGCCGCCCCGAGCTCGAGGAGAACGCCAAGGTGCGCTCCCGCGCCGAGCGGACCGGGGAACTGCCCACCCCCAAGGGCTCGTTCCGTCCGCGCGCCGGGGACACGGGTGCCGAACGCACCGCTGGCGAGAGCCCGCGCACCCGGACCGAACCCAAGCCTTCGGCCGGCGGCAAGCTCAAGATCCTGCGCCACGAGGACGGCCTCGCGAGCGCCCCCGGCATGGAGGAGTTCCGCGTCTACGACGTGCAGGAGAACGACACCTGGAGCGGCCTGGCCGAGCGCTTCTACTCCGACACGCGCTACATGCCGCTTCTGCGCTCGACCAACGAAGAGCTCGTCGAGCTCCAAGCCGGCCTCTCGATCCTCGTCCCCGTCTACGACTTCACCCGTGAAGCCGGCCGACGCGAACCCCACCGCCCGCGCGAGATCGAATCCGTCGACACCGACCGCCCGGTCGCCGGCGGCACCTACCTCGTGCGCGAAGGCGACATCCTCTCGACGATCTCCCAAGAGGTCTACGGCACCTCGCGCCGCTGGAACGAAATCTACGAAGCCAACCGCGACCAACTCGAGAGCCCGGATTGGCTCAAGCCGGGGATGAAGTTGGTCCTGCCGAAGTAGGGGTGGGGGCGTTTCGGCGACGTTGAGGAACGGCTGGAACGGCTCGAACGCTTCGAACGCTTCGAACGCTTCGAACGACTCGAAACGACTCGAAACGACTCGAACGTCGAACGCCTCGAACGTCGAACGCCTCGAACGTCGAACGCCTCGAACGTCGAACGCCTCGAACGTCGAACGCCTCGCTCGCTTCGCTCGCAATCGGCTTGCGCTGTGAAGGGTTGCGCGAGAAAGAGGCGGTCCCTCCCGCGCGGGACGAAACCCGACGGCCGACATTCGGTCATTCGCGGGCCGCAGTTCACCTTAGGACGCGGCGCACACTCCGTCGTGCGCCTGTGCCTGATTTCGAGGCTGCGCCTCGAAACGGCACAAGCACGGAGCCTTCGGCTCCGAGGCTACGGCCCCGCCTAGGGCGGGCCTGCGCAACCATCGCCGCAGACCTCCGCCACCGCGGCGGCAACCATGGACTTCGCTCCGAGCGGATTGGATCGGCGCAGCTTGTTGAACAAGGTCCGCAGCAGGGCTCGGGGGCGAGCGGGACCAGGGCGAGGACGGGGGCTGCGAAGGCCCGCTCTAGGCGGGCCGTAGCCTCGGAGCCGAAGGCTCCGTGCTTGTGCCGTTTCGAGGCGTAGCCTCGAAATCAGGCACAGGCGCACGACGGAGTGTGCGCCGCGTCCTGAGGAGGTGTCGGACCGCGGCTGTCAGACGGCTCGGCTGTCGGGTTGCGCCCCGCGCGGCCGTACCCGCTTCGCGTTGGCGGAATCCCGTTCAGAGCGCCCAGCGATTGCGAGCGAAGCGAGCGAGTCCGTGGTCTTCGCCTTCGTCCCTGCCGTGGCCGAAACGGTCCAGGGACTCCCTCGGACGGACTCGCTCGCTTCGCTCGCCATCGCCGGGCGCGGTGAACGCTTTCGCGAGGTTTGGACGCGCACGGCCGCGAGAGTCGCAACCCGAGGGCCGCGCGCTCGGTTGGTCGCTTGCCCCAACCCCGCAGGACGCGGCGCACACTCCGTCGTGCGCCTGTGCCTGATTCCGCGGCTGCGCCGCGCAACGGCACCAGCACGGAGCCTTCGGCTCCGAGGCTACGGCCCGCCCGCGGCGAGCCTCCGCTTCCCTCGCCGTCGTGCTTCGTCGGGTACCCCACGCCGGACGACGGCTCTGTCCCTGCGGCTCGAGCCTGGTCCCGAACCTGAGGTCGATGACCGTGGTCGCGGAGCACAGGCCCGCCGCAGGCGGGCCGTAGCGCAGCCTCGGAGCCGAAGGCTCCGTGCTTGTGCCGTTTCGAGGCGCAGCCTCGAAATCAGGCACAGGCGCACGACGAAGTGTGCGCCGCGTCCTGAGGTGGATTGCGGCCCGCGAATGACCGAATGTCGGCCGTCGGGTTGCGTCCCGCGCTGGAGGGACCGCCTCTTCCTCGCGAAACCCTTCCCAGCGCGAGCCGATTGCGAGCGAAGCGAGCGAGGCGTTCGACCCTCGAAGCGTCCGAAGGAATCGAAGCGTCCGATGAGGTGGATTGCGGCCCGCGAATGACCGAATGTCGGCCGTCGGGCTGCGTCCCGCGCTGGAGGGACCGCCTCTTCCTCGCGAAACCCTTCCCAGCGCGAGCCGATTGCGAGCGAAGCGAGCGAGGCGTTCGACGTCCGAGGCGTTCGACGTCCGAGGCGTTCGACGTCCGAGGCGTTCGACGTCCGAGGCGTTCGACGTCCGAGGCGTTCGACGTCCGAGGCGTTCGACGTCCGAGGCGTTCGACGTCCGAGGCGT
>JAJDEW010000096.1 GCA_029259595.1 Planctomycetota bacterium | reverse complement strand
AGACACGGTCCCGTCGGCTGCAATGCGGCGTGCCCACGGATGTTCGCGCCAAAGGCCGCCACGACGGCGAAGAGTTCGTGGACTCGGCCCGCAAGCGCTCGAGCGAGCGCACAGAGGTACTGAGCGAAGCCAGCCAGGCCGGCCGCACGCCTGGGAGTTCCGGCACCAAACATCTGGCGCATGACAAGGCCCAGGTTGAAGCCTGCGACGTGCACGAGGTAGCGCTTCAGGATGTTCTCGTGACCTCGAAGCCAGGTCCGTCGCATCCCTCCCGTCTCCAAGCAGTGGGCGAAGCTGCGCTCCACCCGTTCACCGCGCCGGCGCATCAGGTTGCGACCTCGGCTCCCGCGTATCCGGCGGCGGTTGGCATACGTTCCGTCGCGAGCCGTGGCCTTGCCTTTCCATCTGCGTTGACCACGGTCCGGTTCCGAGATGTAGCTGCGCAGTTGGAGCTCTTCCATGAGCTCCATCGTCTCGTTGCAGTGATAGCCCTTGTCGGCGACCCACTCCTGCGGCAGATCTTTGCGCAGCGCGAGTGCCTGCTCACAGGCTGCTTCCATCGTCACCGACAGCGTTCTGGTATCTCCGGCAGCGCCTCCGTGCAGCGTGACGGCCATGACCGCGCCGCTGTCCATGTCCACGGCGTGCTCGCTCTTGTGAGCGAGATGAGTGCGACCGTCCTTCATCTTCGTGATCTGGGCGTCTGGATCGTGTGGATGCGTCCAATCGTCGTTCGAGCCCTTGCGCGGACGCTTCCTGTCGATCTTCGCCAGGTCCGATCGCGTTGGCGGCTCGATGCCCGACTCCCTTGCCAGCTTCTCCAGAAACTCCTCGTAGCCCGCACCATCCTCCCGCCGGACGATGCTCCGCAGCGCTGCGTTGGCCTCCAGAGTCGTCGCGTCGATCCCAATCGTCTTCCCGCGCAAAAGGCCGCGCTTCTCGAGGATCTCCAGCACCATCTGAAAGACGGCTTGGTGCACTTCGACATCCAGACGTTGGCGGATCCGGCACAGCCGGAGTTTGGGCGAGCTAAGGTCCGGCTAGAAGAGCAGCAACAACGAGCCCGTAAGAGGGCGGCGCGAGCTTTTTCATATCAGGTTTTTCGCTAGGGCCCGTAACAGGGCGGCTAGAGCGGGAAGAAGAAGTCTGCTACTAGAACGTGCCGACTACGAAGTCTATCGCGTTGTGAAACAATCGTAGACCTGTACCGATTTGAATAGACGCGGCCTGTGATGTGAGCTGAGCCCCGACAAGGGAACACTGGTCCGGAATTGGAATCGCGTGGTGCCCAAACGAAACGTCGAGGAAGAACGGCCTCTGAATCAAGACCTCTCCAAAGGGCGTAGCAAGCCCCGGGGAGAGAGGCGAAGCCGCGGGAGCAACGACGCTTAGGTCACCTCCCAGTATCCCAAGGTCTACGGTGGTCTCCCAAATGCCCCCGGGTGTTGCCGGAGCGATCTCCTCGAACCCAGGCGGATTCAATCCGATTCCGTTGCGCACGACAGTTTCGACTGGCAGTGGCGCGCACATCGGCTCCACCCGAAACACGTAACCTCCGCCATTGATGTAGTCGTGACTGCTTACATACAGCTCATTGATCGCTCCCAAGGAGACATCTGAGGCGGTCAACATGGGAACGACGCCGTCTCCAGCGGGAGTGATGGGCTGGGTCATCCCGCCCGCTCTCTTCGCGTGGACGACCCTAGCCTCGGGCTCACTGAAGCTGCAATTGGATCCCGCGCCATACACACTTCCCACAGAGTCCGTCGCAACAGCACCGGCACACAGGAAGCCCGCACCATCCAAGTCCTGTGGGATCACGACCGAGACAACATCATCCGGACTGACCTGCAAGACCTCGCCGAGCCCAGCGTCATGAACGAAAACGACCGTCCCAACAGGCAGGCCCATCGCAATATCCAAGACGTCGTAATTTGCAGCCAAAAACTCCGTCGGGCCCCCAGCAAGCGGCTTCCGAGCAATGCCCGAGCCACCGACCATCCCAACATACAGACGATCTAGTGAGTCGATGGCCATTGCCCATGGAACACTCATCAGCGAGGCGTCGTCGATAAAGACAGTTTTCGTTCCTGAAGAATCAATGACGAACACGTTGCGAGACTCTCTCCCGAGCACATAGAGGTTGCCGAGGGAGTCGGTGGCCAAGTCAACCGGGCCATCCAGTAACTGGACTCCATCGCCGGTTTCATCAATGACCTCGGTGACCGTCCCACTTGGGTCAACGCGGAACACGTTGTCGGAGATCGTGCCTGCAACGAAAAAGCATCCGCCTTGTCCCGAAACCACAGCCCCGGGAGTTTGCAGGACATTACCTAGCCCGTCGCCTGAAGCATCCATTACCAACTGAACACTGCCGTCCGCTTCTACCCTGAAGACGTCTCCATCGACGTCCGCGACAAGAAGAACTCCATCAGCAGAAACGTCCATCGCAAAGGGACGATCAAATGTGTTGCCCAATCCGTCTCCATCAGCGTCGAGCACGACGGTCGGCAGCTGGGCAAGAACTGCCGATTGGGCGCAGAGCAAGATCAGCGTTGCGAGCTTCATTGCAATCTCCGTCTCCTATGGTCGGTCTACGAGGCCCGATCGTAACACCAAGGACAGATTGCGGGCGTCTCCTTGCCTCCACTTCGTCCACTTAGAGCACATCCTAAAACCTGAATAGATGTCTGTTAATCTCCTTCGGGATATGGTCTCACCTGAAGGATGGAGCACGACTTCTTCGACGTACCAGACGACCTGTGGGAGCGCATCGAGCGCTTGCTGCCTGCTGAGCGACC
>JAJDEW010000095.1 GCA_029259595.1 Planctomycetota bacterium | reverse complement strand
GAGATCGCGAGCCACGGCGCCCGGGCCATCCAGTCGTACAGGACGTCGTTGAAGGTCTCTTCGTGCTCCCAGGGCTTGGGCAGCGTGGTCTCGATCTGGATGTCGGAGTAGTCCATGGCGTTCCGAGGCAAGCGGTGCGGTCGGGCGCGGGCCCGCGTTCTAATGGGCGCGCTCGGGGGGCGCGTTCGGGTCTCGCAGGGCCGGGCTGGCGGGTCCCGGACGGTGCCCGCGAGGACGTTCATCCAACGCAAAGGGCCCCGTGGGGTTCACAGCGGGGGGCGATTCCGCGGGAGTATAGCGGCCGGGCCCGGAGCCGACTACGCGGGTGCGCCGCCCGTCGACGGGGCCGCGCGAGAATCGAGGCGCCCTGCTCCTCTTGCAGCCTGATGAAGCAGTCATCCGGCCCGCTGCATGCGTCCGGAAAGCCCGGCAGGCACACGAGAGCCTCGCCGAATCGACCGATTCGCCTGCGTTCTCGCGCACCCGCCGGGCCTCCCGGTCACATGCATCGCATCCGAAGCACTGTTCCATCAGGCTGCCAGCATGCCAGGGCGGACGTCCAGGGCTCGGACGATCGTCCTCGTTCCCGGACCCGAAGGCGGCCGAACGCAGGCCGGCCTGGCCCCCGGGGCTCGAAGGGCCCATTCGCCCGAAACGTCCCTTCTTGAGGTCAGGAAGGGGGTTTCGAGCGCACGTGGGGCGTCCGGAGGGGCGGGCTTGGACCGGGCCGGTGCAGCGGCGGCATCGCGCTTGCGAGGGCAAGGGCGGTCCCCGATCCGACGACGCTACGGCTCCCCCTTTCGCCTCCCCCTCGAGTCCGTTCTCTCATGCGCTACGTTCGCCGATCGGTCGGCCCGCTGCCTGCGGTGGGCCTGTTCGTCTTCCTCCTGTCCGCTCCCCCCTCGGCACACGCCCGCCGCGGGCCGTCGGACGGCACCCCTGCGATCCTCGAATCGGGCCAGGCCTGGTCCGGCAGCTTCGAGTCGGCTCTGTTCGGAGCCGCCGTCGCCTCCGCCGGCGACCTCGATGGTGATGGGTTCGATGACCTCGTCGTCGGGGCGCCCGGCTACGACCACCCCGGCGGCGCCTTCGACGTGGGGGCCGTGTTCGTCTTCGCGGGGCGGCGTACCGGGCTCGCCGGCCTGGGGCCGGCCGATGCCCAGGCGCTGATCTTCGGGCCGTCCTCGAATTCGGAATTCGGAGCCAGCGTCGACGCCGCCGGGGACGTGAACGGGGATGGCTATGACGACCTCGTCGTCGGCGCTCCGCTCGCGAGTCCGGGTGGCCTGGTCAGCGCCGGGGCCGCCTACGTCTTTCTCGGTGGCCCGGGCGGACTGCGCGCGAGCACGAGCGCGCAGGCCGACTTCGTGCTCGTCTCCGATCAGAGCCAGGCCTTCTTCGGTCAGGACGTCGCCGGGGCCGGCGACGTCAATGCCGACGGGTACGCCGACCTGATCGTCGGTGCGCCGCTTTACGGTCGGCCCTTCGACCCGCCGCTTCCCGGCCAGGGCTCGGGAGCGTTCGGTTCGGCCTTCGTCTTCCTGGGCAGCCCCGCCGGTCCGCTCGGAGCGGGACCGGCGACGTGCCACGCCTGGTTGCGGCCCTGGGCCGACGGCTGGCCTTCCCAGGGACAGGCCCACATGGGCACGGACACGGACGGAGCCGGGGACGTCAACGGCGACGGCTACGACGACGTAGTCGTCGGCGTGCCCTGGTGGAACAACGACCGCCCGTGGCCCGGGCTCGACGGCGACGATCCCTTTCAGGAGGGAGCCGCCTTCGTGTTCCTCGGTGGCCCCGACGGTGTCGTCGGCCGCGATCCGAGCGACGCCCACGCGCGCCTCGAAGGGGGTGCGCTCGAGGCGCACTTCGGCGCTGCGGTCGCCGGTGCGGGCGACGTGAACGGTGACGGCTACGCCGACCTCGTGCTCGGGGCCCCCGGTGCCCCGGCCGGCGATCCGTTGCTCGGATCCGAAGAAGGCGCCGCCTTCGTCTTTCTGGGCGGAGAGGCCGGGATCACGGCCCACGGCCCGGACGACGCGCAGGCCACCTTCACCGGCAGCGGCCTGGCCGCTTGGCTGGGGCGTTGCGTCGCCGGCGGCTTCGACCTCGACGGGGACGGCTACGACGAGATCGTGCTCGGGGCCCGCAGCTTCCCGCGCGCCATCTCCGACGACGCCGACTACAACGGCAGCCGGCGCCTCACGGGCGAGGGCCGCGCCGTCGTCTTCCGTGGTGGACCGGACGGGATCGGGTCACGGCCGCTGGTCTCGATCGAGTCCTGTCAGGAGGCCGGCAGCGCCGGCTTCGACGTCGCCTTCGCCGGCGACCTCGACGGCGACGGGCTTTCCGACCTCGTCATCGGTGTTCCGGGGTGGAGCGGCGGCGAGCTGCGCGAAGGCGCCGCCTTCCTCTGGACGAGTCGTCCGGTGGACTCGACGCCGGGCTTCGACGACCTGGACCCCTTGCGACGTCCCTGAGGGGCGTCAGCGTGTCGGCGGCGCTTGCGAGAGCGGCGCCGGCAGGAACTCGGGATTGAACCAGAGGTAGGCGTCGCGCCGCAATTCGGTCCGGGCGCGTTCGAGCCGGTAGCGCTCGCGGTACGAGCGAAAGCCGAGCCGCAGGCGGCGTTGGACCTCGGGCTCTTCGAACGGGGGAGCGGGGTCGCCCGCCTGGCGAGCGAGCAGCTTCATGACCAGGATCGCCTGCAGCGTTCCGTCGGGGCGACGCATCTCGATCGGGCTGGAGACGGCGTCGACGTCCTGGGACTCCGCGAAGCGCTTGACCGTTTCTTCGCCGATGTCGCGCAGGGCCAACGGTTCGGTCACACCGAGCTCGTTGCCCGGGTTGGCGGCGAACTCGAGAACCAGGGCGCCGAAGTCCTCGCCGCCGCGGGCGCGCTCGGCCAGCTCATTCGCCAGCTCACGCGCCGCCTCGGCGCCGCCGGCAGCGGCCGGAAGGAGGTCGATGACCTGCAGGCGCACGATGGTCGGTGCCGCGAGCTCTTGCTTCTGGTCCTCGTAGAGGTTGAGGAGGACCCCCGGGCGAATGAACGGATCGCGCGTCGAACGGCGTCCGGCGAAGCCCTCCGAGCCGGTCACCGCCTGACGCCAGAAGTAGCGGTAGAAGCCGTCCGTCTGGTCCACGACGGCACCCTCCCAGCCGCTTTCGCCGAGCGAAGCCGCGAAGCCGGCCGTGCCGAGCTCGCGCCGCTTGTCCTCGAGGTTGGACTGGATCACGCGGCCCAGCTGATCGGGCGAGAGCTCCTGCAGGTCTTCGCCAGCCTGGCTCTCGAGGCGATCGAGCACGGTCGTTTCCAGCGACTCCGAGAGCAACTTCTCGAGCTCGCTCTGACTCGTGGCTTCGGCCTCCCGGGCCTTCAAGGCCTCCATGACCTCGCGCTGGGTCACGATCCGATCGCCGGCCTGCACGGCGACGGCATCGATCGGACGCCAACCCTGGGCGGACAGGCGCGCCAGATCGGAAGCGGCGGCCGTACCGGATTCGTCGGCGGAAGCGGCCTGGAGGACGGGGAGCGCGAGGAGGCCGAGGACGAGGCTGGGGGCGAGTGGGGAGAGCATGGTGCTGCGTCGGTCGCGGGGCGTCCGAAGTCGGTCGCTCATCTTGGAAGGCGCCCGAGGGTGCTGCAAGGCCGAGGGCGAGGGCCGTGTCGCTAGGAGCCCGTTGAACAAGTCATTCGGCTCCAGGACGCCGTCCTCCACTGGGGTGCGGTACCTGCAAGCCGCGCCGAATCCACGGATTCGCCTGCGTTTCCAGTTGCCGCACCCCAGCGGATGCCGACGCCCTGGCATCCGAAGCACTTGTTCAACGGACTCCTAGGACGGACGATGAGCGTCGTTCGGCGCCGTGAGCAAGCCCTCGAACCATGCCAGCGCGGCTTCCGGCGTCCGCACCTTCGGCGGGATGACCAGGTGGGCTTGCCCGGCCCGCAGGGGCCGCAGCTCGACGCCCTGGGGTCCGAGGACGGTCTCCACGAGGACCCGGTCCTTGTATTGGAGGAAGTAGGTGTCCTCGCGCCACAGGAGCTTGCGGATCGTCAGCGGGATGAGCCGCGCGCGCAGGGCGAACTGGCGCACCAGCGCCTCGGCCTCGGTCGGGACGCGCCCATAGCGGTCGCGCATCATCGACAGGGCCTCGCGCGCGTCGTCGTCGCCCGCGATGCCGTTCAGGTGCCGCAAGAGCTCGAGCCGACTCGCGGCCTCCGGGATCCATTCGCGCGGCAGGAACGAGCGGATGCCGAGCTCGAGCTCGACCGCGGTGGCCTCCAGCTCGTCCGTCACCTCGCGTGGCACGTCTTTCAGAAGGCCGGCGATGCGCGTCTCCCAGTCGGCCGACTTCGGATCGAGGTCCGCTTCGTCGTGCATGCGTTCGACGGTCTGCTTCAAGAGCCGGCAATACATGTCGTACCCGACCGCGGCGATGTGCCCCGACTGCTGCGAGCCCAGGATGTTGCCGGCACCGCGGATCTCGAGGTCCTTCATGCTGATCTGAAAGCCCGCGCCGAGCTGCGTGAGCTCTTCGAGAGCCTTCAGACGTTCACGCGCCGCGTCACGGATCGGCCGCGTGCGGTCGATGACGAGGTAGCAGTAGCCCTTGTGGTTGCCGCGCCCGACGCGTCCGCGCAGCTGGTGCAGCTCGGACAGCCCGAAGTGATCCGCGTCGTCGATCAGGATCGTGCCGGCCGTCGGGATGTCGATGCCGTTCTCGACGATCGTCGTAGCGACCAAGACGTCGGCATTGCCGCGCGTGAAGACGCCCATCACCTCCGACAGCTGCTTGCCCGTCATCTGGCCGTGACCGATGGCAAACGTGCACTCGGGCACGAGCGCTTGCAACTCGCGCGCGCGGCGCTCGATCGACTGCACGCGGTTGTGCAGGAAGAAGGTCTGCCCGCCCCGGTTCTTTTCGCGCAGGAGCACGGCGCGCATCTTCTCGAGCTCCTGAGCGTAGAGGAACGACGTGTCGATCTCCTGGCGCCCGGGCGGGGGCTCGGTCAGGGCCGAAATGTCGCGTAGCCCCGAGAGCGACATGTGCAGCGTGCGCGGAATCGGCGTGGCCGTCAGGGTGAGGATGTCGATCTGCGCGCGCAGCTTCTTGAAGTGTTCCTTGTGCGTGACGCCGAAGCGCTGCTCCTCGTCGACGATGACGAGTCCCAGCTTCGGCAGCGCGACGTCCTTCGACAGGATGCGATGCGTGCCGATCAGGATGTCGATCTCGCCGCGCGCCGCCCGCGCGATCGTCTCCTTGGCCTGCTTGCCGGTGACGTAGCGCGACAGGACGCCGACCTCGACCGGAAAGTCCGCGACGCGCTCGCGAAAGGTTTCGTAGTGCTGCTGTGCCAGGACCGTCGTCGGGACCAGCACGGCGACCTGTCCGCCGCCGGACACGACGCGAAAGGCCGCGCGGACGGCCAGCTCGGTCTTTCCGAAGCCGACGTCGCCACACAGGAGCCGGTCCATCGGCTTCTTCGAGCGCAGGTCGCGGTCGATCTCGGCATCCGTCGTCGCCTGGTCGGGCGTGTCGACGAACGGAAAGGCCTCGACCAGGGCCTGCACGAGGTCCGCGTCCGGTGCCCAGGCGTCGCGGGAGCGCAGCTCGCGCTTGGCCTGGATCTCGAGCAGCTCGGCCGCCAGGTCGACGAGCGCGCGCTCGACCTTCTCCTTGCGCTTGCGAAAGGCCTGACTGCCGATCTTGTCCAGTTCCGGAGAGGCCGAGCCGCTGCCGACGTAGCGTTGGACGAGGTCGATGCGCGCGGCCGGAACGTAGATCGTGACCTCGTCCGCGAAGATGAGGTGCAGGTGTTCCTCTTCCGCGCCCGAACGCTCGATGCGCTTGAGACCGACGTAGCGCGCAACGCCGTGCACGGCGTGGACGACGAGATCGCCCGCGCGCAGCTCGAAGAACGACTCGAGCGCCCGAACGCGATGCTTCGTGCGGTGGTCGGCGGGCTTGCGTGCGCCAACGAGGCCGACGAGCTCGCGATGATGGAGGACGACGAGCCCCGCGGCGGGCAGCCGAAAGCCCCTGGAGAGCGTGCCGACGGCCGTGCTGACACCCCCGGCAGCTCCCGGGGCGCCTCCGTGAACCGGGACGCCGCGCTGGGTCAGGATCTCCGCGAAGCGCGCGCGTTCCGCTTCGTTCGCGCAGAGCACCAGCACGTTCTCACCGGCCGCGACCTCTTCGTTCAAGACGCGGGGCGCCTCGCGCATCCCGAGCGCGAGACTCTGCACGGACTTCGTCGCGAAGTTCAACGTGTCGCCCGGCAAGCTCTGCAGGACCACCCGGCGGCGCTCTTCGAGCGCGCGCCACAGCTCCGAGATGGCATTGGCGTGCGCGCTCGATTGGATGCGCAGGCCCTCCGCGCGCTCTTCGATGCGCAGCGGCTCGATCTCGGCGCAAATCGTCGTCGTCGCGAGCATCTGGATCGCCGCGATGCCCTTGCCGTCCTCGACGCCGCCCGCATCGGAAGCGATGCACAAGGCCAGTTGCTCGACGCGCTCGACGCTGCGCTGGCTCTCGGGCTCGAAGGTGCGCAGGGAGTCGATTTCGTCATCGAACAGCTCGATGCGCAGGGGCAGGTCGGCGGCGAACGGGAACACGTCGAGGATGTCCCCGCGCAACGACAATTCTCCGGGCCGTTCCGCGAGTGGCTGGCGCGTGTAGCCGGTCGCGATCAGGCGCTCGAGCAGGTCCTCGGCGACGAGCTTTTGTCCGGTCGCGAGGTGCAGGAAGTCGTCGGCCAGGTCGTTCGGCGACGGCACCGGCTGCAGCATCGAGAGCAGCGACGCCACGACGAGCCGTGGCCGGCGTTCGGGCGGTCCGGCGAAGAGTTGGGCCACCTGCAGGCGGCCCTTGATCGACTCGGGGTCGGTGCTGCGCGGGCCCCCGAAGCCCGTTTCGCGAGCGGGGAACAGGACCGGTCGGGCGCCGAGCGTCTCGAGATCGACGACGAAGCGCTCCGCCTCGGTGTCGTCGGAGAGCAGGACCAGCCACGGTTCGCCGGAGACCTTCGTCAGCGCGTCGAGCACCCAGGCCTGCGAGGCACCCCACAGGCCGCCGACCGACAAGCGGTCGCCGCCGGTCGAGCGCCGGACGCGTTCCGCGAGGGCTTCGAACTCGGGCGTGGCGCGGACGACGGCGGAGTCGGGCACGACCCCGCCGCCGCCCGCTCCTGCGCGGGTCGAACGATCGGCGCTCACCGTCATTCCGCGGACTCCCGCTCCAGGACGAGGTTGGCTTCGTGGGCCGCCCAGCGCTCGGCTTCCTTGCGCGTGCGGCCCCAGGCGGTGGGGAACTCACGCTCGCCGACGAAGGCGCTGACCTTGAAGGCCTTCGCGTGCGCGTTGCCACGTTCCTCGAGCACGCGGTAGGAGGGGGGCTCGCCCGTCGTGAGCTGGGCGTGGCGCTGCAGCTCCTGCTTGGGATTCTCGACGCCCTCGAGGCTTCCGGCCTGCTCGAGCTGGCGCTTCAGGGTCTCGCGCGCGAAGGCGCGTGCGGCCTCGAGCCCGGCGTCGAGGTAGACGGCCCCGAGCACTGCCTCGTAGAGGTTCGCGAGCACCGAGCGCGGCAACGTGCGTTGCCGCATCCCGGCGCCGATCTTCGCCTGCTCGCCCAAGCCGAGGTCGCGCGCCGCTTCGGCCAGGACGCGCCGCGACACGACCCAGGCCTTGAGCTCGGTCATGTCGCCCTCGGGCAGCTCCGAGCCGTGCTGGAAGAACTCTTCGGCGACGATCAGGTCGAGGACGGCATCGCCGAGGAACTCGAGCCGTTCGTTGTTCTGCGGCTCACCCGTCGAGGCGTGCGTGAGCGCCAGCTCGAGCAGCGACTCGTCCCTGAAGCTGTGACCGAAGTGCATCATCGCGCGCGGGGGCAGCCGGCCCGCGGCGGGGTACGGCGCTGCCGGCCGCACAGGGTAGCCTGGCTGCGACGGACGTGGGAAGCGCTCTGGTTGTCCGCCCGCGAGCGCAGGACGCTGGCAGCCCGCCGAAGAAGTCATCCGGTGCGCTGCGCGCGTCCGCAGAGCCCGGCCGGCACGCGAGCCTCGCATCCGAAGCTCTCTTCCATCGGACTGCCGGGCGCGACCCAGCGGACGGATCGTGCTCCTGCACACGATTTCTGGTGAATGTCCGGTGGATTGTGCGGAGGATCCCGCCCTGGAAGGGCACGGAGTCCCCGGGCCCATGCAAGCGAGCCAGACATCCATGGAAAGTGTGATCGAGGTCCGAGACCTCACGAAGCGGTTCGGAGGGCACGTCGCCGTCGACGGGCTCGACCTCGTCGTGGCGCGCGGCCAGTGCCTGGGCCTCCTGGGGCCCAACGGCGCCGGCAAGTCGACGACGGTCCGAATTCTGTCGACGCTCCTGCGGCCGACGGCGGGGACGGTCCGCGTGCTCGGGCTCGATCCGGTCGAAGGCGGCAGCGCCTTGCGTCATCGGATCGGAGTCGTGCCCCAGGAGCTGGCGCTGTACGAGCACCTCACCGGCGCCGAGAACCTGGCCTTCTTCGGGCGTCTGTACGGTCTCCGGGGCGCCGAGCTGGAGGCGGCGGTCGAGCGCGGGCTCACGCTCTCGGGCCTGAAGGAGCGCGCGGGGGATCGCGTGAAGGCCTACTCGGGGGGGATGAAGCGGCGCTTGAACATCGCTCTTGCGCTCGTCCACCGGCCCGAGCTGGTCTTTCTCGACGAACCGACGGTCGGCATCGATCCGCAGTCGCGCAACCGCATCTTCGACGTGGTCGACACCCTGCGCGGCGAGGGCACTTCGATCCTCTACACGAGCCACCAGCTCGGCGAGATCGAGCGGCTCTGCGATCGCATCGTGATCCTGGACCACGGTCGCAAGGTCGCCGAGGGCTCCCTGGCCGAGTTGCAGCGGCTCGACGCCGTCGCCAAGGCCGGCACCGCCAGCCTGCGCTTCGCAACGGTGTCGGAGGCTCGCGCGGCCGTGGAAGCGCTGGCCGCGAGCGGCCTCGCCGCCGACGTGCACGAGGAGATGCCCGGGCTCGAAGAGGTCTTCCTGGCACTGACGGGTCGCGAGCTGCGCGACGGAGGCGTGGCATGAACCCCTGGACGCTGGCCAAGAAGGACCTCTTGATCTACTTCCGCGACCGCGCGGGGGTGTTGCTCGGCATCGGGCTCCCGATCGTGCTCGTCGTCATCTTCGGCGCCGCGATGGGCACGCTGGGCGGGAACGACTCGACGATCGGCCGCATCAAGCTCTACGTCGAGGATCGCGACGGGACCGAGGCTTCGCGCGACTTCGTCGCGACGCTCGCGCAGGCCGACGGGTTGCGGCTCGTGACCCTCGACCCGGCCGAGATCGACGCCGGCGAGACCGAGTCCGCGCGCGCGAAGGTCGCCGACGGCGACGGACCGGCCGGACTCCTGATCGAGGCCGGCTTCGCGGACCAGCGCGCCGCGGGCGGCCTCGAGGGCCTCGTGCTCTTCCGCGATCCGGCCAAGAGCATCGAACAGCAGATCCTGGCGGGGAATCTCATGCCCGCGCTCTTCCAGGCCGCCGGTGACGAGCTCGGCCGCGGGGTCCTCTTGAAGAGCCTGGATCTGTTCGACTTCCCCGCCGTCGGCAGGGACCGCGCGCGCGCGATCCTGGATACGAGCTGGGACGACATGGGGGCGCTCGTCGATTCGCTCGGCGGCTGGCAGGCCGAGGCGTCGCCGGCTGCCGGGGGCGGCGACGAGGAAGAGGGCGAGCCCGCCGCGGGCTCGAGCGCCGGCTTCGACTTCGGCTCGCTCCTGACCGATGCGCTCGGCCTCGAGGTCGAGGACGTCGTCGGCGGCGACGATGCGGCGGCGGCACAGCGCTCAGGCGGCCAGGCCCATGCGGTCGCCGGTATGGCGGTCATGATGCTGCTCTTCGGATTGATCGCGTGCGGAGGCACGCTGCTCGACGAGGAAGAGCAAGGGACGCTCGATCGCCTGCGCCTCGCGCCGGGTGCCGGCCGGGTCATCCTCGGTGGCAAGTTCCTGTTCACGTGGATCATCGGGCTGCTCCAGCTCGGGATCCTGTTCGGCTTCGCGGGCGTCTTCCCGATCTTTGACATCCCCGTGTTGCGCGATCCGCTCGCGCTCGGCGTGCACTCGATGGCCGTCGCCAGCGCCGCGACCGGCTTCGGCGTGCTCTTCGCCGTCGCTTGCCGCTCGCGCAAGCAGCTCGAGGGGATCTCGACGATGGTCGTGCTCGCGATGAGCGCCCTCGGCGGCAGCTGGTGGCCGCTCGCGATCACGCCAGAGTGGTTCCAGAAGCTGGGCCACTTCACGCTGACGGCCTGGGCGATGGACGGCTACCAGGGCATCTTCTGGTACGAGAAGTCGCTCGTGGAGATCCTCCCGGAGATCGGCGTCCTGCTCGGAATCGCGGCGGTGACGTCCGCGCTCGCGGCGATCCTGTGGCGGCGTCGTGTGCGCGTCTGAGGCCCGCCGTCGCGTCGCGCGGCGACCGGGGTAGGATGCGACCATGCCCGAACCCCAGCGCAAGCCTGCCGCCGACGACTGGGTCGCGCGCCCGTCGGACGGACTCGTCGAACCGCTCTTCGCCGGCTTGGGCGTCGAGGACGAGGGATCTGCCGGAACGGGCGAGGATCCCGCATCGGATGCGTCGGGCGGCGCGCGCGAACCTGCGGCCGCGGACGGCCTGCTCGCGCGCTTGCTGCGCTTCCTGCTGCGTCGTTGAGGGCCCCGGCTCTCAGTCGCGGATCATTCCCATCACGCCGAGGGTGAGCTCCTCGTCGCCGGGCACGTCGGTCAGGACGTTGACCGAACCCCGCAGGAGCCCCATCGAGTCCTCGACCGAGCCCCGGATGAAGAGCTCGACGAAGTGGCCGCGCTCGTCCGAGCCGGACTGCGTTTCGAGTCGCAGGGAGGGCACGTTGCACTGGACCAGCTTCGCGTGCTCGAGCTGGAAGGCGGCGCCGTCCGGGCGACGCAGGCGCAACGGGTAGTCGACCGTGTCCTTCGGAGCGACGCGACCGACGTAGAAGGCATCGGGTTCCGCGACGACGACGCCGTGCACGGAAGCGCGCAGGCTGACCTCGAACTCGTACTCGTAGGGATCGCTCTTGTCCTCGGGTACGACGAGGTTCGTGAGCAGGACAGCGCTCGCGAAGGCGCCGCGTCGATCGCGGGGCAAGAGCTTCACCTCGAGCTGACCGAACGGAGTGGTCTCGCCATCGCCCGTGCCCGGCACGAAGACAGCCGTCACGGACCCCGCTACCTTGGGGGTCACACGCAGGATCTTGACGCCGTCGGGATTGCCGAACAGGTCGATGCTCACGGTCTTCGACTCGTTCTGTTGCACCGTTCCGAAGTCGATCACGTTCGGCACGGCACGGACACGCGGCGTCACCCGCGCGCGCACCGTGAGGATCGTCGGCCGCGCTTCGTGCTTGACGAACACGGTGACGCTCTGGGACTGCAGTCCGAGCCCACGCGGATCCCAGTCGACCCGGATCGAATCACCGTCGCCGGGCTCGAAGACCTTGCGGTCGAGCTCCGGCGTCGTGCAACCGCAGCTGGCCTTCATCCGCGCGATCTCGAGCACCTCCGTGCCGTCGTTGCGGAAGAAGAATTCGCACTGCACCGGCCGTGTGTCGTCGATTTCGCCGAAGTCGACGTAGGTCTCGTCGAACACGAGGCGCGGACCGCTGGCGGGTTCGGAACGCGAGCGCTGGCCCGTGGAGCTCGCGGCCGCGGGCGCGGGCTGTGACCGCGGCGCGGCCGCAGCCTCAGGGGCGGAGCCGGGCTCCGAGGTCGTGTTCGAGGGCGCTTCGCTCGAGCCACCGCAGCCGGCAGACAGGCTGGCGAGACTTGCCAAGAGGAGGACGATGCGGCCAGGGAGCCGCTTCGGGCAGTGCGGAGTCATGCCCTCATCCTAGCAACGAATGAGTGCATCGGATGCGGTCAGGAGCTGCGCACCCGTGGCTCGGGCGGGTGGCGGCCGGGGGCTCCCGCAGCAAGCGGGAAGCCTCGGGACGGTCGTGGCCGAAGCTCGACGGGGGGACCGCGACTGGCGCGGCCCCCCGTCAAGAGTTTCGGACTACGGGCAGAAGGGCAGGTTGATGAAGACCTCGACGATCTGGTCCGTGTCCGGGATGCAGTAGGTCGGATCGTTCGGTTGGCTCCAGACGATCGAGTCGAACCACGCGCCGAAGCTCGGGTTCACATTGCGTCCGGATGCACCGGCGCCGACCTGCGCCGAGACATCCAGGCTCGGTTCGTCCAGCTCCCAGACCATCGTCAGGCCCTCGAAGGCCCCCGTACCCGTGACGATCCCCGTCCCTTCCAGATAGTAGTGCCAGCTGGAGGGGTTGACCGGGCCACCGTTCGAGGACAGGTAACCGTTCGGCAGGTCCGAGAAGCCGCTCAGGTACGGGTTGGAGCCGGTCGGCGGGTGATTCGAGTCACCCGGATCGGCGCGACCGAAGAGCCCGATGTCGACTTGCAGCGTGCCGGCGATCGAGGAGTGCTCCAGGGTGCCGACGAAGCGGGCGCCCTCCGAGGACGGATTCTCGATGAAGCGGACGCTCGTCCACGTGAAGCGAGAGTCCGACCACGACCAGTTCGAACACTCGAGCGGAACGAGCGCGCCGATCTTCTCGCCCGGGAAGGCGGGGTGATCGGGCACCGTGACGGGGGACGACCCCGCCCAGCTCGGGCAGTCCGAAAGGTCGATGTTGATGTCCCCCTGGGTGCTGAAGACGAAGGGGGCGTTGTCCGGCTGGCTCACGATGGTGGTCGTGAGCCAACCCGATGCGCCGAAGTCCGCATCCTTGTGGTTCGCCCCGTCTCCGACCTGGAAGGCTTCGCCGCGCCGCGTGACGCTCACGAGGCCGCCTTCATAGCCGAGGATGCCGGTCAGGGTGCCCGTCGTCGTCTCGTAGTAGGTCCACGAGTCGACGTCGGGGCTTCCGATCGGATCCTTGGGGCTGCCGGTGGGCGGGAAGTTCGCGTCGCCGAAGACGACGCGGTCCGAGAACTGGATGTCGACGTAGAAGCCCTGGTTGTTGTTGGTCTGGCGAAGGGCGATCCCCGTCAGACTCGCGGTCCCGTCCGGGTTCTCGACGAACGAGCCGAGCGGTGCGAAGGAGTAGCTGTCGCCGTTGATCCAGATGCTGTGCTCCAGACCATCCGTGGCGCAGTACTCGCTCTCGCAATCGTCAGGGATCCCGTCGGCGTCGCAGTCGGACTCGCAGTCGTCCGGCACACCGTCCATGTCACAGTCGTCTTCGAGGGCGTCGGGGATTCCGTCGCCGTCGCAGTCCGGATCACCGGGACACTCGGAGACGGCGACCAGAGTCGCCGCGAAGTCCTGCGTCCCGTCCATTCCGGTCGACATGTTCAACCAGCCCTCCAGCCTTCCGTTCGAAGCGCTGACGCGCGCGAAGTCGCTTCCGTCCGACTTCGGGAAGAGCTGAATCGTCTCGCCGGTATTGAGCCAGGTGACCTGGCCGTAGCCGTTCCCGGAATCCGGGACGACGAGGTTCGATCCGTCACACACGGCTCCCGTGTAGACGAAGTCCACCGTCAGGAAGCCCTGGACCACAGGATCCCAGGCCGAGCCGGTGTCCAGTCCGCCGTAGGCGATGCCGTTGATCGTGATCGTTCCGGCACCGTCGTAGCACATGAGGCCTCCAGCCCCGGGTTCCTCGAAGCTGAACGTGTAGTTGTTCGGGTAGTCCCCGAACAAGCCGTCGAGCCGCAGGCCGTAATCAGGCGGCGCAATCGTGCCGGTGATCTTGTCCTGGAGCTCGTAGCAGCCGACGTCGCAGAACGACGCCGCCAGCGGGCAATCCTCGCAATCGTCCGGAATCCCGTCCCCATCGGAGTCGGGCTCGCAAACGTCCGGCGTGCCGTCAAAGTCGCAGTCCGGCGTGCCTCCGAGGATGTCACAGTTGTCGGGAACACCGTTGCCGTCGCAGTCGGGCTCGGTGTCGCAGTCGTCGGGCGTGCCGTCACCGTCGCAGTCCGGCTCGCAGGCGTCGATGAGTCCGTCGCCGTCGCAGTCGGGCTGGCAGACGTCGGGGACGCCGTTGCCATCGCAGTCGGAGGCTCCGCCGGCGATGTCGCAGGTGTCCGGAATGCCGTTGCCATCGCAATCGAGCTGGCACTCGTCCGGAACCCCGTCTTGATCGCAGTCCTGGCTCGTTCCCGCGGCGATGTCGACGCTGTCCTGAACGCCGTTGCCGTTGCAGTCGGTGAAGCACTCGAAGACGATGTTGTCGTAGCCGCCCGAGCCATTCAGATTGATGACCATCTTCTCGACGTTGTTCACGCCGAGGAAGAAGGCGTTCACGACCCCGTTGTTGCCCGGCTGGGGCAAGACGATGTTCGTGATGAAGGTGTTGCCCGGTCCGTAGAAGTCGAGGTTCGACGGAGGCCGTTCGACCTCGACGTCGATGACCGAGATGCGCTCGATGTACACGCTTCCGATCGAGGAGAAGTCGAAGGTCAGCGTCCCGGGCGAACCCGCCAGGTTCGCGTCATCGGGGTCGTCGACGAGGCCGTCGTTGTTGCCGTCGTTCAGGTTCTCGCCGAGGATCAGGATCTTGCCCAGCGGGACCGTGTTCGCGAACGGGCTTCCGAGCCCGCCGCCGGCTCCGACGCCAGGGCCGCCGAAGGCCTGATTGGGGCTACCGAGGTCGGCATCTCCACCGGTCGGGTTCGACGAGTCGAAGATGACCGCGGCGTTCGGAACTCCGAGTCCGATGAAAGGGTTGCTCCCCTCGATCAGGACCGGACCCAGACCGCCGCGCGCATTCACCTGTGTGGGGATCAGGCCAGCCGGTAGTCCCGAGAAGGTGATCGTGTCGCGGCAGGGATTCCCGCCGACCGAGACCTTGCCGGAGGACGCCGACGGACGGTTGTTGGACGGGGACGTGCGCTGGGCTTCGCTGGGGCTCGCCAAGGCGAGTCCGCAAGCGAGCAGACCAGCGAGAGTATGCCTTCTCCTCATGACTCTTCCGCTCTCTCTGTATGCAGGTGATTCGGGACGGCCGAACTTCCGTGGCCCCTCTCGACCGCGGATCCTCGACCCAGTCTAGGGGCCCGAAATGATTTGAGGGGGGGCGAATTCGCAAGTTGAGCGGGTCACGAGAGTGCCGCTCTTGTGCCGGAGGAAGCCGAGGACTCGGGCTGTAGCAGAGCGACCGTGGCCGGCACGGCATGTGCGGACCACGGTCGCTTCTCGAGCGTCGAAAAACCTCAGTTGAGCGGGCAGCCCTGCTCGTTGAAGTTCTCGAAGTAGTTCTTCAGCGAGTTGTACTCCGGCGTCGTCGCCGGGAACAAATCGTTGAAGAGCATCAGGACCTGGGCCGGGGTCAAGTCGTAGCTCACGCCGCCCGAGAGGGCGTTCAGCATGGCTGCGACCGTGTGGCGGCCGAGCGCGGTGAGTCCGCCCCCGCCCTCGGAGAGGACCTCCAGCATGGTCATGCCGGGGAAGGCGTCCTCGAACACGTCCGAGAAGAGCGTGCTCGGGGTGATGCCCGCCGGCCACGAATCGAAGTGGTGCGGCTGCTTCCAGTAGCCGGGCGTGCAGCCCTGACCGCCACCGGCGACGGCGAACTTGTAGCCGAAGTCGATGGTGAGGTCTTCGGAAGCGTCCGTCGGGAGATCGACCCCCGTCGGGCTGCAGTCGTTGTCGACCGCATCGTCGATGCCGACGTTGCAGAGCGACGGACCGTAGTCCGGCGGCAAAGTGGTCTCGTCGACGCAGACGACGTACGAGCCGGCGCAAAGGCCGGTGAACTCGTAGTGTCCTTCGTCATCGGTCGTGACACAGGCGAGGGTGGTGCCCCCCGTGTCCTTCAGGAGCACGAGGACGCCTTCGATGCCGAGCTCACCCACGTCTTGGAGGCCGTCGCAGTTGACGTCGTCCCACACGTAGTCACCGATGGTGCCGGTGCACGGCGTGTTGTAGCCGAAGTCGATCGTGAGGTCCTCCGAGTCGTCGGTGGTGAGGACCACCGTCGCCGGGCTGCAGTCGTTGTCGACCGTGTCGTCACCGCCCACGTTGCAGGGCGAGGGGACCATGTCGGGCGGCAAGGTGCTCTCGTCGACGCAGACGACGTAGGTTCCCTCGCAGAGTCCCATGAAGGTGTAGAAACCGAAGGGACCGGTCGTCTGCATGGCCAGCTGGGTGCCCTGATCGTCCTTGAGGATGATCTTGACGCCTTCGATGCCGGGCTCGCCCGGATCCTGGATGCCGTCGCGGTTCAGGTCGTTCCAGACGAAGTCCCCGATCAGGCCGGTGCAAGGCGAGTTGTAGCCGAAGTCGATGGTGAGGTCCATCGCACCGTTGAACGGCAGGTTGACGTTCGCCGGGCTGCAGTCGTTGTCGAGGTTGTCGGCTCCCGCGTTGCAGGGCGAGGGTACGAAGTTCGGCGGGAGCGTCGTTTCGTCCACGCAGACCACGTAGTCGCCTTGGCACAGGTCCTCGAACAGGTAGCCGCCCAAGGGGCCGGTCACCGTCGTGGCGAGCACCGTGTCGAAGAGGTCCTTCAGGATGACGGTGACGCCTTCGATACCGGGTTCACTCGGATCCTGCAGGCCGTCACGGTCGATGTCGTTCCAGACGAAGTCGCCGATCTTGCCGGGCTCGCATTCGTCGGGCACGCCGTTGCCGTCGCAGTCACCGCTGGTGCCGTCGGCGATGTCGCACTCGTCGGGAATGCCGTTGCCGTTGCAGTCGGTGATGACCTCACAGTCGTCGGGCGTACCGTTCCCGTTGCAGTCGGTCTCGCAGGCGTCGATGACACCGTCCGAGTCGCAGTCCGCTTCGCAGGTATCGAGGATGCCGTTGCCGTCACAGTCCGGACCGTTGTTGGCCAGATCGCAGACGTCGGGGATGCCGTTCAGGTCGCAGTCCGGCTCGCCGCTCAGGATCTCGCACTCGTCCGGAATGCCATCGCCGTCGCAGTCGGGACCGTCGCAGTCGTCGGGCAGACCGTCACCATCGCAGTCCGGCTCGCAGGCGTCGGGGATGCCGTCGCCGTCGCAGTCGGGCTGGCAGACGTCGGGCACGCCGTTGCCGTCGCAATCATCGGCGCCGCCGGCGATGTCGCAGTTGTCGGGCACGCCGTTGCCGTCGCAGTCCGGCTCGGTGTCGCAATCGTCGGGGGTGCCGTCGCCATCGCAATCCGTTTCGCAGGCGTCGATGATGCCATCGCCGTCACAGTCGGATTCGCAGACGTCGGGGATCCCGTTGCCGTCACAGTCGGAGGCGCCACCGGCGATGTCGCAGTTGTCGGGAATGCCGTTGCCGTCGCAATCGGGACCGTCACAGTCGTCGGGGATGCCGTCGCCGTCACAGTCCGCCTCGCAGTCGTCGGGCGTTCCGTCCATGTCGCAGTCCGGCTCGCAGGCGTCGGGGATGCCGTCGCCGTCGCAGTCCGGCTCACAGGCGTCGGGGATGCCGTCGCCGTCACAGTCGGGCTGGCAGACGTCGGGGACGCCGTTGCCGTCGCAATCGTCGGCGCCGCCGGCGATGTCGCAGTTGTCGGGCACACCGTTGCCGTCGCAGTCCGGCTCGGTGTCGCAGTCGTCCGGAGTTCCGTCGCCGTCGCAGTCGGGCTCGCAGACGTCGGGGATGCCGTCGCCGTCACAGTCGGGTTGGCAGACGTCGGGGACTCCGTTGCCGTCGCAATCGTCGGCGCCGCCGGCGATGTCGCAGTTGTCGGGCACGCCGTTGCCGTCGCAGTCCGGCTCGGTGTCGCAGTCGTCGGGGGTGCCGTCGCCGTCGCAGTCGGGCTCGCAGACGTCGGGGATGCCGTCGCCGTCGCAGTCGGGCTGGCAGACGTCGGGGACGCCGTTGCCGTCGCAATCGGGCTGGCAGACGTCGGGGACGCCGTTGCCGTCGCAGTCGGGTGCGCCGCCGGCGATGTCACAGCTGTCGGCGATGCCGTTGCCGTCACAGTCGGTCTGGCATTCGTCGGGAATACCGTCGAGGTT
>JAJDEW010000094.1 GCA_029259595.1 Planctomycetota bacterium | reverse complement strand
ACGACCGGGGCCGGATCGATTCCGTCCACTGCTGTGACCGCGAAGACGACGGTCTCACCGGAAGCCGTTCCGCCCTGGTCGATGACCTGGAGTCCTGGCGGACAGGTCAGAACCGGGGGGATGCTGTCGCAGCCCCACTTGGCGAGGTAGCCGTCGAGCGAGTCCGGTGCGGAGGCGAAGCTGCCTCCCACGAAGAGCGCCGGGCCTCCCCCGTCGACAAACGGCGTCATGGTTCCTGTGACCGGACCTGTCGTGCCAGAGCCCAGCGCGGACCAGGCCGAACCGTCCCACTTGGCGATGTGCTGAACGGCGAGTCCGCCTGCCGTTTCGAAGTAGCCCCCCACGAACAGGCCGAAGCCGTTCCCTGGATCGAAGCCGACCGTCGTCGCCGCCGCGTCGTCGAGCCCAGAGCCCAGGGGATTCCAGCTCGTGCCATCCCAGAAGGCGATCTTGGAGGCCGGAGTGCCGCCGGCCGTGTTGAACGAGCCGCCGGCGACCAGCACCGGACCTGCTCCGAGATCGATCGAGCAAAGCGTATTGCCTGACGAGCTCAGCCCCGTGGAGAGCGTGCTCCAGGCCGAGCCGTTCCAGCGCGCCACGCGATTCGTGCTCACGCCACCGGCTGTGATGAAGTCCCCGATCGCGTAGAGATCCGGACCTCCGCCGTCGTCGTGAACCCGGAGATCGAGAACCGCGTTGTTCATCCCACTGCCCAGGGTCGTGACGCTCGTCCCGTTCCACCGGGCGACGTAGTGAGCCGACACGCCTCCGACGGTGAAGAACGAACCACCGAGGTACAGGTCGGGGCCTCCCCCGTCGTCGAAGACTTCCAGGCAGCGGCCGACGCCGGAGGTCGTGGTCGCGAGCAGAGTCCAGGTGCCCCCGTCCCACCTGTAGAGCGAGCTGCCGAAGGCATGCAGCGCCGGCCCCGAACCGTCGTCGAAGACGCAGATGTCGGAGAGGAAGGGCAGCGATGTATCGCCGACGGAAGTCCAGGCCGAGCCATCCCAGCGCAGGACGCGCCCCAGCTGTCCGCCCGCACCCGACGGGCCTACGACATAGAGTGCGGGGCCGCTTCCGTCGTCGAAGACGCAGGAGGCCGAGACGGGTCCTGCCACGCCCTCCCCCAGGCCTTGCCAGCTCGTCCCGTCCCAGGCGCCGATGCGAAGAGCGGGAGCTTCGTAGAGGTTGGAGAAGATGCCACCGGCGAACACTCGCGTGCCGTCTCCGTCGTCGAACGGCGTCAGCGCGAAGACCTCGCCCGTGTCCTCCGAACCGAGCGTGGTCGTTGATCCGTCCCAACGCACGACGCCGTTTCTCAGCCCGGGCGTGAAGTCGAAGCTCCCCCCGATGAAGAGGGCAGGCCCTCCGCCGTCGTCCGCGACCGAGAGGCAGCGTACGACCTCGGACGATGCCGAGCCGATCCCGACGACGCTGCTCCAGCCCGTTCCGCTCCAGCGGGCGAGCTTGCGGATGCTCAGGCCTCCCACCGTCGTGAAGCGTCCGCCTACGTACAGATCGTCGCCTCCTCCGTCGTCGTAGACGGCCAGCGCTTCCACCTGTCCGTCCATGCTCGTACCGACGGGGCTCCAGGAGCAACAACCGACGAGACGCGCGAGCCGGCTCCCCCCGACGAAGAGCGAGCCGCCAGCATACAGAGCGGGCCCGGTTCCGGCGTCGAAGACGGCCAGAGCGAGCACGGCGTTGTTGAGGGTGCCCGCGGAAGACCAGGCCGCCCCATCCCAGCGCGCGATGTGCGGTGCACTCGCCCCGCCTGCTATGGAGAAACTGCCTCCGACATAGAGCTCCGCGCCCGTTCCCGCGTCGAAGACGGCGAGGCTGAACGCAGGCTCGCTGAGCCCGACGCCCAAAGGAGACCACGTCGATCCATCCCAACGGGCGATGTGGTTGGCGGAAACTCCTCCCGCCAGGACGAAGTCGCCGGCAGCGTACAGGTCGGGACCGCCTCCATCGTCGTAGACGGCCAGTGCGTTCACGATCCCCGGGCGCCCGCTACCCAGGAGTCCCGCTCCGAGCGGCGTCCAAGTGGAGCCATCCCACTTGGCGATGCTTGCTGCCGTCGCGCTACCTGCAGCCGCAAACGACCCACCCGCGTAGAGCGCGGGTCCATCTCCGTCGTCGAACACGCAGAGCGCGCTGACCGATCCGTCGATCCCCGGGATGGGCCCGAAGGTCGGCATCCAACTTGGCACACAGGTCGTCCCATGGCTCAGTTGAAGCACGTCGACCGGCGTGCCGGGATGTGCAGGATCCAATGGGACCGAAGTGCTTGCGGCGGGTCCCGTTGCGCCCTGCCCGACGGCCGTGACCTGAATACGCTCGGCAACCAGGGGAAGCTCGAGCTCGAGCACATAGCGACCCTTCTTCGTGATGGCCCGACCGCCTGCACTGCTCACGACCACGGCCCCCTCGGCCAGCTGCCCATCGGGTCCGTACACCGTCCCGAACAATCGGGCTGTGAACGTCGGCGACAAGGCGAGCGTCTCACGCGCCGGGCGTGCCTGTTGTGCGGCAAGGCCCTCAGCCAAGGCAAGGAAGACGAACCCGAAGAGAAGGAAACGGAATCCCTGATGAAGCGTCATGACATCGTTCCGAGCCTCTGCTCCATCGGCGCGGCGGAAAGCCCCGCGGCGAGGGCCAGGCTCGTGTTGCCTCCGAAGGTCGATGATA
>JAJDEW010000093.1 GCA_029259595.1 Planctomycetota bacterium | reverse complement strand
GTGCAGCTGTGGCACTCGAGCGCGGGTGAGGGCCGCGGCAGCAACTATCCGGGCTACGCCGACGCGCGTTCCGACGAGCTGATCGGCCTGATCCAGCGCGAGCTGGACGTCCCGCGGCGGGCCGCACTGTGGCACGAACTCTTGAACCGCATTCACGCCGCCCAGCCCTACCTCTTCACCTATCTCGTCCCGCGCAAGGTCGCGATCGCACGACGCCTGCGCAACGTCAAGGCCTACGGCCTCGATCCCGGCTACGACGTGCGCGACTGGTTCGTTCAGCGCTGATCCGCTGCGCCGCCGGGAGGGGGGCGCCCGGCCCCCCGGGCAGGCTGCTCGAATCGTCGCAAGTCCCGTCATGGTAAGGATTTGGAAGCTTGACCGCCGGGCGGTTCGGCGCTAGTCTGCGCGGGCCTCGAAGCCCCCTCCTTCGAGGCCGACGACCGTGCTCACGGGGCCCGCGTGCCCCACGAAACAGGTTCAGCCCATGCCCCCTCTTCTCCGCCTGCTCCCTGACGGTTTTCGCTCGCTCCCACGGGTCGCCGGCGCCGCCCAGATCGCCCGGCCGGCGGGCGTCGTGTTGCTCCTCACCGCCCTCTTGTCGGCCCAGGGCCCGGATCCGATGGTCGGTGGGGGACCGGGTCGGGTCGTTCCGGACGAGTTCCACCCCGAGGCGGGCTCCGGGAAGGTCCCCGAGCTGATCGACGGCGGGCGCGTGTTGGTGCACCTGAAGTCGATGCCGCGGCACTTCAACTACCTGACGGAGAACTCCTCCTACACGCGGCGCGTCTCCTACGAGATCCACGACTACCTTTGCCTGCGGAACTGGGCGACATGGGAGTACGAAGGACGTCTGGCGTCGCACTGGGACACCGAGGATACCTTGGCCCTCGCGAACGGCGAGAGTCTCTACGGCCGCGTGACCGAAGACGGTGACGCCTGGGTCGTGCGCCCGATCTCTCCGAAGAATCCGCTCACGGAAGAACGGCGCATCCCGAAGAAGAACGTCCAGACGGTCAAGCGCGGAACCGTCTACACCTTCCATCTGCGCAAGAACGTGAAGTGGCACGACGGCCACCCCTTCGATGCGAACGACGTCTACTTCTCGTGGCGCTGCTACTGGAACCCGACCGTCGACTGCGAGGCCCAGCGCGAGCAGCAGCAGCAGATCGTGGACGCGGAAGTCATCGATGACCACACGATCCGCTTCTTCCTGGCCGAGCAGTACTCGTTCATCATGGTCGCGTTCGACGGCTTCCAGATCGTCCCGGCGCACCACTACGACCTTTCGGATCCGGACAACCCGGCCTACGTCGAGGGCATCGACACGCTCGGCGAGAAGCAAGGGCGCTTCGTCAACGACCATCCCAACAATGTGCGCTGGCTCGGTCTCGGGCCCTATCGCGTCACCGAGGTCAACGAACAGTACGTCGAGGCCGTCAAGTTCGACGACTACTACGACCAGGAGAACGGCGGCCACGTCGACACGATCCGCTGGCGCCACATTCCGGACGACGACGCGGCCAAGACGGCGCTTTTGAACGGCGAGCTGGACTACTTCGATCGCATCCGCTCCGAGGACTACTTCGGCGAGTACTGCCAGCGTCCCGAGTTCAAGGCGACGCACTACAAAGCACATCTCTGGCTGCCGAACATGCAGTACGTGGCCTGGAACATGCGCAAGCCGCAGTTCAAGGACAAGGACGTCCGCTGGGCGCTGGCGCACGCCTACGACGTCGACGAGATCATCGACACGGTCGCCCAGGGGCTCGGCGTGCGCGTGACGGGCACGCCGGTCTATCTCAGCCCGTTCTACGATCACTCGATCGAGCCGGTGAAGTTCGATCTGGACGCGGCGCGCGAGCTGCTCGACGACGCCGGCTGGTACGACCGGGACGGGGACGGAATCCGTGACAAGAACGGGATCCAGCTGCGCTTCGAGTACCTGATGACGCCTGGTAACTTCGCGACGAAGATCCAGTCGCAGAAGATGCAGGAGAGCTTCGGCCACATCGGCGTGAAGATGGACATCATCACCCGTGACTGGGCGGCCCTGCTCGAGAAGACGAAGGACAAGGAGTTCGACGCCGTCGGCCTGGCCTGGATCCTCGATCCCGAGAACGACCCGGTTCAGCTGTGGCACTCGATCTCGGCGGACGGGCGCGGCAGCAACTACCCCGGCTACGTGAATCCGAAGCTCGACGACCTGATCGGAAAGATGCAGAAGGAGCTCGATGAGGCCAAGCGCGTGAAGATGTGGCACCAACTGCAGCGCATGATCTTCGACGACCAACCCTACCTCTTCACGTACATGGTCCCGCGCAAGGTTGCGGTGTCGAAGCGCATTCGCAACTTCCGGGCCTATGGCATCGATCCGGGCTACTCGATCCGTGACTGGACCTTGACCAAGTAAACGACCTCTCGGTCACCCTCCGTGCTCCAGTACGTCGTCCGCCGGCTCCTGTGGATGATCCCGACGCTGATCGGGGTCAGCCTCATCGTCTTCAGCTTGATCCACCTGGCTCCGGGCGATCCCGCGGCCGTGCAGTCGTCGGGACTCCTGACCGGCGCCGGTCGCAGCGAAGGCTCCGCCGACCAGGCGACGCAGAAGTTCCGCGAACGCTTCCTGCTCGACCAGCCGCTGTGGAAGCAGTACCTGCACTACGTCGGACCGTTCCACCTGGGGAAGGATGGTCATCCGTGGTTCGGGGGGGACGGCTCGGACAAGTGGAACGGCCTCCTGGTGGGTGACTTCGGCAACGAGTTTCGTCGGCCGACCGTCGAGGTCGCCGACGAGCTCGTGCGGCGGCTCGAAGTCACCATTCCGCTGGCGCTGTTGTCCGTGCTGATCAGCTACCTCGTCGCGATCCCGATCGGGATCTTTTCGGCGGTGCGGCGCGGTCATCCGCTGGACCTCGCCAGCACGGTCGGCCTCTTTGTCCTGTACGCCGTACCGAGCTTCTGGGCCGGGTTGATGCTGCAGCTCGCCTTCGGAAAGAGCGGCCTGGACTGGCTGCCGGTCATCGGGCTGCACGACAAGGACGCGGCGGAGATGGCGACGGGTGCTTGGTTGCTGGACCTCCTGAAGCATCTCGTCCTGCCGGTGTTCTGCTACAGCTACGCGAGCTTCGCCTACCTGTCACGGCAGATGCGTTCGGGGATGATCGACGTCATCAACCAGGACTACATCCGCACCGCACGCGCCAAGGGGCTCAGCGAGAAGGTCGTCGTCTTGAAGCACGCGCTGCGCAACTCGATGATCCCGATCCTGACCCTGCTCGCGTCGATCCTGCCGATCTTGATCGGTGGCTCGGTCATCATCGAGGTCGTCTTCGACATCCCGGGGATGGGCAAGTACGCCTACGAGTCGCTTCAGCTGCGCGAGTACAACGTCATCATGGCCACGACGCTGATCGCGTCGTTCATGACGATCCTCGGCATCCTCCTGTCCGACGTCTTGTACGCGCTGGTCGATCCGCGCATCCGCTATGACTGAGCCGGTCGTGAAGGCGGGAGGCGCGGCGGAAGTCGAGCGAGAACCCTATTCGAAGGACTACTGGGACAACGTCTTCGAACAGATCGGGCGGCGACCGCTCGTGAAGCTCGCGCTGGTGATCCTGGCGATCTTGTACGGCAGCGCGATCTATGCGCCCCTGATCGCGAACGACCGGCCGTTCGTGCTGGAGGCCGTCGACAAGCAGGCCTACGACGACGCCCGCCGGGGTCTCGTCGGTGTGACGACCAGCCTGCGCGACCTCATCGAGTCCGGCCGCGAGGCCTATGAGGCCGCGCTGCGCGAGCGCGGTCAGGACCAGACCTACGCGACGGCGCTCGAGGCCGAGCGCGGCGCCCTGCGGCTGCGCCTCGCCACGATGCGCTCCTATCTCCCGTCGAACGACCACGCGGACCTGGACGTGTTCCAGCGGGCCTTCGAGAGCCTCGTCGACGAGGGGCTCGCCGGCGAGCGGCCCCTGGACGAAGTCGTCGCGCTACGCGACGAGGCCAAGGACCTGCGCAAGCGCTACGAACCGGCGACGGAGGAAGGCGGCGAGGGACGTGTGCTCGCCGAGGTGCGCTCCTACCCCCTGTGGGAGTCGACGACCTCGCTCGAGGTCTTCTTCATGGTGCTGTGGGTCTTTGTCCTGGCGTGGCCGCTGTGGAACCGACTCGTCAATCGCCTTCTGCTGCGGGGCGTGCGTACGCGGATCCGCGGGGCGCGCCGCGCCAAGTTCGGCCTCGTCTTCGGCGTCAGCCTGAGCGCGGCGCTGGTCTGGGCCTTCACGATCGGCGGCTCGATGACCTTCGACGTCGCGACCTACAAGGACCTCCTGACCTCCGGACGCATCGAGGCCTCGAAGGCCGTCTTTCCGCCGTTGAACCTCGGCTTCGCGGAGTCGCACCCGGGCGAGCCGTATCGCGAACCGACGTGGCTCGACGAGAGCGAGATCGACGAGGAAGGCTACTACGTGCGCGGTCCGAAGGTCATGCAGCCCGACCCGCTGACGGGGCAGATCCCGAAGCGCCGCCCGGTCGAGGTGCGCTACGGCGAACCGGAACGCAACGCGACCTGGCGCCATTTCCTGGGCACGGACATCCTGGGCCGCGATCTGTTCGTGCGGCTCCTGTACGGCGGTCGCATCAGCCTTTCAGTGGGGATCCTGTCGACCCTGATGCTCGTGTTCATCGGCGTCGTGATCGGGTCGATCGCCGGCTACGTCGGCGGGCTGACGGATATCCTGCTTTCGCGCATCATCGAGATCGTCCAGAGCATCCCCGCCTTCTTCCTGATCCTGACCTGCGTCGCGATCATCCCGGAGAAGCAGCTCCCGCCGATCTTCACGATCGTCGTCTTCATCGCGCTGGTGCGCTGGACCGGTGTGGCGCGGCTCGTGCGCGGCGAGTTCCTCAAGCTGAAAGAGCAGGAGTTCGTGTTGGCCGCGCGCGCCGGCGGCTTTTCGAACGCGCGCATCATCTTCCGGCACGTGTTGCCGAACGCACTCGGTCCCGTCCTGGTGGCAGCCGCCTTCTCGGTCGCAGCCGGCATCCTCACGGAGTCGTCGCTCTCCTTCCTGGGCTTCGGGATCAAGTATCCGATCCCGTCCTGGGGCTCGCTCATCAACGAGAGCCGCGCAGCCGAGCACTGGTGGATCCAGGTCTTCCCGGGCTTCCTGATCTTCCTGACCGTGTTCTGCTACAACCTGGTCGGTGAGGGCGTGCGCGACGCGCTCGATCCGCGCATGAAGGTGCTGGGATGACGGCGCCGAACAAGCCCCTGCTCGAGCTGCGTGACGTCCGCACGTACTTCTACGGCGACGAGGGCGAGGCGCGCGCCGTCGACGGCGTGTCGTACACGATCGGTCCGGGCCAGACGCTGGGCGTCGTCGGAGAATCGGGCTGCGGCAAGAGCGTCACGGCGCTGTCGATCATGCGGCTCGTGCCGTCGCCGCCGGGCAAGACGGTCGCTGGCCAGATCCTGTTCGAAGGACGCGACCTGCTCGCGCTCGAAGAGCGCGAGATGCGCGCGATCCGCGGCAACGACATCGCGATGATCTTCCAGGAGCCGGCCACGGCCCTGAATCCGGTCTACACGGTCGGCAACCAGATCGTCGAGGCCGTGCGGCTGCACCAGGGGCTGGACCGCGAGCAGGCCCGCGCGCGCGCCATCGAGATGCTGAAGCTGGTCGGGATTCCGTCGCCCGAGGAACGCGTCGACGAGTATCCGCACCAGCTCTCCGGCGGCATGCGCCAGCGCGTGATGATCGCGCTCGCGATGTCCTGTGATCCCAAGCTCCTGATCGCGGACGAGCCGACGACCGCGCTGGATGTGACCGTTCAGGCCCAGATCCTCGAGCTGATCTCGGCGCTGCAGAAGCGCACCGGCATGAGCGTGCTGCTGATCACGCATGACCTCGGGGTCGTCGCGGAGACGGCGGATCACGTCTGCGTCATGTACGCGGGCAAGGTCGTCGAAACCGCGCCGGTCGAGCGCCTGTTCGCCCGTCCGGCACATCCCTACACCATCGGACTGCTGCGCTCCCTGCCCGAGCTCGCGCGGCCGGGTGAGAAGCTGCCGACGATCGAAGGCGTCGTGCCGAACGCGACGCGCTTTCCCAGCGGGTGCCGCTTCCGCACGCGCTGCTCGCTGGCGCGCGACCTGTGCGCCGAGCGCGAGCCGCCGCTCGAGCCGGTCGGCGGAGACGAGGGCGATGGACACGCCGCGGCCTGCCACTTCCTGGAGGAGGCGATCGAGCTGTGAACACCGTCGTCAAGCAGGAACGGGACGGGACCGGCGTCGCCGACGAGCGCGACGTGCTGCTCGACGTCCGTGGCTTGCGCAAGTACTTCCCGATTCACAAGGGCGTCATCAGCCGCCACGTCGGTGACGTCAAGGCCGTCGACGGGATCGATTTCCAGGTCCGGCGTGGTGAGACGCTCAGCCTGGTGGGGGAGTCGGGTTGCGGGAAGTCGACCGCCGCCCGCGCGCTCCTGCGACTGGTCCAGCCGACCTCTGGCGCGGCCCTGTACCGCGGCACGGCCGAGTCCGAGCCTGTCGATCTCTTCACGTTGTCCGCGCGCGATCTGCGCGACGTCCGACGCGACCTGCAGATCGTCTTCCAGGATCCCTTCGCGAGCCTCAATCCGCGCATGTCGGTGCACCAGATCGTGGGAGAGTCGCTGCGCGTGCACCGCGTCGCGAAGGGCTCGGAACTGGACGATCGCGTGGCCGAGTTGCTGCGCATCGTGGGACTGCTACCGGAAGTGCGCAACCGCTTCCCGCACGAGTTCAGCGGTGGCCAGCGCCAGCGCATCTGCATCGCGCGCGCCCTTGCCCTGCGACCGCGCTTCATCGTCTGCGACGAAGCGGTCAGCGCGCTGGACGTGTCGATCCAGGCGCAGATCATCAACCTGCTGAAGGAGCTGCAGGAGCGCTTCGGACTGTCCTACCTCTTCATTGCGCACGATCTGTCGGTCGTGAAGTACATCTCCGATCGTGTCGCGGTGATGTACCTCGGCAAGATCGTCGAGTCGGGGCCCGCCAGCGCCATCTTCGAGGATCCACAGCACCCTTACACTCGTGCG
This sequence comes from Planctomycetota bacterium, assembly GCA_029259595.1. Taxonomy (GTDB): domain Bacteria; phylum Planctomycetota; class UBA1135; order UBA1135; genus OFTM43. The sequence goes on along the minus strand of JAJDEW010000093.1, from coordinate 3,854 downwards.
CTCTTGTCGGCCGTTCCGCGGCCCGATCCACGCGCGAAGAAAGACCGCATCATCCTGCAGGGTGATGTACCATCCCCGATTCACCCGCCCAGCGGGTGCCACTTCCGTACGCGCTGCCCGGTGGCCGAGGATCGTTGTCGCCTCTCCTATCCCGACACGGTCCACGTGGGACCCGGTCACACCGCAGCCTGCCACCTCCTCCAGGAATCCGAATCGTGAAGCCCAAGACTCCGCGCCGTCGTGTCCTCCGCCCGTCTTCTGTCGCCGCGCTCGCCTGCGGCGTCGCACTGCTGGGCCTGTCGGCCTGTGGGGGTGGTGATGCTGCGAGCGGTGGCGGCGAAAGCTCCAGTGCGGGAACGGACAAGCTCAAGGTGCTGCGCTTGCCGATGCGGACGGACGGCCCGAAGTCGCTGGATCCGGTCCGGAGTTCGACCCAGTACGAGAACCGCGCCGTGGTCCAGATCGCGGAGACGCTCCTGGGCTACAAGTACCTGGTCGAGCCGCCCGAGCTCGAGCCGCTCTTGCTCGCGAAGATGCCGGAGATCTCCGACGACGGGCTGACCTGGAACTTCGAGCTGCAGAAGGGCATCCGCTTCCACGACGACGTCTGCTTTCCGAACGGAAAGGGACGCGAGCTGATCGCGAGCGACGTCTTCTACTCCTGGAAGCGCATGGCAGACCCGCAGTACCTCGGCAAGAGCTGGTGGGTGGTCAAGGACACGATCGTCGGCTTCGACGCCTACAAGGCCGAGCAGACCGAACGGGTGAACGCGGGCAAGAAGTTCGACTACGAGGCGCCGGTCGCGGGCATGAAGCTGCTCGACGACCAGCGCTTCCAGCTCGTGCTGACGTCGCCGATTCAGCGCTGGGCCTGGATCATGGCGATGCCGCAACTCGTGATCATTCCGCGCGAAGCCGTCGAGCACTATGGCTCCGGGTTCGATCGCAACCTGATCGGTACGGGGCCGTTCCGGCTCGAGAAGTGGGAGCAAGGCAAGAGCCTCACCCTGGTCCGCAACCCGAACTATCGCGAGGTCTACTACCCGGAGGAACGCTCGAGCGGCGTCGACGCGAAGTTCGACGCGGGCCGGGGCAAGCGGCTTCCGCTCGTCGATCGCGTCGAGATCACGATGTTCCCCGAGGACCAGCCCATGTGGCTGCAGTTCGAAGCAGGCAAGATCGACTACACCCAGATCCCGGCCGAGTACTTCCCCGAAGTCGTCGACAAGCGCTCGCACAAGATTCGGCCGGCCTATCGCCAGCGTGGGATCGAGTACGCGCCGGTGCCGCTGCTGGACTTCATCTTCCGTGGGTTCAACATGGACGACCCCGTCATCGGCGGCTACACGCCCGAGCGGCGAGCGCTGCGCCAGGCACTGGCCTGCGCCATGGACTGGGACGAGATCAACGACACCTTCTACAACGGCACGCCGATCCTCTACGACGGGATGGTGCCTCCCGGTCTCGATGGTCACCCGAAGGATCACAAGGGGCCGGTTTCCTACCGACCCGTCAACGTCGAGCGTGCGCGCGGGTTGCTCGCCAAGGCCGGGTTCCCGGATGGGAAGGGCCTGCCGACGATCGATCTCTACATCAACCGCGGCGGAAACAGCCCCGAACAGGCCGAGATGATCCAGCGGCACCTCGCGAAGATCGGGGTCGACCTGTCGGTCAAGCAGATGGACTTCTCGCAGCTCATCGCGTCGATCGACAACAAGAAGGCCCAGATGTTCTCGTTCGCATGGGGCTCGGACTATCCCGACGCGGAGAACAACCTGGCCCTGTTCTACGGTCCGAACGAGTCTCCGGGCTCGAACCACTACAACTACAAGAACCCGCAGTTCGACCGGATGTACGAACAGCTGCTCTCGATGGTGGCGGGCTCCGAGCGCACGGCGCACATCGAGAAGATGCGCGACATGGTGATGGAGGACTGCCCCTTCGTCGGCTCGCAGGCGCGTACGCGGGAGTACGCCATCCACCCGTGGCTCTTGAACTTCAAGCCGAACGAGAACTTCTACAACTGGATCAAGTACCTGGACGTCGACGCGTCGAAGCGCACCCAGAGCTGAAACCCGACTCCGGGCTCGTTCCATGTGGATCTACATCCTTCGGCGGGTGCTGTACAACCTGCCCGTCTTCCTCGGGATCATCCTGTTCCTGATGGCGGCTCTGCGGGTCAAGGACCCGATTCCGGGCATGCTGGGCAAGTTCCCCGAGCCCGAGGACTACGCGCGCATGGAGAAGGCGCTCGGCCTCGATCAACCCTTCCTGGTGCAGTACGCGAGCTTCCTGGCTGACATCGTGACGCTCGACTTCGACCAGGAGAGCTACGACAAGCCGGGGCTCCAGGCGGGAGAGATCGTCAAGGACGCCATTCCGCCGACGATGGCGATCACCGTCCCGGCGCTCATGCTGAGCACGCTCATCTCCGTCTGCGTGGCCCTGATCTCGGCCTTCTATCGCGGGCGCCTCCCCGATCGGTTGCTGGTGTTCCTGGCGGTGATCGGCATGAGCGTCAGCTTCGTCGTCTACATCATCATCGGTCAGTACTTCGGCGCTTACCGGCTGAACGAGCTGCTCGGTCCGGGCAACGGCTTGTTCGCGATCGAGGGCTTCGACACGTCCGAGCCGGGCTGGTGGGTGCACTACTGCCTGCTACCGGTCCTGATCAGCGTCATCGTCAGCATGGGCTATGACACGCGCTTCTACCGGGCGGTGATGGTCGAGGAGAGCGGGAAGGACTACATCGTCACCGCGCAAGCCAAGGGTGCGAGCAAGAAGAAGATCATGTTCGTGCACATGTTGAAGAACGCGATGATCCCGATCATCACCCGAGTCATGATCACCCTGCCGTTCCTGATCACGGGTTCGTTCCTGCTGGAGATGTACTTCAACATTCCCGGCATGGGCAACAACCTGATCCGCGCGATCAACGCGAACGACTTCCCCGTGATCCAGGCTTTCGGGGCCATCTTCGCGGCCTTCTTCATCGTGACGAACATCCTGACGGACGTTGCCTACGCGCTCGTCGACCCGCGGGTGAGGCTTTCCTGATGAAGCGCTTCTTCCAGTCGCGGGGCTTTCTCAAGTTCAAGAAGAACCGGGGCGCCGTCGTGGCCAGCGCCGTTATCGCCGTCTACGTGCTGATCGGCGGTTGGATCCTCGTGTCCGAGGCACTGGCCGGGATCGGAGTGCTCGAGAAGCCGTGGATCAGCCTCGGGGAGACGCTCGAGCGCGTGGGGCCGAGCGAGCAGCCCGGCATCGGGCAGGCCCAGAGCTACGAGAAGCGGCTCGAGGACGCGAGCTTCCTGCTCGAGCTCGCCGATCGGGCGCTCGCTTCCCAGGACGTCGAGGCGGCGCTGCTCGAGACCCGGATGGCCGAGCTGCACATCGCCGAGCGACCCCCGGACGAGCTGCGCGCGCTGGTCGCGCGGGCCTGGACGCTCTACGACGAGATTTGGACCAGCGACGTGCTCGCCGATCGTCCGACGATCGTCGCCGACGTCGCTACGCTCGAAGGCGTGCTGGACGAGCTCTTCGTCGTTCCGGACGGCTACGCGGGATGGCGCTATGCCGTGCGCACGTCGCTCGGGACCGATCGCCAGGGTCGCTCGATCCTGGTGCGTGCCTTGTATTCGATCAAGGTCGCGGCACAGATCGGGATGGTGACGGCGCTCATCTCCGTGCTCTTCGGCAGCCTCTTGGGAGCGGCGGCGGGCTTCTTCGGCGGGTGGGTCGACGGCCTCGTGATCTGGCTCTATTCCACCCTGTCGTCGGTTCCCTACCTCGTGCTGCTCGTCCTGGTGGCCTACCTCTTCACCGGCGGACCGCTCGACGGGACGCTGATCCCC
>JAJDEW010000092.1 GCA_029259595.1 Planctomycetota bacterium | reverse complement strand
GTGAGTACCCGGACGCAAGCGCACTCAAGGCATGTCTCGGTCGCGCAGTGGCTCGGGCGTCGCTACACTCCTTCAGCCGTCGACAAGCAGATGAAGTTCCGTGGATTCGCCGGCTACAACATCTACGACACACTGCTCCTGAGCCTGGAGAATATCGGCCCCTTTGGGAACCGTAACGTCTATCTGATACGAGCCCACGGGCAAGTTGCATAGAAGATACGGCGGACGACTAAACGAACCGGTGCCTTTGTAGCGCGCAACGCCGTCATCTCGAAAAATAGGAACTCGCATGCGCATGCGGCCGGTATACTCTTCTCCGTTCTCCCGCCAGAGAATTATACGTATGGATCCAACGCTCTTAACGTCAACGTCCACCTTGGACACGCCTGCTGTCCCCACATGAAAGAAGTCGTCGTAGCCAATATCGACAGGCCTGTAGCCTGTGCACGAGCTTGAACTTAGAGCGAAACTATAGCTGCCAACCGGCAATGCGAACGAGACGGGCTGCGACAAGTCCCTAAGCGATAACCCGTACACACTACCGTCCTCGCCAGCGACAGTGAGCCGCCCGGCGCCTGCCGTTCTACTGGCTCCATCAGGAGCGTCTTGTCCGCCCAAGAAACGAAACTCTACCTTTCCCGCTCCATTCGCTTCATCGGCAAGACGTAGCTCGTGCACACGCACTCCCCCCCGCACCGAATCCAAAGGCACATTTGTGCTTGCAACGACGTAGCCCGGGAAGCGGACTCCTACGCGCGCGCTCAAGCTCGCTTCCGGATCGACCCGGGCGCACAAATAGAGACGATCAGTCGGAGCCTCGAGCTGAACCTCATCCACGAAGACCCCAGCTAGAGCTAGCCTTGCCGCATTTGGAGAGCTAACAGAGACAGGCGTCAGCTTCCCGCGTGGCACAGCGAAGATCACGCCAAACTCCTCGAGCCGACCTTGATCCAAATCGAATTTATCTCCCGATTGGCTGCGTGGAGCGACGAGCACCCCATACAGCTCACTAAGAGAGAGAGTAAGCGCTCTCTCCTCGTCCACCCCCGGGGCTATAAACTCCGACTTGATCGTCACCGCACCATCACCACCCGCCACGACCTCGTGCAGCCTCCCTCGAGCAAGACCATTCAATCGGAATCGACCAGCACTGTCCGTCTCCGCGAACGCACCGGACCGCTCGCTTTCCAGGATATCTTGAAGTTCACTTGCCCCCTCAGGCGCGCACTCAGCAGGCCAGGCGACCACAAGACAGCCGGCGCCAACCGGCACGCCCCTCTCATCCACAACTAGCCCATCGATAGCCAGAGCGGGCCATAGATGCACTGTTACGTTATCGGAGAAGTCAACTGACGGGTAAACGTCCCGGGACGCGTAGCCTTCCGCGTCAACAAAGAAGCGTTGACCACGGCCAGCCAATGACAACGTGGCTGATCCTCTCTCGTCTGTCGCGACGGGAAGCGGCGATAGCTCAATCCGATTATCACCTTCTTGCCAAACTCGCGCACCCGCCACCGGCTCCGTGGTTACGGCGTCACGAACAGTGAATACTATGTCGGCTTTCTCGGGTACTGCCTTGGGTACCCCTCGGGGAACAGCGCGTCGTAGCGATTCAGATCGGTCGACAGCGACAACTGAGACCTTGTGCCGTGAATCAGCTCCAACGCCGGCGTCCGGCTTCGGTGCGGCAAGCGGGGGGCTAGCGTCGCGAGTCCCCGCTTGCCACAACAGCGCCATGATAGCGAACGCGACGGTCGCTCCAGCTGCGCATGCAAGATTGCGTACCGAGACTCTCATGGCGCCAAGACCTCCAGCTATCCGCAGGATGCTACAGCTTCATCGTCTGAGCTGTCTTCAGGGTCGTTTTCGTCCACCTCAATCTCGCAGAACGTTCCGCCTCCTGGGCAGTTCACGCAGTTGCCATTTGCATCATAGTCTCCGCTGGCGTCGATGCGGATGTAGCAACAAGCTGGAGCGATAGGCGGTTGGCCAGGGCAACCGCACCATGTGTAGCCACCACCAGACACGACCTCGCAAGCCTTGGGTCCACAAGACCCAGAGCAGTTTGCGGGAAGGATCTCCCAGCTACCGGGGATCGACACTGTAGCCGTGCCTGCGCAAGACGCTTGCGCGATAGCAGGGGCTGGCGGAGTCGCAGATCCCCAGGACACAAGTGCAACCAATAGAGCCAAGGACATCGCAAGGGACTTCGAGCGCGGATACATGGGCTTCTCGTTAATGTCTTTGGTCGCAACTAGTCTCGGGAGAGAAGTTCTCACGAGACCATTCGTTGCGCTTCACCTCAACCCTAATCGTCCCTGCGCTGCTCGCGATCCCCTCCGCGGATAGTGTTTTGCAACACCGTGCTTCACGGCCGCTAACCTGCTTTGCCTTTTCCGGATGCGCAATGTGTCCGCCTTCATAAATAGTCGGCAGGAGAAGGGCTCCTGCTGACCTATTGGCAAGAAGGACCCGGTCGCCTCTCTCCAACCGATTCCTGTACTCGACTCGCTAACGAGCTCTAGGCCGCCTCGTCGTCGACCGGTTTCCAAGGCTCCAGCTCGTGTATGTCCTCATCAGCCTCGTAGCGCTCGAGGAGATTGCGCCACGATCGATAAGCTTGATCGCACCTGCGTGTCGAATGACACGGGCCGACCGCTAAACCTGGCGGAGCAGTGACCAAATGCAGGAGGGCGCCTCGTTGTGGACGTGGGTGGAGTTGGCCCTACCGCGTTCGCCCTCCGGCTTCCCTCTGCAGCTCGTCGGCCAAGACCTGTTCCAGTTCGGCGAGCTGGGCCGTGAGGCGGACGTTGCCGGGGTCGGCTTCGACGCCCTGGCGCAGGACGCGCAGCGCTTCGTCGCGCGCGCCGGTCGCCCACAGGCTCGCGCTCAGGTTGTAGATGTGGGAGGGGCGCGCCGGGCCCTCGTGGACGAGGGAGGTCAGGTAGG
>JAJDEW010000091.1 GCA_029259595.1 Planctomycetota bacterium | reverse complement strand
TCGATCCGGATCGTCGTGAAGTAGAACTCGCCGTCCTCGGGGTCCACCGTCCGGCTGACCTCCGACGACACGATCTCGCCGTACACGGCGTCGTCCACCGCGTCCACCATCTCCGGCAACGTCAGGGACTTGATCTGGGCGAGCGCAAGGGAGCCGACAGCGGCCAGGGCAAGCACGGGAAGGCCGCGCTTCAAAGTCATGTTCATCCGAAACTCCGGGGGTGTCCTCGGGAGGAGGGTGAGAGGGGGGATCGGAGGGCTCGAGGGAAGTCCCTCCCCGGCTAATAGATAACCGCGTTCCAAATCCCGTTCCGTCCGATTCGGGATTAATGGTCGTTCTTGGCCGGTTTTCGCCGTCATGACGGGCTTTTCGGCCCCTCCGGGCTCTGGGTGCCACCCCCGACGGACCCCGAACGGATCACGGCCCGACGCGCAACTCATAAGCTTCCGTGAGGCCGAACCGGACGCTGCCCGGGGTCCCGTCGAGCAACAGACCCTGCACCAAGAGGAAGGTCCCGAGCAGGCTGGGGCTGGGCGGCAGGTTGATGTCGATCGTGGCGAAGGTCCCGAGCCCGGCCCAGGGCATGCCCGACTGGATCGGTTGGGCCAGGTTCGGTCCGTTGACGCGTACGAGCAGCTCACCGGCTCCGTTCATGCCGAAACTCGGCAGCAAGAAGCCGCAGGGAAACATCGGGTAGGGCACGAGCGAAGTCGCCAGGAACGGGATCGAGCCGGCGGATTGGGTCCCGACGGTGTTCCGCAAGCCGAAGCGCAGAGTCGTTCCCGGGATCGGTTCGCCCTGAAGCACGCGCAGGGTCGCCTCGGGGTTGCGGCAGCCGAAGCGCGTCGCCTGTGCCGGCAGAGTCTGCGTCCCGTCGCTGAGCAGCGTCAGGTAGAGCGCTCCGCGACCGAGGGGGCCGTCGTAGATGCCGGTACCGTCGTCATCCGCTGGCGCACCGATCAAGAGGTCGGGCGTGCCGTTCTGATCGAAGTCGCCCAGGGCAGCCACGGCCGCCCCGAAGAGATCGAAGGGGTCGACCTGGCCGCGAAAGCCCGATGCGAGGTGCGTGATCCGGCGCTCGGAGGCGACGGTGCCGTCGTCGTTCAGGAAGGCGAGAACGACGGCTCCAGCCCGCATTCCGCGCTGCGCGTCGCCACGGACACCGATCGCGAGGTCGGTCGTTCCGTCGCCGTCCACGTCGCCGACCGCGGCCACGCCGGAGCCGAACTGCGCCGAATCTCCGAGGCTTGCCGTAAGGCCCCCGACGCCCTCGCGGATCTGGGTTTGTCCCTTCACGGTCCCGTCGGTGTCGAGGAAGAGGATCCAGACCGCTCCCTCGTCCGCGTCGGTGCCGTCGGTGCGCGCGGCGCCCACGGCCAGGTCGACGATGCCGTCGCCGTCGAGGTCACCGATCTGGGCCACGCTCGTTCCGAAGGCGTCGTCCGCGAACAGCGTCCCGCCGAAGCCTCCCGCGCTCGAGCTGATCTTCTGATGCGAGCCGACGGTTCCGTCGGCGTTCAGGAACAGGATCCAGACGGCGCCCGCATCGAGCGCTCCGTCGTCGTCACCCGGGGCTCCCACCGCCAGGTCGGCATTGCCGTCGCCGTCGAGGTCACCGAGCGCCGCCACGGCCGCGCCGAAGGCGTCGCCCTCGTCCAGGTCCCCGGTGAACCCGCCCGCGCCCTCGGCGAAGACGAGCTCGCCGGTCGAGAGCAGGGTGAAGGAGAGGTAGACCGTCCAGACGGCTCCACCTCCCGGCGTGCCGGGGGCACCGACGACGAGATCGGGACGCAGGTCGGCGTTCAGGTCGCCCGGGGCCGCCAGCGACGACCCGAAGAGGTCGCCCGTGCCCAGCGTCCCGCCGAAGTTGCCGGCATCCGGACCGATCGTCTGCCCGACGCGCACCGTTCCGTTCGCGCGCAGGGCCAGGGCGTGGATCGCACCGTAGTTGGCCTGACCGTCCCCGTTTCCGAACTGCGGCGCTCCGACGAACAGGTCGGTCACCCCGTCCAGGTTCACGTCCCCGAAGGCGATCAGCGCGGAACCGAAGCGATCGCCGTCGGAGATCGGAAAAGGCAGGGCGCCTTCGATCTCGCTGATCTTCTGGTGTCGAAGGACCTCGCCCGGTCCCTGGGCCAGCGTGAGCGACGACAGGAGAAACACGGATGCGTGGAGCGTGAGGAGAGTGCGCATGGGAATGAACTTCCGGAATGGAGCTAGAGCACTCCCACATGGGGGTGCCGATCGAGTCTACCCGCCGCATTGAGGTGGGGCCGTGACGGTTCTGTCTGACAGAGAGGGAGCCCCCGCGAATCGCAAGGCAGGGGGATGACGGCCGGGGCCACTCCCGGCACGTCGACCTGCTATTCTGGCCCCTGCGGTCGGCGCCTCTTGCGGAATTCCGATGCAGCAAATCGGGGACCGCGCTCGAACACCATGGAGGACAGAAAGATCGAGGTCACCCGCATCCTCCGCAAGCCGGGTGGCGGCGTTCAGGAGGAGCTCTTTCCGCTCGTCTACGACGAGCTACGGGCCATCGCGCGCAACCGCATGGCGGGTGAACGCGCCAACCACACGCTCCAGGCCACGGCCCTCGTGAACGAAGCCTTCGTGCGCCTCGTCGACGAGGAGATGAGCTGGCGCGACCGCAAGCACTTCTATTCGGCCGCGGCCGAGTCGATGCGCCGCATCCTGATCGACCATGCCCGCAAGGTGAAGAGCCTCAAACGGGGCGGCGACCGCCAACGTGTCACGCTCGGCGCACCGGAAGCGAGCATGGAGCTCGAGGCCGAGGACCTGATCGGGATCAGCGAGGCCCTGGATCGACTCGCAGCCGAGGACCCGCTGGCCGCCGACGTCACGCGACTGCGCTTCTTTTCGGGGCTCTCGGTCGAGGACACGGCGCAGATCCTCCAGGTGTCCGAGCGCACGGTCTATCGCGAATGGACCTATGCCCGCGCGCGGCTGTTCGAGTTCCTCGGCGACGGCACCGAACCCGCATGACGGACGCGATGAGCAGCGAGCCCGAGCGCGCCAAGGCGATCTTCCTGGACCTGGCCGACGCCATGGAGGCAGGGGTACTCGCCCCGGACGCGCTCGAGGCACGCCTCACTTCGGCCTGCGGCCAGGACGACGCGCTGATCGCTCGCGTGCGCAAGTTGCTCTTCGGGCTGCGTGCGGCCGACGCGAAGCTCGGACGGACGGTGACGCCCGCGCGTGCCCTGCCCGAGCCACGCCTCTTCGCGCCAGGGCAGCGGGTCGGCCCGTATGTGCTCGCCAAAAAGATCGGCGAGGGCGGCTTCGGCACGGTCTGGGAGGCCGAGCAGCGCGAGCCGGTCCAGCGACGCGTGGCGCTCAAGATCTTGAAGCCCGGCCTCGACACGCTCGAGGTCGTTGCCCGATTCCAAGCCGAACGCCAGGCGCTCGCGTTCATGGACCACCCCAACATCGCGCACGTGCTCGGGGGCGGAACGACCGAGCACGGGCTGCCGTACTTCGCGATGGAGTTGGTCAGCGGCGCTCCGATCACGGACTTCGCCGAGCGCAAGAGGCTCGATACTCGCACGCGTCTCGAGCTCTTCCTGTCCGTGTGCAGGGCCGTGCAACACGCGCACCAGAAGGGCGTCATCCACCGCGACCTCAAGCCGAACAACGTTCTCGTGACCGAGGTCGACCGCCGAATCCAACCCAAGGTGATCGACTTCGGGATCGCCAAGGCCGCCGGCGCGCGCCTGAACGAGGAGACGCTCGTGACGCGCGAGGGTCAGCTGGTCGGCACGCCGGCCTACATGAGCCCCGAGCAGATCGCCGAGGCGAAGGACATCGACACGCGCACGGACGTGTACTCGTTGGGAGTCATCCTGTACGAGCTCTTGTCCGGCACGAGACCCTTCGAGGAGGCGACCGCCGGACAGCTCCTGCGTGTCATCCTCGAGGAGGAGCCCGCGCGCCCGAGCCTGCGGCTCGCGAACGAGACGACGACCACGACGCGCTTCGTCGACTCCCGCAAGGTCAAGGGCGACCTCGACTGGATCATCATGCGCTGCCTCGAGAAGGACCGCGAGCGACGCTATGACTCGGCCGCGGTCCTCGCCGAAGAGATCGAACGGCACCTGGCGGGACGTCCGATCCAAGCCGGCCCCCAGGAGCTCGCCTACCGCGCACGGAAGTTCATGGGCCGTCACGGGGGCAAATTGGCGGCGGCGGGCCTCGTCTTGGCGAGCATCCTCGTGGCGACGTTCGCTTCCGTTCGAAGCGCGGTTCGCGCCCTCGCCGCCGAACGCGACATGCGCGCGCAGACCGAGCTGGCGCGCGAGGAACGGGATCGCTCGCGGACCCTGGCGGAGTTCCTGGAGGGCGTGCTCGCAGAGGTCGACGTGGACTTCGTCGCCGACCGTGACACCGAGCTCTTCGAACTCGTCTTGCTGCGCGCCTCGCGGCGGACGAGTCAGGACAAGAACGTCGATCCGGAAGTGGAGGCGGTGGTCCGCAGGACCCTCGGACACGCCTACCGGGCGATCGGGCGGATCGGACAGGCCGAGCTCGAGCTGCGGCGCGCCGCCGAGCTCTTCGAACGCGCGCTCGGTCGCGAGCACGCCGACACGATCGCAGGCTGGAACGACCTGGCGGCGCTCGCGTCGATCGAGCGCTGACGGTCGGTTCTACGCTAGTCGGGTGCCGCCACCGCCACGAGGTGGCCGCGCGTGCGGAAGAGCAGTCGCTGCTCCGTGATGGCCGGCGTCGAAAGGCACGTCTCGCCGAGCTCGTTCGTTGCCAGGAGCTCGAACTCGGGGCCCGCGCGGACGACGAACACCTCGCCGCTCTCCGCCGTGAAGTAGACCTTGCCGTCCGCCGCCACGGCGGATGCGCTGAAGCCGGTGCGGCCGTCGCCCAGGCGCTCGCGGTACAGGCGCTCGCCCGTTCCCGCGTCGTAGCACGTGACGATGCCGCCGTCGCTGCAAGCGTACAGCTCGTAGCCGTAGACGAGCGGCGTCTGCATGTAGATCCCGCGTCCGGGGTGGTGCCAGGCGAACGGCGCTTCGTCGTCGGACTCGAACGAGAGCTCGCCCTTGGCCTTCAGGTCGAGTGCATAGAGCGGTGACTGACGTCCGTGCGCGCTCGTCAGGAAGACGAGCCCGTGGGCGACGACGGGCGTCGGCACCGGCACATCGCCTCCGCCGGCGAGCTTCCACAGTTCTTCACCCGTCGCGAGGTCGTAGCCGCCGATGTGAGCGTAACCGTTCAGGATGACCTGCGGGCGCTCGCGGCAGGACTCGAGCGCGACCGTCGGCGTGGACCAGGTGGGACGCTCGTCCCGCTCCGTGCGCCAGACCTCCTTGCCGGTCTTGGCGTCGAGTGCGGTCACGAAGGAGCCGTCCTGGACGTCGCACTGCAAGAGCACCTTGCCGTCGTGCAGGACCGGCGAGCTGGCGAAGCCCCACGGATAGCGCCGCGCGGCCTCGCGATCGACATTCGGTGCACCGGCCTCGAGCACGCCGAAGTCGCGCGACCAGAGGTGTTCGCCGGCGTGATCGTAGGCGTGCAGACCTTCCGACGCGAAGAACGCTACGACGCGCTCGGCGTCGCAGGCCGGCGTCGAGTTGGCGTGCGTCGACTTGGGATGCCGCTTGACCTTCGGCACGCCCTCGTGAGCCGTGCGCGTCCACAGGATCTCGCCGCTCGTCGCGTCGAGACAGAGCAGCTGGAAGGCGTGCTCACCCTCGTCGTCGACCGGATCGCCGGCGCCGTAGCCGTCGGAACCGTACAAGCTCCCGAGCTCGCCCGCGCCGACCTTGCGAACGGCGGTCGTGACGAAGACGCGCTCGCCGAACACGACCGGACTCGAATGCGCCAAGCCGGGCACGGGTGTGCTCCAGGCGATGCCCTTCTTCTCGGGAACGCTCCATTGCACGGCCGTCGCGAAGCCCTCGGCCGTCCCGTCCGCGTTCGCGCCTCGAAAGCCCGGCCACGACTCGCCGTCGTTCACCTGGCCGTGGCTCGAGGAGAAGGACGCGAAGCCCCCGAGCCCCAGCGTCGCCAAAGTGCTCGCGAGAGCCCGGACCAGGTGGTGTGTCCCGTGTCGTTCGTTCATCGGTGAGTCGGCTTCCGTAAGGCCAGTGTCCCGCGCCGGCCCGCGGTGCCGGGCTCGCGAAGCAGAGAGTTCGAGTCAGCGTGTACAGTTGCGGGCCACATCGTCCTTCCCGACCCCTTCGAACCCATGCCGTCGACCCTCATCCTGCTCGCGATTGCGCCGACCACGCTCGGATTATTCCAGGAATCCACGGCCGCCGAAGCGCGCGTGTTCAGCGACCCGGCTCCGCCCCAGATTCACAAGCTCCCCTCGATCGAGTCGCCCGAGCCCGCCCCCTTCGGGGAGCTCGTGATCCATCGGCCCCCCGGAGCCTTCGCCGAGGACGCCGTGATCGAAGACTGGCCCGGGTTCCTCGGACCGCGTCGAGATGCTCACGTCCACGAGCGTCCCTTGGCGCTCGCCTTCGGCGACGCTGGTCCGGCGCTCGTATGGGAGATGCGTCGCGGCGAGGGCTTCGCCAGCCCGGCGATCGCGGGCAACCGCCTGGTCTACACGCATCGCCTCGGAGACGAAGCCGTCGTCGAATGCCTCGAACCGGAGACCGGCAGACGCTACTGGCGCACGACGTGGCCCAGCACGTACCGCGGCCGCTACATCCAGGACGGCGGCCCGCGCGCGACTCCCCAGATCGTCGGGGAGCACGTCTTTGTACACGGGGTCGAAGGAACGCTCGCCTGTCTCGAGCTCGCGACGGGACGCGTCCTGTGGAAGCGCCACACTTCGAAGGAATTCGGCGTCGGTGACGACTTCTTCGGCGTCGTCTCGAGTCCGCTCGCCTACGGCGAGTTCCTGATCCAGAACATCGGCGGTCCAAACGGTCCGTGCGTCGCGGCCTTCGACCGACTCACGGGCAAGCTCGTCTGGGGCGCCGGCACGGACTGGGGACCGAGCTGCGCAGCACCGGTCTTCGGCACGGTCCGGGGCGAAGAACGCCTCTTCGTATTGGCCGGTGGCCAGTCACGCCCGCCGACGGGCGGGCTCTTGGTGCTCGATCCGGCGCGACGAGCGGTCGAGTTCGCGCACCCTTTCCGCAGCCGCACCTACGAGTCCGTCAACGGCTCGAGCCCCGTCCTGTGCGGAGACCGCGTGTTCCTGTCGTCGTCCTACGGCGTCGGCAGCACCGTGCTGGAAGCCGGGAAGAGCGGATGGCGCGAACTGTGGAGCGACCGCCACATCGGGTTGCAGTTCTCGACGGCCGTCTACGAGGACGGACTCCTGTGGGCCATCGACGGCGTCTCGGGACGGGTCGGCGCGCTGGTCGCCTTGGATCCCGCCAACGGCAAGGAACTGTCGCGCACCGACCTCACCTACTCGGAGACGTTCGAGCACGAGGGCGAGACGATCACGCGCGACGCGAAGATCGGAGAGGGCTCGCTCCTGCACGCGGATGGCCACTTCCTGGTCCTGGGAGACGGCGGCCATCTCCTGACGGTCGCGGCCACGCGCACCTCGGTCCGCGTGATCGCGAAGCAGGCGCTCTTCCACGCGCCCCACTCCTGGACGCCCCCCGTCGTCTCCGGAGGCCTCTTGTACGTCTGCCAGAACACGACGGACACCGTCGACGGCACGCCGCCGCGTCTACTCTGCTACGACCTGCGTCGCTGAACGGCGCGCCGGCGCGCGCCCCGCACCGTCAGAACGTGTCGCAAGCGCGGTAGGCTTCGATCACGGCGCGTTCGCCTTCCTTGCCCGGCTGCGCGTTGCCGTGTTCCATGCCGACGATCCCGTCGAAACCCTTGGCGTGGATGTGTCCGAAGACGTTGCGGTAGTTGATCTCGCCCGTCGTCGGTTCGTTGCGGCCGGGATTGTCGCCGACCTGGAAGTACGCGATCTCCGACCAGGCCAGGTCGATGTTGGGAATCAGGTTCCCCTCGGTGATCTGCTGGTGGTAGAGGTCGTCGAGGATCTTGCACGAGGGGCTGTCGACGGCGCGGCAGAGCAGATAGGCCTGGGGAACCTTGCTGAGGAACAGTCCCGGATGATCGCGCCAGGGGTTCAAGGGCTCGAGCACCATGGTGAGCCCCGCCGGCTCGCAGATCGCTGCCGCGCGGCGCAGGTTGTCGACGACGTTCGCGGTCTGGTAGTCCCATTCGACGTCGTTCGCGAAGGTCCCGGGCACCACCGTGCACCAGCGCGCGTTGACGCGCTTCGCGACCTCGACGGCGCGTTTCATGTCGGCCGCGATGCGCTCGCGCATGGCGGCATCGGAGGAGGCGAAGGTCACCTGACCGAAGTCGGCGTGGGCGACGAAGACGCCCATCTCGAGTCCCAGGCGCGCCATCTCGTTCGCGATCCGTTCTTGCAACTCGACCGGACGCGAGGCCATGCCGTTGTCCTCGAGGGCGCGAAAGCCCTCGTCGGCCATGAATTGCAATTGTGCAATCGGATCGTCGCCCGCGTGGTGGCGGAACATGCCGAAGTGCGGCGCGTACTTCAGCCGGAAGGGCTCGGGGCGCGTCCAGGAATCGGAGCGTTTCGACGAGCCGGGGCGTGAACGCCGTTCCGCGGCAGCCAGCGTGGACGTGGCGAGACCGGCGGCGGCAGCTTGTAGGAAGGATCGACGCTTCATGAATCGCGAGTTCGTGTGAAGGACGGGTGGCGCGGGCATTCTGCCACATCCACGGCGGTTCCCACCGACGAACCGGCGCTTCTCCCAGGGCCACGGGGAGCGAGGTCTTGCATGGATCGCACGAAGCGCGCACGCGGGCGTCCTCCAGCCTGCGCTATGATGCGCGCCCACGACCCGAACCCACTCTCGGAGACGACCATGAAGTTCATCGCCATCGCACTCGCCGCTGCCTGGGGTCTGACGACACCCGAAGTCGCACCGTCCGCGGTCGAAGCCGCTCCCCTCGTTCGCCACTGTCAGGTTCCGTGCGGCATCTACGGCGACCAGATGCGCATCGACATGCTGATGGAAGATGCCGACACCATCGAGAAGGGCATGAAGTCGATGGGCGAACTCGCCGCGGCGGAGAGCCCGAACCACAACCAGCTCGTCCGCTGGGTCATGACGAAGGACCAGCACGCGCAGGGCATCCAGGACCAAGTCGCGGCGTACTGGCTCGCGCAGCGCATCAAGGCGCCCGGCGACGCGAGTGACGCGGCCGCTCGCGACGCCTACCACACGAAGCTCGAGCTCCTGCACGGCATCACCGTCTCGGCGATGAAGTGCAAGCAGACGGAGGACGTCGCCCACGTCGCCACGCTGCGCAAGCTCGCGCTCGACTTCTGTGCGTCCTATTTCAGCAAGGAAGACCTCGAGCACATCCGGGCCCACCACAAGGACCACTGAGCTCGTTCGCGCGGCGGGAAACCGCGCGGAATCGCTTTCCGGCCCGCTGCCTCGACGCCAGGCAGCGGGCCGGATTCGGTTCGACGGACGGGTTCGCGCGGAAGAACGCTCCATGACGGTCGATTCCGGCGGCGGGCACGTTGGCGGATTCGGGACGGGAACCTACGCTGGGGGGCTCGCCACCGGCCCTCCTACCGGCTTCTCCCCGCCCTGCGCACCCCTGATGCACCCTCTCCACGCCCCGGCGGCCCTGGCTGCCCTTCTGGCCCTGTCCACGCCCTCCGCCGCCCAGGCCTTCGGCTCCTCTCCCGAGCGCCTGCTCGTCCGCGCGGCCGACGCCGACCGCAGCGGAGACGTCACCGGCGCGGAGTGGTCGAGCTTTCTCGACGCTCTGCCCGCGAACGAAGGCGGTGACTACGATCGGCTGATCGTCGTCGCACGGGCCCTCGTCCCGCGCCTCGATGCGGACGACGACGGGGACTTCGACCACCTCGACGTCGAAGCGCGGCTCGCAAGCATGGACGCCGACGGCAGCGGCAACCTCGACGCGAACGAGTTCGCCAACGCGTCGAGCTACCGTCAGGGTGGCGGCATGACGACCGGGCTCGTCGCCTTCGCCGCCGACACGGATCTCTCGAACACCGTCGAAGCCTCGGAGTGGACCGCGCTCTTGCAAGCTGCCGGCGAGGGTGGCGTCGCGCTCCCGACCCTGGCGGCCTGGCTGCAGCACGCGCAGGCGAACCTGCCCGAAGACCGCGGCGCCTTCACGCCGGCGACGTACGTCATCACGTTGGCCGCCGGACTCGACGTCGACCGCAATGGCGTCGTCGAGCGCGCGGACTTCGACCGCATCTTCCAGAGCCTCGACGCGGACGGCAACGGTGCGGTCGCGGGTGAAGAGCTGAGGCCTGCGCGGGGCAGCCGTGCCACGAGCACAGCCACGCCCGAACCGCGCGCCGCCACCATCGTCGCGGGCCCGCCGCTCATGCCCTGGCAGCGCTCGCTCGAGGACGCCCTGATCCTGTCCAAGGCGACGAAGAAACCGCTCTTGCTCTGCGTCAACATGGACGGTGAGACCGCCAGTGAGGCCCTCGCTCGGCGTCGCTATCACGATCCAGAGTTCGTGCAGCGGGTCCGCGGTTTCATCCCGCTGCTCGCCTCGCCCGATCGCCACGATCCGCGTGACCACGACAGCCACGGCCGGCGTATCCCCGACTCGAAGTTCGGGCGCCTGACGAATTCGGAGCACATCACGATCGAGCCGGAGTTGTACGCACGCTACTTCCGCGGAAATCGCGTGGCGCCCCGCCATGTCGGGGTTTCGCCCGAAGGCGAGATCCTGTTCGACATCTACCTCATCAACGACTTCAAGATCATCGACGAGGCGCTCGAGAAGCACGGCAACTTCGAAGCGCACCTCCCGGATCCTTCGTCGTTGGGAGAAGCGGCGCTCTTCGCCCACCCTGACGCGGTCGCTCGCGAGCTCCTCGAGCGGCGCTACGTCGAAGGCGACGAGACCTTGCGCCTGCGCTACGTGCGCAACGCCCTGCAGGAGGGCCGCGACGTTCAGCAGCCCGAGCTCCTGCAACTCGCCCTGAACGACGACTCGGATGCCGTGCGCACGGCCGCCGTGCGCGTGCTCGCGAGGCAGGGCACCGAAGGCGAACTCGAGCGCTTCCCGCATGCCTTCCGGATCGCGACGGGCAACGACGAACTGCGACGCGAGCTGTCGGACGGACTCGGTCGGATCGCGACGAAGACGGAGGACGAGGACACCCGCATCCGCGCCCGTCGTTTGCAACGCATCTTCGCGGCGCGCGTGGCGGGTGACGCGACACTGGACGCCGACCTCTGGCGCGCGGCCCTGGCCGATGCCCCCCCGGCCGCCGATCCCCTGAACGAACCGCGCATCCCGCTCGACCAGGCGCTCGCGACCATCGAGTCACGCCTGGGCGCGGATCCGGGCAACGCCGAGCTCGAGCTGTTGTTCGCCGCGACCGCCTTGCGAGGCGCCAAGCGCTGGATTACGGACGGAGGCGGCAACGCGACCTTTCTGCTGCAGGACGCGGAGGTTTATGCACGCCGCGCGCTGGAGCACGCTCCGGACAACACGCTCGCACACGCCTACCACGCCGCCGCGAGCTACCTGCTGAACGACCTGGAGACGGCGCACGCTTCCGCGGCACGGGCCCTGCCGGGACTCCTCAACCACGCTGAGACGGCGGTCGTGGCCGACGTCTTGACGGCCTACGCGCGCACCCTTCGCGATCGGCTCGTACCCGCCTTCGGCACGGACGAAGGCTGGCCGGCCGCCTGGGCCAACGACATCGCGGCCTGCTACGAGGCCCTGCTCGTTCATCCGGACGGCACCGAGGCCCAAGCCCGCGCCGGTGTCGACTTCTACGGCGCCATCCTCGAGTGCTATGCGGAGCAGGGCGACTACTTGCGCCGTGCGATCACGCGCTACTACGACTCGAACGAACTGCACTCGTACCTGCGCTGGCAGACGCAGCGGGACGAGGGTGCGCTCGGACTGCTGGGCTTGTACGAGGGTCTGGCCTTTCCGGAGCAGGCTTCGTCGACCGTGAGTTGGTACGCGGGTTACGCGCGCTACGTCGCCGCGGAGCGGCTCGTCGAGGACGGCGACCCGCTGACCGCCATCGGAGCCTATGCGAGCTGCATCCGCGACCTGCAGGAGTCCTTCGCGACCGAAGCGTCCTTCGAGCGCTCGGCGCGCCACTACATGGGGCTCGCGCACGCCGGGCGCGCGCGCCTCTTGCTCGACAAGGGTGAGATCGAAGCCGCGCTCGGCGCCCTGCGCGACAGCGCGCAGGCCAACGCCGCCGGCGGCAAGCTCGAGGACAGCCTGGGCAACTCCGCCGTGCAGATCGCCGAGGCCATCTCGAAGCGCCTGGACGACGACACCCCCGTGAAGGACGTCCTGGCGCTCTTCGAGTAGGGCTCCTGGCAGCCCGAGAACGCAGGCGAATCGGTCGATTCGGCGAGGCTCTTGTGTGCCATCCGGGCTTTCCGGACGCATGCAGCGCGCCGGATGACTTGTTCAGCGGGTTGCTAGGATTCCTCGTCCGCCGAGCCGCGTTCCAGGGCTCGGATCGCGCTGGTCACGGCGCGTACGAAGACCGCTCGATCGAGGGCAGCCGAGCTTCCTTGGCCGCCGAGCTGGAGCGCTTCGGAGATCAAGCCCCACGAAGTCCCATCCAGCACGGTGGCCGTGCGCAGCTCGCGCGTGGTGACGCTCTCCTCGGTCGTGCGCGCGAGCAGAGCCGCCAAACGACGCCGGAAGTCGTGCCGCAAACGATTCATCTGTCCGGGCTCGCCGAGCTCGTCGCCGAAGTAGCTCGCCATGCGCAGCCAGAAGCGGCATTCGCGCGGCGCTTCCGCGATCAGGTCGAAGTAGTGAACGACCGCCGCGTCGGTGCGCGCGCGGCGGGAACGACTCGGCTCGACGCGCGCGCGCAGGGCTGCGAGGAAGTTGTTCTGCACGAAGTCCCAGAGCGCGATCAGGTATTCGTCCTTCGCTCGAAAGTGCAGGTAGAAGACACCCTTCGCGACGTCGCTCGCTTCCGTGATGTCGAGTACGGAGACGACGCCGAGCGGCCGGTGCTCGAAGGCCGTCAGGCCGGACTGGAAGAGCGCCTGGCGCGTGGCGATCGCCTTGCGCGCGCGGCGTCCCAGCGACGGACCTGCCTCGGGTTGGGATCGGCTCGGTGGCTGCACGGCCCCATTCTGGTCTCTGAGCGGCGATCGCGCTTCCCTTGCTGCCCGCACACGGGCCCCGAGGTTGAAAAATCATGACCCACACGTCATTCTTGGGCCTGAGGATCAGAAATGCGCGTTCGAATCCGCGGACGTCGAGACCCCTCCCCGTCCATGCCCGCTCCGTCCGGAATCGATTGGCCCGTTCCCGCCGCTCCCTTCGAGATCAGCCTGCCGCCGCCCGCGGACGAGCTGGATCAGAACGAGGAGTGGGTGAACGTGATCCACAAGGGCGGAAGCCGGCAAATCCGCCTGCATGATTACGAGCAGCTGTACTCGATCCCGGGCCTCTACGACGCCGTCGTCTACGACCTGCTCCAGTGCAAGTCGCCCCAGCGGGTCGTTCGCGCCTTGGCCGACGTCCACCGCGATCACAGCGGCGATCCGAGCCGCCTGCGCGTGCTCGACCTCGGGGCCGGCAACGGCATCGTCGGCGAGCTGCTGCGGCGCCAAGGCGTCGCGGGCGTGCTCGGAACCGACATCTTGCCCGGGGCCGCGGCGGCCGCGCGGCGCGACCGGCCGGAGGTCTACGACGATTACGTCGTGGCCGACCTCACGGCACCGGGGCAGGACGCCGCACGGCGCTTCTTGGCCTTCGCACCCGATGCCCTCGTCACCGTGGCCGCGCTCGGCTACGGCGACATCCCCCCCGAGGCCTTCGCTTACGCCTTCAACCTGCTTCCCGACGGAGGCTGGCTCGCGCTGTGCATCAAGGACCGCTTCCTCGAGGAAGACGAGCGGACGGGCTTCGGCGACCTCATCGGTCAGATGATTGCGGACGGGACCGTCGACCTCGCCCTCCAGCAGCGCTACGTCCACCGCCGCAGCACCGCCGGTGAAAAACTCTTCTACGTCGCTCTCGTCGGCCAGAAGCGACGCTCCGTCCAGCTCCACTGATCGATTGTGGCGGAAGCGAGCCGCGCGCTCTCTCCCCCCAGCAGATTCCCTTTCCCATGTTCGACGTCGAGAGCAGCCCTGCTCGTTCCGCGGATTCGCCCGACGCGAGTTCGACGGTCGGGCGCGCGCAGACGCCGCCCCGTCTCGAGGTCGCAGGCAGCGGTCCGACCGAGGGACACATCACGCTCGTGTGGAGCGTCGACGACACCGCGGGCGAGCTCGTGTTCGAGCTGCAGGAAGCTCCCACGACTGAATTCGCCGCGGCACAGACCTGCTACACGGGAGGAGACCGCGCCTCCTTCCGGTCCGGCTTGCCGGCGGGTGAACACGCCTTTCGCGTGCGCTCGCGCCCGCAATCCTCGGAGGCCTGGAGCGCCTGGTCCGAGGCCGTCACCATCGACATCCGACCCTATCCGCTGGCGAAGGCCTGGACGCTGTTCGGCATCGGCGCCTTTCTGGTCGTGGCGATCACGGGCTACCTGTTCGTCGCCAGCAGGCGGAGGAACGAGTCGTGATCGAGACCCTTCTTCCGGCCTCGCTCGGGTGGACCCTGCTCGCGTTCCTCTCGGTCCTGTGGGTCTTTCTGGGGTGGTACTGGGGCCGCAAGGCGAAGTCCCTCGACGGCTACATGCTCGCGGGCCGCAACGTCGGGCTGGCGCTCGGTACGGCGACGGCCGTTGCGACGTGGATCACGTCGAACACGACGATGCTCGCTCCGCAGTTCGCGCTGCAGCTCGGCGTCTGGGGCATGATCGGGTACTCGACGGCCGCGCTCGGGCTCCTGCTCTTCGCGCCGATGGCGAAACGCATCCGCAAGCTGATGCCGGAAGGCTTCACGAGCGCGGAGTTCGTGCGCCTGCGCTACGGGCGCCGGGCCTGGAGCGTCTTCCTCGTCATCTCGCTCTTCTACGCCATGACCTGGCTCGTCAGCATGGCGATGGCCGGGGGCAAGCTCCTGCAGGCCCTCTCCGGGATCCCCTACGCCCAGGGCATGACGGTCATCCTCGCCGTGTGCGTGCTCTATACACTGATGGGCGGGCTGTTCGCCGTGATCGGAACGGACTTCATCCAGAGCTGGCTGATCCTGATCGGCCTCGTCGTGGTCGCCGTCACGGTGCTGTGGCACGTGCGGGTCGAAGAGGTCCATACCGAGCTCGTGACGCGGCGTCCGCTGCTCCTGGCCGTGCTGATGCCGGCCGCGATCATGGCCTTCTTCAACAACATGCTGTTCGGGTTGGGCGAGGTCTTCCACAGCAACGTCTGGTGGAGCCGAGCCTTCGCCATGCGCGAGGGAGTCGGCGCGCGCGCCTACGTGCTCGCGGCCGTGATCTGGCTGCCCGTTCCGGTCGTCGCGGGCTTCCTGGGCCTGGCCGCACCCGCCCTCGACATCAACATCCCATCACCCGACATGGCCGGCCCGATCGTGGCCGGGACCCTGCTCGGTCAAGCCGGCAGCATCGTCGTGTTCCTGCTCGTGTTCTGCTCGCTCGCCTCGAGCATCGACAGCCTGCTCGCCGCCACCGCGGATCTCGTCACGAACGACGTGGTCGGTGGCTGGCTGAAGCCGAAGGCCGACGATGCCCAGCTGCGTCGCCTGGGCACGTGGGTCGTCCTGATTCTGGGACTCGTCACCTGGCTCATCTGCCTGCCGAACGTCGGAACGCTGGCGACCGTGCTCTTCTTCGCCGGCCCGCTGGTCGGAAGCGCGATCTGGCCGATCCTCCTGGGGCTCTACTCGCGCCGCCTCGACGGACGCGACGCGACCATCGCGATGGTCGCGGGTAGCCTCGGCGGTCTCGCGGCCTACCAGTGGATCGGGTGGTACACGGGCGCCATCGTCGGAACGGGCGTATCCTTCTTGGTTTGCACGGGCGCCCTCTGGATCCGGCCGAGCACCTTCGATTGGAGCCGCCTGGCCGAGCATCGCACCGGGAGAACCGACTGACACCATGCAATTCTCTCCGACGTTCTTGTCGGTGCTCGTCCTGAGTGCCGTCCTCCTCGCCGCGGCGGGCGCCATCCTGCTCGCCGGGCTTTTCCTCGCGGACAAGAAGGGTGGTCGACTGTGGTGAGCACTTTCCAAGAGACCAAGACCAAGGGGTTCCGGCCCGAGAGCGAACCCATCAACTCCAAGGGCCTACGGCTCGATCCGCGTGGATTGCTGGACATCGCCGAGCAGAAGATCGACTGGGATCTGCTCGACACGCTGGCCGGTCGTTCGCTGACCTCGGCGCAGGACCTGGATCGCAACCTGCTGGGCGAGCTGTGCAAGCTCGGGTGCCTGCTCGAGCTGACCGAGATCGGCCAGTCGCACCCTCTGGACGGCAAGACGATCATCACGGCCTTCTTCGAGGCCAGCACGCGCACGCGCCTCTCGTTCGAGAGCGCCGCGCACCGGCTGGACGCCAAGGTCGTCAGCGTGCCGGACGGCAAGGTCACGGGCGTCGCGAAGGGCGAGTCGCTCGAGGACATCGGCGAGATGTTCAACAGCTACGGCGACCTCGTGATCATGCGCCACACCGAGACGGACTCGGTCGAGCGCATCCAGGAGTGCTTGATGCGGCCCTTGATCAACGCCGGCAACGGCTCCGGGGAGCATCCCACCCAGGCGCTGGTCGATTGGTACGCCCTCCTGAAGTGGCGGCCCGACTTCCTGCTTCCCGAGCCGACCAAGCGACCCGTCCACCTCGGAGTGATCGGCACGCCGGGCTCGATGCGCGCCGTCAAGAGCTTCGTGTTCCTGGCGCTGTTGTTCGAGTCCCACATCGAACGCATCAGCATCGTTTCCGAGATGGCTGACCCGCTCGGGCTGGAGCTGAACAAGGCCGACCAGGCCTCGACGATCCCGATTCAGGTTTGCCAGGACCTCGACGAGGTGCTGCCCGAACTCGACGTCGTCTACATGAACTCGCTGGCCTTTCTCGGCGACAGCTACCGCGACCTGGACAAGAGCTTCCGCCTGCATCGCGACAGCCCCTTCAAGGACGGCGCCATCGTCATGCACCCGCTCGCGCGCAAGAACGAGCTCGATCGCAACCTGGACGACACGAACAAAAACCTCTACTTCGCGCAGGCCGCTGGCGCCGTCTTCGCACGCCAGGCCCTCCTGGTCAGCATCCTCGGACGTCTCCGCGCCCTGCCCGACCACCTTCACTACCTAACGAGCTAGTGGGGCGACGCAATGATTCGCGACATGTCTTTGGCGTCCTTCCGCCCGTGGCTTCGTTGCAGCTCCTCCGAGTCTCCACGAATACGCGTCGTCGCTACGCCTTGCCACGAACACAAGGCCACCAAACATGTGAGCGCATTCTTGCGTCACCCCACTAGAACCATGAAGCCGTCCCTGGCCCGCACCCATCCGCTTCTTCGCGCTCGTCTCCACGGGGGCCGCATGGCTCCGGCAGGAGCTTGACCCATGTGTGGCATCACCGGTTTTTGGGAAGTGCGACGCAGTGATCTCGACGTCGACGCGACGCTCCGGCGCATGCTCACCACGCTGCACCACCGCGGTCCGGATGGAAGCGGTGTGCACATCGACCGTACCCGCGGCCTCGCGCTCGGTCACGCCCGCCTCTCGATCATCGACCTGGACACGGGCGACCAACCCGTGCGGCTCGACGGTCGCGGCCTGGTCCTGACGCACAACGGCGAGTTCTACGACTACAAACCCATCCGCGCGCGTCTCGCGACGCACGGACGCCGCTTCGCCACGAAGAGCGACAGCGAGATCGCCCTTCACCTCTACGACCGGCACGGGCTCGACTTCTTCGAGCATCTGCGCGGTGAGTTCGCCTTCGCCCTCTTCGACGAGGAGCAGGACGAGCTGCTTCTGGTCCGCGACCGCTTCGGCATCAAGCCGCTCTACTGGCACGCCGACGCGGGCGGTCTGCGCTGGGGTTCGGAGGTCAAGGCCTTGCTCGAGCACCCCGCCGTCGAGCGCAAGCTGGATCCGCATGCCGCGATCCATCAGATGATGCAGGTCATGGTGCCTGGCACGACCTCGTTCCAGGACGTCAAGGCCGTGCGTCCGGGCCACTTCCTGCGCGTCCGGCGCAAAGGCGAGCGGCTCGAGATCAGCGAGCATCGCTACTGGGACCTCGACTTCCCCCAGGCGGGCGAGCACGACGCCAAGGCCGCGCCCGAGCCGTACGTCGAAGGCGTTCGCGAGCACCTGATCGACGCCGTGCGAACGCGCCTCGAGGCGGACGTCCCCGTCGGCTGCTACCTGTCCGGCGGCATCGATTCGTGCTCGATCCTGGGCCTCGCGACGGCGATGCAGCAGTCGCCCGTTCAGGCCTTCACGATCAGCTTCGACCACGACGCCTACGACGAGGCCGCGATCGCGCGCGAGATGGCTCGCGCCACGAACGCCAAGCAGGAAGAGCTCGCAATCGGTGCCGCCGACCTCTACGGCGACAGCTACCGGCGCACGGTTTGGCATGCCGAGCGCACCTTCTACAACACGCTCGGCGTCGCCAAGTGGCACATGTCCCGACGCGTGCACGAGCTGGGCTACAAGGTCGTCGTCACCGGCGAGGGCTCCGACGAGCTGTTCGCCGGCTACCCGTTCCTGAAGCGCGACTACTTCCTGCACGCACCGGAAGGCCGGCAGGAAGCCGAGCTGCGCGGGATGGACGGCAAGAACGCCCTCTTCAAGGGAGCGATCCTGTCCGAGGAGGACGCGAGCCATCCGGCCTTCGACGCGCTCCTGGGCTTCACGCCCTCCTGGATCCAGCCGTGGATCCTCACGCTGAAGCGCGTGACGCCGCTGCTCTCCGGCGAGCTGCGCTCCCTGCTCGACACCTACGATCCGATCCAGGCCATCGTCGACACGCTCGACCCCACCATGCTCGCGGGGCGCCATCCCCTCGATCAGGTCCAGTACACGTGGGCCAAGACGATGCTCGAAGGTCAGATCCTCACCTGGGGCGGCGATCGCGTCGACATGGCCAACTCGATGGAGTCGCGCCCGGCCTTCCTGGACCACCACTTGGCCGAGTATGCGGTCGGGATCCCGCCCGCGGTTCGGATCCGCGGCGGCGTCGAGAAGTGGGTCCTGCGCGAAGCGATGAAGGGCGTCCTGCCTCGAACGCTGTACGAGCGCGAGAAGTTCGCGTTCATGGCGCCGCCCAGCCATGTCGACCAGGAGAAGCGCGACGCCGTCGGCGAGCTGATCGACGCCTGTCTCGCACCCGAGCAGGTGCGCGCGGCGGGTCTCCTGGACGAGCGTGCCTTGCGCACGTTCCTGACCGAGCGCCAGCAAGCGCATGACGGCCCGGACGCCATCCGCGGCGACATCGTTCTCAACCACGCGCTCGGCCTCCATCTCCTGGACCAACAGTTCGTCCACGTGGATCGCCCGGTCGCGGCCCGCTCCTGAATCCCCCTTCGCAGCCCTCCGCTGGAATCCTACGCATGCCCGTGCAAGACCACGTCCCGCCCGGTGTCTTTGATCGTTCCCAAAACATCGAGCGCCACTTCGCGAAGCTGGCGACGATCGGCAACCGTCCCGACGGCTCGATCTCCCGCATCGCCTATTCCGACGAGGAGTCGGAGGCGATGGCGTACCTGCGTTCCGAGAGCGAGGCCTTCGGCTTGGTCGGTCGCTACGACGCGGTCGGCAACCTGATCCTCTCGACGCCCGACGACCTGCCCCGTCGCATCCTGGTCGGCTCCCACATCGACTCCGTTCCCTCGGGCGGCAACTTCGACGGCAGCGCCGGACTGGTGGCCGGGATGGAGGCGGTCCGCGAACTCGTGGTCGAGGGCGTCGAGCTGAAGCGCGGGCTCGACATCGTCGCTTGGCGCGGCGAGGAGTACACCTTCAACGCCGTCTACAAGGGCAGCTCGGCGGCCTTCGGCGTGAGCGAAACCCACATCCTGCACAATCGCTATCGCGACCAGACCCTGCGCGACGCGATCC
This sequence comes from Planctomycetota bacterium, assembly GCA_029259595.1. GTDB lineage: Bacteria > Planctomycetota > UBA1135 > UBA1135 > OFTM43. Next base: position 16,126 of record JAJDEW010000091.1, on the reverse strand, counting down.
TCGAGCAAGGCTTCGATCCGTCCCCGATCGACGACCGCTGGCCCTCCTTCGGTCAGGACTACATCGACTCCATCGACGGCTACCTCGAGCTGCACATCGAGCAGGGCGTGCGGCTCGAGCGTGAGGGCAAGGACGTCGGCCTCGTCACCAGCATCGCCGGCGATCGACGCTTCCTGGTCGTGCTCGAGGGCCGCTTCGACCACTCGGGCGCGACGCCGATGGGAACGCGCTACCGCAACGACGTGAACCTCGCGATGGCCTACATCCAGGTCGCCCTGAACGAGGCCGGCGAGCGGCGGCGCGCGGAGGGTCACGAGTTCTGCATGACCGTCGGCATCGTCAACGCCGACCCCGAGATCGATCGCAAGTACCCCGACATCGGGGCCAACTCGGTGACGAAGGTCAGCGGCCTGGGCTACTTCACGATCGACCTGATGTCCGCCGACGACGCCTTCATGGACTCGTTCTCGGCCGAGACGCACCGCCTGATCTGGAACGAGTCGAAGCGCTTCGGCGTGAAGGCCGTGATCGAGCAAACGGACTCCGCTCCCGGCGTCCTGTCGCTCGACCCGGCGGTGCTCGACCACATGCAGCGCTGCACCGAGCGCCTGGGCCACGGCCTCCTCCGCATGCCGAGCGGCGCCGGCCACGACGCCGTGATCGTCGCCCAAACGAAGCGCTCCGATGGCAAGTCGATCCCGACCGGCATGCTTTTCATCCCCTGCCGCGACGGCATCAGTCACTCACGCCACGAGTTCACACAACCCGACCAGGTCGCACGCGGATCGGAGGTCCTCCGCGAGACCCTGCGCGAGATGGCGACGGCGGACTGACCGACCCCGCCACGCCGCCCGGCTCTTCCGAGTTCGCGCGGAAGCACCCGGAAGCCTCCCGCGCGCCGGTTTGGTAGCTTCGCGTCCATGGATGCACAGGAAGAAGCCCGGGAGTTTCGCCGCCTCGGACACGACGTGATCGAACGGCTGGCCACGTACTTCGAAACGGTCGACGAGCAGCCCGTGTTTCCGAACGTCGATCCGGACGCACTCGCGCGGCTCTTCTCCGGCGGGGTGCCTCGCTCCGGTCGCGGGGCGGACGAAGTTCTCGCCACGCTCGATGAGAAGCTGTTCCCCTACTGCACGCACACCGGCAGCGGGGGGTACATGGGGCTCATCACGGCCAGCCCGCTGCCGATCGGCGTGATCGGCGACCTGATCGCCTCCGCCCTCAATCAGAACCTGGGGGCCTACTCGATCGGCCCGGCGGCGGTCGCGCTCGAGCGTCAGACCGTGCGTTGGTTGTGCGAGCTGAGCGGGTACGGCGCGGGCGCGGGCGGCAACCTCACGAGCGGCGGCATGACCGCCAACCTGATCGGCTTGAAGCTCGCGCGCGACTTCGCGAGCGGGGAACGGGCCCAGGTCGGCGGCGTGAACGGCGCCTTCGCCGTCTACACCAGCGAAGAACGCCACGTCTCGATCGACAAGGCCGCCGACGTCGTCGGGCTCGGGCGCGAAAGCTTGCGCACGCTGCCAACCGACGACGACTACCGGCTACGCCTCGACGCTTTGCAGGCGGCGTTGGAGGCCGATCGTGCGGCGGGCGTGACACCCGCCTGCATCGTCGCCATGGCCGGCTCGACGAACACGGGTGCGGTCGACGACCTGGTGGCCCTGCGCGCGATCGCGGACGAGCACGGGATGTGGTTGCACGCGGACGCCGCCTACGGCGGGGGTCTGCTCCTGTCGCAGCGCTGGAAGGACACGTTGCGCGGGATCGAGCTCGCGGACTCGATCACGATCGACCCCCACAAGTGGTTCTACGCGCCGGTCGACGCCGGAGCGCTCCTGGTACGCGACGAAACCGCCCTGACCCGCTCCTTCGGCCAGAAGCCGTCGTACTTGAAGGACGAGTTCGACGACGCGGGCACGCGCTACCAGTACTACGTCCACGGGCTCGAGCAAAGCCGGCGCTTCCGCGGCCTGAAGGTCTGGATGAGCCTCGAGCGCTACGGCGCCGACGAGCTGGGTCGCCAGGTCGACGCCAACGTCGAACAGGCGCGGCACCTGTGGCAACGGGCGCTCGAACACCCGCGCTTCGAACCGGCCGTCGAGCCACCGATGTCCGCGATTTGCCTGCGCTACCTGCCGGAGCGCGCCCTGCCGAACACGGCGCTCGCGCTCTTGCACCACCGGGTCGTCGAGCGCATCGAGCGCGCCGGTGAGTTCTGGATCGGCACGACCCGGATGAAGGAGCGCACCTGGTTCCGGGCCTGCCCCGTCAACTTCCGCACCACCCTGGGACACATGGACCGGCTCCTGAACGCGCTGGAGGAAACCGCGCGAGAGGTCGAAGAGGAACTGGCCTGACACGACGTGACGCTTCTCGACCGTACCCTGCCGTTCCTGCGCCCGCTGGTGCGCGCCCTGCATCCGCGCGAGCGCGGGTTCTGGCGCGGGCTCGCCTGGCTCGTGTTCCTGGTGGCGCTCGAGCTCTACGGCCGCACGACGACGAGCGACGCGCGTGACATCGTCGGCGTCCTGGCGGTGTGGACCGGAGCGAGCGCCGCGGTCGCGCTCCACAAGCGCTCGTTCGTACGCTTGCGGTCGCGTCTGCGCGGCGCTGCCCTGCGCATGCTGGCACCGTTGCGCCTGTCGTTCGGTGTCGACCTGCGCGGAGCCCCGCCTCTGCCCGAACGGATCCCGCGGCCACACGCGTTGGTCCTGGCTTGCGCCGTCGCCTTGGTCGTCGGGCTGGGGTTCGCACGCGCGCTCTTCCCCGGTCATGCGCGCGAGCTCCTTCAAGGGCTGAGCGGAGTCCTCTACCTCGTCGCACTCGCGGGTCTGTGGGCGCCGCTCGTGCTCGCGTCGCTGACCGCGGTCTTCGGCACGAGCGCTCGGGTCGACGGTCTCCTGGCGCGGCACGAGACTCCGACCGAGCGCCGGCGCGCGCTCACGCTGGCAGCCGGTGCGACGACCGCGGCGACGTTGGTGCTCCTCGCGCGCTTGCTGCCGCCGTGGATGCCGCTCGTCGTCCTCGCGTGCGCGGCCCTCGTCAACGCCCTCCTCTTCGTTCCGTGCGTCTGGCCGTTGCGCCTGGTCTACGCGACCCGCGACGCCACCACAACGACGACGGGGCCTCCGACCTGGAGTCGTCTCGCGCTGTGGGATGCGGGCCTTTTGATCGCCGGACTGACGCTGTTCAGCGGTCTCGCGCTCGCCTCCGGTGGGGACGCCTGGGGCGGGTCGGGGACGGGCGCGATGCCGGTCACGCACTGGCTCGGAGAGGTCGGCTGCCTGGCCGCGGCCTGGGTGCTCGCACCCTACCTCGTCAGCGAGACCGTGCAGGCCGTGGTCGAGCGCTGGCACGATCCGGCTCGACCCGTTCCGACCCTGGTGCGGCTGGTGGACTTCCCGGCCGGCACCGAACAGAGCGCCGCCGAAGGCCTCGCGCGGGTCGGACTCGCAGTCGCGCGGGACAGCGATCGCGCGGCCAACACGGTCGCGGTCCGGTGGACCGAGGGCGCCGATCCACTCGGTTTCATCTGGACACGGCAGTGGCCGCTGGCGGTGCAGCCCGAACACCTGGAAGCACCCGCACTCGCCGACACGCTACGACGGCGCGACGTCGTCCAGCGGCGGCGCGAGATCGATCGGCGCTTCGAACGGCTCTTCAAGCTCGCCGCCGCGCGGGAGTTCGAGCACGGCGAGGGTTTCTGGATCGCACCCCATCTGTGGTTCGTCACGCGCCTCACGCGCGACGCCGAGGACGACGCGGAGACGGCCGAGATCGGACCGCGCTACCGCACGCTCTTCAGCCGCGCCGCCCGCAGTCACATGCACCAGGTCCTGAACGACCTCGAGCTCGACCTGATCTTCGTCGCGGACGGTGTCGGCTACCGGCGCTTCCGCCGCGTGCTGCACGCGCTCTTCGAGCATCACGACGTCTTCGGAGCGCGCCGACTCGACAACGAGCGCCCCTTCGGGGGCCTGCCCGGCCTGCGCGTCCTGATCCACGAGTTCGACCTCGAGCATCCGTTCCGGGCCAAGGGCTATCCCGAACCGGACTACGACGATCTGGGACGCGCACGCATCTTGCACGTGTTCCGCGATCACGGTGGCGACGAGCCGGTGATCGACGTGCCGTCCACGAGCACGAACCTGCCGCGGGCGCCGCTCGTACCCGCCTGAGCGTGCGCGCTTCGAGCGCACCGCGGGCCTCCCGGACCGTAGCGGTGGTGCGAGCCTGTCAGTGCTCCTCGTCTTTGGCCTCGACGGCGGGCTCCGACGTCTTCTTCTCGGGCCAGTCGTGCCCGATCCAGGCGGCCCAGGCGGCCTTCTGGGCAGCGCTCGGCTCCTTGACGCGCTCGAGCTTCCACTTCCCGTCGGCCACGCCGCCGAGGACGACGTCGAAGACCAGGAGCTCGTCGCGGCGCAAGAGGTGCAGACGCACGCGCTCGCCGATCTGCTTGCGCTCGAGGCGCCGATCGAGGTCCGAGGCGCGCAGGCGCAACCCGTCGAGGGTCAGGATCTCGTCGTCGGGCAGGATTCCCGCGGCGTAGGCGGGTCCGTCCGAGCGCACGTTGCGCACGAGCGCGCCCGCGCCACCATCGCGCAGGGCGAGGCCGAGGTAGGGCTTCAGACGCAGCTCGACGGGGTCGTCCTCGTCGCCTGTTGCGGCGTCCTCTTCCGCAGCACTCTCGTCAGCCCCGGCTTCGTCGCCCTCGTTGCCCTCGTCGTCGCCCTCGTCGTCGCCCTCGCCCTCGCCCTCGTCGTCGCCCTCGTCGTCGTCGCCCTTCTTCTTCGTCGGCTCGAACCACAGCCGCAAGCCGACGACGTCCACAGCCTGCTCGAACGGAAGCTCCTCGACGCCGTCGATGTAGCGCGCAAAGACGTCGGCGAAGGAAGAGCTCGACCGCTCGTCCAGACAAGCGATCAGGTCCGCCTGCGTGTAGCCGGCACCGCTGAGCGGGTGGCGTTCGAACATCGTCTTCAGCACGGCGTCGAGCTCCGTCGCGCCGTCCGTGCGACGCCGCAGCTCGAGGTCGAGCAGCCAGCAGGCCAACGCCCCCTTGCTGTAGAACGAGACCTCGGCGTTGACGTCATCCGGCGAGCTCACGTTGAACTTGGTCCAGGCATCGAAGGACGAGGCCGAGAGGCTCTGGACCTTCGCGCCCGGGTGCCGTCGCAGCGAGTCGATCGAACGGGCCAGGCCGTCGATGTACTTCTTCTCCTTCGTCAACCCGGCACGTGCGAGCGAGAGCGGTCCGTAATAGCTGGTACCACCCTCGGCGACCCACAGAAGGTCGGTGTAGTTCTCGTGCAGGTAGTCGTAGGGGTGGATCCCCGCCGGCCGCAGCTGCTTGACGTTCCACGTGTGGAAGAACTCGTGCGCCGCCAGCCCCAGGAAGCTCTTGTAGGCGTCCGTCCGCTCATGACTGCCCTCGAGCGCGCGCCGCGAGGTCTGCATGATCGTGCTGTTCAGGTGCTCGGTCCCTCCGCCCCCGGCTCCGGCGTGGACCAGGAAGACGTAGCGCGTGTACGGCAGGCGGTCGAAGATCGCGGCCTGCGCGGCGACGAGCTTCGAAAAGTCCCCGACCAGGTGCTCCTCGTCGAAATCGATCCCCTGGGGCCAGATCACGATCTCGTGCGGCACACCCTCGTGCTCGAAGACGACGCGATCGTGCAACCCGACCTCGATCGGCGAATCGACCAGCACGTCGTAGTTCGGCGCGACCAGCGTCCGCGCGCTGCCCTCCGCGAGCTCGAGCCCGCCCGCGACCTGCCAGCCTTCGGGCATCACGAGCCGTACCTCGACCTCGGCCTGACGCAGCCGCTCGGTGAATAAAAAGACCGACGAGCCCGACAGGAAGGCGTGCGTCGCATCCACGTGGCGCGTGCGGTCCCCGATCGAGTTGGCGTAGATCCCGTAGCTGAGCCGAACGCGCTCGACGCCCGCGGTCTCCACGCGCCACGAGGTCTTGTCGATCTTGTGGATGGTCAGCTCGTCCCCCGCCTCCGAGAACGCGCGCACGTCGCGCAGGGTGCCGACCGGATCGAGCACTTCGTAGCGGCCGGGGCGCCAGACGGGCAACGAGACCACCTCGGCCTCGCCCTGCGCGGGGAACTCGAAGGCGAACCGCACCATCTGGGTCTGAGGCTCGTCCAGGAGCACGTCGTAGGTCACGCGCTGGCCGGCTCCGCGCTGCGCTGCTTGGGCGGTGGCGGCACAGGCCAGGGACCCGAGGGCGAGCGGGGCCAGGAAGGCGAGGAGCGGCGCGAGGCGCAGGCCAGGGCGGACGGGGGTCGAATCGATCCGACTCATCATCATGGGGGCTCTCCGAGGGGACTGAGCCGATTGGGTGGTGGCCCGGTCGCGGGACGGGCCCGAAATCGCGCGTGGAAAGACCGCAACCATCGATTGGCGCCACCCGTCGCGCGCGCCAGGCCCCGAACGGGCCCAACGGGGCTCGAGCTCGGTCCCTGCAACGACTTCGGCCGGGCGTGCACCAATCAAGTTTCGCAGTCCCTGGAGACTCCGGGGGCGCGCCAATCTAGTGGGGTGACGCCAGGATTCGCGACAACTCTTTGGCGTCCTTCCGCCCCTGGCCACGTTGCAGCTCCTCCGAGTCTCCACGAAGACGCGTCGTCGCTGCGCCTTGCCACGCACGCAAGGCCACCAGACCCAGGCAGCGAATTCTTGCGTCACGCCACTCGCGCGCGCGGCTCGGAATTGCCCGTGCGGTCGCTCCCCCGTTCGAGCGCCGTCAACTCGACGTGAAACTCCCCCGCGGCGCACCGACGCCCGCCTCCGAGCGGTCCGCGCCACCCCCCTTCGGGCTACGATCGCACCATGCATGCGCTCGTTCTCGCCGCCGCCCTCCTCGCCTCGAGCTCCCCCCACATCGATCCGGACACCGACTCCGATCCACACCGCCAGTTCGACTTCTGGGTCGGCGAGTGGTCGGTCCAGAACCGCCACCTCGGACCGGACGGGCTCTGGACGGACGGCGATCGAACGCGGGCGCGCATCACGCCGGTGTGCGCGGGCGCGGCCATCCTGGAGGAATGGGCGGGGCCGTTCCGTGGTGGCTTCATGAACGGCTTCAGCCTGCGGGCCTGGGATCCCGAGGCGCAGCGCTGGAGCCTGCTCCTGAACTGGACGACGGACGGCAACGGCACGTTCGGTCGCCTGTCCGGGAGCTTTCGTCATGGACGCGGCGAGTTCTTCACGACGACGGCGGGTCCGAACCGCACGCGCTATTCGTTCTCGGATGCGTTGGCGAGGAGCGTGCGCTGGGACAGCGCGTCCACGAGCGACGGCGGCAGGACCTGGATGACCGACTGGATCATGGAGTTCACACGCACGCGCGACGCGAGCGAAGTCACGCAAGACGAGCTCTTCCGGACGGCGTGGACCACAGGCCCCCTGTCCCCTCACCCGCAGGCGCGCGCGCTCGACGCCCTGATCGGTTCCTGGACGGGGACCGAGATCGACGCCGCGGGCACCGAACGTGAGGCGCGCCTGCGGAGCAAGCTCCTGAGCAAGGACAGCCTCGTCCTGGACGTCGTGCGGACGCGGACCGGACCGGACTCCGACTGGGACGAGCGCCTGACCGTTCGCGGCTATGTGAGCCGCAGCGGTGCGTGGGAGAGCTGGCGACTCTCGAGCTCGGACACCGTGCTGCGCTCCGCGCGCGGCCGCAGCGACGGAGAAGCCTTCGTCTTCGAAGACCCGACGGCGTCCTCCGGCTGGCAGGAGATCCTCGTGCTCGGCGAGGACGAGCTCACGATCGAGACGGTTCGCCACGACGAGGCCACGCGCGATCTCGAGCTGCTTCGCACGCTGGTCCTGGAGCGCGACGACGCCTGACCGCGCGCCTGAAACGCAACGAGCGCCGCAGACGACGCTCGTTGCGTCTGCGGCGCTCGGGGGTGCGAAGACCGCCGCTCAGTCGATCGCCATGATGGGGCAATTGACGATGAAGCCGCCCGCCCGCAGGCCACCCAGCTCGGGGTTGCGGGGACCGTTGCCGCCGCTCACGACCCAGCCGTCCTCGACGAGATCGGCGATGTCCTCGTGGTGCTCGATGCGCTGGCGCTCGCCGCGGCGGATCGCGTTCTCGGTCCAGACGGCCGGATGCACGTCCCAGATCGGCGAGTAGATCGGGATCTTGCCGCGGTTGCGGGGATGGATCTCGGTGACGTTGAGCGGAGAGCCCTCGCCCAGCAGCGCGGAGTTGAGCCCCTGCCGGTCCGGGTTGTCACGCCCCGTCGCTCCGTTCACGAACGGCACGATCGCGGCGCGGGCGGACGTACGCTCGTCGTTCGAGCCCAGGCCGGGGATGTCGTTCATCGCCGGGGCGTACGTCGAAGCCTCGAGCGCGGCCGTCGGCGGGTCGGACGCCTCGGTGCTGATGTAGAGGATCCGGTCGTCGTGGTAGCGGCCTTCGATCAGCTCGAAGGTGACGGTCATCCGATCGATGTCCAGCTCGGCCACCGAATCGTGCACGCCCGTGCGGTTGGCCACGATCGGCGCGTTCAGCACGACGCCGTTTCCAGTCGTAACGAGCGCGGAGTACCTCGCGTCGCCGACCGAGCCCGGCTTCGCGACGTCCGGCGGGAATCCGAGCGGTCCGGGAACGATGACGCGCTCGGGCGAGAAGTCGACCGAGCCCACGAAGGTGAAGCCGCCGTTGCGCACGCCGACGTGCTGCACGGCGTTGCCGTGGCCCAGGGCATTCTTCAGACGTGGCGCCCAGTTCAAACCGCGGGCGCGCGCGTCGTCTCGACTCGACGAGGCGGTCAAGACGTAGAAGGTCTCCTCGCCTTGGAAGAAGCCGCGGTGCAACGGCAACGTGATCGCGCCTTCACGGGCATCGAAGGCGAGGGTGGAATCCAGGAAGAGGTCGAAGTCGTCGCCACCGCCGCTGCGCGGAGCGGCCGAGAGCAGAAGCGCGGACGCGAGACCCAGGGACAGAACGGAACCGAAAGGTCGGGGTTGCATGAGAAGGCTTCCTCGAGTGCGGGAGTCCAGGGAGTGGACGGCTCACAGCCGCCGTTCGGGCGGACTTACGACAACGCTTTCCGACCGTGACGCGCAGCACGCGCCTCTCGGTGGAATTCAGCGCTCCTTCACACCGAGCACCGTGACGACGCCTTCGTTCAAGCGCATGTACACCTCTTGCCGGTAGATCTCGTCGACCGGGTCGAAGCCTTCGCCGTACATCCAGTGCACGCCCTTTTCGTTGCCCCAGAGCTCGGTCGGCGAGCCGAAGGTCCGCAACAGCGCTTCCTGGTCCAGGAGCTGGACGCGTTGCAGCGCCGCCTTCTCGTCCACGCGCCAGAGGTCCATCAGCTCCCAGAGCGCTTCCCAGTCCGGTTCGGGGTGCGCGGCCACGAGCGCATTCGGATCGGGTGCAGCGACGGAGGCCTTCGCGTTCGCGCGCAGGAGCTCGATCGCCGCCTCCAACCGTTCGACGGCCGCACCGAGCTGTGCGAGGGTCGCAGGCTCGACGAGCGGCTGCCGGGCGGCGTTCGGGTCCGACGCCGCAGTCGCCGCTTCGAGCCGTCGAAGAGCGGCCTCGACCCCGTCCAGTCGCTCTTCGAGCGAACGGAAGCCGAGCAACATGTCACCGCGCGGCTCGTCGACGCGCAACGCCTGCTCCGCGGGCACGTCGATGCGCGGACGCACCGCAGGCAGAGCCACGGAGTCCGACGGAGAGGCGCGCGCGCGCAGGAGCGCGTGCGTCACCCACGACGCGCCGACGCCGGCGGCGAAGGCCAGGACCATTCCGGGGAGCCGTTTCATGGAAGACCACCGCCCAGACGGACCCGGACGCGGCCCGTCGACGGCGACTTCGGAAAAAGCCCGCCGCTCTCCGCGCCTACTGGATCGTAACGGCGAGCCCGCGTGAGGTCGTCAGCTCGAGCCCGCAGGTCGCCAGCGGCCACAGGGTCGCAAACTGGAACGTCAGCGTCGTGCCGACGAGATTCGGATCGTTCGGGATGGGCACCGGCGCGGCCAGCGACCCGATGGAGTCGGCCGCCGGCGTCACCTGCACGTCGAAGAAGCTGGCCGGAAGCCCGACGTGCAGGAGCGCGCCCTGGAACGGCAAGCCGGCCACGTTCGCTGCGGTCGAGATCGCGAGCAAGGCGGGCAAGCCCGGCGGCGCGTGGTTCGAGAAGACCGTGAAGCCGGCGTTGCCGGCGGCCGGGACGGAGTTCGCGAGGATCGATTGCTCGCCGGCGCAACCCGGCGTGCCCGTGCCGAAGGGCTCGAGCCCCTGGGGAACGAACGACACGACCTTGACGCGCGCGCGAATCCGCGAGGACACCGCGACGTCCGGGCTCCCGTCGCCGTTCACGTCATGGCCGCCGCCGATCGCGAAGCCGAGCTGGTAGCCCGCGTCGTCGCCGTAGACGGTACTAATCACGTTCCCGGTCTTGCCGGAGTACGCGCGCACGCCGCCCGCGTTGTTGAAGGCCACGTCCGAGCCCGTCATGCCGGCCGCGAAGTCGCCGTAGCCGTCGCAGTCGATGTCACCGACGCCGACGACGCACGCGCCCAGGGCGTCACCCGCGACGTCGCCATCGACGGCGTAGAGGAGGCTGCCGTCGAAGCCCGAGCGGACCTCGACCTGTCCCGTGTTGCCGTTCAGTCCCGAACGACCGATCAGGTAGTCGTCGAAGCCGTCGCCGTTCGTGTCGATGCCGCCCGACACGTGCAAGCCCGCCGCACCGCCGAACGTGATCGTGTGCTCGCGCAGGAGCAGCCCGTCGCTGCCCTTGAAGATCCGCACCCGGTTGCCCTGCGTGCCCATGATCTCGGCCTTGCCGTCGCCGTCGAGGTCGCCCGCCCGCCCGACGCGGTTGCCGAACTGGCCGCCCGCCACCGAGCCGTAGACCCGGTGGATGATCGTTCCGTTCGCGCCCGAGATCGCCGTCAACGAGCCCGCGTCGCCCGGCGTCCCGACGTCTTCGTCGAGCAAGGCGCCGACCACGATGTCGTCGATCCCGTCGCCGTCGACATCGCCCGCCGCGACGGTCGACCAGCCGAAGAGGTCGTTGGCCGCGGTCCCGGTCCAGGTCTGCAAGACCGAGACTCCGTCGGCGCCGGAGATGATCTGCAGGCTGCCGGCATTGGACCCGACACCGGTCACGTCGTCTTCGTCGCCCGCCACGCAGATGTCATAGAAGCCGTCGCCGTTCGAATCGCCCGCGCCGCTCGAGCCGAAGCCCACGTGATCGCCGGCTCCGCTGCCCTGCAACGCGTACAGGATCGTCCCGGTCGCACCCGAGTAGACGAACACCGTGCCCGCGTCCGCGAGGGCTCCGTTGTCGTCGCGCCAGGCCCCGACGGCGATCTCCGCGAAGCCGTCGCCGTCCGCGTCGCCGATGACGTCGGTCACCTGCCCGTAGGAATCGACGGTGAAGCCCGCGAGCGTCCAGATCGTGTCCTGGGCGGACGAGGGAGCCGCGACGAGGAGCGCGGTCGAAGCGAGGGAAACGAGCGAGAACGACGTCCGGATCATGGTAGCGAGGGAGTTCGAGGGTCGAGGGAACGCGAACGGCGACCTTAACCGACGAAGCCCCGTTGCGGGTGGACCGGGAAGGGAGTTCGCGCTCGAGCGGTGACGACTTCGAGCCGCGAGCGACTCGGGCGGACGCGCCCGACAGGTCTCGGGCGGATCCCGACCCGTCCTCGGAGAGCGACGACGGACCGAGTTCAAGCACGCCGCTGCCACCCGACGAAAAGGAGCCCATGACCCGCTCCCGCGCCCTCGTCCTGCTCACGTCGATCGCACTGCTCGCCTCGGTCGCGGAGACCTGGCTCGTCGGGCGCGAGTTGCCCGCCCACATCGCCACGACCTTCGCCTCGGACGGGACGGCCGTCGCGACGATGCCGAAGTCCGCCGCCCTCGCGGTCTCCATCGTCGTCCTCGTCACGATCGTAAGCCTCCTCTCGCTCGCCCCGTTCCTCTTCCGCCGCCTCCCCCACGCCTTCGTCAACCTGCCCCACCGCGACCATTGGCTCGCCCCCGAACGCCGCGACGCGACGCTCGCCGCCCTGACGACCTGGAGCCACGGCTTCACCTGCGCAACGACGCTCTTCCTGGTCTGGGTCCAGCACCTCGTCCTGACCGCCAACCGCGCTCCCCAACCACGCCTCCCCGCCAGCTTCCCCTGGATCCTCGGCTTCTACCTGCTCGGCACCTTCTTCGCTTGCTACCGGTTGTGGTCCCGCTTCCGCCGCCCCGCGAGCGCGACCTCCCGCGAACAGGCCGACGCCACTCACTAGTGGGCTCCGCCTGACGGTGTGCAACAGGTTCGCCGAAGCGAAGAGCTCTTGCCCTTCCGCTTGCAATCGTGCGTCAACATTCCACGGCGGGCTGCCCTGAGACCTGAGAGGGCGCTCTCTTCGAGGGCTCTAGGCGATCGCGTTGCCAGCTGATACGGTCGTGATCGGAATCTCGACTAAAGGAGGCTTTGCGTGGTCACGAAAGCAATCGCGTTACTCGCTCTTCTCACCCTCACGTTCAGGGTTCATGCCCAAACTGTATTTGAGCTCATAGGGCCGAACGGCCTAGACCCAGGCCTTCCAAACTTCTTCGTCGATTCCCTTGCGGCTTCGGATACGGGCGTTGTGTACGTCCTCTCCAACAATTATGAGATCGTCTTTCGTGTAACGCCTGGAGTCGGCATGACAACCTTGATCGACGCAAACGGCGATGGACAAGGCAACGGCCTGATTTCACCAACAAGGGTCGTTGTGGGTGTCAACGAAGATGTGTTCGTGGCTGGCGGAGTCAGCGACAACGTATTTCGCATCTCACCGTCTGGCCTCATCACCCAAGTCGTAGATCGGACTGGGGACGGGCAAGGAGCCTCGTTGAATGGACCGACAGAACTGGCGGTCGATCCACTCGGCAACCTGTTCGTTTCTGGCCTTCTCTCTGAGAACATCTTCAAGGTCTCCCCTACGGGCAGCGTCTCCTTGGTCTTTGCCAATACCAGCGCTCCATTTTTGTTCGAGCCAGTTGGCTTGTTCGCTGATGGTCTTGGAAATGTGTACGCAGCGGGCAACCAAAGCGCGAACCTCCTGAAGATTGGCGCAACCGGATCAGTGACAGAAGTCATGTCATCCTTGCAGATGTACGCGATCGACGGTGACGGACACGGGAACGTCTACGTCACGGGGTCTGAGCTGGTTTATAGACTTGACGTTGACGGGACGGTCGAGCAGCTCAACCAACTTGGAGACCCTCTCGAGATACGACATCTCGATGTTGATGTTTCAGGCAACCTCTACGTGCCTGGGCAATTCTCCGACAACGTGACCAGGTGGAGGCCCAGGGGGACAAGAAGAGAGCTGATCGGCCCAGCAAACCTGGCAGCAACGTATGATGTCGCCGCGGACAACCTCGGGAATGTCTACGTCGTCGACAACCAAAGGGTCGTTGGCTACAAAAACTGCGGACCACGGCTCGGCGCAGCAACACCGAGGAACGCGGGGGCCAATCCAAGGGGGTTGACCTTCAGCGAGCTTCCCAGAATCGGATTCGATTGGGAGCTCAGTGTCGCGGTGCAGCCGACAGAGTTCAGCGTCCTGGTCCTTTCCAAGAACGGGACCTCAATCCCGACCAGCTTCGGGTTCCTGCTGGCAGCGCCGCCGTGGGACAGTCAGGTCGGGCTCGATTCACAAGTTATTGGTATCCCCGATGACTGCTCGCTCGTCGGGGCCCCATTCACCGCGCAGGCTGCGGTAGTCACCGGCCCAGGAGTAGCGGCCCTTGTTCTTCAGAATGCCGTTGACTTCACAATCGGATCTCATTGATCCGCGCAACCACTCCGGGTTCAGACAAGGAGAGAGAGAGAGAGAGAGAGAGAGAGATCGTCTTGACCCTATCGAGAACGTCGCGCTCATCGACCGACAACGATCGCCGCTGCGTGCCGCATGACGCGAGCGGCTATCTGATGTCTCAGCGCAGGACGCTCCCTGTCTTCCTCGGCGATCCGCGCTTGTCGATCCACAACAACGACTCCGAGCGCGACCTGCGTCACCTGGCGGTCGGCAGGAAGAACAGTGCCTCGTCGAGGCCGCGTACCGGCTGGACCACGCGCGCTTGCGTAGTTCGCGAGGCTGGCGCACCGCGGCCCGCGCCGACACTGGAACCCCTCACTGGCTCCTCCGTGTGCGTCGATGCCGCTTCGCTCAAGCAGCCTCTTGCGCCCGCAGCCAGGCCGTGCTCGACTCGAGAACCAAGCGTGCTCGAAGCACGTGCTGAACGCCAGACGATCCTGCGCACACTCGAGCAATTCAGTACGTGTGGAAAGGTGACTGCAACGGCACCAGTGTTTGGAGTGCAAGCGATGTCGTCATGATTCCAAAGGGACAGGCGGGATACTAAGGCCAAGGAAGCAGCCATGAGCAACACACTCCTATATGTCTGGATCCTCTTCTCGGGACTTGGCGCCCAGGCTTCGACTCTATTGATTGATGGTCGTGGAGATGGACAAGGAAACCTCCTCGAGAGCCCTTCTGCTGTTGGCGTCGACAGCTTCGGGCATACCTTTGTCGTCGGAAGTTTCTCCAACAATGTGTTCCGAGTCGACCCGGACGGCTCCATCCACGAGATCCTGGATGCAACGGGGGACGGCCAAGGTGGAGTCTTGGACCGCCCTACGTTCATGGAGGTGGACCGGGCCACGGGCACGGTGTACGTCTCCGAGACGACCGGGATCTTTCGCGTCAGTCTGGATGGAACCATCACCAAGATCGTGGATAGCTCACCCTTGGTCGCAACCCCCGGCGACTTGGCCCTCGACGCCTTCGGGAATCTCTATGCAACCGGACGCTCCAGCCGCACGGCCGTGCGGATCCGACCCGACCTGACCATCGACCTGCTCTTGACCGCATCGGGGGACGGGCAATCGGGAGTCATTCGGCCCGTCGGAATCGATGTTGACAGCCAGGGCAACGTCTACGTTGTGGGAGGCGAGTTTTTCCTGGCACGCGTGTTTCGAATTTCCTCGCGGGGAGACATCGACCTCCTGATGGACGAGAGCACGTTGGGCTTGTCGGGTGGCTGGGGGGTGGTCGTCGATCCGATGGACAATGTCTACGTTTCCGAGTGCTCGTATGACGTCTTCAGAATCGATCCGACCGGCAATGTTTCGGTCGCCGTCGATCAGTTTGGCGCCGGGCCCGGCCAGGGACACTTCGGTTCCGGCCCCATGGCCTCCGACGCGTTCGGCAATGTGTTCGTTCCGAGTTTTGGGTTCGTGGGGGTCCCGGGAAACCTTCTGCAAGTCGCCCCGGACGGCACGGTCACCGTGGTGGACACCCACGGTCTGATTCTCGACGACATCGCCCCCTATGGCATCGACTGCGACCCTGCCGGGAACATCGTCCTCGGAAACTTATTGAACGACACCGTCTACCCCATTCAGGCCTGCGCTCCGGCATCCTCATCGCTGCAGGTTCGCAACGGCTCCGGCACGAACCCAGCGGGCTTCGCGGCCCCTGGAGCGCCCGTCTTGGGCCAGACGTGGACGTGCACGGTGGACTTGTCTTCCTCCGGAGCTTCCATGAGCGTCTTGGTTCTGTCCCTGAATCCAACAACATTGGCGATGCCGACTCCCTTCGGCGAGCTCTTGTGCCGGCCTCCATACGTCCTCACCCGCCTGGCCTCTGGATCCCACGAGGTCCTGATCCCGAACGACTGCAGTTTGAGCGGACGCGCCTTGTCCGCCCAGGCCGCGGCCGTTTTCACGAGCCCTTCCGGTTGGAGCTCCACAACGCCTTCGATTTGACCGTGGGCCGCTTCTGACGACGGCTCCCTACGTCACCCCTCAGAGCTGGGGTCGAGACTTGCCGCCTTGTGGCGTACCCATTTGACGAACGACTCGACTCCCCCCCTTCCCCCCTTCCATTACGCCCGCGTTGAGCCACTTCCGGACCAGGCGCAGGATCCTCTTGTTCCCGACCCGGTTGCTGCCTAACCGCGTCGGAAGCCGAGCACGTAGCCGGTCAAGAGGGCGCCGACGGTCGGGACGCGGTCGCTCAGGATCTCGGTGAAGGTGCGGTTCTCTTTCAGGTTGAAGATCAGGTCGTTGAGGGCGGAGATCAT
>JAJDEW010000010.1 GCA_029259595.1 Planctomycetota bacterium | reverse complement strand
TGGGGTGCATGGTCGTCGGTTCGCGCTCAGCCGAGCATCGTGATGCCGCCCTTGGCCTGCAGCATCGCGTCGCCCTTGACGGTGCACATGAGGCCCTTGACCTCGGTCTGGATCTTGCCCTCGATCTTGATCTGCAGGCCGGAGATGGTGATGCCGGTCTGATCGATCTTGATCTTGTTCTGGCCGACCTTGAGCTCGATGCCTTGCATGGCATCCAGGGTGGACTTGCCAAGCTTCAGCTTGGTCGTCTGGTTGCCCATCTTCAGGGTCGTCGTGACGTTGCCCATGCCGAGCTCGGTCGTCTGATTCCCCTGCTTGATCATCAGCTTGTCGTTGCCTGCGCCCAGCTCGACGGTACGGTCGCCGGACTTGATCTTGTGGGTGTCCTTGCCCTTGGCGACCTCGACCAGACGGTCGCCCTCGACCTTCTTCGTGTCCTTGCCCTTCGTCACGGTGACGGCGCGGTCGCCTGCCTCGACGGTCTCGCTCGCGTCGCCTTCCTTCACGGTCAGGGCGCGCTTGCCCTTGTTGATCGTGATGGTCTGGTCCTTCTCGATCGTGACGGTCTGACTGCCCTCGTCGTCCTTTCCGACGGTCAGGGTGTCGTCGTTCTCGACCACGCGCTCCATGTCCTTCTGCGCGTGCATGTAGATCTGTTCGCTGTCCTTCTTGTCCTCGAAGCGCAGCTCGTTGAAGTCCTCGGCCTTGCCGGTCTTGCTCGAGCGCGACTTGAAGCCGGACTGCGTCTTGTTGTCGGGCAGCGCGTAAGGCGGCATGTACTCGGCGTTGTACAGCGTGCCGGTCACGATCGGACGGTCGGGGTTGCCGTTCTCGAACTGGACGACGACCTCCATGCCGATGCGCGGGAGCATGATCGAGCCCCAGTTCTTGCCGGCGCTCGGCTGCGCGACGCGGATCCAGCACGAGCTGTTCTCGTTCGCCTCGGAGGCGCGGTCCCAGGGGAACTTGACCTTGACGCAGCCGTACTTGTCGGTGTCGATCTCCTCGCCCGAGGTGCCGACGACCTTGGCGGTCTGCAGGCCCGGAATCGAGGGGCGCGGCGTCGTGCTCTCGGGACGGAACAGGACGTCCTTCGGGATGCAGCGGAACTCGTTCGAGTAGGAGATGGTCGACTTGTCGGAGCGCGCCAGCTGCACCACCTTGTGGCGCACGGCGATCAGCGCGAACTCCTGCTTCTCCTCGGCCGAGTTCTCGTGGTACTCGAACTTGAACTTCAGGCCGGGCGAGAAGGACTCGTAGGTGCCGGAACCCTCGGCCACGTCGTAGCCGGCCTCCTCGGCCTCCATGCGGACCTTGGCGCGCGTGCGGCCGCCCTGGACGTCCTCGTACAACCCGGGGTAGTCGTAGACCTCGTACTTCGCGACGCCGTCCAGCTTGACCTTCGTGTCGGCCGTGGCCTCGAGCTTGTCCGACGGCTTCGTGAAGTCGTAGTCGCGGAACAGCGTCTTGCCCGAGATCTGCGTGAAGTGGCGGCTCCAGGCGCGGATGCAGCTCTTCTCGGCCGAGCCCGAGGTCTGGATCACGTCCTTCTGAGCGGCGTAGGCGTAGGCCGTCTTGCTGTCGGCCAGGACCATCTCGTGCTTCCCGTCGGAGTGCGAGAAGAAGTAGAAGATCCCGTTCTCCTCCATCAGGCGGTGGACGAAGTCGAAGTCGGACTCGTTGTACTGGACGCAGTACTCCAGCGCCGGATAGGACTCGCGCAGGTCCAGCCGGTAGTCCGAGAACGAGAGCTTCGTGAAGACGTCCTTGATCACGTCCTTGACGGACTTGTTCTGGAAGATGCGGCAGTCGTGGCGCTTCTTGAAGAACCAGAACTCGGGCACGACCACCACGGAATAGCGACGCTTCTCGTCCTTCGTCAGGCCGCTGCGCAGCGACTGGACGATGCCGTTGAAGTTGCGCTTGCCGCGCTTCGTGTCCGCGCCGGCGTTGGCGTCGTCGTCGATGCCGAAGGTCACCTTCTGGCCGATCAACGACTCGGGCTTGACGTCCAGCTTCTCCGAGATCAGCTCGAGCTGGAAGCGGAAGGTCCGCGACAGGGCCTCTTCACCGACGAACGACTCGAGTTCGAACTCGACGCCGCTCACGGGCTTGATCCAGAGGACCCGGTCCTCTTGTTCGGTGACCTCGAGGTCGAGCGCAGGACCGTCGTCGCTCGCACCGTCGCCCGCGAGGCGCTTGTCCAGGTCGAGGACGACGACGCCCTCGGTGCGGGACAGGCGGTCGCTGATGCCCGTGCTGGCCGAGGCGATCGGCTTGACCTGGCCGTCCTTCTCGTGGGTCAGCGACTCCATCCGCAGGTTGGCGTACAGGATCTCCGCCGACTCGGTCACGCCGTCGGGCGTCGCGTTCGAGCTGAAGCCGCACAGGCGCGCTTCCGTCAGAAAGACCCGCATGAAGGGGTCGCCCGTCTCGCGGCAGCAGTCGATCTGCAGGTCGTAGGTCTCGCCCTTCGTGGCCCAGTCCAGGAGCCCGCAGCTCGAGCCGTCGACGACCTTCTCGATCGAGATGCGCGAGTCGGAACCGTCGCCGTCGCCGGCGCCGTAGGCGAAGCCCTCCAACTCGATCCACTTCTCATGGCCGCCCTGGCTGGCGTTGCCTTTCAGCTTGATGCTGTCGGGGCCTCCGCCGACCTCGTAAACGCGCATGTAGGTCGCCATCGTTCCGTCCTCACTCGCTCCGGGGTTCCCGGTAGGACGCGCGGTTGGGTACACCCTGCACGGCCTTGTTGTCGGCGTCGAACGAGATCTGCTCCATGCGGACCTCGGAGTAGGCGAGCCGCAGGTCGTCGAAGAGAGTGCCCGCGTCCCCGGTCCGCATCGAGTAGTCCTTCAAGAGCACGTCCTTCAGGACGAAGCGCAGCATGCACTGGCCGTCGTCGCGGCAGGACTCGATCGTCACCTCGTCGACCGAGCTCTTCTTCACCATCCACTCCATCAGGCGTGGGCTGGCGCTGCAGACCCGCTTCCGGACCTTGACGGGGACGAGCTCGGGCTTGGGAGCGGATTCCTTGCCGTCGCCCCCGACGGTGTCGACGTCCACCTGAACCTCGAAGTCGCAGCTCTCGAGAACGATCCAACCCGAATGCGCCGAACCCTGGCCGGCGTCGCCTTGGATGGTTCCGGCTTTCATGTAGAGGGGCATGGCGTGCTCTCGGTCGTTCGCGTGCGTGGATCGGTTCGTAGTTCGGGTGGTGGTCGTGTTCGGTGGAGACGTTCGTCTCCGTGGCCGTCGTCAGCGACGGTCAGGCGGGCCCGCGGGACACACGCCCCGCGGTCGCCCGCAATCCGCTTCCGATCAGGCGGGAGCGGCAGCCGTTTCCAGGTCGTACGAAGCGACGTAGGTGTCGGCCTCGGTCTGATCCTTGTTGTAGGCGGTGTACTTGTATTCGATCTTCGTGTAGTCGAGCGAGATGTTCTCTTCCACCTTGCCCTCCTCGTCGGAGTCCGAGTCGTAGTTCGTCAGGATGACGTTGGAGAGCACCAGCTGAAGGACGCGCTTGCCCTCCTCCTTGCAGACCTCGATGGTCACGGTGCGTGTGTCGCCCTTGATGTTCCACTTCATGAGGTCCGGGCTCGCCCGGTCCATGAACTTCGTGATCTCGACGTCCTTGAAGTCCACCGCCGAGGTGGTCCGGTCGGTGACGTTGCCGGGCTTCGTGTTCACGTCGGGACGCTCGGTCGGCAGCTTGACGTTCTGCAGCGGGATCCAGCCGGTGTGGCTCGACTGAGAGGCGTCTCCGATGACTCCGGAAACCTGCATGTAGATGGCCATGATTCAAAGCTCCTGATCGGTAGGTCGGTAGGTGGTTGCGTTTCTGGGATGGTCGCGGTCAGGGGGGGCCTGGCGGCCGGCCTGGACCGTGTGCGTTCTTTTCCGGGCGGGAGGTCCGGCTCACCCGATTTCGTAGGTGAAGGCGCCGTCGGTCCCGACCGACACCCTTACAGCGTCGATTTCGCCGCCGGCTGCCATCCGACCGAGGAATTCCGCCGCCATTTCGGGCAGCAGGGTCCTGGAGAGGATGTGATCGATGTTCCGGGCCCCGGATTCGACCTCGGTGCAGCGGTCGGCGATGGCGTCGATCAGCTCCGGCGTGGTCTCGAAGGTCGCGCCGTAGTTCTCCTCGACCCGCCGGGCGATCTTGCCCAGCTTGAGCCGGATGATGCCCTTGATGACCTCGTCCCCCAGCGGGAAGTAGGGCAGGATCGTGGTCCGCCCCAGGAAGGCGGGCTTGAAGCTCTTCAGGAGCTCGGGCCGCAGCGCCTCGGCCAGACCGGCGGCGTCGGGCATCGTCTCGGGGTCGGCATACAGCGACATGATCGTGTCCGTCCCCGCGTTGGTCGTCATCAGGATGACCGTGTTGCGGAAGTCGATGTCGCGGCCCTCGCCGTCCTTCAACATGCCCTTGTCGAAGACCTGGTAGAAGACGTCCTGGACGCCGGGGTGGGCCTTCTCGAGCTCGTCGAGGAGCACGACGCTGTAGGGCTTGCGGCGCACGGCTTCCGTGAGGATGCCGCCCTCGCCGTAGCCGACGTAGCCGGGGGGCGAACCCATCAAGAGCGAGACTTTGTGCTCCTCCTTGAACTCGGTCATGTTGATGACCGTCATGTTCTGCTCGCCGCCGTACAAGAGCTCGGCCAGCGCGACGGCGGTCTCGGTCTTGCCGACGCCGCTGGTCCCGACCAGCATGAAGACGCCGATCGGACGGCGCGGATCGGTCAGGTTGGCGCGGCTCGTGCGGATGCTCTGCGCGATCGCTTCGAGCGCGGCGTCCTGCCCGACGACACGCTCCTCGAGCGTCTCCTTCAGGTTCAGCACGCTGTTGATCTGATCGCCCATCATGCGGCCGACGGGAATGCCGGTCCAATTGGCGATGACCTCGGCGATGGCCTGCTGGTTCACGACGGGGTGGACCAACGGCTCCTCGCCTTGCAGCTCGCGCAGCTCGGACTCGCGCGCGGCGAGGTCGGCTTGGAGCGCGGTGCGCTGTTCGCCGGACAGGGGCTCGGTGTCCTCGGACGTGCCTTCGAGACGCGCGCGCAGCTGGCCGCAGACGGCCACCAGCTCCTTCTCCTTGGCCCAACGCACCTTCGTCGCCTCGAGCTCGGCCTCGACCTCGGCGCGCTCCCCGCGCAGCTCCGCGACCTCGTCCTGCTTGCCCCCACCGGCCGCTTGCTCGCGCTCGAGCACGCCGATCGCGGTGTCCAGCGCGCGGATGCGACGGTGGCAGTCCTCGACCGCCGGCGGCGTCGCCGCCTGCGAAAGGCCGACGCGGGCACAAGCGGTGTCGAGCACGCTGACGGACTTGTCCGGCAGCTGCCGGCCCGACAGGTAGCGCATCGACAGCCGCACGGAGTCGATCACGGCCTCGTCCATGACGCGCACCTTGTGGTGGCCCTCCATCGACGCGACCAGGCCGCGCATGATCTGGATGCCGACGGCCTCGTCCGGCTCCTCGATCTTGACGACCTGGAAGCGGCGCGCGAGCGCGGCGTCGCGCTCGAAGTACTTCTTGTACTCGGCCCAGGTCGTCGCCGCGATCGTGCGCAGCTCGCCGCGCGCGAGGGCCGGCTTCAACAGGTTGGCGGCGTCGCCCGAACCGGCCTGGCCGCCGGCACCGATCAACGTGTGCGCCTCGTCGATGAACAGGATGATCGGCTGGGGCGAGCCCTTGACCTCGTTGATCACGTTCTTGAGCCGGTTCTCGAACTCACCCTTCACGCCGGCGCCGGCCTGCAGGAGCGAGAGGTCGAGCGTGCGGACCGCGACGCCCTCGAGCGACGGCGGTACGTCACCCTCGGCGATGCGCAGCGCGAAGCCCTCGGCCACGGCCGTCTTCCCGACGCCGGGCTCGCCCGTCAGGATCGGGTTGTTCTGGCGACGGCGCGTCAGGATGTCGATCACCTGGCGGATCTCGGTGTCGCGCCCCAGCACGGGGTCGATCTCGCCCGCCTTGGCGCGCGCGGTCAGGTCGATCGTGAACTGGTCCAGCGCTCCGGTCTTCGCGCCGGGCTTGGGCCCGGGCTTGCCGTCGGCGCCCGCGCCGCCGGCCGCGCCCGCGCTCTCGGTCGACTTCGCGACGATGTCGCCGAAGCCCTTGCGCAGACGCTCGAGCGACAGCTCGCTCAAGGCACCGCAGGCGTCGAGCACGTTGCGCGCGAGGTTCTCCGTCTCGAGCAGCGCCAGGAACACGTGTCCGCTGCGCGCGGCCCCCGCCTCGAATTCGAGCGACGCCAACAGCCACGCCTCGCGCGCCAGCTCGACGATGTCCGGCGACAGCGCCGGCGCGCGCGAGTTGCCCGTCTTCAGCCGCTCCATCGCCGCAACCAGGTCGCGCTGCACGCGCGCCGGATCGATCTCGAAGTGAGTCAGGATCAACGGCAGATCCGATTGGGGCACCTCGAGCAGCTTGAGCAACCAGTGCTCGATCTCGACGTTGTAGTGCGTCTGGGAGAGACAGAGACCGGCGGCGCCTTCCAGCGCCGCGCGCGTCGTGTCGTTCAGGTGGGCTACGAGAGATCGGAGGTTGACCGTCGCCATGCGTTCTCCAGCATCGACAGGGAATCGGAAGGAACGACCGCGTAGGCCCGGCCCGCTGCGCTGGAATCACGCATGGGACGAGAAGGAGACGGTCGCAGTGTAATCGTCGGGCGTTCGAGCCTCTAGCCAGGTCGAGCGGCCCAGACGGTGGTCGGAGGAAGGGCTCGAGCCGAGCCGCGCGGGTTGGACCTGCCCGGACTCGAGCGACCATTCGAAGTCCATGCCGATGCCGGGGCCGAGGTAGGCCCGGGTCAGCGCTTCGGTCCGCTTCAAGAGCTCCTGGCCGGGACGCAAGCGCTCGAACGAACGGTAGTCCATCGGTCCGCCGCGGATCTTGACCTTCGATTGGATGTCCCAGGCTCGGTCGCCCAGCATGGCTCCGGCACCCAGGCGATCGTGCTGGCCGGGCTCGCGCGCGCCGCCGAGCCGCGTGCGCTCGAGCGGATCCAGCGGGATCCAGCGACCGATGAATTGGTCGACGTGGATCGGGATCCCGAGCAGGTCGCCGAGCATTCCGGCGAGCCCCAGGCAGGTTCGCGTCGGTCGCGCGAAGGCACCGGCGAAGTAGACCGCGTGTTGCGGCTCGAAGCTCGCCAGGCCGCGCAAGCCGCCCGATCCGAGACCGACGAGTGCGTACAAGGCCCGCGTCGCGTCGTCGACGCCGCCGGTCGTCAGCGCCTCGTGCTCGAAGTCGAAGGCCAAGCGGTACTTGCGCCAGGCGCGGAAGAACAGCGATACCGCGCGGTGCTGAAACAGGTCCAGGAAGTCGCGCAAGGCGCGGTCGTTCAGCTGCAGACGACGGATCAGGAGCTCGGTGTAGTGGTGCGGCAGGACCCCGCTCGGACCGATCAGTCCGAGGAAGCTGACCGAGGCCTCCGGCGGACCGCTACGGCCTGCGTCGCGCGGATCCTTGAGCTTGACGATCGCGCTGGACGGGAAGGCGAGCGACGGCTCGGCGCGAAAGCGCACCGCCTCGTTCTCCGGACGCTCATCGCCCCCGACCGCGCCGTGGCCCCCGTCACGCAGGCTACGCGCTTCCAACAGGCGTACCGCCTGGAAGAACTCGAACGCGAAGGGCCGGGCCCCGAGCGTCCGGATCAGAGCAGTGTCCGATCGCCGGCTCGCGGCTTCCATCGCAGGGTCTCCCCCCGTCCCTTGAAGACGGTCACGAGTTGAACGAACGTGTTGATCGCGCAGTAGCCGCCGAGGAAGCGGTCGAGCACCGCGGCGAACAGGTAGGCGCCGCTGGTTCGCAGGAGCTCTTCGTCGAGCACGAGCGTCACCTCGGTGCCTTGGCAGAAGCCGTATTGCCCGCGGAAGGCGACGCGCAGGTTGGCCGCACGGCTGCTCGAGCTCGCGAGCGAGGCGACGACGTTCTTGTTCTCGGGTGAGCGCACGGGGTCCTGGACGCGCAGGATCTCCTGCAACGCCGCCGTGCCCTCCGTGCCGCCGACCAGCGACAGGTGGTTCAAGGACAGCTGCGAAACGAGCTTCCACATCGCCCCGCGCTTCTGCGCCGGCCGCACGGCGGCCGTCAGCGGCACCTGGCACTGGATCTCCTGGATGCCGCCGCCGCCCTCGGTGAAGTGCAGCTTGGGCTGGCCGCCGCCGAAGGGCAGGCGCGCGGGCAGGTCGCCGTTCGAGCAGGTGACACGCGTCGTGAGGACCCAGTCTTCCGGCGCCGCCGTCTCGAAGCCCAGGTCGACCAGCGACAGGTAGACGTCGGTCCGCGCGTCGTTCGAGTCCTCGGCCTGGGGCGGCCGGCGGCGCGAGGCGTACCAGTACGCGCCGTGGTCCTCGTCGAGGCCGTCGCCAAAGGCGTGTTCGATGCCGTAGAACGGTCGGTACTCGACGTGCTCGCCCGCGCGCGAGTCGGCCGCGACGCTGTCGATCGAGACGACCTCGTTGGCCGTTGGCTGGCGCGCGTCGGGCAGGATGTGCACCTCGCTCTGGCGGTGGTTCAGTTCGACGGGCTCGGCCCGGCGCTGGAACAGGTTCACGATCGGCGTGCAGCCCAGCGCGAAGGACTCCGCCCCCACCGCGACCTCGAGCTCGGGCGCGCCCTGGTCCAGGAACAGGAACAGGTGCAGCTCGTCTTCGAGCTCGGCCAGCTTGTCGGCGCCCAGACCGAAGAGCTCGAAGAAGTGGAACTTCGAGGGGAAGACGAAGAACTCGGTCAGGAGCCGGTGCCCCGGATGCGTGCGGCCGTCGGTGGCCAGGACCGCTTCGTCCGGCTCGAAGCCCACCGGGCGGATGCACGCGTCACCGCGCGCGGTCCACGGCGCCGGGTCGGTCGCGGAGCTCGCCACGGCGACGCCCTTCGTGTGCCGCAGGATCAGCTCGTACAGCTCGTGAAGCTGACCGGGTTGGCCCTTCAGGAAGAAGCGCAGCTCGCGCGGGTCCAGGTCGGCGATCGGGCACTGCCCCTTCGTCGTCACGAGCTTCAGGTGGATCACGGCCGCGGCCTGTCCGGTCCACGGCGTCCGCGGCGCCTGGAAGGGCGTGCCGCGCAGGCGTGCCTCGGCGATGTTCAGCGGCCACACGCGCGTCGGGTAGCTCGTGCGGAACGTGCAGGGGTGCCCGTAGATGCGGTCGGACTCGAGCGCGGCGCCCTTCGGCACGTCGTAGTGAGTCGTCAGGTCGGCGTCGCACGAGAACTGCACGACGGACATCGACGGGATCGGCGCGAGCTGGTGCGGCGCGAGGACGCTCAGCAGCGCGTCCGTCATCTCCGGCAGGTCGTCGTCCAGCTTCTTGCGGATGCGCGCGTTCAGGAACGCGACCGACTCGATCAGGCGCGAGACGTGCGGGTCCTCGACCGCGTCCGCGCCCAGGCGCAGACGCCCGGCGATCTTCGGGTGCGCCTTTGCGAATTGCGCTCCGACGCGACGCAGGTACGCCAGCTCGCGATCGTAGTAGGGAAGCAGCTCGTCGCTCATCGGATCACAGCGTCACCGAGAAGGAACGCGAGACGGGTTCGAGGTGCGAGTCGTACATCACGGACTCGGGCGCAGGCTCGGCCTTGAGCAGCGCATCGATCCGAAAGCGCAGCGAGCGGTCGGCCGGGTCGTTCGAGCCGAGCGCGGTGATCTTGACCTTCTTGAAGCGCGGCTCGTAGGCCCGCAGCGCGGTCTCGAGCGAGCGCAGGAAGTCCAGCCGCCGGCGCGGAGACGACAGGTTGGCGCCGGTCAGGTCCGGGATGCCGTAGCACAACAGCGAGCCCGCCAGCTCGGTCATCGACTCGGGCACGGGCTCGCAGCGTTGGCGCGTGTTGAAGAAGTTCTCGAGGTCGCGCCGCACGGCGTCACGCAAGAGGACCATGAGCTGCGCCGGGCTCTGCGGAGCCTCCTTCTGCGCCTCGGGCTCGTCGTCCAACAGACGATCGAGCACGGACGCGAGGACCGGGCGCTTGCTCTGGTTCGAGGCAGCCATCGTCAGGCTTCGTCGCGCTCGAAGGTCAGGCTCTCGAGTTCGAGCATGGTGCGCGCCTCTTCCCCGACGAGGAAGGTGCGCAGACCGACGCCACGAACCGGGGATTCCTCGTCGCCCAGCCACTCCGTGACGCGGCCGAGCAGGATGCGTTCGTCCTCGTCCTCGGACGGCGTGCCGTAGATCGCCGGAAAGTAGACGCGCCCGTCGGGTCCGCCGCGCACGCTCATGTCGGCCGCGCGCCACAGGAGGTCGAGCGGGCGTTCGGGAGCGTGGAACGTGATCGTCTCGACCGTAGTGATCGGGATCCAGTAATACTTGCCCGTGCTGGTCAGGACCTCGAAGACCTCGCCGACGATGTCGTCCAGGTCGCGGAAGTCCTCGAAGGCCACGTCGCCGCAGGTCCCGCGCACCGGCAAGCGCGCCTCCTCGGCCTGCTCGAGCAGCTCGAGCGCGCCCTTCGCGTCGCCTGCGCGCAGGAAGGTCGAGGCCTTCAGGCGCAGCTGCACGGTCTCCGGGAGCGGCGCCAGGATGTCGGGCACGTTGCCGTCCTTGTGGCACGCCTGGCGCGCCTGCTCGCCGCGGATCAGCTGCCGAAACAGCGACACGCCCGGTCCGGCCGTCGAATCGAGCTTGGACATCACGTCGAGCTGCGCGTCGGCGCGCTCGAGGTTGCCCGAGATGCAGAGCAGCTCGCAGAGACGTCCGCGCACGTCGAAGTCCGCGGGCTGCTTCTTGACCTCCGCGTTCATCGCCGCGATGGCGTCGGAGAGCTTGCCTTCCTTGTAGAGAGCTTGGGCATCCATGATTCGGGTGGCGGGCCGTGGAAGACGCGCTAGTTGGACAACATCTCCGTCACCAGACGGATGGAACTGGTCATCTGGTCGAGCTGGAAGTGTGGCAGCAAGTGGATGACGGAGGAGTAGGATCCGGGCTTTCCGGGGATGTCGTGGATCGCCACGGAGGCCTCACGCAGGGGGTATTCGGCCTGCAGTTCGGTCGAGGCGTCCTCTCCGGATATTGCGAACTGGTAGAGCCAACCGGAAAGAAGGTCCTCCAGCTCCTTAGCGCTCGTGTAGGAGCCCGAACGATCGCGGCAGATCATCTTCATGTAGTGGGCGAAGCGCGCCACGCAGAGGATGTACTGCAGCATCGCCGACAGGTTCGAGTTCACCTGGGCGTCCTTGCGGTCGAAGCGCTTGGGCTTCTGGAGGCTGGGCGTCGCGTAGAAGGCCGAGTACGGCGTCCCGTGACAGCTGCACAGCGCCACGAGCCCCAGGTCCGAGTACTCCTTCTCCTTCGCGTCGGAGACGACGAGCTCGGTCGAGATCTTCGTGGCCACGCCGCGCGTCTCGAGCCCGAAGTCCTGGACGCACAGGTCGGCGACGAGGCCCCCGCTCTCGACGCCAGGCACGACGCCACGGATGTCCGCGAGCCAGCCGCAGTCGAGGAAGGCGCGCACGAGCACCTTGCCGAAGGCGTAGCAGGCGTTGCCCCACAGGTAGTCCTGACGATCGGGCGCGGTGCAGTCCTCGGCGTACGAGAAGCCGTCCTCGCGCCCCGCGTCGCCGGCCCAGGGCTCGCGCATCAGAATGCGCGGCAGCGTGACCGCCAGGAAGCGCGCGTCCTCGGAGTCGCGCAGCGAGTTCCAGGCCGTGTACTCGACCTGCTTGAAGATGCGCTGGAGGTTCGTGACGCGCGAGAGCTCGGCGAACGAGTCGACACCGAACAGGGCCGGGTGCGCGCCGACGATGAAGGGCGCGAAGGCCGCCGCCGCCACAGCCGACACGCCGCGCAGCACGCGCACGTCGTCGACGCGTTGGTCCGGACGCGGGCGGTGGCTGACGAAGTAGTCGCCCAGCAAGACGCCGAAGGGCTCACCGCCGGGGGTGCCGAACTCCTCGTTGTAGACCTTCTTGAAGAGCTGGCTCTGGTCGAACTCGATCGCGCGCTCGATGTCCTTCGCGAGCTCCTCCCAGGTCAGGCTCAACACGCGGACCTTGATGCCGCGCCCGCGCGTCGCGGCCTCGACCAGCGAGTCGAGCCCGCGCCAGGAAGCCTCCAGCCGCTGGAAGCGCGGGTGGTGCAGGACGCGGTCCAGCTGGCGACCGAGCAGCCGGTCGATCGCGGCGATGTCGAGGCTGAGGCGTGCGCACACGGCGTCGCGCGTGAGCACGGGCTCACCCGGCCTGCGGTCGAGCCAGATGCCGAGGGCCTCCTTCCACGAAACGGCCCGGTGGAACCGCTCGAGACGGGTCGAACGCGCCTCGTCCGACGCAACCGTCTCGAGCAAGACCTCGGCGAAGAGATCTCCGCCCCTGTCTTTCATCGGGCGACCCGACTCAGACCTGCTTCGGAACGCGTGCGACCATGCGCATCGACGTCGTCAGCTCTTCCATCTGGAGCCACGGGCGCAGATAGGCGATCGCGTTGTAAGCCCCCGGCGAACCGGGCACTTCCTTGACCTCGACGCGCGCCTGCGCGAGCGGGTACTTGGCCTTGACCGACTGCCCGCCTCCGCTGGCGTTCGCATAGCCCTTGATCCAGGTGTTCAGCCAGGTCTCGCAGTCGGCGACCTCCATGAACGAGCCGATCTTGTCGCGCGCCATGACCTTGAGGAAGTGCGCGAAGCGCGACGTTGCCATCAGGTACGGCAAGCGCGCGGAGATCGCGGCGTTCGACGTGGCGTCGGGGTCGTCGTAGACCTTGGGCTTCTGCGCGCTCTGTCCGCCGAAGAAGACGGCGTAGTCCGTGTTCTTGTAGTGGCAGAGGGGCAGGAAACCGAGCTTCGAGAGCTCGGCCTCACGCCGGTCCGTGATGCCGACTTCCGTCGGGCACTTGATGTCCATGTCGCCGTCGTCGCTCTTGAAGACGTGCGTCGGGAGTCCGTCGACCCTGCCACCGCCCTCGGCGCCGCGGATCGCGGTGCAGAAGCCGTTCTCGGCGAAGGCCCGCGTCAGGACGGTGCCCTGCACGTAGGCCGCGCTCATCCAGCAGTACTGGTCGTGGTCGGCCTTGCCGTCTCCGAACTCGTCGTAGTTGAACTCCTCGACGGGCTTCGTGTCCTGGCCGTACGGCAGTCGCGCGAGCGTGCGCGGCATGACGAGGCTGACGAAACGCGCGTCCTCGGTCTCCCGGAACGAGCGCCACTTCACGTATTCCTGCGACTCGAAGATCTTCTCGAGGTCGCGCGGCTTGGACAGCTCTTCCCAGCTCTCGAAGCCGAACATCTGCGGTCCCGGCGACGTGATGAACGGGCAGAAGCCCGCCGCCGCCACGTTCGACATGTTCTGCAGCAGATCGACGTCCTCGGGGTGGTTCGTGATCTCGTAGTCGCCGATCAGCGCCCCGTAGGGCTCACCGCCGGGCGTGCCGAACTCGTTCTCGTAGATCTTCTTGAAGGTCTGGCTCTGGTCGAACTCGACCGCCTTGTCGAGATCCTTGAAGAGATCGCGCTTGGAGACGTTCATGACCTTGACCTTCAAGGTCGAGCCGGTCTCCGTGTTCATGACCATGTGGTGCAGGCCGCGCCACGAGCCTTCGAGCTTGCGGAAGGACTCGGTGTGCATGACCGTGGCGAGCTGTTTCGACACCATCGCGTCGATCGCCTGGATGGCCTTGTTGAAGGTCACCGTGAGGTTCTTGTCCCACGTGACGGTGCCCTTCATGGCCTCGCCAGCCAGGGCCTCGATCAGCTCCTGCGCGCGGTCGGGCTTGGTCTGCTTCGTGGCCGAGATGGCTTGCTCGAGCAGACTCGGACCGGCCTCGGTCGTCTGCTCGGCGGCCTGCTGGGGTTGCCCTTGGCTCTCTTCCATGCCGCTCATGCTTCACCTCCGTCGGGACTCGTCCCGTCGTTTCCGTCAGCGCCACCGCTCTCGGAACCGCCGAGACCGAGCTCGTTCTGGAGCTTCTTCAGGTCCTCGGTGTTCGTCAGGACGTTCTCGAGAATGCTCTCGAGCTCTTCCGAGCGGTCGACCTTCGACAACAGGTCGCTCAGCTTCTCGCGCGTCTCGAGCAGCTTGCGCAGCGGCTCGATCTGGTTCGCGACCTTGGCCGGCTCGAAGTCGTCCATCGAGTTGAACTTCAGGTTGACGGCCATCTCGCTGCCGTCGCCCTTGATCGTGTTCTCGACCTTCATCTGCAGCTCGGGCTCCATCTTCGAGAGGATCTCATCGAAGTTGTCCCGATCGATCTGCACGAACTTGCGGTCGCGCAACTTCTTCAGCGGAGTCGATGGGTTGCCCGAAAAATCGCCGAGGACGCCGACGACGAAGGGAAGCTCGCGCTTGATCGCTGCGCCGCCCGTTTCCACTTCGTACGTGATGTGGACCCGGGGCTTCCGGACTCGATCCAGCTTCTTATGAATGCTTGACATGGTCTCGATACGGAGTTTCTGGGTGGCAGGTTCTAGCAGCCCGTGGAGGAAGTGCTTCGGAAGCCAGGGCGAAGGCAACCGCTCTCGTGGGCTGCCGAGAACCGCAGGCGAATTCGTGGACGCGGTGCGGCCTGCGAGTGCCGCGCCGCAGCAAAAGACGTCATCCGCGCGGCGAAGGACCGCTTTCCGGCCGACTTGCTCCCGAGTGATTGCTTCAAGGGGCTTCTAGTCGTCCTGGGAAGGGGCGTTCGCGCCGGTCTTGACGCCGGTGAGCATGTGGAAGTGATCGCGTGCCGAGGAGTCCGGGATGAGCTCGTCGACGAGGTTCGTCAAGGGCATGCTGCCCCAGCGCACGGTACGGTCGATCATGTAGGCGAGCGGAGAGTGCGGCTCCTGCTCGTGGAAGTACTTCGAGATCTTCTTCAAGAGCGCGAAGGCCTCGGCGCGCGTCGTGATGACGCCCGGGTTCGGCGCGGGCGCGGCGGCCGCAGGGGCGGCGCCACCCTCGGAGGCTCCCGCCGCGTCCTCGGCGACCGGCGCCGGTGCGGCCTCGGCGGCGCGCAGGGCGGCGATGTGATCGCGGACGATGAATTCGATCTGGTCCGCGACTTCTTGCAACGCGTTGCGGATGCTCGAAGAGGGCGGCGAGTCGTGTCCGCAGCGCTCGTCGAGCGCGCGCGTCAACGCCGTGAACTCGTCCTGGGCCTGCTGGACGTCCTCGACGAGGTCCAGGAGCTCCTGCGGATCGGTCGAAGCCAGCGCCGCGTTGAAGTGGTCCAGCGTCAGGGCGCCTTGGGCGACGCGCTGCTCGACGACGGCCGTGTCTTCGATGGCCGCCAGCTCGCGCGCCCCGCGGTACTCCCACAGGCCGAGCGGTCCGCGGTCGCTCTCCGCGACGATCGGTACCATGCCGATCGGACCGATCAGGGTCCCTTCGGCGTCCTCCCCGTTCAGGCCGGTGAGCGGCGCGACGCGCGTCGCGATCCCGTCTTCGTCCGGCGTCGGGTACAGGCCATCCCAGAAGCCTTCGACCAGCTCGCGCGCGAGCCGGAAGCCGTCGCGCAGTCCCGCGAAGCCGTGCTGGCGCAACAAGGCCTCGATCAGCCAGGCGACGATCTCGAGATCCTTCGAGCGCGTCGCCAGCACGTCGGGCGCGACCTGCAACACCGTGCGCCATTCGGCCGGCGGCCCTTGATCGAGATCGCCCGACTGCAGACTGGCGCGCTCCGCGGCACGCGCCGCGGCGCGTGCGTCCTTGACCTGGTAGTAGACCGAGACAGGAGAGATGTCCTGCCGCAGGTCCTCGCCCGCCGGCTGTTCGCCACCGATGGGGTTCAGCAGCGGGCCGAAGTCCAGGATTTGCGGGGAAGACATGGCGGAACGAATCCTCTCTCAGTGACCTGAGACAGCGGTTAATCGTAGCTTCCCGTCGGGGAGCTTAGTCCCAAATCGGGATACCCGGCAAAAAAATCCACACCGGGCGCGGGGATCGTGGAGCAGCGCTCGAAAGACGGGGACACGGCTCCGCGCGAGCGCTGCCATGCGCGTTTCGGCCCGCCGTTTCACGACGAACGCGTGCGCCCCTTGATGCGCATCACCAGGCCGCGCAGCGAGTCGGCGAGCGGAGGAACGGATTCGGACGATGGCGGACGCACGCCTTCGGCCTTCGTCGGCGTGCACACGAAGTCGCCCTCGAACAAGGGCTCGTCGCCGACCAAGGTCAGCCAGGGGACGAGGTCCGGAGTCGGCCGGGAGCGAACGATCATGAGGTACAACGGCTTGTCGAAGTCGTAGGCCACGCGCTCGGCGTCCGGGAAGACGAGCGTCGGTTGCCGATCGGTGTCGAGCAGCTCGAGGGTCGAGAGCGCCGTCAACCAGGCGTGCACCTGATCGCGGACCGGCAGGCCCGCCGCCAGCGGGAGGCGGTAGGGACCCCGAAAGCCGTCTCGGTCGAGCTGACACATACGCGACAAGAGCTCCTCGAGACCGTCACGTCCCGCGGGAAAAAGGCTCTGGGTCCAAGCGTGGAAGTCCGCGCCCTTGGCCTCCTTCTCGTCGACTGGGTCGCAGACGAGCTCCTCCGAGCGCATGGCCGAGATGTAGTCGCGCGCGTCCTCGTGTCTGCTGCGACGGGCGTAGAGATCGCGCAGGACACCCCACAGCGTCGCGCCGCGCGGGAAGCCACGCCACGTGTCCTTCAAGAGCGCCTTGGGGCGACGCTCGACCAGCAGGCTGAAGGGGAACTTGCGCAGACCGCCCGCGTCGCTGCTGGGCCAAGCCGTTCCGAGCACGGGCGCGTGCTCGTCGTCCTGGTAGACGTAGCGCGCCGGCCACAACAGAAGCGGCGCCGAGCTCTGCGTCCCCGTCGGCGAGAAGGCGCGGTCCAACCAGCTGCGCCAGGCCGCGGCCGAGCCCTGGCCGCAACCGATGCGCAGGTAGTCCTTCGCGATCGGCAGCTTGCCGTAGAGCTGGAGCGGCCGGCGCTCCTTTCGAAGGCTGCTGAACACTACTGCAACCGGTCCGGCTTCGAGGGCGGGGGTTCGGGCAGGTCCCGATCGAACTCGACGATGAAGTAGGCCTTGCGCTTCGAGCCCTCCGGGTTCAGGTCGACGATCCACTGCTTGTCCGCGGGCTTCTTCTTGCCGCTCCAGGCGAAACACAGCGGCGCCAGGCTGCCGTGCAGCTCGAGCTTCGCGTCGTCGGGATACTCGTTCTCCTCGTCGATCGTCGCGCTCCACCGCAGGCGGAAGCGCTTGCGGTCGTTCGCGTCGAAGTTCCAGGGCAGCGTGTGCTCCCCCATCCGCGAGCTGACCTGGCGGTATTCGTAGCCCCCGAGCGAGTCGGCGGGGAAGTAGAAGTACGGGTAGGCCGGATCGCCCCAGATCGCCGCATCCGAGGTCAGGCGATCGGGCGTCAGCGTGATCTGGACCTCGCCACGCGACACCTCGTCCTCGTCGCCGCGTAGGAAGACCTGCAGCTCGTGCAGGAAGGCGTCGAAGGCCCAATGATCCGCGTTCTCGACATAAGCCGCGCCGGGCGCCGGCCGCAGCGCGAGCGTCTCGACCGAGAACTCGTCCCGCAGGTCGTCCAGGATGCCGCCGCGATCGCACAGCTTGCCGAGCTGGCGCATGACGACCTCCTCGTCGATGTCCTCGATGTCGGCCGTCGAACGCGCGAAGAGCGCCGCCATGGCATCCTTCTGGTTGACGAGGACCAGCTCGGAGAAGCGCGCGAGGTAGCGCTCGCGCAGACCGCGGACGAGTCGCTGGTAGAAGGCCTCGTAGACCCGCGCGGCGTAGTACTCGCCCGCGTCGCGGCTCTTCTCGAGCGCGGCCGCGGGCAGGTCCTGTCCCCGAACCGCGCGCACCAGGAGATCGGCCTGCCCCTTGCCGTCGTTCTCGAGCCCGCGCTTGCCCACGTAGCCCCGCGCGAAGGACTGCAGCCACTTCGCCAGCGTCCCGTTGGAAGCCGCCGAGCTGCCCGCGGGCGTCTTCATACGGCGGATGCGGTCGATGATGACACGCGCGCGCTCGAGGTCGCGGATCAAGGGCGACGAGTCCGGCACCGTCACGCGCAGCTTGGTCGCGAACTCGGGCGCGTCGTTGATCTTGTCGCGGTAGCCGCGCTCGTCGACCTTCTCGAGCACGCGCTTGGCCGCCGTCTCGAGGTCCAGCAGGTCGAACTCGGACGTCTCGGGCGACCAGTGCTCGTACAGCTCGCGCTCGCGGTCCTCCAGCATCAGCGCGACGTCCGAGTCCAGCGCCTCCCGCCAGTCGCGGTGATCGGCCGTCGTCAGGTAACCGGTCTCCACCTCGAAGACGCGGCCGGCGTTCGCCAGGTAGTCGGCGACCTCACTCAGCACGACCAGCGCCGACTCGGATCCCCGCTCGCCTTCGGTGCGCCAGCGCGTGAGCAGGTCGCCCTCCCGGTCGCGCATGTAGCGCAAGAGAACGCCCTCGGCGCGCGGCATGCCGTCGTTGCCGGTGGCCGAATTCAGGTTCGCGACCAGCTCCCAGACGATCGTTCCGTCGGAGGCCGCGCCTTCCCCGGTGTCCCAGGAACGCTCGACGTCCTCGAGGTGCTCGCGCAGGAGCTTCTCGGCGGCGGCGATCGCGGGTCCGTGGCTCGCGACGCCCTGGACCTTCAGGGCCCGGCGCGTGCCCGCCAGGAAGCCGACGATCTCGGGATCGAGCCGGAGCGCGCCGTCGTCCGGTGTCCGGCCGAGCTCGGTCGCGATCGCGCGCCAGCCGGCGTAGCGCTGCTGGATGTCCCAGCCGATCTGCTTCGCCTTGGCGCGGAAGACACCGCCGGGCGTGCCTTCCTTGCTCGGATCCTTCGGATCCAGGAAGGTCTGGTTGCCCCGCGCGAGCTCCGCCACGACGGTCCGCGGCGACCAGCCGCGCAGCGGCGCCTCGGCGCAAGCGCGGCGCAGCAACCCGTCGGCGAGCAACGCGGGCAGCTTCGTGCTGCCCGGCACGTCGTCACGGACCGCGTTCGCGTCGGCCAGGAGCTCGAGTCCCTCGCGCTTGGCGAGGTTGATGAGCCCGCCGCCGAGGCCGAGGCCACCGAGCAGCTCACGCGAGCTGCCGCGCGCCGCGTAGTTCTGGAACTTCTGATCGGAGAACGTGAGCACCCCGTTCAGCTTCGGCCAAGCCTCGTCGGCGTTGTTCGGCTCGACGAACTTGACGAGCGCCGCGCGACGCTGCCCCAGCCCCGCCAGGTTCCCGCGGACCTTCGCGTTCTCGAGCAGGAACGAGCCGCCCTCGCCGCGCTCCAGCTCGCCCGACTCCTGGATGCGCTCGATGCGCTCGAGCGATCCGGCAAAGCGTTCGCACACGCCGAAGATCTCGCCCTGGCGGATCGAGGCGGGGTCGCGCAGCTTCTCGGCCGCGTCGACGGCACCCTTCCAGGCCAGGATGTAGCCGAGCGCCTCGCCCGGCGCCCAGGGCTTGCCGGGGGTCAGGACGCCGTCCCACAACTCGAGCATCCGCTTGCCCAGCTCGGCCAGCTCACGCGCCGCGCCCTCGGGCACGGGCGAGAGCGACTCGCCGTCGAGCTCGCCACGCTTCGCGATCGCCTCCGCCAGCTTCAACGCACCGGGGCCGCCCCCCGCCGCCACGCGCATCTGGCTCGGGAACACGTCGCAGATCACGCCCGCGTCGTCCGGATCGCCGAAGTCGATCGTGCGGATCAGACGCTCGAGCGTGTCGTGCCAGACCAGGAACTCGCCGTGGGACTTCGGCTCGCCCTTCAGGCGGTTGCGCAGCACGGCCAAGGCCTCGTCGCGCAGGGCGGGCACGAGGCGTCGGTCGAAGATGTCTGTGTAGAGCTCGGCGAAGCGCTCGCGCGTCGACAGGAAGACGTTCTCCATCTCCGCGCGCTGTTCGAACTCCTCGGCCGCCTTGACGTCGTGCAGGGCCTGCAGGATCTCCGGTAGATCGAGGTCCGCCGGCGGGCTCTCGGCCACGTGCGCCGCGGAGCGAATCGCGACATCGTAGAGCAGGGTCTCGTCCTCTTCGCGTCCCTGGAACAGGTAGAAGATCGAGGACAGGACGGCGATGAGCGCGATCGCGGCGGAGGCCCCGAAGCCGATCAGCGCGTTCTTGCGCGCGCGCAGCACGCGCCCCTCGGTCGGTCGCACGAGCCCGCGCTCGCTGAAGACGCGGCGGCGGACGAGGTCCTTGATGAAGTAGGCGCGTTGGTGCGTGAACAGCGTGTCCAGCTCACGCTGGTCCGACTGACGGCCCTCGCCCAGCAGCGCGCCGCAGACGCGGGCGATCGGGACGCCGGTCTGCAGGCCGCTCGTCAGGTAGACGCCGCGGAAGGTCATCCGGTCGACGAGCGACGTCTCCGAGAAGATGCGGCGCAAGTAGGTCTCGAGGCTGGGCCAGACGCCCTTGAGCTCTTCGGGGAAGGCGTACAGGCGATCGATCTCGGGCAGCGCCTCGGGCAGGCGCGCGGACACCATCATCTGCGACCGCAGGGCGCGCGCGCGCTCGACGATGCCGTCGAAGGCGACGCCGACCTCGGCGATGTCGAAGGGCTCCTCGCTCTTGTCGGCGGAGCGCGACCACCCGAACATCTCGTGGCGCTTCTTCGCGTCGAGCCGGTGGACCGATTCGGCGAAGCCGAAGACCTTGTCACCCTTCGTCAGCACGAGGTAGACCGGCAGCTGCGCCTGCAGGCGACCCGACAGCGTCAGGAAGGCGTTCTGGATCTTGTTGGCCTTCTCCTTGTTCTGCTCGTCGGTGTCCGACAGGAGCGAGTCGCAGGGCACGACCAGGATCACGCCGTTGGCCGGGTTGAGCGGGCGGAAGTCGCTCAGCAGCTTGAGGAAGGCCTCCCACTCGAGCTTGTCGGCGACGCCGCCCTCGTGCGTGAAGAGTCGGCCGGCGATGTCGAGGATCACCGCCTCTTCCGTGAACCACCAGTCGCAGCCGCGCGTCCCGCCGATCCCCGACAGGCGATCCTGGCCGAAGGGAAAGTGCAGGTCGGAGTTCTGGAGCATGACGCTCTTGCCCGACTGCGGCTCGCCCACGAGCAGGTAGAAGGGCAGCTCGTAGCGGTCGACGCCGTGCTTCTCGAGCTCGGTCAGCCAGCCTTCCCACTCCCGCTTGCGGTCGTCGATCCCCTCCTTGGCGGCGACCCCTTCGTCGAAGCTGCGCTGCTTCTTCTTCTTGAGGACGCGCATCGTCACGTCGGCGGCGAGCCACAAGAGCGCGACGAAGAGCAACGTGAAAACGACCGGCTGGACCAACTCGGGGATCCAGACGATCAACAGGATCAAAAAGAGCGCGAGAACGACGCCCGAGACGATCAGGATGAGCTTGGTCTTCTTCATCAGGCCGCTCCCCGCGGGCTCCTCAACGCTCCGGGTCCAGGGTCTCGATCACCGTATCGATCCGTTCGTTGAGACCGCGGTTCTTGAAGGCGGTGACCGCGTTGCCGGCGAGGAGCGTGAACAACAGGGCCCCCACCGCGGCGATCACGAAGCGCAGGATCCCGACCGTCGGCAGCTTGAGCGTGCTCTTCGCGACGTTGCGCCCATAGGCCGCGGGCGTCAGTTGGTCGCCGATCGAGCCGGGCAGGCGCGCCTTCTCGAAGAGTTGACGCCGGCGCTTGGACAGCTCGTCCTTCTCACCGCGCAGCTCGCCCTGGAAGCCGATGCCCATGCAGTGAAACAGGACTTCGGCGACCTGGACCGCGCCGTCGGACGGATCCGCCAGCACCTTGTCCATGGCGTGGAAGAACTTCTTGCCGCCCTGCATGCTGCCGAAGGTCGCGGCCTCGAAGAGCTGCATCGACCACCCGGCCCGGTGCGGCCAGGGCGAGGTCAGAACGACCTGGTCGGCGGTCACGACGAGCGGATAGCGCACCTCTTCGAAGAGCTTGCGCAGCACGGCGTCGCCCTCGCAGCGATCCTTCACGCGCTCGAGCTCCTGCACCAGCGAAGCGCGCAGCGCCT
The DNA here is from genome assembly GCA_029259595.1 of Planctomycetota bacterium. GTDB lineage: Bacteria > Planctomycetota > UBA1135 > UBA1135 > OFTM43. Next base: position 63,193 of record JAJDEW010000010.1, on the reverse strand, counting down.
GTACGTCCTGGGTCGATGTCCCGGCGTTGCGCCGGAAGGTCGTCAGGTAGAGGAAGAACGGCGCGCAAGCCTGAACCAGGGTCGCGGGCGCCGTCGCGGTCGGGGACGTCGGTCCGGTCATGGATTCAGCCTCGCAGCTCGACGTAGATGCCGCACTTGACCTCTTCGATCGCGCCGAGCGCGCTCAGGATCACGACCTTGCGGTCCGCCAGCACGCGCAGCCACAAGTCGCGCGACGCGCCTTCGGTCTCGACACGGAAGTAGTGCAGGCCTTCGCGCTTGGGAAACGACGGCGGTGCGATCCGTACGGACTCGAGCCCGATGCCGGGCAGCACGCCTTGCAAGACGTTCTCGAGGTCCGATTCCGCCAGCATCTTGACCCCGGCCGCAACGAGCTCCGCCGCGGCTTCCTGGGGCTGATTCATCTCGACGCCGAGGTAGAAGATCGGGTCAGCCTCGAGCCACTCGGCCGGGATCGCGCTGGTGAAGATGCCTTCGCGCGCCGGATCCTCGTCGAAGCGCATCGTGTCGTACGGCACCGCGACCTCGGCCGCCAGGAGGCGCCGCACCTCGGCGAAGACCTTCGAAAAGCAGTCGTTCAGGCGGCCGTGATCGTACTTCGGAAGCTCGGGCAGCACGCGGTCGTCGGCGAACAGCGCCAGGTTGCCGACCGTCCGCACGAGCTCGAGATAGGCGTCGAAGGGATGCAGGTCGGGCTGACTCGCGACCTGCTCGAGACCGGCCACGCTCTGGTTCACCGCCTGCAGCTTGACGAGCCCGGCGAGATCGGCGCCCTTGTCCGCGCTCGACAACAGCGACGTGCTGGGAAGGTGGGCCGCCAGGTCGCGGGCCTGGGCGCGCGCACGCTCGGCCGTCTCGCGCAGTCCGTTTTCCAGCGCCGTGGACGCTCCGCAGGCGAGAACCGGCACGACGTAGTCGGGACAGACCAGCGTGACGGCCTCGGGCTGACCGCGGCGTACGAGCCGCGCGATCGGAAGCGTCTCGAAGCCGGAGCGGTCCTCGTCGCCGAAGAAGACGTGGCCGCGCAGGGCGCGGAACTCGATCTCCTTCTTGGCATCGCGCTCGTTCTCGTCGTGGACACCGCGCACCTCGACCTCGTACCGGTAGTTGCGGTCCGTGCCGTTGCCGATCTGCGGCTGGTTGTCCTGGGCGGCGGGAATGCCGAGCCAAACCATGAGGTCCGCACCGGTCAGGTGCTCGGTGAACTCGCGCGGCGCGACGTTGGCGTTCTTCGGGAAGGAGGCGAGCTTGCCGTCGCGAAAGAGCACGGTCGCGGTCTCGATGCGGAAGACGTCGCGAGCCAGCGCTTCGGCATCGATCGTGAGCTCGAGCGCTCCGAAACCACCCGGCCGGGCAACGGAGTCGCCGCTCTGGACGCGCGACTCGACCTCGCGCTGGAAGGCCTGGAAGTGCTGGGGCGAGAGGAACATCCCCTCGCGCCAGAGAACCGAGAGCTCGGACCGCTTGGTCATTGGGACGCCCGTCGCAGGTTTTCGCCGCGCACCTCGATGGTCATCGCGTCGAGGTTTTCGAGCTCGAGCGTCGTGAACTTCTCCGCCGTCCAACCCAGCCTCCCGCAGTTGGCGACGACCACCACCTCGAGCTCGGGCTGGGTCGTGAGCAGCTTGCGCGAGACCTTGACGTGGATCAGTCCGCGCTCGACCTCCATCGTGATCGGCGCCCCGCCGGAGACCTCGACGCGGCGCTGGACCCAGACCCAGTCGGCGCCGTCCTGCTCGGGGGCGAACTGGCCGATGCCCTCGTAGTCGTCGTGCTTGTCGGGGTGTACGACGTCGCTGATCGTCTTGCGGTCGTCGGCCGGACGCAGGTCGCCCTTGGCGCCGACGATCACGAACAAGGACACGATCTCGTCGGGACGATCCGCAGCGATGTCCAGAGCGAAGGCCCCGGGGCCGAGGAAGGGAAGGTTGATGCTCTTGCAAGCCGTCAGGGACATGACGAGCAGGAGCGGGAGCGCCAGGAGCGCCGCTTTCCGCATGGACATGGGAACCTCGCGTGAGCTGAATCCGCGACGACCCCGGGAGTCGGAGTCGCGCTCGAGCGGTCGGGCGAGCATACAAAGGGCCCGAAACCGAAGGAAGCAGACCTGGCGAGGCCTCACAGCGAACCTCCCCGGCCCAGGATCTCTTGCACCGCGTCGCGCGCGAGCGACTCGATGCGGTCTTCGACGATGTCGGGCGACAGGCTTTCGACGTAGTCGCACACGCGCTTCCACAGCTCGGCTTCGCGCTGGCCCGCGATGCGCTTGATCTTCGGGATCGGATGCTCGCGCGTCAGGGCCTTTTCGCCGAGCTCGTCGCGGATCTCCGCCGCGAAGGCCACGGCGGACTTGCGGTAGGCCCCGAGCGAGGCGACGGTCCAACGACCGAGCTCTTGGAGATAGTCGGTCAACGCGGCTCGCGCGCCGGGGTCGTCGGGGGCGGCCAGCATGTCGCCGGTGAGCTTGCGCAGGTTGCCCTGCACGTCGGGCAGCATCGTGTTGAGCTGGTAGAGCTGGATGAAGTCGCCGGCCATGCGCGTCATCACGCGCTCCATCTGTCGCAGGATGCGCAGGGTCGAGACGAAGACGAACTCGGACACGGAGCTCGCGGGCGCGAGCTCGAGCGACTCGACGTCGTTCTGGACCATGTCCGAGAGGATGCGTTCGTAGGCGTCGCCGGCGCCGACGTGGCGCGCCGGCATCGGCTGCGCGGCGGCCGGCGCGGCCGGGCGTGGGGCCGCTTCCAGGGCCGCGAGCCGGGCGGCGAGCGCATCGCGCTCCCGCTTCAGGGCCGCGAGCGCGGGACCGTCGTCGTGCGGGGCCGCGCCCGAAGCCGCGCTCTTCGCCTGCGCCAGCTCCGCCTCGAGCTCACGCTCGCGCGACTGGGCCTGACGCACCTTCTCCTGCAGCTTGAAGATCAGGATCGTGCTGGCCGAGGCGCCCTCCGGCGGCTCGAGCGGCTCGTCCTCCGCCGCGCGTTCGTCACGCTCCGCTTCGAGCTCGGCCACTTGCGCGCGCAAGCGCTCGAGCTCGGTCGTGTCGGATCCGGCGTCCGGTCCCGGCAACTGCGCCGCCTCGCGCTCCGCCGCCCACTGCGCCTCCCATTGGGCTTCGCGCTTGCGGGCCGCTTCGAGCTCGTCCTCGAGTCGCACGAGCTGGGCCGCGAGCTCGGTGGCCTGGGGCGAGACGAGCTCCGCTGCCTGCGGCTCCGACGAACCGGCGTAGCCCGCGGCGGAATCGGCGTCGAAGGTCCCCTCGGAGAGGACCTCGAACTCGAGCTGGCCCTGACCGATCGTCACCGTGAGCCCGTCGACGCGCACGGGATCGACCAGGCGCACGCCGTCGAGGAAGGTCCCGTTGCGGGAACCGAGGTCGGCGACGATCAAGCCCTGCAGGATCCGCAGGTGGCGGTTGCTCACGAACGGCTCGGAGACGACCACGTCGCAGGCGGGGTTGCGGCCGAGCACGGCGGAGGAGCCCTCGACCGTGATCCGTTGCGGCTCCTCGCCTTCCTTCTTGAGCAGGATCGTGAACATGATCAGGGCAGGGTAAGGACCATGCCTTCGAATTGCGCGAGGCCGGAGAGCACGGACATGACCACGCGCAGCGGGCGCCGACCGGCGATCCCGTCCTCGGCGCGAACCGTTCCGAAGTCGGCCTCGGAACCGATGTCCCAACGGACGAGCAACTCGCCCTCCGCCCACATCAACACGAACTTCGAGTCCTTCGCGTCGTCGTAGGCTTCGAATGAGCGCTCGAGCTGCAACGCTTCCAGCGGCTTCGTGAGCGTCCACCGCCCGTCGACCTCTTCGAACTCCCCGGCGCGCGTGGCCACGCCGCCGTCGATGCGCGCGAGCTCGACACCCCAAACGGGGCCACGGTCGAACTCGATGCGCACCTGGGCCGCGGGCGGCGTGCGGGCGTACTTGGGACTGACGAGCTCGAGATGCCCCTCGAGGCGCCAGTCGCCCTCGACCAGAAGATGGCTGGCCGTCAACGCTTCGCGCGGTGCACGGCCGACGACCCAGGCCCCGGCGCGCTCGGTCTGGGCGCTCCAGGCGCCGTTGTCCCCGAGCTCGACGGTCCAGTTGGCGAGCGGGTCGGAGCTAGGATCGCTCTCGACGAAGCTGATCAACGGCAACGACGCGCCTTCCTCGAGCGCGGGATAGAGGCGCGGCCCGGGGTCGAGTTCAACGGGCGTCGAAGCATTCGTCCCGGCCGTCGCGTCGACGCCGTTCGCGGGCGGCGTGCCGTTGGCGGCGTCGGGGTCCGCCGGCTCATCCGCCGGCTCTTCCGGCGGCACACCCGCGGCGGTCTCGCCTCCGGACGCAGGGTCCGTGGCCTGCTGCGTCGCGTCCGTGTCGCTCGCGCCGGTCCCCGCTTGGCCCTGTGGTTCGGTGTTCTTCGGCGGATCCGGGTCGGTTTGCGTCTCGGGCGTGCCGGCGCCCGCCAGCGGTGCAAGCGAGCCGTCCTCAGGGGTGAGCGCGGCCACGTCGGTTCCGTTCGAAGGCGACGGATCCGCTCCCGCGCGCCAGCGCCAGACGCCGAAGGCAGCACCTCCGAGCACCGCGAAGGCGAGCGCCCACGGCAGGAGCGAGCGCTTCTCCTTGGTCGGCGTGAAGGTCGTCGACAGGAAGGTGTCGCAGGTCTCGACGATCGCCGCGTAGCTCTGCGGGCGATCGTTCTTGTCGCGCGCCAGCATCGAGCGCACGAACTCGGCGACCTCGTGCGGCAGGTTCGCGCGGATCTTGCGCGGATCCGGCGCGTGGGCCTGCATCTTCTTGGCGATCGTCGCGGTCAGCGTCTTCTGCGGATAGGCGAGGTTGCCCGTCAGCATGTGGAACAGAAGGCAACCGAGCCCGTAGATGTCGACGCGGTAGTCGACGTTGTCAGGATCGTCGAACTGCTCGGGCGCCATCGTCGGCGGCGACCCCATCACGGCGCCCTGGACCGTGAGCTCCATCATCGTGACGCCCGGATCCGTCGGCCGCGCGAGGCCCAGGTCGGCCAGCTTCGCCTTGTAAGGAAACACGCCCTCGGGATCGTCGGCCGGCTGCAGGAGCACGTTGGCCGGTTTGACGTCGCGGTGGATGATGCTGGCCTCGTGCGCACAGGCCAGAGCCTTGGCGACGTCACGGCACACGGCCAAGGCCCGCTCGAGCGGCAGGGCCCCGTTGTCTTCGAGCCACTCGAACAGGTTCGGGCCGTCGATGAACTGCATGATCAGATAGCACTGACCATCCGCGAGCGTGCCGGCCGAATAGCAGGAGACGATGTTGGGGTGCGAGAGCGAGGCCAGGATCTTGGCTTCACGCTGGAAGCGGGCGCTGTAGGTCGGACCCCCGTGCTGGCCCGAAAGGACCTTCACGGCCACGCGCCGCTCGAGGTAGGTCTGCGTCCCGAGATAGACGACGCCCATCCCGCCGCGACCGATCTCGCGCTTCAGCTCGACGCCGGGGATGTTCGGCCAGCCCGTCCGCGCCACGCCCGAGTCCAACACGAGGGTGTCCCCGGCGCTCGGAACGTCGCCGCTCGGCGTCCCGACTCCGGGCTCGGCGGGGAGCGGCGGATAGCCACCCTCGAACGCCGGGCCGTCGTCGTCGGCCTCCGGGCGCTCGGGCGGCGGTCCGCCGTACTCTCCGTCCTTCGCGTTCATCGTTCCGCCGGCACCATCGCCTCGATGGCCTCCAGCAAGTCCTTCGCCGGCGGCCGGTCCTCGATCGACGTACCGACGTAGGCGTAGCGCACGATCCCGTCCCGATCGAGGATGAACGTCGAAGGGATCGCGAGCTCGTCTTCGATGTTCATCTTGGTGACCAGGGCGAGGTCGGGGTCGTACAGGGTTCCGATGGGGATCTCGCCGAAGATCTCGGTCTGTGCCTCGAAAGCCTTGAGGAAAGCTTCGAGCCGATTGCCCTCGCCGGGGTAGACGACGAAGATCTCGGAGTCGAGCTCGCCGAAGGCCTCGACGCTCTGGGCCAGGGCTTCGGTCTGGGTCACGCAGTAGACGCAGATCTCCCGGGCGAAGCCCCGCAGCACCACCAGCACGACGAACTTCTCGCCCTTCAGGTCGTCGAGATCGACGGGCTGACCGAGCTCGTTGTAGAAGCGCGTGTGCGGGAGCGGCTTGTTCATCAGCGGCACGGACAGCGCGAGATCGCCCTTGGAAGGCGGCGCATCGACCGAAACGGCCTTGGCCCGCTTGCCGTAGCGCGAGCCCGGCGGCGGCTTGGCGGCCGCCTCACCGTCCCTGTAACGCGTCACGAGGTAGTCCATCGAAGCCTGCTCGCTGACGGTCCAGGGCTGGCGGCGCAGCGGGATGATCGGGACGAGGTCGGTCGCGAGCTCGAGGCCCTGGGGCGGCCCGGCCACGCCGGCCGTGGGCGTCTGATCGACGACGCCGTCGACGCCCGTCGAAGCCTCGGCGACCCACGTGAGCGCGACCTTCTCGAGCGGCGTGCTCTCGCTCCATTCGTCCGACGAGAACGAGCCGCGGTGGCTGGGCGGCGGCGGCAGCGCGGTACCGGTCGCGCGCTCGAAGCCCGAGCCGACGCGGAAGTCCCAGCGTCCCGACGGGCGCCCGAACAACAGCTCGCCCTTCGCCAGGAGCTCACCACGCGGCGAGTAGAAGAACCACTTGCCCGACGCCAGCCCGTCGACGAAGTTGCCGATCGCGCGTCGCTGACCGTTGCGGTGGTAGGTCAACCAGCGGCCGATCTTCTTGCCGTTTTCGACCAAGCCCTCGCGCCGGACCCCGCCGCCGTCCCAGGCTTCGTTCACGACCTCGAGGCCTTCCGGCACCGGATAGGCGCGTTCGTAGAGCGTCTGGTCGTCGTCCCAGAACTGCCAGATGCCGACCTTCTCACCGCGGTGACGGTAACCCTCGGCCCGGATGCGTCCGTCCTCCGCGAAGTAGGTCCAGCGCAGCCCGGCGCGTCCGGCGAAGAAGTCGCCTTCGGTCGCGACGTTGCCCTCCGAGTCCCAGAAGCGCCACAGACCTTCCTCGAAGCCGTCGCGGTATTCCCCGCGCGCGCGCGGCCGCCCGGTGTCGAAGAAGAAGGTGCTCGGTCCGTGCAGGCGGTTCTCGGCGAACGTTCCCTGCCATTCGAGAGCACCGTTCGGATGCCAGTACGTCCACGGACCGATCTGGCGATCGCCGTCGTATTCGCCTTGGGCCTTCTTGTTCCCGTTTTCGTACCAGTACGTCCAGACGCCGGTCTGGAGCCCGTCCTGGGTCGCACCCTTCGCGAGCGCGGAACGGATCAAGCCCTCGGTCAACGCACAGCCCTGGAAAGCCGCGCACAGTCCGACGAGCACGAGATTGCGGAAGACGACGCTCACCTCTGCACCTCCTTGAAGTCCGGCACCAGGTCCGGCTCGATGTTCTGGCCGATCCCCTCGAACGAGGGCGGGCACGGTGACTGCCCCTGGTTCGTCGTTCCGCGCGACGGGACGCACCGTGCGGACAGGGGCCAAGTGTAGCAATCCCCTCCTGAGCCTTCGATCACGGCACGATGGCCGCGCGCGAGCCGGGAGGCGGACGGTTTCCTTCGATTCGACGCCGTCGCGCGCTCCGTTCGCGACGAGCACCCGTGGTACGATCGCGGGGCGCGGCGCCCCTCCTTGGGCGCTTCACCATGGCTGCAAACGACGACGAGGAATTCGACCTGGACTCGTTCGACGAGTCCGAGGACGACGGCAAGACGGCCTTCTCCGAGCCGTATCCCGACGCTCCGCCGGCGCAGCCCGAACCCGGGGCCGACCCGCTCCTGTCGCCGCCGTCGTACGGCACCTTCGAAGCCGACGATTCGAGCTCCGGCCCGCCGTCGCGGGACGAATCCGCGCCCCCGCCGGCCGACTACGCCTATCCCCAGGACGTCGTCGAACCCGACGACGACGCGGACAGGACGCTCGAATCCGAGCCGTCCGCTCACGAGGCCGAGGCGCCGCCGAAGCGCGGGCTCTCGGCCGAACCTCCGCGGATGGTCTTCGAGGAGAGCTATGGCGAGCTCTTCACGCCCCCGGAGCCCGCGACCAGCGAGCCGGCGCCCGTCGAATCCGACGCCGCGCCGGACCCGGACCCCCCGCCGCCCCCGGTCGACGCGCCGAGCCCGGGCGCCTCCGATCTCTTGGCGGCGATGCGGCGCAAGCAGGCGGAGCTCCTCCAGCAGCGTGACGAGGCGGCTGGGGCCGAGAGCGAACCGCAGGCCCCCGCCCCGAGCCTGCTCGAGCAGATGAAGCGGCAACTGGCCGAGCGCTCCCGAGGGGGGCAAGCCCCGGCTCCCGGGCCGGCTGCGGAAGCGGAAACTGCGTCGGGCAAAAAGCCCCAAGCGCCCCCGGAGTCCGGAGAAGCGCCGGACCTCCTGGCCGAGATGCGACGCAAGCAGGCCGCCCTGCTCGCCAAGCTCAAGAAGCCCACCGACGAAGCCTAGGGAGGCTTCGCGGCCGGCGGGGCACCCTTTAATAGCGGCCGGGCAGGAGCGGGAGTTCGGGCAGGCCGTGGGCAACGAACGGGGCAGCGTCATCGAGGTCTAGAGCGACGCCCACCCCCGGGTCATGCCAAGAAACTGTGCCACCTGGGTGGGGATCCCCAGCGGGCACGTCGCTGGAGTGTCCGCTGGAAGGGCCTTGCTGACCCTCTGAGGACCCTTTTCGAGGCTTCGAGAGCCTGAGCAGGGTCATGACGGAGGCCCCAGGCCCTGGATCGTCCCAACTCGAGCTCGGGCCGGAGCCTCGGGTGCGTCGTCACCACCCAGGTGGCACAGTCCGCCCGAAGGCGAGGGCGAACGGGCCCGGCACTGCGGAACCAGCGCCGCCTCCCGGCCTGCCCCGCGCCTCCACGCCCTCCTGGCCGGGCCGGGGCGCTTCGCCCCGGCTCCCCCTCGCCTTTTTGCGACTTCCTTCGAGGCGCGGCCAAGAGTGCACGCCGCCGCGGCGTTGTGGAGGTGACCCCGAGGAGGGCACGTGCGATGCGAACGACCATGGGAATCGGATTCTTGCTGGCTGGCCTGGCCTGGCCCCTCTGGACAGCGGCTCCTCTCGACCCGCTCGTCTGCGACCCGCCGACGACGGGACGGGGCGGCGGCGGTGCCGCGCCCGAAGTCTGCGCGACGGGTTGTGCGGCGGTCCCGGCGCCGGCGGCCGAGCTGGACGCGGATGAGTTTCGCGCGCTCGTGGCCCGCCTGGCGCGCGAGCCGCTGGCCGCGGGCAGCGTGGCGCTGGAAACCCTCCTGTTCCACGGGGCGCGCACGCGGGAGCTCGTGGCCGAGCTGGGTCTGGCCGGGCTCGACGCCGAACGCGCGGCCTGGCTCGAACGCGAGCTCGCACGCACACGAGCGTTGCTGCGGGTCAGGCTCGTGAACGACGCCGGGCACGAACGCGCCGTGCTCGAGGCGCGCGTGCCGCTCGACGAGAAACAGCATCTGTTTCCCGAGCTCACGCACGACCTGCAGCCGCCGGAGATCAGCGGAACGGTCCGCCGGGTCGGCGTCGACCACCTGTGGGCGCGCTTGTGAATCGAAGGCGTCCACTTCGTGGGCGGACCGTGGTTCACGGTCGTGGAGGACGGCGCGCCCGCCGTCGTCGTGGAACGGATCTGGATCAGCAACGGAACAGAGCACGAGGCGGTCCGCGTCGAGCTCGAAGTCAAACTCGAGGAAAGTGAAGTATGAAGTGGAGAGACCTGTTCGCCCAAACGTTGGCCGTGATGACGGCGCTCTTGCCGACGGCGAGTCATGCCGATCCGTGCGGCATGGTGCCGCCGATCCGCTTCGGAAGCGGTCCGGTGCCGATCGCGCGCGTCGGTCTGCAGAAGACGTACGTGTTCTACAAGGACGGGATCGAGTCGATCGTCCTGCGACCGGGCTTCACCGGGAAGGTCGAGGAGTTCGGGATGCTCATTCCGTTCCCGACGCCGCCGGCGATCCGCAAGGTGGCCGACGACGTCTTTCCGCACGTCGCGGCGGCCGTCGATCCGCCGGAGGTCGTCGTCGACCTGAGCGTGCGCTACATGGTTTGCGACAGCGTCGCTCCCGCCGGAGCGGCGATGCGCGAGAACGGCCTGCGGCTGAAGACCGAGTCGGAAGAGGTCGCCGTGTTGCGGCGCGAGGCCGTCGGCATGTACGAGGTGGCCGTGCTCGAAGCGGGCAGTGCGGACGCCTTGAAGCGCTGGATGGAGGAGCACGGCTTCCGCTATCCCGAAGGTATGGACGTGACCTGCGCCGAGTACGTCGCCGACGGCTGGTGCTTCGTCGCGGTCAAGGCGCGGGTCGGGAACAAGGACGGGGCCGACCCACGGCCCGGCATGCGTGCGACCAACACGGCGCTGCGACCCGGCTCGTCCTTCGACGGCCACGTGCAGGCCATGGGCTTTCGCTTCTTCACGAACGAGTTCGTCGTTCCGATGCGGCTGTCGGCTTTCAACGAGGGCGAGCTGCGCAACGTCGTCTACGTCCTGACGGACGAGCCCACGCGCATCGCCAACCTGCCCGCGAGCATGGTCGTGCGCCAGATCCCGGGTTGGCAGCTGTACCGCAACGTCACCGACCCTTTGCCGCTGCGCGTCGTCGGGGGCAGCCTGTCCGAGATCCCCGACTGGCGTAGGAGCGGTCTCGCCCAGGAACGCGACCCGCTACAGCACTCCGGCATCGCGCGTGAGCTCTTCGCCTCGGATCTCCTGGCGGTGCGGCTGCGCGCGCTCTTGCACGAGCACGAGCAGATCGAAAAGGACTTGCTCGAGATCGGGGAAGAGCTCGGGCTGCGCGGTCCCGAGCTGGACGCCCTGCATGCCGAAGTCCTCGCCACCGAGCGCGAGCGCATGGTCACGGTGGCCCTCGACGAACTCGCGGGCATGACGCTGACCGTCATCGACGGCGACTTCCAGCGCGACGTGATCGCATCGGAGAACCTGACCTTCGCGGCCTACCGCATGCCTCGCGGCGACAACACGAAGAGCGAGTACGACGCACGCCACTGCGGGCCGGCGCCGGCCTTCGGCGGAACGCTGTTTCGCGGCGACGGCGGAGACCTCGACGGCGGCTTCCTCGCGCGCGTCCCGAGCTCGGTCCGTTTCGGAGCGCTCGCCCTCGCGCTGTTCGGCCTGTTCCTCGTGGTGCGCTCACCACGGACCGCAGGCGTTCTCGCACCACGCCGTTCGACGGCCGCGCTCTTCGCGCTCGCTCTCCTCGGCCTGGCCGGAATTCCGCACGCGCAGCAAGCAGAGCCCGCAGAACCCACGGCGCGCGTCTTCTTCTGCAGTGCTCCTCCGCCGCGCCAGCCAGCACGCGACGACGGGCACGCGACGCTCGCTGCCATCGCTCCGACCACGGAGCCGCGCGCGCGGCAAGCGGAAGCCGAAACATGCGTCCTGATCTGTGCCGAGCCACCGCGCGATCTGCAGGAAGAAGCGGACGAGACGCGTGCACGCGTCGCACGGCTCGCGGCGCTCGTTCGCGACGGTGTTTCCATGACGCAACGCGGTCGTGCGGTGCTCGAGCTCGCCGACGTCGACGGGCGCGAGGCGGATCGCGCCCTGCTCACGCTCGGGACGGAGGCCGAACGGGACGGGGAGCGCCTCGTCCACCTGTGGCTGCTGGCCGCGCAGGTGCGACGCTCGGAGAACCCGCGCGCGCTGGCCGCCTTCTCGGAAGCCACGGCGAGCTACGCCGCGCTCGTGCGGCCGGTCGCGACGAAGTGGGCCGGGCTGCTCGCGAGCGACAGCGCGCCGTCCCTCTCGCTCGTGCTCGATGTCCTCTCGCGCTCGCAGCGCTTGCAGGCGGAGCTTCTGCCGCTGGTCCTCGGGCGGGCTCCGCGCGAGTTCGTCACGAACCTGTTCACGGACGAGAACCAAGCGGCCCGCCGCCTCGCGGCCGGCTGCCTCGCGACCCTCGCGGCGCAGGGCGAGCTGGACGCGGCGACGCCGGTCTTGACCGCGCTGCGCTTCGCGCCGAAGGCCGAGCGCGTGCCGTGGACGGGCGGCCCGTTGTTCCTGCCCGGACTCGCGTGGACGAAACCGGAGGCGCGCGAGCTGCTGCGCAACCTGATCGCCTGGCACGTGTGGTGCGATGACCGTGGCCTCACGGCCGAGAAGCGCCAGATCCACAACAACCTGAACAGCTGGGCGCTCGCGAACCTCCTGTCGTTCTCGATGCCCGGCGGCGACGGCGGCGACCCGGCGGTCTGGCTCGAGGTCTGGGACGCCGTCGAAGGGCCCGGTGCGGCGGCGCGCCTGCTGGAGGCCCAAGGGCTCGGCGATCAGCGGCGCTTCCGCCGCTTCGTGTCGAGCACCGAACGTCAAGGCTCACGCTGACAGAGCCGCGCTTCAGAGGTGCGGAGATCCGAGGACGGGGGGACGGGGTCGAAGACCCCTCCCCCCGTCGGTGCGTCAATCACCCCCGCTCGTCACGTCGCGGCGCACGCGCCTTCGCGCGGGAGTGGCCGGCTCGAACGACCGTCAGAATCCGATGTGGAAGTTCGTCAGGTAGTCGTCGCCGCCGACCCCATCCTTGTTGCCGTCGAGAGCGCGGCCGCCGGGGGTGCCGGGGCGGTCCTTGGCGAGTGCCTTGACGATCAGCGTGTAGGCGTTGCCGTCGACCAGGCCCTTGGCGGTGAACTTGATCGTGTGGGGATTGATCCAGACCTGGTCGTGCAGGGTCGCACCACCGGCGATGGCGAGGATGGAAGCGGCCGGAACGGTCATGTCCATCGGCTCGTTGAAGATCACCGTCAGGTCGCCGACCTCGTCGGTGCCGGCGGGCAGTTCGGCGCCCATCGGCGGGTCGGTCTCGACGACGATCGGGTGGAAGTTCTCGAGCCGCACGGTCCAGGAGATGTCCGTGTTGTTGTGGACCAGGTCGGCGGTGTGGACGCGGACCGTGTAGTCGCCGTCGGGGAAACGCGCTTCCGTGGCCTTCGTCGTGTCCGGCTTGCCGGCGAAGTTCGCGTGAGGCACTCCGTCATCCGTTCCGTCGTTCTTGGCGTTCGTGTTCCAGTACTGACCCTCGTCCACGTTGCCGGCGCTGCCGTCGAGACCCTTCGTGTTCGTGATGACGTAGTGCTTGAAGTTCTGCCAGGGAAAGCCCGGGATCGTCGCGCCGTAGTTCTTGGTCGTGTCGACGAGCTTGGCGTGCAGAGCCGTGGCTGCGGCCACCGAGATGTCGCACGAGTAGCAGGTCGTGTCCGTGAAGAAGAGCACATACGGAAGGCCCGTCGACTTCACGCCATGGTGAACGACGCCCAAGGCCGGAGCAGGCGGCTCGATCGCGTAGGCGATCAGCGACGGAATCTGGTCGGGGCTGGTCCCCATCTCGTCCGAGAGCTCGACGATGATGTCGAGGTCGCCGTGGGCCGGGTGCGTCGCGTCGACGGTCAACGGACCGCCGCCCTGAACGCGGTAGAACACGCTGCCGTCGCCGCCGTGGTCGACCAGCCCGGGCGTGTTGCCACCCGGATCCCGGTCGGCCGCGGCCGAGAAGATCAGGAGCGGGTTGAGCGGCCGGAACGTCGACGCGTTCGTCATCGTGACGAAGTGGATGTGGTCGACGAAGTCCACGGGGAAGTGACGCTCGGAGATCTTCGCGATCTCCTGACCCGGATAGACGCTCTGGCCAGGCCGCACCAGGGGCGCATCGATGTGGTTGGTCTGCACCAGGAAGGTGCTGGCTCCGTCGAGGTAGAGGATGTTGACGACGCCGTTCGGTCCGTCGGTGGCGTGAGTCACGAGACCTCCGCGCGCGGCCAGGACCTTGTTGCCGGTTCCGACGCGCTGAATGTCGACGCCGACGTGGAAGCCGTCCCCCCACTGCCCGGCGGTTCCGATCGTGTCCATCCACCCGTGCAGGAGCTCGTGCGTCGCCGGTGCGGGCCACACGGTGCCGAAGCCTTGGCGGACGATCCGCGAGCGTGCGGAGGTCACCGCTCCGTAGCGGGCCCGGATGGCGTAGAGGTACTCCTTCGTGACGTCGGCGGTCCCGTCGATCCAGGAGTCCGTGTTCGCCGCAAGCGTCGCGACGAGCGCGAGCGCGCCGCCCGTCTCGGCCCTCAGGATCTCATAGCCGGTCTCGTTCGGCAGGTCGCGCCAGAGGGCCACCATCTCGCCCGTTCCGTAGTTCGGAACGACCAGGAAGCGATCCGGCGCCACGCGCACGGGCGGTCCAGCCGGTCGGACCTGGGAGGAGGAGACGTTCGCGAGAGCGGTGCAGGCGAGCACGCCGGCGAGCAGGTGAGAGGAAAGCATGGAGCGTGTGTGTCGAGATTGCATGGGAAGTCCTCGCGGGCTCACGAGTCGAGCGACCAACGGCCGGAACGGGTGACGAGCTGCCAGCCGTCGACGGCGTGCTCGAGGGAAACGACCGAAAGACCGCGAGCGTCGGCGGACGGCACGGGACGCGAACTCAGACTGCGTCCGTCGGCGGAACGGAACACCTGGTAGGTAACCGCCGTCGGCTCCGCGCGCGCATCCAGCGCGAGCGAAACGGTCGCGAGCGAGCGCCCGTCGTCGGAGAAGGCCAGACCATCGCCATGGGCCGCCACGTCGCGCACCGGGCGTCGCCACAGAACGCGCGCGTCACGGCTCGCGACCAACGTCACGGCTTCGTCGCTGCGCAGGGCCAAGGTCCGTCCGTCGGGCGCGAAGGTCGCGACGCAAGCCGCGGGCGCCTCGTCGAGCCGTGCGACGACGCGCCCGCCGCGATCGAGCAGCTCGAGCGTGCTCGCGCCGAAGACCGAGGTCGTGACGATGGCCGTGTAGCCCGTGCGTGCGGCGGTCACCACGAGCGGCGCGACCTCCGAAGGGACGACGTGTCGCCACAGGAGGGTGCCGTGGTCATCGAAGCGCGCCACGACGTGCCCGCCCTCGGGTCCGGTCCAGAGCGCGACCCAGCCACCGGCAGGCTGCGCGACGACGTCCAGCAGGCGCCCTTCGCGCTCCTGGAAGCTCGCGAGCGAACGCCCCTGAGTGTCCAGGAACTCGAGCTCGATCGCCGTCCCGGCCGCATGGTCGGCACGCGGAACCAGGACCAGGCCCTGTGCGGAGAGTCGCACGGCGCGGTCCGCGCCGACCGTGCGGACGAGGCGCTGTTCGAGCGTGCGGTCGAGGACGCGCAAGACGCGCTCGCCGTCCAGCTCCGGCCCGAGGAGCGCGACGCGTTCGCCCGGACCGAAGACGAAGGACGTGGCGGCCAGCGAATGGCGCAGGACGCGACCCTCGGGCGACAGAGCGACGAGCTGGGCGTCGGCCCCGGCGCCCGAGGTGGCGAAGTGACGCGTGTGGAAGCGGACGTCGGCGGGCAGCGCGTCGGCGCTCGGCCGGGCGTCTTGGAACCCGCCCGCGACGGCGAGAACGGCAAAGGCCGTGGAAAGAACAGACATGGTGGACTCGCTGAAACGGGGACCGGAGGCGGTGGCCGGAGAGCGCGTCCCTCGGGCCGTGCCGACGACAGAGGAAAGCGCGCTGGTTCTGTGACCGCTTTCCGTTCCTTTCTCGCCGGATGGGGCGAAAAGGCCCGCGCGGCGGCCCTCGACGGCGATTGCGCGGCGACACGGAGGGCGCTAGCGTGGGTCCGATGGTCGTCGGTCCCCTCGTCTTGCCGCTCGGACGGCGCGGTCGGACCGTCGGCGGCAGGCGCGCGCCACGGCCCTGGGCGCTCCCGCTCGCAGGGACGGTGCTGCTCGCCGCGCTCGGTTTCTGCGCTGCGGGCTGCGGCCGCCGCGCGCCCGCGCCCTCGCTCGTCCTCCTGATCAGCGTCGACACCCTGCGCGCGGATCGCCTCGGCGCCTACGGCTGTCGACTCGGCCTTTCGCCGCGGCTCGACGCACTGGCCGCGGAGAGTCTCGTCTTCGAGGCCGCGTATGCGCCCTCGTCGTTCACGATGCCGTCGGTCAGCACGCTCTTGACCGGGCGCTACCCCGAGCAGAACGGCGTTCACGGGAACAAGTCGCTCCTGCCGCTCGGGATTCCGACGCTCGCTTCCTTGTTGAAGGAGCGCGGCTTTCGCACCGGCGCCGTCGTGTCGAATTGGGTCTTGCGCCAGACGCCGCAGACCGAGGGCAGCACGGTCGATCGTGGCTTCGACCACTACGACGACCGCTTTCCCGAGCAGGAAGCCAACCGTCAGATCCCCGAGCGCCTGGCGCCCGACACGACCGCGGCCGGACTCGCCATGCTCGATCGCCTGCGCGGTGAAGGCGAAGCCCAGAAGACCTTTCTGTGGGTCCACTACCAGGATCCGCACGGTCCGTACACGCCGCCCGAGGGTTACCGCGAGCGCTACCTCGCGGCCGAGAGCGAACGACCTTGGCCGCGGACCGAGCTGCCGCGCGCGCAACCCGAGGACGCCCCGCCAGGCGTGCCCGAGTTCGAGCAACGCGGCCTGGCGAGCCTGCCGTCGTACCAGGCGCTCGACGGGCGCAGCGATCCGGCCTTCTACGCGGCGGGCTACGACGGCGAGGTGCGCTGGACGGACGAAGAGCTCGCGCGGTTGCTCGACGGAATCGCGCAACGCGGCCTGCTCGACGACGCCGTGATCGTCTTCGTGGCCGACCACGGCGAGGCCATGGGCGAAGCGGACTACTGGTTCGCCCACGGCGAGTACCTCAGCGATCCGTTGGTGCGCGTGCCGCTCTTCCTGCGCTTGCCGGGTCATTCGTCCGAACGACGCACGGACGTCGTCGCGCTAGCCGACGTCGCTCCGACGCTCCTGGCGCTGTTCGGCATCGAGCCGCCCGCCGAGATGCTCGGACGCGACCTCCTGGCTCCCGCGCCGCCCGGCGGCGGGCTGGCCTACCTCGCGACCTCCGGCGGCGCGATCCGCTCGAGGCGCGGGCTGGTCCGCGACGGCTGGAAGTACCTCGTCACCGACCTGGGCGGCGGCCGCGTGGCCGAGGAGCTCTACCGCCTCGGCGACGAACGCACGAACCTCGTCGGCTCCGAACCCGAACGCCGCCAACTCCTCCAGAAGGGCTTGATGGTGACCATGGAGCGCGTGCAAACCGACGTCGTCGGCCGCCCGCGCGCGCTGAGCGAAGCGGACATGGAGCTGATGCGCAAACTCGGCTACGTTGGCGAGGACTGAGGCGCCGGTCGCAACAGGAAGCAGGAACCCATGCAGGACTCGACGTTCTTGAACGAGATCGCGGAGGCCTTTCGCGCGGAGCGAGAGCGTGCGGAGCGAGCCTTGGCCCAGGTCGATGAGACGGCCTTCTTCGAGCGGCTCGGACCGCAGTGTCTCGCGGTGCAGGTGAAGCACATCGGGGGCAATCTGCGCTCGCGCTGGCGTGACTTCCTCACGACCGATGGGGAGAAGCCCGATCGCCAGCGGGACACGGAGTTCGTCGTCGACGGCGACACGCGCGCGTCGATCGAGGCGCAATGGAACGAGGGTTGGCGGACGGTTCTCGCGACGCTGAAGGGCCTCCGAGCGGAGGACCTCGCACGTACGGTCAAGATTCGCGGCGAGCCGCACGACGTCCCGAAGGCCTTGATCCGCGGCTTGACCCACGTGACCTACCACACCGGCCAGATCGTCCTGCTCGCGCGCCATCAGGCCGGGGATCGCTGGCAGAGCCTCAGCATCCCGCTCGGCCAGTCCGAGACCCGCAACGACGAGATGCGGGCGCAGCACGGCTCGTTTTGAACAGGTAACGGTCCAGCCCGAGCCGGCAAGGCCGTTGCGACCCTCGGGTGGCGGGTGTCGGAATGTGGTCGCGAAAAGGTCCCGGTGGCGTACCAAAAGATGGAAGAATCCATCCGATGGCAGGCCCTACCCCCAAACCTCGGACCGCGCGCCGCAGCCTTTGGTCGCTGCCGGCCGGGCGCTACTTCGGCATTCCCGTTCGCCTGCATGTGAGCTTTCTCGTGCTGCTCCTCGTGCTCGGATTCCTGCAGCTCCAGGAATCGGGCAGCGTGGTGCAGGCCGCGATCACGCTGGGGTCGTTGGTGGCTCTGTTCGGCTGCGTTCTGCTGCACGAGTTCGGGCACGCCCTCGCAGCGCGCCAGTTCGGGATCCGGACGCGCGACATCACGCTACTGCCGATCGGTGGAGTGGCGCGGCTCGAGCGCATGCCCGAGAAGCCGGCTCAGGAGCTGTGGGTGGCCCTGGCCGGACCGCTCGTCAACGCCGTGCTCGCGTTCGTGTTCCTGCTCGCCCTCGGGGTCGCGTTCTTCTTCGTTCCGGAGCCCTATGGCACGTTCGGCGTGCAGACGTTCGGGTTCCTCTCGCTCGCGAACCTGCTCTTGTTCGGATTCAACCTGATCCCCGCCTTTCCGATGGACGGAGGGAGGGTGCTGCGCGCCTTCCTCGCGATGCGCATGGACTCGGTCCGAGCGACGCTGATCGCTGCGCGCATCGGTCGCATCCTCGCCTTCGGTCTGCTCGTGATCGGCCTGTTCGGCAATCCGGTTCTGGTCGTGATCGCCGTCTTCGTCTGGTTCAGCGCCGTGCGCGAGGCCTATCAGGCGCGCATCCTGGGCAAGCTCCGTAGCACGCCGGTCGCGAACGCGATGACGAAGGACTTCTTGGCCTTTCAGCCGAACGATCCGCTCGAGTTCGCCTTCTGGCAGCGCGAGCGCTTCCCGCAGGACGAGTACCCGGTCGTATCCGACGGGCGCGTCGTCGGTCTGTTGGCACAGAAGGACGTCGCCGGCTGGAACCGCTCGCGGACCGAGGCGCTCGTCGCGGACGTCATGCGCGCGGACTTCGAGACGGTGCAGCCAGGGGATTCGCTCGAGTCGGTCTTCGCGCGCCTCGTCGAGGGCCCGAGCTCGGCCCTGCCGGTGCTCGAGGACTCGCGGCTCGTGGGCTGGATCACGCTGGATCGGATCCGCGCGCTGCTCGGGGGCACGGCTCCGCCCGCCCCGCAGAACGGCTGAACCAGCGCCACGCAGCGCTTGGTAGACTCCCGGCTTCGTCCCGGCCCGCCCGCGGTCCGCCCAGGACTCCCGATGAAGCCCACGCTGAAACTGGCCTACCTCGTCGCGCTCGCCGTCGGCCTCTTCCTGTTGCGTGATCCGTGGCTGCTCGGTGGGTTGGCGCTCCTGCAGCTCGTGCTCTGGGCCTCGAGCCGACTCGACTTCCGCATGCTCGGGCGACTCGCGCGCCGCATGACGGTGTTCCTGGTCATCCTCACGGTGACCTATGCCTTCTTCTCGGCCGGGAGCCGGGCCGAGGACCGCTGGGTCGAGCTCGCCTTCGGCCTGGAGATCAACCTGGCCGGCCTGGCGCTCGCGCTCGAGATGGGGCTGCGCGTCGCCACGTTGATCCTGGCCAGCACGTGGGTGCAGAACAGCGGACAGCCGTCGGACTTCGTACGGGCCTTGACCACCTTCCGGTTGCCGCGCGCGGTCGCGTACTCGATCGACGGGACGCTGGCGATGCTGAGCGGCGGCGGTGGAGGAGGGGGCGGCGGCCGCCGCGGTGGCGGTGGCGGCGGTGGCGGTGGACGCGGACGGGACCGCACGACCGATCGGCCGGTGATCGACTTCGCGGCCATCCGGCGCGGCGACCTGAGCTTCATCCGCGAGCTCCTGCGGCGCTCGATCGATCGCGCCGAGGAGCGCGTCGCGCGCGAACATCCCGAGGCTTCGCGCGCCTGGGCGCGCGACCTGGCACTCGTCAGCGGCGTCTCGCTGGCCGCCATGGGTCTGAAGATGCTGCAGGTGATGCCGGGATTGCCCGTCGCACCCGGCCACAAGAACGTCCTCCTGATCCCCTTCTTCCTCTTGGCGGCGAAGCACACGCGCACGCGCTTCGGCGGACTGTGGACCGGGACCACGATCGGCTTGATCTCGTTCTTCTTGGGCTACGGACGCTACGGCATCCTCGAGGTCCTGCACTTCGTCGTCCCCGGCCTGCTGGCCGACCTGTTGGTCCCGTTCCTGCATGGACGCGGCCTGTGGCGACTCATCCAGCTCATGGGCATGGGCGCGGTGCTCGGCGCCGCTCGCTTCGCGGCCAACTTCTCGGTCATCGTGCTGGCCGGCGCCAAGCTCGAGATGTTCGTCGTCTATGCGCCGATGCTCGTCTCGCAAGTCGTGTTCGGCACGCTGAGCGGCTTCGTCAGCATGTTCCTCCTGGGGAGCGATGACTGGTTGGCGTACACTCCCGCCGCGGAGTCCGGAAAGCTCGCCAAGCCCGAATCCGGGGCTCCCGAGAGCAGGAGCACACCCGACGTGCCGGAACCCTCGCCGGAACCGCTCGTTTGATCCCACTAGCCGTTGCCAAGCCCCCCATGCCTGACATCCGACAGTCCCCCTCGAACCTCTTCACCGGCGACGGGCGCACGCACGTCGGCTCGGGCTTGATGCGCGAGTCGCTCGTCAGCACGCGACTGCTGCGCGAGACCGACAACGACGTCGTGCGGGCGATGGTGCCCGGTATCACGATGGTCGCGATAGGCGGCTCGAGCATCATGGACCGCGGCGCCGAGGCGCTGGTCCCGCTCACGCGTGAGATCGCGGCGTTGCACGGCGAAGGGCACAAGTTCGTGCTGGGCGTCGGCGGCGGAGCGCGCGCGCGTCACACGCTCGAGATCGGGCTCGACCTGGGACTTCCGATCGGTGGCTTGGCCCGCATCGTCGGCGGCATCGAAGAGCAGAACCGCGACATGCTGCAGTTCCTGCTCGCGCCCCACGGCGCCGTGACCCTGATCAAGGAGCACTTCCAGGACCTGCAGCTCTTCATCAGCAAGGGCATGATCCCGGTTTGCATCGGCCAGCCGCCCTACCACTTCTGGGAGCCGCCGGCGCGCGAAGGGCTCTTGCCGGAGAACGGCTCGGACGTCGGCCTCTTCCTGATGGCGGAGATCCTGGGCTCGCCACAGCTCGTCTTCGTGAAGGACGTCGACGGCATCTTCGAGGCGGATCCCTTCGAGAACCCCGACGCCAAACGCATCGACGAGATCACGGCCGCCGAGTTGCTCGAGCGCAACCTGCCCGAGCTGCCGATCGAACGCGAGGTCCTGCGCTGCCTCGAGAACTCGAAGCTCGTTCGCTCCTTCCGGCTCATCGACGGTCGACGCCCGGAGAACCTGCGCGCCTATCTCGCGGGTGAGCCCGTCGGAACGCTCGTGACCCAGAGTGCACGGAACAACGGGAAGACGACCTCATGACGACCAAGCGCAACGGCAAGATCTGGATCGAGGGCATGGAGAACGCCCTTTCGGGCAAGCTCTCGAGCCTCGACGCCACGAACTCCGGCGGCACGCCGACCCCGATCGCCCCCATCCTGCCCGACATCTGGGTGCTGAAGATCGGCGGGCAGAGCATCATGGACCGCGGTCGCAAGGCCGTGTACCCGATCCTCGAGGAGCTCGTGGCGGCGCGCAAGCAAGGCGTGTCGTTCCTCCTGGGTACGGGCGGTGGCACGCGCGCGCGTCACGCCTACTCCGTGGCCCTGGACCTGGATCTGCCGACCGCGATGCTCGCCAAGGTGGGCGCCAGTGTCCCGGTCCAGAACGCGCGCATGCTGCAGATGCTGCTCGCGAAGGACGGCGGGATCATGGTGTACCCCGACGACTTCGAGAAGCTGCCCTTGTTCCTCTCGATGGGCGTGATCCCGATCATGTCGGGCATGCCGCCCTTCGAGTTCTGGGAGAAGGCGCCCGCCGTCGGTCGCATCCCGGCCAACCGGACGGACGCAGGCGTCTACCTGATCGCCGAGTTCCTCGGTGCCAAGGGCGTGCTCTTCATCAAGGACGAGGACGGGCTCTACACCGACGACCCCAAGAAGGACCCGACGGCGCGCCACATCCCCGAGATCACGGCCCGCGAGTTGCTGGACAGCGGCCAGGACGACATCGTCGTCGAGCGCGCGGTGCTCGAGTATCTCGACCGCGCCCGCAGCGTCACCGAGATCCGGATCGTGAACGGGCTCGTGCCCGGACAGGTCACGAAGGCCCTGCGCGGCGAAAACGTGGGCTCGGTCATCCGCAAGGAGCCCGCCACCGACCGGATTCCGGTCGCTGCGCCCTGAAGCGCGCGCTCGAATCGGCCGATGCATGTGGGGCCGCCTCTTCCCCCCACAGGTGCGGCCCTCTTCGTGCTTCGTTGACGCAGCCTGCCGCGCTTCCTACGGTTCGGACTCTCGGCTCCGCGTTCCCCCGGTCCCCCCCGTCTCGGACGGGCCTATCGTCAGGAAGATCGTCATGTCCAAGGTCATGAACATGTGCGTTGCGCTCGCAGCAGGCGCATTGGCAAGTTGCAGCAGCGGCGGTAGCAGTGGAGGAGGCGGTGGAGGCTTCCCCGTTCAGAACGGCAGCCTGTCGATCGACCTCACCTCCGCCGGGGTCACGATCACGCAGCAGCCCTCGCGTCTGTTTCTCTCGGCCACCGCCGTGTACGACGATCCGGGCGACATGCTCACCGTCTCGCTCACGGTGCGCAACGACTTCAGCCGTCTGCTCTTCAACCTGAAGGGCATCACCCAAATGGTCAACGAGGGTACGCAGACCGGCACGATGCTGCCCGGCGGCGGTCTGCCTTACACCTACTACGGCCCGGAGGGCCTCGACCGGACGGCGATGCGGACGGAGAACCTCGTCTTCACCGGGATCACCGGCGCGGTCGACCCGATCGAGATCGATCTCACCTTCGAGGACGCAGCGATGCTCTTCGGAGGCAACTTCGGCGGAGACTTCCTCGCGATCGACACGTCGCTCTCCGGTGAGGTCTTCGAAACGGGCATCATCGGCACGAACAGCCTCGCCGCCAACGTCCGCCAGGCGGTCGTCGCAGCCGACGGCGAGTTCGTCTACACGGGCGACAAGGAAAACCCGAACATCGGCGTGATCGACACGCGCACGTACACGATCGCGACCGGCCCGGACCTTTCGGGCACGGCCTCCGGAAGCATCGGCGGCATCACGCTCTCCGCCAACGGGAGCCGCATCTACGGCGTCGTGAACGTCGGCACCCACGCCTACGGCGCGCCGGACGGCAGCGGTGGGGTCGTCGGTTCCACCACCGTGGACGTCGTGGCCGTCGACGAGAGCAGCCTGATCGAGGTCGGTCGCCTGAACCTCTTCACGATGGACGCCGGGGGCCGCTTCGGCGGCCGGATCGAGCTCTCGCCGGACGGCTCGAGGCTGGCGGTGATCGTCGGCACGATCGACGGCTCGGCCAACGAGCTCTGGCTCATCAACACCGCGTCCTTCTCGCTCGTGGACACGGATGCCGGCACGGCCGGCGTCCAACCCGTCACGCTGTCCGCACCGGGCGCCGGAACCTTCGCTCAGCAGGGCTGCTGGTCCGGCAACGACCGGTTCCTGGTCGGCTTCAACGACCATCGTTTCGGCGGCAACATGGCCATCGACATCGACGTCGTCAACACGTCGAACTTCGCCGTGACCCAGCTCACTCCGACGGGAGCGGGTGAGGCGGCGGGCGTCATGACGGCTCGCAACGGCGAGGTGTACTACCCGACGCGCGACGGGACGAGCCCGTTCTCGATCTTCACCCTTTCCAACAGCAACGAGCGCCAGCCCGACCCGGCCTTCAGCGGCGGGACGGAAGCGTGCGGGATCGTGTTCAACAAGAGCGGCTCGCGCTACTACGTCGCCAATTACAATGACCTCGCGGTCTTCGAGACGACCGGCGACGTCCGCGTCGACACCGACAACGACGGCGGCAACGGCGTGACGAACATCCTGCTGCCCGAGCAGATCCGGGCGCACTTCCTGACGATGTCCCGCAACTAGCAACCTCAGGGGCACGAGCGCAGGGCGAGACGCGTGACGCCACGCAGCTCGCGCCCTTCGCTCGCGACCCGAAAGACGAGCTCCCCGCGCCGGTTGGCCTTGAGCAAGGCCTCCGGCGCGGTTTCGTTCCGGAGCGCGTCCGCGGGCCAGGACTCTTCGGTCCCGGCGGCGTCGAAGAGCCGCACCTCGCAAACGCGTTCGAGCGGCACGACCGAGGCGACGACATCGGCCAATGGCCAGGTGTTCGAGAGGCCGGCCCGGTCGCCCTTGCGTCGGCGGCCGTCTCCCTCGCCGCGCCCCGTATGGGGCGTCGCCTCGAGCGCGGCGAGCTCTTCCAGCGACAAGCGCACGAGCACCTCCCCGTCGAGTTCCACGACGAGCGCGGGCGACGCACCCTCCGCCCCTTCCGGCACGGCGCTCGTGTGCACGCGGATCGAGGCCGGGAGCACGAAGCGCAACGTGGGCTCCGCGAGCAGGGCGAGCACAGTCTCAGGCATCGTCGCATCCGGTCGACGGAAGAGCCCGATCGCCGAACGCCCGTCCTCGTCCCGGAACAGGAGCAGGTCCTGGTCCGGCCAGGTCGCGGCCGGCCGCGCGAGCGGCATCCGACGGCCATCGTCCGCGCGCAGCTCGACCAACGTCCAGTCCTGCACGTCGACGCCGGTCTCCGCCAGGAGCTCGGCGAGCGGACGGCGGCCGTCGAAGTCCGCGGGCAGCGGGCGCGCGACCTCGCGCCCGTCCAGGAACACCGCCGGCTCGACCGCGCTGGCCGCGTCGTAGGGGCCGGGTGCCGCCGCCGATTCGGCGCCGCAGCCGGACAACAGGAACAAGGACACGAGCAGCAGCCCGGAGCCGCCCAAGCGGAGCGTTTTGACCTTCATCGGGGCCGATTGTACGGCCGCCTTCCGTGCGGGAACATGCGCGGAACCCTGGCCGCCGATTCCCGTGGACGAGCTCGGGCGGCATCCTGGGAGCGGCTCGGCCACCCCCCACCATGCGATCCGTCCCGAGACGACCTGCCCGACCGGGCGCCGCTGCGCGAGCCGCGTCGCGGCAGGGCGGTACGACCTCGCCCACGCTCTTCGTCGTCCTGATCCTCGGCCTGCTCCTGGCCTGGTTCGGCTACGCGACGCTCGCGGGCAAGGACCGGGACGCGACGCCGGTCGTCGCGGACGGCGCGCAGACCGCTCGCTCCTCGTCCCCCGCTGCGGCTCGACTCGGCACACGAACCGAATCCGGACCCGTACGCGAGGGCGATTCCCCATCCGCGAGCACGGGGCGCGAGCTGCGCGGTCGCGTCCAGGACGTCGACGGACGTCCGCTGGCGGATGTCGGGATCGGACTCGCGGGCTCCGACGCCGCCCTCGCAACGAGCGACGCCGACGGACGCTTCGCCTGCCCCTGTCCACAGCGCACGTTCCTCCTGACCGTGATCGATCCGAAGTGGGCCTGTCTCGCTCCGCTGCCCGTATCGGCCTGCGGTAGTGGCGCCGAGCCCGTCCTGGTCGCGGCACCGGCGATCCGGATCAGCGGCCGGGTCGTCGACACCGCCCAGCGCCCGCTCGCCGGAGCCGACGTGCGGCTCGTGCTGCCGTACGAGGCCGCGGCGCTGGTGGCCAGCGCCGGTCGGCCGCCCTGGGGCACACAGTCCGGAAAGGACGGACACTTCGAGTTCGCGTCCGCACCGGCCCTGCGTGGCAATCGCCTGGCGACGAACCGTGCCGGCCACGCCTCCGACGCCCGCGAGCTCGCCACGCGCTCCAGCGATCAGGTCATCGTCCTCGCCCCCCTCCAGCGCGAACTGCGCGGACACGTGATCCACGACGATGGCACTCTCGTCCCCGGTGCGCGCGTCTTGTTCGGTTCGTCGGAGACGACGTCGGACGAGCTCGGCGGGTTCGCGTTCGTGCCCACCGGCGTGCTCGCGGATTCGCCACTCGTCGCCTGCGTGCGCGGCTTCCAACCTGCCGTCGAGAGACGCTTCGGCGAGCTCTTCCAGCGCACGCTCAGCCCGGTCGAGTCGGTCGAGCTGGTCCTCGGCCCCGCCACCTTGCGGTTGAGCGGCCGCGTGCTCGACGAGGGCGGCACACCCGAGCGTCGCGTCCGTCTCGCGCTCGTCGATCCGACGCCCCTCGAGGGGCGCGCGAACCTGCGGCTCGAGGATCTGTGTCGTCCGGAGACGGCCTCGCCCGCTTCCGCTCGCACGGACGGGAACGGTTCGTTCGTCCTGGAGGGGCTCTTCGACCGACCCTACGTGCTGCGCGCGACCGACAAGCGCAGCGGACGCACGATCGAGAGCGAACCCCTGACTCCGCCCCGGGACGACATCGTGTTGCTCTTCGGTGCGCGGCGCGCAGCGGCGCTCGCCGGTCGAGTCGTGAGCGAGAGCGGTCGTCCGCTGGCAGCGGCTCGGATCCGCGTCCGCTTCGGCGAAGGTCGCGAGCTGGAGACGACCTCGGATGCCACCGGGGCCTTCGGATTCGAAGGTATCCCGCACGGAGCACTCACCCTCACCGTCACGGCCGCGGGGATCCTGCCCCTCGAGCGCCAGCTCACGGCCGCGGAACGGGACAGCGAGGTCGTGCTGAACACGACTCGCGCGCGCGCCTGGCGCTTCGAAGCCCAGCTCGGCGGCCCGGTGCCGGAGGCGGCTTGCGTACTGGATGCGGACGGCAACGTGGTCGCGCAACGCCGTGCCGCGAACCCCGAGCGCGCGCTGCGCTCGATCCCGCTCCCCGCAGGACGCTCCGATCTCCTCTTGACCGCGCCACGAGCAGCGACCCTCGTGCTGTACCGCGCCGGCTTCGTGCTCGATCGCATCCCGCTCGAGCTCACTCCCGACACCACCGTCGTCGTCAGCTGGCCCTAGCAGGCCTCTGAAACAGTCAGCCGGCTCGCTTCCGGGTGCTCGGATCCAGGCCGGTTCGGGGCGTGATTCGGAAAAAGGAGACGTCTTCGACGTGCCCGCAGTCGTGGTTCGACGGCGCAAAAGCAGCGCGGGCACATTTTGCGTCATCGCATACCCCACGAAGCGCTGCTTTGCCCCTAGTCTCGGACTTCCCCCCCGAGGCCCCCCCGCCGCGGACTCGTCCCCATCTCCCGAACCCGGCTTGATCCGCTCCATGAAGCGCTTCCTCCCGACTCTTGTCGTCTCGCTCTTCCTCGGTACCGTCGCCGCCGCCCAAGGTCCGATCGTCGACTTCAGCGCGACCCCGCTGAGCGGCAACGCCCCACTTTCCGTCGACTTCACCGACACCTCGATCGGGACCATCACGATCTGGGCTTGGGACTTCGGCGACACGAGTTCGTCGTCGCTCCAGAACCCGACCCACGTCTATACCGCGGCCGGCACGTACACGGTGGCGCTCGTGGCGACCGGACCCTTGGGTACCGGCTCGGAGACGAAGATCGCGTACATCTCGGTGACGAACGCCGCGCCGATCGCGGATTTCTCGGGCACGCCGACCTCGGGAACGGCGCCCTTGAACGTCACCTTCAGCGACCTCTCGTCCGGCACGGTCACGTCCTGGGCCTGGACGTTCGGCGATGGCGGCACCTCGTCGCTCCAGAATCCGAGTCACAGCTACGCCGCGTCCGGGACGTACGACGTCAGCTTGACGGCGACCGGTCCGGGCGGCTCGAGCAACGACACCAAGGTGGCCTACATTGCGGTGACCGACCCGGCGCCCGTGGCCGAGTTCACGGGCACACCGACGTCCGGAACGACGCCCTTGAACGTCGCCTTCAGCGACCTATCGAGCGGTGTGGTCACGTCCTGGGCGTGGACCTTCGGCGACGGCGGAACGTCGTCGCTCGAAAACCCGAGCCACGTCTACAGCGCGGCCGGCACGTACTCGGTCGCTCTGACCGCGACCGGGCCGGGGGGCAGCGACGTCGAGAACAAGATCAACTACATCGTCGCGAACCAGCCGGCTCCCGTGGCCGACTTCTCGGGCAGCCCGACGTCGGGGACCGTTCCGTTGGTCGTGGCCTTCAACGACCTTTCGAGCGGTGCGGTCACGTCCTGGAGCTGGACCTTCGGCGACGGCGGCACCTCCACGCTGCAGAACCCGAGCTACAACTACGCCTCCGCCGGAACCTACGACGTCACCCTGACGGCGACCGGACCGGGCGGCAGCGACCCCGAGACGAAGCTCGCCTACGTCACCGTGAACGAGCAGCCGCCGGTGGCCGCCTTCTCCGGGACGCCGACGAGCGGCCAAGCGCCCCTGTCGGTCGCCTTCTCGGATCTCTCGTCGGGCGTCGTCACCGCATGGAGCTGGAGCTTCGGCGACGGGGGGGTCTCGAGCCTCCAGAACCCGACCCACGTCTACACCCAGCCGGGCAGCTACACCGTCCTGTTCATGGCGATCGGTCCGGGCGGCTCGGACTCGCAGATCGAGCCGAGCTACATCACGGTCGACGCCGACCTCCTGGACCCCGACTTCGAGCTCCAGACGGCCGGAACGGCGCCGTCGGGCGCCTGGACCGTGACCCAGGGCACGGCGCACGTCATCCGTCCGACCGGTGTGGCCAGCGACCTCCTGATGCCCGCCGGCGGCACGCAATGGTGCGAGATCAGCGCCGACGGCTCGGACAACGCGACCCCGCCCTCGAACCCGGGCGGCGTCACCAGCCCCGCGGTCGGCGGCTCGGGCATCTCGCAGGTCTTCCGCTACCCCTCGGGAACGCCGAGCTTGCTCTTCGAGGCGAGTTTCATCCGCAATGAACCGCCGATGCAGACGACGACGAACGACTGGATGAGCGTCGACATCTCCGACGGCTCGACGACCGTCAACGTCTTCTACAAGGACACGTTCTCGACGGCGAACGAGACTTCGGCGATCCACGGCCTCGCGGCGACGAAGCGCGAGACGCTGGCGGTCAACCTGGAGACCACCTTCCCCGGCTCGACACCGACGACCGCCTTCACGCTCACCATCCAGGTGGGCAACGGCGGTGATGCGGGTCAGCCTTCGCTCGGCTACGTCGACCGCTTCCGCTTCGCACCGAACGCCGAGTCGCTCGCCATCGGCTGCGGAGTCAACCCGGCCGGCAGCTTCAGCATCGTCTCCGGCGAGCCCAGGATCGGCTCGACCATGGTCTTCGGCGTCGACAACCCGGTCGGCACGCAGTCCGCCGGCTCGGTCGCGCTGGTCGCCATCTCCGTCGGCACGTGGCCCACGTTCCCGTGCGGGATCAACGTCCCGACGCTCGGCATGAACGGACCGGGCGAGCTCCTGATCCAGACCGGACCGCTGATCCTGCGACCGCTCCTCGTGGGCGGCAGCCTGTGGGCGGGCCCCGGCATGCCGGCCCCCGTCGACTTCGTCATCCCGGTCGTCCCTTCGATCGTGAACTTCTTCCTGTACGCCCAGGGCCTGATGCTCGACCTCTCGCCAGGAGCGACGGTGAAGCTCGGCTTGGCCGACGCCTACCGGCTCCTGATGGGAGTCTGAGGGAGAGGCGAACGAGCAGCGGCGCGTGGACCCTTGGCCGGGCCCACGCGCCGCTGTCATCAGAAGCGGTTCGACCGCCTGCGGCTCAGAAGGTGCCGACGACGATGTCGATCGCGTTGTAGAGCGTCACCGTCCCCGGTGAGAAGACGGCGCCCAGGGTCGTGAAGGACAACCCGATCAGGCTGCAGCTGCCGGGGATCGGGATCGAGTGGTTGCCGAAGTCGGCGTCCGTCGCGAACGGCGGCAGGCCCAGGAGCTCGCCCTGGATGGCCCCGTTCAACAGGACGCCCGGAGTCGGGCCGGTCAGGCTGATCGCGACGATGCTGGCCGTGTTGCCGGCGAGGTCGACCGCCAGGAGCCAGTTCGTGCCGATGGCCGGCGGGGTGACCTGCGTGTAGCTCACGGGGTTCACGTCCGTGCCGTTGCGCGTCGTCGAGGTCGAGCCCTCGCAGTCGTCCGGCGTTCCGTTCGCGTTGCAGTCGTCCTCGCAGTCGTCCGGCAAGCTGTCGCCGTCACAGTCGGCTTCGCAGTCGTCGGGGATGCCGTCGACGTCACAGTCCGGCTCGCAAGTGTCCGGCACACCGTCGCTGTCGCAGTCGGGGTCGCAAGAGTCGGGGATCCCGTTGCCGTCGCAATCGTTCTTGCCGTCGGCGATATCGCACTCGTCCGGAATGCCGTTCGAGTTGCAATCCACGAAGGCCTGACAGTCGTCCGGCGTCCCGTCCATGTTGCAGTCGGCTTCACAGGCGTCGATCAGGCCGTCGGCATCGCAATCGGGCTGGCATTCGTCGGGGACGAAGTCACCGTTGCAATCCGCGCTCGCGCCGGAACCGACGTCGATCGAATCCAGCACTCCGTTGGCGTTGCAGTCCTTCCAGACCTGGAAGCGGAGGTTGTCGTAGCCCCCCGAACCTTCGATGAAGAGCACGGC
This sequence comes from Planctomycetota bacterium, assembly GCA_029259595.1. Lineage (GTDB taxonomy): Bacteria > Planctomycetota > UBA1135 > UBA1135 > OFTM43. The sequence continues at coordinate 33,093 of JAJDEW010000010.1, read as the reverse complement.
GCGAGCGACGGGACCGTTGTTGATCGTGACGGTCGCGACGCCGTTGTTGCCCGGACGCGGCAGGAAGACGGTCTGGAGCATCGCGCCCTGCGGATCGAAGAGCCGGAAGCGCGTCGGGTTCTGCGTCGTCTCGATGTCGATCATCGTGATCTGTTCGATGTAGACCGAACCGAGCGCCGTGAAGTCGAACTCGATCGAGGCGTTGACCACGTTGGCGTCATCGGGATCGTCGACCAGTCCGTCGTTGTTCGCATCGACCAGGTTCTCGGCCAACACGAGGATCTTGCCGAGCGCGACCGCGTTCTGGAACGGACTCCCCAGCTCACCGGCGAGGCCGATTCCCGGTCCACCGAAGGTCTCGTTGGGCGAGCCCAGGTCGGGGTCGCCGCCCGTGGGCGCGCTGGAATCGAACACGACGGCCGCGTTCGGAACGCCGCCGCCGAGCAAGGGGTGCGTGCCCTTCACACCGATCGGGCCGATGCCGTTCTGTCCGAAGACCTGGGCCGGTTGCAGACCGGCGGGCAAGAGCTCGAAGGTGATCGTGTCCTGGCAGGGATTGACCTGCAGCGCGGCGGAACTGGCGGTCAGTCCAAGGAAGGCGGTGAGGAACGTCGGGACGGTCCGGAAGATCGGGCGGGTGAACGTCTTCATGTCGAACGAGGGGGCAGGGGTGTCCCCGCGACGCGCGTTCGACGGACCGAGCTGCGGCCGGGGATGCGCGGACGTCGGGGGGCGGTGACGAGGCGCCCGGGACGAGGCCGGGCGCACCGAGATCTTAGGAAAAGATGGCGGGTTCGGGCTGCCCCAGGAACACCCAATTCCGGAAAGCGGACCGAGGACGCGAACCGGGAGGAGCCGTCGGTCCGGTCACGGCGGGCGGTTCAGCCCCCGACCGCGGCCGCGCGCAGGGCGGCCCGCACCGTCCCGAGATGCAACCGCGAGGTCTCCTCCGCCGTCCGCGCGTAGCCCCCGGCCAGCACGATGGCGAGGGGCAGGCCACGTCGGAGGTAGCGCTGGAACACGGCCTCGTCGCGCTGCTCGAGTCCGAGCGGCGTGAGGCGCAGACCGCCCAGCTGGTCGAACTCGTAGGGATCGACCCCGGCGACGACCAGCACGAGCTGTGGATCGAAACGAGCATCGACGGCGTCCAGGTCGGCCGTGAGCGCGTGCATGTAGTCCCGGTCGCCGACACCGTCCGCGAGCCCGCGGTCGAGGTCGCTCGCTTCCTTGTAGAACGGGTAGTTGCGCTCCTGGTGGATCGAGTAGGTGAACGTGTTCGCATCGTCCGCGAAGATCGACGCCGTCCCGTTGCCCTGGTGAACGTCGACGTCGACGATCAGGACCCGGCCGAGGCCCCGTTCCGCGCGCAGGCCCTCGATCGCGAGCGCGATGTCGTTCAGGTAGCAAAAGCCCTCGGCATGGTCGCGGAAGGCGTGGTGGAAGCCCCCACCGAGATGGAAGCCGACCCCGTGCTCCAGGGCCAGGCGCAGAGCCGTGACCGTGCCACCGGCCATGGACCGGATGCCCTGGATCACGCCCGCGTCGACCGGCAGCTCGCTCGACAGCGTGGCTTCGGTCTCCCGTGCGTGCTCGAGGTCGTCGCAGTACGCGGGGTCGTGCACCCGCAGGAGGTCGTCGAGCCTGAGCTCGTCCGGAGGATGGAAGCGGTCCGCGCCGACGCCGAGCTCCTCCCGCACGAGGCGCGGCACGAGCGCGTACTTCTCGACGGGGAACACGTGCGGACCGAAGTCCAGGCTCCCGGGCGGAGGCAGGACGAAGTGGAGGCGTTCCGAGCTCATGGCACGCGGCCATCACAACCCCTGCGCCGACCCACCGTCAAACCGACGCGGCGCTTGGCGGGCGGCGGAGGCCAAGGCGGGAAAAAAAGGACCGGCCTCGACCCCGACCCCAAGGCCCCGGGGACGACGCCGGCCGCAATCGAGGTCCGCCGCGCGTCACCGTTCGCGCAGCGCGGGGTAGTCTGGCTCTGCTTTATGCAACTTCCTATGCGTACACGCCTCCTCGACCCCGATCCCGCGGCCCGGCGCGCGGCAGCCTCCCGAACGGGCCTCGCCTGGGGGACGGTCGTGGCGCTCGAGCTCGTGCTCCTGGCGGTGTTCTTCCGCACCCGTTCGGTCGGGCTGCTCCTGATCCCGTTCCTGCCCGTGAGCGGGGCCTGCCTCGGACACTACGCCTCCTGGCTCTGGACAGGCTACTGGTCCGGCTCGACCCGTCTCCATCGCCGCTTCCGGATCGCCGCCGCGTGCATCGACCCCTTGCCGGCGCTGTTCGGGCTGGTTTCCGAGGCTCGCCTGCGCGAGTTGCAGTGCCTGCAGGTCCGCTTCGTCGCCAAGCGTCGGCAGGTTCACTGGAGCAACGGGCCGAGGCTGCGGCTCGCCCTGCGTCAGTGGCTACGAGCCGTGAGCGAAATGCCGTCGAACGCCTTCCGCCTGATGCTGCAGCTCTTGGCGTTGCTCGCTGGTGCGCTCCTCGTGCTGGCCGGGCTGCGCTGACTCAACGCTCCTTCCAGCCGCCTTGCTCGAAGGCGTCGAAGTCGGGACTTCGCTGGCCCGAGAAGAGTGCCTCGCGTCCTGACGCTTCAGGTCCCGGGGACTGCGGATCCTTGCCACGGGGTTCGTCGGCCGCGTCCGCCACCCCCGGGTCGGTCGTGTCCGGCGCGCTCGACGGCCGCAGGAGCAGGTAGCCTGTCGGCGCGCTCGTCGCCAACAGGGCGACCAGCGCCAGCTTGCGCGTCAACGGCGGCAAGCTGCGCGGATCGAGCGGATGCCGTTCGGCGCCTGCGCTCTGCTCTTCGCGCTGCCAGATCAGGGCCAACACGCCGAAGACGGAGGGCACGAAGACGAGGAGCTCCCACGTGACGGTCATGGCCGCGAGCTCCAGTTCGCGTTTTGGTGGATGATCGCGGACTCGTCGACGAAGAAGGCGCGCTGGCCCGTGACTCCGGCGTCGCTGGGCCAGGCGTAGCAGCGCCAGCTCTGTTCGGCCGCGTCCACCGAAGGCAACTCCTGCTCGAGCGGGCTCGACGCCTCCAGCACTCCCGAGCCGCCGCCATCGGGCAACCAGAGCGCGAAGCGATAGCCGCCACGCTCGACGACTCCGTCCACGACCCGACCGAACCATGCCGGCAGGAGTCCCGTGTCGTGATCCGCGAGCTGTGAGAAGAAGCCGTACTCTCCGACACCGTCCGCGTCGCGATCGACGAAGCCGCGCGTGTGGAAGCTGGTCTGCGCCAACGCGACCTGGCGCAGGTGCTCCCGTGCCGCGCGCTCGTTCAAGCTCATGCGCAGCTGGACGGAGGTCCCGACCAGGTAGAGCGAGAGGATCGCCACGATGGCAAGGGCGACGACGACCTCGAGAAGAGTCAAGCCTTGGCGTGAGCGGAACATGGCCGAAACTTCTTCGACCACCGTGTCGAATCGCTTGAACCCCGGCCGCCGCGCCCCGCTCGAACGAGCCCTACCGACACCTTTTTTCCGGTCGTGGGACCTGCGACCCCAATTCCCGCAGCCAATCCGCTCTCGGCGACTCCAGCGGGGTAGCGTGAGATTGCCACGTCGTCTACCACCGCTGAAGTTGCACTGCGGGTCCGAGGCGAATCCGCTTTCTCCCGTCGCGGCTCCATTCCACCACCTTGAGTCACTTCGTTAAGATCGCGCGCTTCGCCGAGTTCGGTTCGCCCCGAGCCCGTACCCAGCAGGACTTCCCGTTGCCCACTCTCGCAGGACATCCCAAAGAGATCGGCCCGTACGAGGTGCTCGACGTGCTCGGAACGGGCGGGGTGGGTGCGGTCTATCTGGCCGAGCAGGACGGAGCCCTGAGCCGCCGGGTCGCGATCAAGCTGGTCAAGCTCGGGATGGACACGCGCGAGATCCTGGCGCGCTTCAACCTCGAGAGTCAGTCGATGGCTCTCATGAACCACCCGAACATCGCGAAGGTGTTCGAGTCGGGCGAAACGAGCTCCGGCCGCCCCTACTTCGTCATGGAGTACGTGCCGGGCGCGCCGATCACCGACTACTGCGACGTCCAGCGGCTCGACATCGCCGAACGCCTGCAGCTGTTCGTGACGGTCTGTCGCGGCGTCCAGCACGCGCACCAAAAGGGTGTCATCCACCGCGACCTGAAGCCTTCGAACATCCTGGTCACGCTCCGCGACGGCGTGGCGACACCCGTCATCATCGACTTCGGCCTGGCGAAAGCCATTCGCGGCGAACCCGCCAGCATGGCCGGCTTGACGCAGCAAGGTCAGATGCTCGGGACCCCCCAGTACATGAGTCCCGAGCAGATCGAGAGCTCGGATACCGAGGTCGACACGCGCGCCGACATCTACGCCCTGGGCGTGTTGCTCTACGAGCTCTTGATCGGCGTTCGGCCCCACGAGCGCAAGTTCACGCAGGACGGCAGGTTGGGCTTCGCCAAGAGCGCCCGCGAAGAAGAATCCAGCAAGCCGAGCACTCGCCTGGACGAGCTCGAGAGCGAGATCGCGGCCATCGCGGAGAAGCGCCGCACCGACCGGGAGTCGCTGCTCAAGCAGGTCCGCGGGGATCTGGACTGGATCGCGCTCAAGGCTCTCGAGAAGGACCCCGAGCGCCGCTACGTCACCGTCTCCGAGCTGGCCAGCGACGTCGAGCGCTTCCTCCGCAAGGAGCCCGTCCTGGCGCGTCCGTCGAGCTCGGGCTATCGGCTCGAGCGCTTCTTCGCGCGCCACAGGACCGAAGTCATCGTCGCCATCCTGTTGGTTCTGGCGATGGTCACGGGCTCGACCGTCAGCACGGTCTTGCACCTGCAGGCCGGCACGTCCCGGAGCGAGACCGAAGTCGTGATCCGCGTCTGCGAATCGATGCAGAAGGAGATCGCGAACGCGCACCTGTGGTTCGAGGAAGCCATCTCGGGCGACGAGACCCTGGACGTCGAAGACGACGTCTACCGCCTGCTGCGACGGTCCATGGACTCGGTCGAGCTCGCGCTGCTCGGCGGCGAGTCACCCTTCGGTCAGGTTCTGCCCGTGCACTCGAAGAGTGCGGCAGCGGACCTCCGAACACTGCGCAGCGAGCTCATGAGCTACCTCCGTCTGACCGAGGAGCGCTGGAAGAACAAGGACACGTCCGGCAAGCCCGGCGGCCCCTTGGATCACAAGTACGACGCGGCCTACATCGAGCTGCTCGAGCTCTCCAACGGTGTCGTCGACGAGCTCCAGATGCGCTCCGTCGAGGACTGGGAACGCTCGGCCCGGGCCGGAATCCTGGCGAACCTGCTGACCTTGGTATCCGTCGTGGTCGGCCTGGTGACCGGGCTCCGCAGCCTGTCCAAGCGCGCCTGAACCCCGTCCGGCAGCTTGCTGAGAGAGCCTTCCGGCGCGCTGTACGCGCGCGAAGCATTTCATCGTCGGGCGGCTAGGCCTCGACCGCGTCCACCTTGCGCGCCGCGGCCACTTCCTCGTACGCCACGGCGATCAGCCGACCGACCTCGTGCTCTTCGTCGATGACGTAGTGCGCACCGGCCCCGACCAGCGCGACGATCGAGCGATGGAAGCGCGCGCGCACGAACAGGGTCGCTGCGGGCACGTGCAAGCGCACATAGCGCACGATTTGAAGGGCGGCGTCCGCGCTCGGAATCGTGACGACGATCACGCCGGCCCGCGCTGCGCCGACGTGCTCGAGCACTTCGGCATAGCGGGCGTCGCCGGTGACGGCGGCGAAGCCGGAGCGCTTGGCGTCGCGGACGGAGGTCGGATTCTGGTCGATGACGACGACGCGACAGCCGAGTTCGGCGATGCGTTCCGCCGCGGCGCGGCCGGCGGGACCGTAGCCGATGACGAGGCCCAGCTCCTCGTCGGGGAACTCGTCGGGACCGTCTCCGGGCGGCGGAGCCGGTCGCCGCATCAACTTGGCCGCGAGCTGCGGGGCCGAGCCGACGAGGAAGGGCGACAAGAACATCGTCAGGACGGTGGCGGAGACCAGCAAGAGGAAGGTGTCCTCGTCGAACAGCTTCCCGCGCGCGATGCTCGCCAGCACGAACGAGAACTCACCCAGCTGGCCCAGTGCGATCCCCGCCGCGAGTGCGGTGCGGGCGCGAGCCTCGAAGAGCCGCAGCGAGAAGAGAACCAGCGCGGCCTTGCCCACCACCACGAGGACGACGAGGGCGGCCACGCGCAAGGCGTTGTCCGCGATCCAGGCGGGGTCCGTCAGCATCCCCACGGCCGTGAAGAACAGCGTCAAGAGCAACGTCTTCAGCGAGGCGATGTCGACCCGCACCTGCACGGCGAAGGGCGACTCGGCCAGGAGGATGCCCGCGACGAAGGCACCCAGCGCGGGGGAGACGCCGGCCTCGTGCGCCGCGGCCCCGGCTCCGAGGCCGGACACGAGCGCGACCAACAAGGGCAGCTCGCGGTTCGTGTGCATCGGCGCGCTGGCGAGCAGCTTCGGCACGACGAGGTGGAAGAGCACCCACAGGCCGGCGACCAGCCCCAGTCCGATGCCGAGCGTGCGCAGCAACCCCAGGGTGACCTCCGTCGCGCTCCCGCCCTCGGCCAGGAGGTTGACGGTCAGGACCAACGGCACGACCGCCATGTCCTGTACCAAGAGGATCCCGAGCGCGCGCTCGCCGTGCATGCTCTCGAGCTCGCCACGCGCGATCAGCATCCGCAGGACGCAGGCGGTGCTGCTCAGCGCGCAGATCGCACCGACCGCGATGGCCGCCGCGATGTCGAGCCCGGTCAGCATCGCGAGGCCCGTACCGACCGCCGTCGTCAGGAGCACCTGAACGACGCCGCCGCCCAGCGCCACCCGTCCCATCATCCGCAGCCGGGCAAACGAGAACTCGAGCCCGATCGCGAAGAGCAGGAGCGCGACCCCCAGCTCGGAGACCGAGAGCACGTCCTCCGTGCTCTGGACGACCGACAGCACGTTCGGCCCGAGCAGCGCCCCGGCCAGGAGGTAGCCGAGGATGGCACTCTGCCCCACCCGCTCGAACAACGCCCCGAGCAGCGCCCCCGCTCCGAGCAAGACAACGACGTCGATGAGAACCTGCCAGATGTCCAAGGCGCGCTACTCTAGCGCTTCGGATTCGCGCGACGAACGCAAAGGTCCCGGTTCGCTCGCGATCGGACGTTTGCGGCACGCGCGCGCGCGAACCGCTGGCGCGATCCGTAGACGGCGCTCGAGCGCCAGGCGAACGCCCTTCGAGCTACGGCACACCGTACCCGGGCTCCGAGCAGCGAGGCGTTGGCTTCGAAGTGAGGCGGGCGAAGAAATCGCCGCGACCTCGTCGAGCGCGAGGCCGCGCGGGTCAGAATGAGCGCCGCGAGCCCGGGTGTCGCACCGGCCGGGCAAGGGCGAACGTGCGTGTTCCGTAGAGCCTTCCGATCCCTGCATTTCGCGGTCCGCCCTCGGGTCGTGGCCAAGTACACCGGGCAGATCCTCCTCGCCCACGCCGCGCTCGCGCTGGTTCCCGCGAGCGTGTCGCTCCTGGGCGCGCCGGCGGCGGTGGGCTGGCTCTATCTCGTGGTGATCGCGCTCTTCGCCCTCGTCGGCGGCGCGGCCGCGCGCCTCTCGTGCACGACGGCGATCCAGACCAACGAGGCCCTCGTCGTGTCCGCCTTGGCTTTCGTGCTTCCGGGGATCGCGATGGCCCTGCCGCTGCTCGGCTTCGGAATCGCGCCGATCGACGCCTTGTTCGACTCGATCTCCGGGATCACCACGACGGGCCTGAGCACGCTGGCGGACGTCGAGAACTTGCCCGCGGCCTTCCACTTCGGGCGCGCCTGGCTGCAGTGGATCGGGGGGCTGGGCACCGTGGTCCTGGTGCTCGCGCTCGTCCTGCCGTCGAGCCTGGCCGCCAAGCGCCTCGGCTTCGACAGCCACGCGGAGTCCGAGCTCGTGGGCAGCACGCGCACGCGGGCGCGCGGCATCCTCGTCGTGTACGTACTGCTCACCGCACTGGGCTGGGTCCTGTGCAAGCTCGCGGGGCTGGAGGCCGCGACCGCGCTGGAGCTCACGCTGAGCGCGATCTCGACCGGCGGGTTCGCACCTCGCAACGCGAGCCTGGCCGACTTCACGCCCCTGGCACGGACCGCGGTCAGCGTGGTGTGCTTGCTCGGCGCGGTCTCCTTCTTCTGGTTCCTGCGACTCTCACCGCGCACGCTGCGCCACGCGCTGCGCGACAGGCAAGTGTCGACACTCGTCGTCCTGGTCGCGCTGGGGGCGGTCCCGATCGGCTGCGCGCTCGCCAACCATGGACTCGTGACCGGCCGCGAGGCCGTCTGGCAAAGCCTCTGGATGTCGATCTCGGCCCAGACGACGGCGGGGTTCGCGACGCTCGCGCCCGCCGACCTGCCGGACTTCGCCCTGGTCACGGTGGGACTGCAGATGCTGATCGGGGGCGAGGTCGGCTCGACCGCCGGCGGACTCAAGATCCTGCGCACGCTCATCCTCGGCAAGCTGTTCGTCAACCGGATGCTGCGCGCCTCCATGCCGGCCCGCAGCGAGCTCTCCGAGCGCCTGAACGGTCAGACCATCCGCCCGGCCGAGATCGAAGGGGCCGCGACGCTCGCGCTCGTGCTGCTCGCGTTCGCGGCCCTGTTCTGGCTGGCCTTCCTGGCCTACGGACACGAGCCGCTCGCGTCGCTCTTCGACGTCGTCTCCGCTCTCGGCACCGTCGGCCTGTCGGCGGGGGTGACCGGACCCGAACTCGAAGCGCCGTTGAAGCTCGTGCTCTGCACGGGCATGCTGCTCGGGCGGCTCGAGGTCTTCGCGTTGTTGATCCTCGTGTTTCCCGTCACCTGGATCGGAAGGAAGCGATCGGCGCAATGAGAGTGGTCTTCGTCGGAGCGAGCGCACTGACCGTGATGGCAGCCAAGCAACTGCTCGAGGGCGGACACGAGGTCGTGGTGATCGACCGCTCCGCGGAGACGATCGAAAGCCTTCAGGAGATCCTCGATTGCGGGCTGATCACGGGCGACGGGAGTCGCCCGGAAGTGCTGGCGGAGGTCGGCCCCGAGCAGACGGACTTCCTCTTCTGCCTCAGCGACAGCGACGAGGTCAACATCCTCGGGGCGCTCGTCGGGCGTTCGCTGGGTTTCGCGCAGGTCGTTCCCAAGCTGCAGGACCCGACCCTCGAGCCAATCTGCACCGAGCTGGGTCTCGACAAGGTCTTCGCCCCCGACCGGGCCGGCGCGACGCACATCCTCGACCTCGTGAAGGGTCGCGACGACCCCCGCATCTCGACGGTTCTCCGCAGCGGCCTGCGGTTCTTCTCGTTCACCGTCTCCGCCGCGGACGCCAGCTCGATCGAAGCGCTCGACCTTCCGAAGGGCGTACGCGCCGTCGCCATCACGCGCGGCAACGAATCCTCGTTCGCCGAGCAGGACACGCGCCTCGAGACAGGCGACGAGGTCGTCCTCCTCACCACCGAGAGCCGCGTCGACGGACTCCAGAAGCGCTTCTCGAGCGAACAGGGCGCCGGCTAGCCGCCAGCCGCGGAACGCGTTTCGAAGCTGACGGGCTTCCGACGAAGCGGGGATCCGACCGCGCGAGCGAGCGGTCGTTCGCATGACGACATTGATACCCGTGCGCCCCTCCGGGCGAGGGTACGATCCCGCCCGACGTGCACACGCTGACGAGTGCTCGCGATCTCTACGAACACGGAGGCTTGGCAAGCGATGGAGCGAGAATCCCGAACCGACGCGCGTCCTGTGGCGTTGTCCGAGGGCGCGAGCCGCTTCCCGTGGATCAGCGCCGTCGTCCTGCTCGTGGCTTGCCAGCTGGCAGCCTTCACGCTGCTGCGCGTCGCGTTCTATGCGCTCTTCCGGGACACCGCCGGGGACGTGAGCACGGGCGACGTGCTCTACGCCGGTTGGCTCGGACTGCGCTTCGACCTGCGGCTCGCCTTGCTGCTCGTCTTGCCCCTCCTGACGCTGACCTTGCTGCCCCACCTGCGCCCGACGCGGCGAGCGGGCGCCCTCCTCTGGCGCGGCTGGATTCCCGTCGCGGGCATGCTGCTCACGGCGATCTACGCCTTCGACCTCGGGCACTACGACTGGTTGCACGAGCGTCTCGATGCCAAGGTCCTCGACGAGCTGCGTTCACCTCGCGAAGCGGCCGGCATGATCTGGGAGAGCTACCCGGTTTTGCCGGGCTTGCTCGGCCTTGCGCTGATCGCCTTCGCCTGGAACGTGCTCGGACGTATGGCGGTGAAGCGCGCGCGACGCACTCCAGCGCCCACGACGCGCGCGGTTCGCAGCGGCGTGCGGGCGGTCGCCACGCTCGCCATCCTGTTCGGCCTGTACGGCAACCTCTCCTGGTATCCGCTGCGCTGGAGCCAGGCCTTCTTCGACACGAATCCGTTCGTCGCCGCGCTGGCCTCCAATCCGGCGCTGTACTTCTTCGAGACGCTCGGCGTCGGCAGCAGGCGCCCGGACAGGAGCGCCGTGGACGCGACCTACGAGCGCGTGGCCGAGCTGCTCGAGGTCGAGCCGCGCGACCGCGCCGCCCTCGCGTTCGCACGCACGTTTCGGCCGGCGGAACCGCCGCCCTTCGTGCCCAACCTGGTCGTGATCCACATGGAGTCGTGGGCGGCCTTCCAGACGGGCATGTTCGGAGCGACCTTGCCGTCTTCGCCGCAGGCCGACGCCCTGGCCGCCGAATCGCTCCTCTTTCGACGCTTCTTCGTCCCCAGCGGTCCGACCGCGCGCTCGGTCTTCTCGATGCTCACGGGGATTCCGGACATCCCGGAGAACAACACGGCGCGCTCGGCGTCGCGCGACCCGGGTTCGGTCCGGCAGCCGACGCTCGTGAACGCCCTCACGAACCACGAGAAGCACTACTTCCTCGGAGGAAGCGCGAACTGGGCCAACATTCGCGCGCTCTTCGCCGGCAACATCCCCGAGATCGTCATCCACGAGGAAGGCAGCTACGACGCCGAACGCGTCGACGTCTGGGGCATCAGCGATGTCACGCTGTTCGAGGCCGCCTGCGAGACGCTCGACGCCGCGCAGGGCCCGTTCTTCGCCTTCCTCCAGACGTCCGGCAACCATGCGCCCTACACCATCCCCGACGACACGGACGGCTTCGAGCGCTCGGACCTCGACGACGACGTGCTGCTGGCGGCGGGCTTCAAGTCGCGGGAGGCCTACGATGGCTTCCGCTTCCTCGACCACGCCCTGGGACACTTCTTCGAGCTCGCGCGCACGCGGCCCTGGTACCGAGACACCGTCTTCGCGATCTACGGAGACCACGGCGTGCCGTCGGTCAACGGCGTCCCCTTCGAGCGCATCGGCATCGTCCGGCACCACGTCCCGCTCTTGATTCACGCCCCGCGCCTGGTCCCCGCGGGCCGGGTCGTGGACACGCCCGCCAGCTCGCTCGACATCCTTCCGACCTGCCTGGCCCTGATGGGTGTTCCGTACGTGAACACGGCGTTGGGTCGCGATGCCCTCCGTCCACGGCCGGCCGAGCAGGGATTCGCGTTCCTCTCGAACGGGCTGATCCTGGGCGACTGGTTCTGGCGGCACGAGCGCGATGGGCGTACCGGGCTCTTTCGGTATGCCTCGGAGCAGCCCGAGGTCGACCACCTCGAACGCGATCCGGAGCGGGCACGGGAGCTCGCCACGACGCACGCGGCCCTGAAGAACTGGGCGCTCTGGGCGCAGCACGACGCGCAGCGCCGCTTGGCCCAGGAGGGTGCCTTGCAGGCCACCCTCTCCGCCAACGCGCGTCAGTGAGTCGCGTCGTCGCTCACGGGCAGCCGGCGCTCGTAGTTGCGCAAGTACTCGCCCTTGGAGGCTCCGGGCTTGAAGCTCCCCCTCCAGGCGAACAAGCGCGTCGCCTGACGAGCCACTTCGGGCTCCCACCCCTCGAACTCGATCCGGTACAGGGCGGCAAAGAGCACCGAGCGTCCTTCGCCGTGCTCACAGTGAATCAGGACGGGCAACGAGTCCGGCTCCTGAATCAAGTCCAGGAAGGTCGCGACGGTCGCGTCTGCCGGGACCTGCGGCGTCGGCAGGTTCACGTAGCGCACACCCGCCGCATCCAACACGGCCCGCTCTTCGTCGAGCTTGTCCTGCGGTTCCTCCCGCAGGTCCAGCACCGTGTGGATGCCGTAGCGCTCCACGGTCCGCAGCAAAGCCTCCGGTGGCATCTCCGCCGACTGGTAGACGGCCCCTGGCGCGATCGTCCGAAAGCCATGGTCGACGAAGCGCCAATAGGCCCAGGGGCCACCCGTCAAGAGCAGCGCCGGCGCGAAGAGACCAAGACCCCAGAACTTCCAGGTCATCCGCGGAACACGATCGAGCTTGTCCATGCAGGGAACCTAGGGCGCGGAACGCAGCGGTTTCATTACAGCTGCATCACAACCATTGCACGTCATGTAGCCGTCATGTCCGAGCTCAGGTCAACGCGCGGTCCGGACGCGCAGGACTTGGAACTCCTCGCTCTGAACCACATCGCTGCCCATGAACTCCCAGCGCTCGCGGCCCTCGGCAGGCAAGAGCTCCGGCTCGATCACGATCCGTCCACCGGGGTGCGCGGCGGTCCAGAGCTCGAGTTCTTCGACGTCGTTCAGCTCGTCGATCGCGATGCGGCGCGCCAGGTAGTTGAAGAGACCGTGCTTGGACGAGCCGAAGCGGGCCACGGGCAGCGAAGGGCTGACGTCGAGCGCGCGCCTCAGGACATGAGGGTGGAGGATCTGGCCCGCCGTGAAGTGCAACGCCAAGGTCCCCGCGGCGAGCCCGGCGATCGAGGCCGTGAGCAGCGCTCGCGGCTTTTGCGCGAAGAAGGTCGCCCCTGCAGCGACGGCGAGCAGGGCGAAGCCCCACACGAGCGGAAACGGCCAAACGGCGCTCTCGCGGAAGGTCCGCCACGACGTGGCTCCCGCGGGAGGTGCGACCCGCTGGAGCGCCACGAACGCGGCGATCAGCAGCAGGCCCGCGAGCGCGAGCTCGATTCGCAGGCCGAGCCGCAACCTCGCCAAGCCCCGCTCCGTGCGCTCCACGTGCCAGGCTCCGATCAAGGCCACGGCCGGTGCCAGCGGAACCAGGTAGTGCGGCTGCTTGCCGCTGATGAGGGAGAACGCCAAGAAGATCCCGACAAGACACACGAGGGTCCGCCGTCGCCAACTCTCTCCGGGCGTCGAATCGCGCGCGAACAGAAGCGCCGTACACGGCAGCGCCCCGACCAAGACGACGGGGAGATAGGTGTAGAACGGCTTCGCATGCGCGGTCGAGCCGGCGATCCGCCCCGCCCAGCGGTCCCACAAGAGCGCTCCGGCGAAGTCGGGGCCACCCGCCAGGGACGCCCCGATCGCCCAGCAGGCGAGGGGCACCAGACCGAGAGCAAGCAGCCCCGCGGCTCGCGGCCCGCTGCGCGGAACGGGTTGGAGCGGTGCGAGGGCCCAGAAGAAGGGTGCCAGAAACAGGAGCGCGACGGGCCCCTTCGCCAGGAACGCGAAGGACGCCGCGACCACGGTCGCCCGGTCGCGACCGTCGACCCAGAACACGAGCGTCCACCAGACCGCGCAGGCCAGGAGCGAATCGAAGAGCAGGAACTGCGCGATCAGGAAGGGGAGCAAGAGCGCGGCCTGCAACCAACCGGCGAGTTCCAAACCGACCCGCCGGCCCAGGCGCATCGTCGCGAGCACGGTTCCGGCGGCGGCCAGCGCCGGGATGCTGCGCAAGGCCAGCTGAAAGGGACAACCGAGGGCGGTCAGACAGCGGGCCAGCCAGAACAAGAGCGGTGTCTTCTCGGCGTAGGGCTCGCCGCCGAGGAAGAGCAGCATCGGGTTACCGGCCAGCGTCTCGCGAAACACCTCCAGGTAGCGCGTCTCGTCGACCGGCAGCGGCGGCCGCACGAGGATCACGGCGAGCGCACAGACCCCGGCCAGAGCGACGGGCAACGAAACTCGTCGCCACATCAGGCCGGGCGGGAGCGCCTGGAGCCTCCCGCGAGAACGAGGTTGCGGATCTGAACCAAGGGCCCCGGCAGGAAGCCCAGCACGTAGACGAGCACACCGCTATGCAGGCTGTAAGCCAGGAGCAGGAGGTTGCCCGCCAGCGAGATCCACCAGAAGGCCAGCGGAAAGTGACTCCGGCCGGCCCGCTCGGACGCGAACCATTGCAACGGAAAGCGTGTGATCCAGAGCAGCTGCCCGGTGACGCCGATCACGAGCCACGGCAGCGCGGCTTGCTGCTCGAAGGAACCCGACCGCAGCTCGGCGAGCGTCAAGCCCACGAGCGACACCAGCGCTACGGCGAGCAACCACACGAGGTCGAACCGGCCGGTTCGACGCTCGCGCATGGTGAGGTTGCGTACAGCGATCGCGCCACCGACGGCGAAGCCGGGCAGGAGAACAATCTCGCGCGCCTCGAGCGTGAAGGCCGACATCAGGACGGCTCCTGCCAACGACAGCCACCAGAAGGCGGCCGGAGCGACCGAGGCGCGGGCGCGCTCGGAGGCGACCCACTGCACGAAGAAGCGCGAGAAGAAGCAGCCCTGGCCGAGCCACCCCAGGGCCGCCAGGCCTCCGCCCAGCGCCACCGCCTCAGGCGCCATGGACGATCTCCCCGATGACCGGCCGCCTCATGCGACGACGCATCCAGCGGACCGCCAGGAGATCGAGAAAGCTGCACCAGGCACGGTTGCGGATCCCGTACTTGCTGACACCGGCGCGCCGTGGATGGTGCGAGACCGGAACCTCGATCACCGAGTAGCCGCGAAAGCGCAGCAAGGTCGGCAGGAAGCGATGCATGCCCTCGAACCAGGGCACGGACCGAATCGCCTCGCTACGGAAGACCTTGAGCGAGCAGCCCGTGTCGCGGACGTGATCACCGGACACGCGGTCGCGGATGCGGTTCGCGATCCTCGAGCAGAGCAGACGAAGGAACCCGTCCTTGCGGCCGACGCGGTAGCCCGCCACGGCGTCGTGCTGCCCCAGGGCCGCGATCATCGCGGGCAGATCGGCCGGGTCGTTCTGCAAGTCGGCGTCCAGCGTCGCAATCAGCCTTCCGCGTGCTTGACGGATGCCCACGGCCATGGCGGTGCTTTGACCACAGCGCCGCTCCAAGACCACTCCGACCACTCGCGGGTCCATGTCGACGATGCGGTGGATCACGTCCGAAGTCTCGTCGGTGCTGCCATCGTCGACGATCACGAGCTCCCAATCGTCGCGACGTCCGAAGACCTCGACCACGCGCCGATAGAGCCCTGTGAGACTGTCCTGCTCGTTCAGCGCCGGAACGACGAGCGTCAAGGCGCACGGGGACATGTTCGACCGCTCTGCCTCCGCCCGAACTCGAGGCGCGTCGACGGACAAGGCACACTCGTTGTCGAGGATCGTACGCATGCTTGCACCCGAAGAACCGTGTCGAAGGAACGCGCCGAGAACGACGCAGCGCCGCTCGAAGAGAACCCGGCGCGACCCCGAGCTTGACAACTCCGTCGCTCTCCGCGGGGACCATTTCTTCAACGTCAACAGGTTCACAAACGCGAGATCTGTCTCTCGACGGCGTAATGCCGCGACCGCGTTCAAGGCACACTGCAGCGCTGTCCTTGGCGCCGGCGCGCGAAGCTCGTCAGTCCGCGGAAGCTCGCGCAGCACGACCGAAGCGACTGCACAAGGCGGGCAACAGGAGCAAGCTCGAGAAGGTCGTGGTGACGAGCCCTCCCAGGATGACCACCGCCATCGGATGCTCGATCTCGTAGCCGGGGCGCGCCCCACCCAGGGCCACGGGCACCAGAGCGAACCCGGTCGTCAAGGCCGTCATGAGGATCGGTGCAAGGCGTTCACGGGCCGCGCGTCGTACCAGCTCGGGGCCGAACGGCACGCCTTCCTCGAGTTGCAGGTGACGGCAATGCGAGAAGAGCATGATGCCGTTGCGTGCCGCGATTCCGAGCAGGGCGAACGAGCCGATCATGGCGCCCAGGGAAAGGACGGAGCCCGTCACGAAGAGCGCCGCGACCCCGCCCACGAGCGCGAAGGGCAGGCTGCCGACGAGCAACAGGCTCGCGATCCACGATCCGAGCTCGGTCTGCACCAACAAGAAGACGGCCACGAGCGAGATCAGACACAGGCCGATCAGGCGCTGGCGCGCGGCGCGCTGGGCGGCGAACTCTCCCAGCACCTCGGCATGGTAGCCCTGCGGGAAGGCGAGGGACGCGACGCGCTGCTCTACGTCCCGCGTGACCGAACCGATGTCCTGCCCCGCGGCGTTGGCGACGACGTCGATCTTCCGCGAGGACGCCTCGCGCTTGATGACGTTGGGAGCCGGGACGATCTCGATCGCGGCCAGCTCGCCCAGGCGCACGGCTCCGCCGCCCGGCAGCTCGATCTCGATCTCGCGCAGCGAAGCCACGTCCTGGCGCACTTGTGGGAGCCCCCAAACGACGACCTCGCGCGAGCGCTGCTGCTCGAAGATCTCGCCTGCCACCTTGCCTTGGATGAAGACGGACAGGCTCTGCTGAACGGCTCCGGGCGTCAGGCCGTGCGCGGCCAGCGCCTCGGGCGTGAGCTCGATCTTCACCTGCGGGACGAGCACTTGCTGCTCGGGCGACAGGTCGGCGATTCCGTCGACGGATTCCAGCTCGCGTGAAACGCGCTCGGCCTCACCGCGCAACACGCCGAGGTCCGGTCCGAAGATGCGAACCACGATGCTGCCGCTGGTACCGGTGAGGACCTCCTTGATCCGTTCGCGCAGGTAGGTCAAGACGTCCCGGTACAAGCCCGGATAGCCGTTCACGACGTCCTGGATGCGCTCGACGGTGGGCTGGTAGTCCACGTCGGGGTCGACGCTGATCCAGAGTTCGGCGAAGTTGGCGCCGACGACTTCGTCCGCCACCTCGGCACGGCCGATGTGGGCGCCGAAGTTGCGTACACCGGGGATCGCGCGCAGTTCCTCGGACACGCGTCCGGTGATGCGCGTCATCGCTTCGACCGAGGCCCCGGGTTTCGCGACCCAGTGCATCAGGAAGTCGTACTCCTTGAAGGACGGCAGGAAGGCCTCGCCCAGGCGTGGAACGGCCGCGGCCGTCACGGCCAGCACAGTGAGCGCGGCCGCACCGAGCCTCACGGGTCGAGCGCAGGCACGCTTCAAGAGCGCCATGTAGGCCCGATCGAGCAGGCGCACGCCGCGGTGAGGAGCGCGGGTAGCGCGTGGCCCGAGGAGCATCAGCGAGAGCGCGGGCGTCACCGTCAAGGCCGTCAAGAGCGAAGCCGACATGGCGAGCACGTAGGCGCTGGCCAGGGGACGGAAGAAGGTCCCCGCCAGCCCTTCCAGGAAGAAGACCGGCAGCATCACGAGGCAGACGATCAGGCTGCCGAAGATGACCGCGCTGCGCACCTCGAGCGACGCTTCCAGCACGACGCGGAAGGCGCTCTTCCTGCCCTCGTTTTGACGCAGCCGGCGCGCGATGTTCTCGACGTCGATGATCGCATCGTCCACGACCTCCCCCAGCGCGATCGTCAGTCCCGCGAGGATCATCGTGTTGACCGTCTCCCCGAGGAAGCGCAGCGTCAGTACCGCCGCGAGCAGCGAGATCGGCAGCGCCGTCATGCTGATGAAGGCCGAGCGCCAGTCCAGCGAGAAGGAGTACAGGACGATGATCACCATCACCGCGCCGAGCAAGAGCGCCAACGACAGGTTCCGGATCGACATCTCGACGAACGTCGCCGGCCGGAAGATCGTCGTGTCGATCTGGACCGGCCCGAGCGCGGGCCGCAACGTGTCGATGGCTTCCTCGACCCTCCGCGTGACCTCGAGCGTGTTGGCCCAGGGTTGCTTCTCGACGATCAGCAGAAGACCGGGTCCGTCGTCGACGTAGCCCTCGCCGATCAAGGGTGCGTGGCCCTCGACGATGTCTGCGACGTCCCCCAGGCGACGCGTAGCCACACCCGTCGCCGGAGACGGATTCGTTCCCGCGGGCGCCTGCAACACGACGGCGGCGAGCTCGTCGGCGGTCCGCACGCCCGTTTCGGCGACGACGGCCAGGCGCTGGTTCGGCGTGTCGACGAAGCCACCCGTCGTCGGCTTCGTCGCGCCCTGGACGGTGGCGAGAACGTCGCTCAGCGCGACCCCCTGGGCACGCAGCTCGGCCGGATCGAGCAGCACCTGCAGATTGCGCGCGCGCTCTCCCCAGGCGGCGACGTTCGCCACCCCGGGGATCGACAAGAGACGGGGTCGAATCGTCCAACGGACGAGGTCCGAGAGCTCCAGCAGGGAAAGCTCGTCCGAGCTGACGCCGATCTTCAGGACTCGGCTCAGCGCCGAGAGCGGAGACAGGAGCACCGGCGGCTTGGCGACCGCCGGAAGTCCCGCGGCGGCGTGGGACAGGCGCTCACCGACGAACTGACGCGCCTCGAGCAGATCGGTTCCTTCCTCGAAGATCAGAACGACCGACGAGAGTCCCTGCACCGACTTGGAGCGCACAGTACGCACCCACGGGCTGCCGTTCAGCGCGCTCTCGAGCGGCAGGGTCACGAGCGCGTCGACCTCTTCGGTGGACAGCCCCGGAGCTTCCGTCTGGACCTCCACGAGCGGCGGAGCGAACTCCGGAAAGACGTCGATCGGGATCTCGCGCGTGCTCCGGGCGCCCAGGAACACGAGCAGGGCCGCGCCAGCCACGATCAGCAGGCGCAGTCGCAGCGACGCGGAGACGAGGGCGCGTAGCAACGTCAGTGTCCCACGCCGAACTCGGTACCGAAGAGCAGCACGGCGCCCTCACTCACGACCCTTGTTCCGAGCGGCGGCCCCGCATCGAGCAGGGCCAATTCGCCCGCGCGCCGTCGAACGGCGATGCGACGGCGCTGGTAGCGCCCCTCGCCCGCGTCCTCGTAGACCCAGGCGTCGCCCTGGAAGCCGTAAACCACGGCACTCCACGGAACGGCGAGCGTCGGCTCGACTCCCTTGACCGGCAGGCGCGCGTGCACGCGCCGCCCCGGATGGAGTCCGACCGGGGGGTCTTCCAGGACGTAGACGAGGCGCGCCGTGGACGCGCGCGCATCGTCTCCGAACGGTCCGGGCCAGGGACGGGCGACGAGCGTCGGCTCGCCGACCGCGCTGATAACCTGGGCCTCTTCGCCAAGCGCGAGCTCGACGACGTCTCCGACGGGACAGGCCACCACGATCCAGACGCGGCTGTCGTCGAGCAGGCGTGCGAGCGGTGCGCCGGCGGGAACGGCCTGCTCCGGATGCACGAAGAGCTCCTCGATCACGCTCGCGACCGAGGCCCGGAACACGAGCGGTTGGCTGTCCTCGACCAGCGCGGCCGCGCCCTCCGGCAGGAGCCCGAGTCGACGCTGCGCGAGCTCGAGGTCGGACCGCGCCAGGTCCCGTGCGAGGCGCGCGTCCTCCACGTCGCGCTCGGAACCGAGCTCCTCGCGCAAGAGCCCTTCCGAGCGGGTCACCTGGCCTTCGAGCGTCGCGAGGCGCAGGCGCGCCCGTTCGATCTCGGCTTCGGCCGCCGCACGCGTTTGCTCGAGGCCGAGCTCTTGCACGGCTTCCGCGCGCGCCTCGGGAGCGCTCCGCGGCCCCCCCTCCGGCGAAAACCAGGGATCGAGAACGAAGAGCGACTCGCCAGCCGACACGCGCTCGAAGGCGAAGGGCAGGGCCCGCTCGTCGGCCGTTCGCACGACACCGGCGAAGGGCGCCAGCAACGTCGTGCGCGCGTCCGCCGGAACGACGACCTCGGCCGGATACTCGCGCTGCTTCGAGGCGCTCGCCTCCGTGACGTCGGCGGTCTCCAGGCCGAGCCGCGCCACGGCCGCGGGCGTCAGCGTCACGACGCTCGCCTCGCCCTCGTGCGCGGCACCGCCGACCTGAGCGGGGACCTGAGCGGGGACCTGAGCGGGCGCGTGAGCCTTGACCGCGGCGTCCGGGACTCGCTCGCAAGCCGTCGACACGCAGAGCGCAGCGGCCGCCAGGCGGAATCCGATCGTTCGTGGGGGCACGTGCAGGGTCTTCGGGCTCGTGTTCATGCTTCCGGGTCCCAGGGACCGCCGATTTGATACGCGAGCTCGATCCGCGCCTGGAGTTCCGCGGCGCGTCGGCGCACGAGTTCTTCGCGCGCGGCCAACACGGTCTGTTCCGCAGCGAGCGTCTCCTGGCGCGACCAGGCGCCCAGCTCGACGCCGGCACGGGCCGCGAGCAGACGAGCGCGGGCCGCGCGCAGGACGAGGGCCGCGCTCTCGCTCGCCTGAGTGGCCCTGACCGCGGCGCGCAGCGCACGCTCGACGGCAAAGGCGATCTCGGCCTGTACGGCAACCCGGGTGCGCACGACTTCGTCGAGCCGCGCCTGCGCAACGCTCCGGCGCCCTTCCCCACGCTGGAAAACGGGCAGCTCCAGCTTCAGGCCGGGTCCGACCTCGAAGCCGTCCTGGCCCTCGCCGTTCGCATCCACCACGAGCTCGAGCTTGGTCCAGTCGTCGATCCGATGGCCGGCTTCCGCCGCCGCTCGCGCGAGCTCGAATTCCCCACGACGCAGCTCGGCACGCTGACTCAGGGCCAGCTCGAGCGCACGCTCGCGCGTGGGGAGCGTGCGCGCGGGCTGCACCTCGTCGAGCCGCAGGTCGAGCGCACCCAGCTCGTCCGGTCCCGTGCCGAGCAGCTCGCGCAGGGAGAGCGCAGCGTGCTCGCTGGCACGCTCGAGCTCGAGCAGCGCGAGCTCGTCCTCGAGCGCGGCCTGCCGCTCGACGTCGGCCTGGCGAGCCGGACTCTGCCCCAGCTCGGCGCGGCGTGTCGCGTCCGCCGCGCGCCGGTGCAAGAGCTCCGCGCGCTCGCGCCCGAGCTCGGCCAGGGCGCGCGCCAGAACCACGTCGACGTAGGCCTTCTTCGTGGCCGCGATCAGGACGCCGCCTTGCGCCACGAGCTCCTGGGCCGTCGCCTCGACCTGCGCCCGCGCGATCCGGAGCGCGAGGGGACGGTTCCAGAATGCGGACACCAAGGCCGTGAGCGTGGCCTCGAACTGCTTCGGGCCGACCGGGAAGAGCACGGACAGGCCGGGGTTCGGAAGTTCGCCGGCCCGCAGAGCCTCCGCGCGCGCGACCTCCAAGCGATTCAGGTTGGCCGCGAAGCGCGGGTTGTTCGCCAACGCGAACACCACCGCCTCCTCGAGCGCCAAGCCGTCCGAGAAGTCGACCTCGGCCGAGGCCCCCGACACGCTTGCGGCCAAAGACTCGCGCACATCCCGCGCGTCGACCAGCTCGCCCTGCGTCCGGCACGCAGAGACGCCGAGCACGAGGGCAGCGGCGAACGTCCGGAAGCGCTGCGAGACCGAGGGCATCGCACCAGTGGAACACCCGGGCGCGTCGACGGGCTCATTACGACACGAGCCCCGAACCTTACGTGTCGCGTAACAGAAGTTACAGCGACGATATCTGGCCTCGAGACGGGTCCTCGCCGGACACGAGTTGCACGGCTGCCAGCCGATCGCCGGCCGTCGGTAGCGTATCCTGACCCGGGTGAAGATCCTCCTCGTCGACGACGACCCCGAGTTCCGTCGCTTCATGCTGGACGGCTTGACGGACTCGGGACTCGCCTGTGAAACCGCGGCCGACGGCCCCGATGCGCGCGTGCGCCTCCGGGACTCCGGCCCGTTCGATCTCATCCTCCTCGACGTCATGATGCCCGGGCAGACCGGCTGGAGCCTGCTCGACGAGATTCGAGCCGCGGGTGACCTGACGCCGGTCATCTTCCTCACGGCTCGCCATGAGATCGAGGAACGCGTGCGCGGCCTGCGTGCGGGCGCGGACGACTACATCCTGAAGCCGTTCGACTTCAAGGAGCTCCTGGCCCGCGTCGAAGCCGTGCAACGACGCCGCGGTCCGGGAACGCTTTCGATCGGTCCGCTGACGATCGAGCTGGAGACGCGCATCGTGAAGCGTGCGGGCGCACGCATCGACCTGACGCAACGCGAGTACGAGGTCCTGTTGGCCCTCGTCAGGGCCCGTGGTCGCGTGCTCTCGCGCGAAGACCTCCTGCGAGATATCTGGGACATGAACTTCGATCCGGAGACGAATCTCGTCAACGTCGTCGTGTCCCGCCTGCGCCGCAAGCTGGGACGCGGGCAACCGACCCTCATCAGGACGATCGTGGGCGAGGGTTACATGATTCCGACGGAAGCTCGGTGAGGAAGAGCTGGAGCTTCTCGCGCCGTATCGCGATCTGGTTCGCGGCCACGACCTCGTTGTTGGTCGGCGCCGTGACGTGCATCGGGATCTGGGTCGCGTACGAGGTCGTCGGCGAGCGGCTCGACGCCCTTGCCAAGGAAGAGCTCGAGGAGCTGCGCCTGTCCTTCGCCCTCAGCGAAGGGACCGTCGCCGACTTCCAGCGCATCGCGGAGACTCTGCAGGGTCAACACTCCTCGACACCGATGGCCTGGAGGGTCCACGACACCCGCAGCGACCGGACGTGGAGCGAAGCGGGGCCGCGCGATCTCTTGGACGTCATCGGCGAGCTGGAAGGCGGAAAGGCCTCCGTGGACCGGCAGCTGCGTTCGGGACGTGTCGAGCTCGCACCGGGACTCACGGCCACGCTCGCCCTCGACGGTTCGAGCCAGTGGGACATCGTTCACGCCTTCGCGGCCGCGAGCGCGGCCATGATTGGCATCACGGTCCTCGCGGCCAGCGTCATCGGCTGGATCCTGAGCCGCAAGGTCTCCCGACAACTCGCGCGGGTCGCCGAAGCCATGCGCTCGCTCCGCAGCACGAACGCGCCCGACCTGGACGCGGAAGGCGCGCCGGAAGAGGTTCGTGCGGTGGCCGAAGCTCTGGCCGAGATGCTCACGAACATCGACGAAGGCATCAAGAAGGCCCGCCTGCTCACGTCGGGCTTGGCCCACGAACTACGCTCGCCGATCCAGAACTTGCTGGGCACCTCCGAGGTCGCGCTCCTCCGGGACCGCACCAAGGAAGAGTATCGCAGCGCCCTGCGCCACACGGTCTCCGAAGCGCGTGAGTTCGGGCGCGTCGTCGACAACCTGGTCCTGCTTTGCGCGAGCAACGAACTGCGCGACCACCGCAGCTTCGAACGCTTCGAGCTGGGTCACGAGGTGCGGCTGCGCCTCGATCGCGAACGCCAGGTCGCGCAGGAGCAGGGCGTCGCGCTGACGATCGAGAGCCCGAGCCCGATCGAGTGCGAAGGGGACCGCGAAGCGCTCCTGCTCGCCCTGCGCAACCTGGTCATGAACGCCATCGAGTGGGCCGGACAGGGGGGCAAGGTCCACGTCAAGCTCGAGTCCAGCACCGACGAGATCACCTTTGTCGTCGAAGACACCGGCCCGGGCGTTCCCAAAGCGGCCCGCGAGCAGATCTTCGAGCCGTTCCATCAGGGTCCCAAGACGGGCAAGCGGCGCATCGGCTACGGAATGGGACTCGCGCTCGCCCGGTCGGCCATCGGTTCGCACGGCGGGCAGATCGTCGTCGGCGAATCGGTACTCGGTGGCGCCAGCTTCCGCGCGACGTTCCCGCGCGCAGAGCACGCGGCCGCACCGGACGTCGACGTCGCCTGAGTTTGCGGCCCCCGACCGATTCGGGTACCCCCCGAACCCGGACGGCCTATCACGGTTGTAACCACGTTCCGGATCGGGGCTCGACTATCTCTTCCGTCGAGACCCAACGAATTCGGAGGAGTCCCTTGAAGGTTTCATTCCTGGATCTGAGTGCGCAAAACGAGCGTCTTCGTTCATCGATCGACGAGGCCTTTGCGGCCGTGGTCGGCGGTTCGCAGTTCATCGGTGGCGAGGTCGTCCGAACCTTCGAGAACGACGTCTGCACCTATGCCGGCGTTCGGCACGCGATCGGCGTTTCGAGCTGTACGGCGGCTCTTTCCGCCGTTCTACGCACGCTCCTGATCGAGCCGGACGACGAGGTCATCGTGCCGACCTTGACGGCGATTCCGACGCCCGAAGCCGTCTCGCTCGCCGGTGGGCGCGTCGTCTTCGCCGACGTCGACGAGAAGACGCTCCAGCTCGACCCACGCGACGTCGAGAGCCGCATCACCGACTGCACGCGCGCCATCGTCCCCGTTCACTTGCACGGTGCCAGCGTCGATTTGACCGCCCTGCTGGGGCTCGCGCGACGTCGCGGGCTCGCGCTCGTCGAGGACACGGCACAAGCCTTCGGAGCCACG
This sequence comes from Planctomycetota bacterium, assembly GCA_029259595.1. Taxonomy (GTDB): domain Bacteria; phylum Planctomycetota; class UBA1135; order UBA1135; genus OFTM43. The sequence continues at coordinate 8,966 of JAJDEW010000010.1, read as the reverse complement.
TACCTCGGGAGGCCGCTCGGTACGTCCGGCCTGGCCGGCTGCCTGTCGTTCTTCCCGTCCAAGCCGCTGGGAGGTTTCGGGGACGGGGGGATGGTCCTCACCGACGACGACGAGCTGGCGCGCTCGGTCCGCCGCTACTGCAACCACGGCCGTCTGGAGAAGTTCACGCACGAGGTCGTGGGTTCCAACGAACGGCTGGACGGACTTCAGGCCGCGATTCTCAGCGTGAAGCTGCGGGTCCTCGACGACTGGAACGAACGGCGACGCAACGTGGCCGCCTGGTACCGGGAGGAGCTCGAAGGCCTCGACGAGGTGCGACTCCCCGCCGTCGTCGCGAGTTGCGAGCCCGTCTGGCACGTCTACGCGATCCGGCACCCGCGGCGCGACGAGCTGCGCGCGGCCCTGTCCGCGGACGGCATCGGAACCGGCTTGCACTATCCGCTGCCCTGCCACCTGCAGCCGGTCTACGAACACCTCGGCCTGCGCCCCGGCAGCCTGCCCGTCGCCGAGGAGGCCTGCGCCACGCTGCTCTCCCTGCCGATGGACCCGTTCCTGACACGCGACGAGGTCGCTCACGTCGGCCGGAGCGTGCGCTCGTTCTGCTCGCCTTCGCTGGTGGCGGGACTCTCGTCCTCCGAACCACTGTCCGTGCAGCCATGACGCTTCAGCTCAGTCCGGCCAGCATCGACCTCACCGTGGTGCTGCCCTGCTTCAATGAACAAGACTGCGTCGCCGAGCTCACGGACGAGCTGATCGCCGCGCTCGATCCGCACTGTCTCTCGTACGAACTGCTGTTCGTGAACGACGCCAGTACAGACTCGACCGCGGACGTCCTATGGCAGTTGCAAGCCGAACGGCCCTGCGTGCGCATCGTCACGCACACGATCAACAGCGGTGAAAGCGCCGCGCAAGCGACCGGCTTCCGGTATGCCAGGGGCCGCACCATCGTGACGATGGACAGCGATCGGCAGAACGATCCCGCCGACTTGCCGGCCTTTTTCGATGCCCTGGAGCGCGCGGACGTCGTCTGCGGCGTGCGCAGCCGTCGCGAGGACGACTGGGTACGACGGCTCTCGACGCGCCTCGCCAACGGCTTCCGTAACCGGCTCACCGGTGATCGGATCGCCGACGCCGGATGTACGTACCGCGCCTTCGCGCGCGACGTCGTCAGCGAGCTGCCCGTGTTCAACGGCATGCACCGCTTCCTCCCCACGCTGCTGCGCTGGCAGGGTTACACGGTGGTCGAGATCGAGACGAACCATCGCGCCAGAACGACCGGCAGCTCGAAGTACGGCGTGGGCAACCGGCTGTTCCGGGGCATCCGCGACTGCCTGGCCATGCGCTGGTGGAAGCAGCGCGTCGTCGTCGCCCGCCGAACGCTCGTGGAGAGCGACGCGCTACGGGACCTACCGCTGACTCCGACCGCCAGGACGAATACGAGCTCGACAGCGCGGCCGGCCGATCCGCAGGTCCAAGCGCGGTGAACGAGCCGAGCCAGGGCAAGACAGGAACCGGACGCTGGCGCTTCGTCTGCCTGATCGTCGGCGCCGTCAGCCTGCTCGCGCTCTGGGCCTTCACGCCGTTGCGGGACGTCTTCGCGTTCTCGTCGCTCGACCGGCTCCGCGCTCGTCTGGCCGAGCTGGGCAACGCGGCGCCCCTGGTCTTCGTCCTGCTGTCCGCGGCCGCGATCGCCTGCGGAGCGCCCCGGCTCTGGTTCGCGGCGCTGGGCGGCGTGTGCTTCGGGTGGGTGTCCGGAAGCCTCCTCTCGACCGCCGCGACGCTGCTCGGCTCGACGGTGACCTTCTTCGTCGCGCGCGCGCTGGGACGCACGCACGTCGCCGCCCGGATCGGACCGCGCTTCGCCCGGCTCGAGCAGGCCTTGACCCTGATCGGCGAGAACGGCGTTGCCGCCAACGTCCTGCTGCGGGCGGCGCCCGTCGGCAACTGCTTTGCCGTCAACCTGTTCATGGGAGTGAGTCCGATCCCGGTGCGCGCCTTCGCGCTCGGGACGCTGCTCGGAACGCTGCCCGAAACCGTCATCTACTCTCTCCTCGGCAGCAGCGCGAGCGGCCAGGTCGCACTGCGCCTCGGCGCGTCCGCCGCGCTCCTGGTGTTGCTCTTCCTCGCCCACGTCTTCGTCACGAAGCGCTGGAACCAACGCGCCCGACGCAAGTCCATCGCCTCGTGAACCGCCCCATGAAACCCGTGCGCTACGGCCTCCTCGGTTGCGGCAACATCGCCGCACGTCACGCCAAGGTCCTGGACGAGCTGTCCGAGACCACACTCGCCGCGGTCGGCGACCTGGATCCCGCACGGGCGGAGCACTTCCGCTCCGAGTTCGGTGCGCAGGCCTGCACTCCCGAAGAGCTCATCCGTCGCAAGGACGTCGACTGCGTCCTCGTGACGACGCCGCCTGGCAGCCACGCGGACCTGGCCCTGCAAGCGCTCGAATGCGGCAAGCACGTGCTGGTCGAGAAGCCGATCGACCTGGACCCGCAACGTGCGCGACGTGCCATCGACCTGGCCGCCGCCAAGGGGCTCACGCTGTCGGTCGTGTCGCAGCATCGCTTCCACGATGACGTCCAGTGGGCCCGCAAGGTGCTGCGCGACGGCGTCCTCGGGAAGACGATTCTGATCTCCGCCAGCAGCCTGTGGAGGCGAAACCAGGCCTACTACGAGGCCGCACCGGGCCGCGGACTGCAGGATCCCTCGGAAGGAGGCGTCCTGCTCAACCAGGCCGTGCACGCCCTCGACGTTCTCTTCTGGTTGGCTGGTCCCGCCCGCTCCGTCGAAGCTCGGAAGGCGACGCGCACTCACTCGATCGCCGTCGAGGACACCGCCCTCCTGCATATCGACTTCGAGAGCGGCGCCTTCGGTACATTGACCACGACGACATCCATCCACGCCCAGGAGCCCGAGCGCTTCGAGTTCCACTGCGAGTTCGGCTCGTTCGAAATCCGGGGCGGCCAAGTGACGCGGCTCGTCGTCCAGGAAGGACTCGCCTTGCCCGAGCCCCCGAGCCGGACCTCGCCTGGGGCCACGGACGCCCTCGAGCCCTTCCGCCGCCAGCACCTCGACTTCGTGCGCGCGATCCGCTCCCATGAAGAGCCGACGGTCCGCGGCGAGGAGGCCCTCAGGATCCTGGAATGGGCACGGCAAGCAGCTCCGACGCACGTCTTCGCTTGACGGACACGGCGAGCCCTCGCCCGCTCGCCGCGCGCCTGGTCCTCTTGGCGTCCCTCCTGGCGACGCTGGCCATCCACTTCGCCGGGCATCGCGCGGATCGTCCGCTCGAAGCGCACGAGGTGTTCGTGGCCCGGACCGCGACGGAGATGGCGCGCAGCGGCGAGTACTGGGTGCCGTCGTTCAACGGCGCGCCGCGTCTCGAGAAGCCGCCGCTCTCGTACTGGGCCGCCATCGGAGTCCATCGCCTCTCCACGGCAGACTCCGACGCACCGGTCACGGGCGGAGAAGCGCGCCTCCCGTCGTTGCTGGCGGCACTCGGCCTGCTGGCGACGACCTGGGCCCTGGCGCGCGGGCTCGCCGGCGAGAACGCCGCGGCGATCGCAACCGCCCTGCTCGCGATGAGCGTCGGCTTCATCAGCTACGCGCAGAACGCGCGGCCCGAGATGGTGCACGCGCTGTTCGCGGCCCTGTTCCTGCTCGGGCTCGTGCGACTCTGCGAGCGCTCGGCCCGCTCCGAACCCACGCGCTTCCTGGCGACGGGAACCTGGCTCGCCTTCGTGCTCGCCACGCTCGGCAAGGGGCCGTTCGTCTGCCTCGCGTTCCTCTTCGCCACGTCCCTCGTTCTGATCCATGCTCGCGGACGGAAGGGGCTGCGCGCCCTGCACCTGCCCCTGGCCGGCGTCCTGGTCGTCGGCCTGGCGGGCAGCTACTTCGCCTTCCTCGCGTGGCGCGTCCCCGGCGCCGTGTCGATCTGGTTGACGGACGTGTTCGAGGACTCGGGCGCCGACGACGCCGTCTGGCTGCAGCCCTTCAAGCTCTACTACGCCTGGTCGACACCGATCCTGCTCTTGCCCTGGAGCCTGGCCCTGCCGGGCGCGCTCCTGCACGCGTGGCGACAGCGCGACGAGCGCGGACTCGGGCTGCGGATCTTGCTCGCCTCCGTCCTGTCCAACGCCTTCTTCCTCAGCCTCACCAGCGGACCGCACGCCTACTACATGCTGCCCTCGCTCGCTCCCCTGAGCGTCCTCACGGGAGTCTGGATGGCCGAGGTGTGGCGACGGTCGAAGCGCGGGGAGCGCTTGCCCTGGTTGCGCCCGGCCTGGAACTTCCACGCGGGTCTGCTCGTCGTGGCGTGCGCGCTGCTCCCGTTCCTCGTCTGGCGCTCCGCCGGGCCGACGCGCGTGTCCCCTGCCTTCGTCGCCGCGTTCGTCGGGCTCGCGGCCGCGCTCGTCCTCGTCGCCTGGCGTTGGGGATCCGGACAACGGCGTGCGTGGATCGCGCTCGCCGCCTCCGCCGTCCTGATCGCGATCGCCGCCAACGCGACCGCCGTGCTCCATTCCGCGCGCCGGGAGACGATCGCCGAGTTCTCCCGGCGGGTTCGAGCCCAGGTCCCCGACACGCGACCGATCGCGGTTCGCAGCGGAGACTGGGAGGTGCTCGTGCAGTACGCGGATCGCGGGGTCCGGCGCGGGCCGTGGAGCGACATCCAACGTCCGCGCGACGGCGAGGCGACTCCGCTCGTGTTGGTCCGCCGCCGCGATCAGGCCCAAATCGCAGGGCGCGTTCTCGTCGAAGAGACTTGGGCCGGCCCCGAGGCGAACCTGCTCGTGGAACTCGACTCGACCGTCGAGCGTCCGGAGCGCTGAGGACTTCCCTCGCCCTCCGCTGAAGGTCGCGCGTGGCGCACCGGATGACGCCGCGCTCCGACGGCGAACCGCGCTCAGAGAAAGACCTGCCGCCCGCCTTCCATCCGGAACGGGCGCTCGAGGCGCCGGGAGCCCTCCTGGACGAGCCAGAAGAGCGCGTTCGCCGGCAGGTCGTGCACGACGAACGGCCCGTCGCCGCCGACGTGGATGCCGAGCGCGTGCCACCCGGCACGCCAGAGGAACAGCTCGTAGCGTTGCCCGGCTTCGAACTGCGGCAGACGGCCGCCGTCGGGACCGGCCTTGGCCGCGCGCGCGGTCGCGCTGAAGAGCGCGGCCTCGATCGGCCGGGCCGGATCGGAACGCAGCGTTCGGACGGTGCCCTGCGCCTCGAGGACGAAGGGCTCGCCGGCAGGTTGCACGGCACCGTCGACCCAGGTCGCGGGCAAGTACAGGAGCCCGCGCCCCAGGGAAGGAAACGTCGCACGACCATCGCTGACGCGCGCCCAGCAGATCGGCTTCCAGTCACCTCCGTTGAACACGCAGAGATAGGCGAAGCGCTCGCTCACGCCGGCGTCGAGCGCGACCTCGACGTCGCTCGTCGGACCGTACTGATCCGTGACGTCGACGTAGGTCGGTCGATCCAGCCACGGCGGTGCCGACTCGCCCTCCGCGAGCTGGAAGCACAGGTTCCCCCTCTGCTTCGAGTACGTCTTGCGATAGACCTTGGCGGCCAGGCGACCGTCCGGCGCGCTACCGCGGCCGGCGCCGTCGAGCGTCACCGGCCAGGCGTGGTTGTTGTCGCGATGGCCCCAGAACGGCGTGTAGTCGGCGGCCGCCACGACACCGGCGACGCGCATGGCGTAGGACACCATGTTCGTGATGTCCTCGCAGCGCCCGCGCCCGTTGGAGCACATCTCGGCGAAGCCCTGATCAGTCGGGTGCAGGTAGAAGAGCGTCGCGAAGCCGACCCGCTCGCGCGCGGCGGCGTTGGCCAAGCCGACGACCTGATTGAGCGCGACGTCGTCCTCCAGGCCAGCGAGCGGCCCGCGCAGCGCTTCCTCCAACGGTCCGCGCCAGTCTTCCGCCGGCTCGTTGCTGCCGCGGTGCGGGAGCAGGTACTCGCAAAAGGTCTCGAAGGTCACGTCGCGCGCCCAGGGCCGCTCGCGCCACACGCGAAAGGCCCCGTCGACGTTGGCGACGAGCGCGTCGGTCGTCAGCACCTGCAGGTCCTCGACCAAGGCCTTCTTCGCGAAGTCGAGCGGACCGTGCTCGACCTCGAGCGCGTCGAGCGCCGCCTGCGCCGCGTCGAGGTTCGGATAGGCGAGCGCGTCGAAGGCGATCTCGTTGCCGGCGGCGTCGAACAACCCGTAGTCGACGCGTCCGTGCCCCGGCATCTCGGTGATCAGGAAGCGCGCGGCCGCGAGCTTCTCGGCATCGTTCTCCTCGGCGTAATGCGCGAGCACGGCCTCGATGGCCGGGCGATTTGCACCCGCGAGAGCGAGCGCGCTCTCGAGTTCGGTCGATCGGTCCTGCGGGGGTGCGGACAAGGCCAGGGAAGCGAGGAAGCAAACGAGCATGCGGAGTTCCCGTGAACAGGAGCTTCAGAACGTGCGGCGGTCGGCGCGCCCAGGGTAGCACCGAGCGCTGACCTCAGGCCGCTCTGGCCGCGAGCTCGCGGCACGACCAGGCGCACGCCAGCGCCCGATCGTTTCAGACCGTCGTGGTCGCGACACCGAACACGTCGGCCGTCACTTCGATCGTCAGCGTCTGGCGTTGGGGCGGCGCCTGAGCAGCAGCCTGTACCTGTCAACCTGCCCCAACACGCTCTCGTCAGGACCTGAGAGTGCCTGAGATCCAAGAAATCCGTGGCCCTAAGTCGGGGGCTGCCTCAAGACCATCGTGGTCTCCGACGCCAGGGCTGCCAACTTCCTTGGCGTCTCCACGCAGGTTCCCGCGCAGGCGGTCTACCTGACCACCGGCACCAACCGTGTCGTGCGCGTGGACCTCGGCGACGGGCGGGGCTTTGACATTCGCTTCAAGAGGGTGTCTCCCTCCCGAATGCTCGGATCGGACACCAAGGCCGGGCTCGTGCTCCGTGCCCTCCACTTCCTCGGTCGCGATGGTGCGGACGACATCGCGCAGATCCGACGGCTTCGTGCAGTGCTCGACGATGACGACCTTCGCAACCTCCGCAGCCTGCGCCCCCGAGCGACGGGGTGGATGAGGAGCATCATCGACAGCATCATGGGCAGCAACATGAGCACGAGCACCATCACGGACAGCACCGGGAACAGCAACATCAACAGCGACAACATCCGAAGCATCGTCAAGAGCAGCAACAGGACGACGACCACCACGAGCGCAGCGGTCTCTGCACCACTGTTGCGCGATGTGCGAGTACGTAACAACGGCCAACCTGTCAATTCTGCCCGCAAGGCTCTGGTTGCTTGGTTCTAGTGAGTACCAATGACTAGGTCTAGCGCATTCGTCAGCTGGATAGCAAGAGGTGCCCCTTGCACGATGGCTCCCTGTGCCACCAAGGTTCGCCCCACGAGCGAGCAGTCCTCGGGGATTAAAAGATTGTGCGTCTCACTGCCTACGTCTAGGACCAGAAACGGTGGCAGCACCAGCAGCTCGCCAAAGGCCGTGCCAAGTTGCGTGCTCGACCCCCCAAGCAAGATGGTGCTTAGGGATCCGCCACCCTGAGAGACATCAACGGTGGTCTGCCATTCTACGCCTGTGACAGGGAGAGATTGCTCGACGAACGCATTCGGATTGGACCCGGAGCCGAGTCGTGGTGTCACTGAGGCGGGAGAAAAGCCGCATCCCTCAACCCGAAACACGACATCGAGTCCAGTGTCACAGAGAAAGACCTCACCCGTGGAGGGATGAACTCTCACGGTCCAGGGCTGATCCGGCGGCACCAGGCCGTTGCCCGTGTTGTCCATGATCTGAGTCACAACGCCACTGTCTCTGGTGCGGAGGATGTTCTTTCCTTGGAGCCCGGAAGAGTAGAGCGTGCCATTGGAATCAGCGTCGATGCCTGTAATCCAGCCTAGAGGGAACTGAACACTCTGATCCAGTACTATCTCCTTCTGGCCTAATGCATCAACTCGGAGAACTTCGCTTCCAAAGTAGGGAGAGAAATATGTGTTGCCCAGTCCATCCGCCGCTACGCCGTATATCATGCCGCCCAAATCACTAGGGCTCACCCATTGGGTAATTACGCCTGCTTCTGTCACTCGAAAGGCGTTATTCCCTGTCATTGTAGCTACAAACAGATTACCGGCAGGGTCGAGCGCCGCGAGGCGCGGGTCTACGAAGGCGTTGGCCCCATCGCCTTGGGCGTCTAGGATCTCCAAGAAGCTAGCGTCCGGTGCGACCTTGAAGACATTGTTTGAGGTTCTCCCGATGACGAACAGGTTGCCATTCGTATCTAGGAGAATGTCGGATGCGTGAGTAAGTCCGTGCAAGTGCCCTGCAAAGAACAGGCTGATGTTCCCACTAGGTTCGACCTTGAAGATGTTCGCACTGTTGCTCTCGCTGGCCACGTAGAGAATGTCCTGGGAATCAACAGCCAGCGACCGTGGCCTGCTTAGCGCATTCCCTTGGCCATCCCCCGAAGCGTCGATGATCTGTTCGATGTTGCCGCCAGGTCCGATCCGGAAAACGTTGTCGCTGAAGATGCCACTGACATAAGTGTTCCCAAGAGAGTCGAATGCGACATCCATTGGGCCATCCAGGGTGTTGGTGCCGTCTCCGGATTGTTCAATCAGGAGATCAACAAGCTGCGCTTCTGGTCCGGTAGACGTCGCGACAAGTGCAAGGGCCGCGGATCCAGCTATCCATGCTCTCATTCGAATACTCCCAGAGGACTTTCTACTTCGATGGCTTTGGTAGATACCCAGTGGCCGCTGGCTTCCGAACCGGCCTCCCATATGTACTGATAACATAGTGAGTACTCGTATGAATTCTGTGGTGCTCAGTTAACTACTTCCAGCAATTGCGCCTTGGGATGCTCCGTGCCTCGGTTCCATCGGATCAGATTGAATTGCTCGAGGGTGTGCAGGATCGCGTGGCGTTCCGCACGCCGCCGAGCACGTTTGTTTGTTGAGTCGAGCACGGCTTGGCGGC
>JAJDEW010000090.1 GCA_029259595.1 Planctomycetota bacterium | reverse complement strand
AGGCAGTGCTCGAGATAGACCGGGTAGCCACGCTTGTCCGCGTCGAGGAAGGCCGCGTCGAAGGAGTCGGCCTCGAAGGTCGCGAGCACGTCGGCCCCCGCTCCGCGATGGACCTGCACGCGATCGGCGACGTCCGAGCGGCCGATCCAGTCCTGCGCGAAGTCCGCGTGGCGCTGGTCGAGTTCGATCGTCGCGAGCCGGCCCCCCTGGGCAGCGCTCGGAAGCGCGCGCGCCATCGCGATGGCGGAGTAGCCGGCCAGCGTGCCAACTTCGACCACGCGCTTCGCTCCCGCAGCCTTCAGGAGGATCTGCAGGAAGCTCGCTTGCTCCGGCGCAATCCAGATCGCGGGGATGTCGGCGGCGCTCGCAGCCGCCTGCAGCTCGATCAGGAACGGATCCCGGGGGCGCGTGCGCGCGGCGATGTAGGCGAAGTGCTCGGCAGTGACGATGGACGAGGTGGCGGACATGGGCGGAGGATGGTAGCGCGGAATCAGGACCGCATCCCGTCCGAACCCGGCCAAGGCACGACGATCGGCCGCTGCCCGGCTCCGGCGCCCCCCGGAGCCGGCCCCAGGAAGAGATTCGGACCGTAGACGGGGTCCAGGACCGCGTGCGTGAAGACCTCCGGCACCGCTCCGCTGGCCCGCACGCGGCCCGCTTGCAGGAGCACGATCCGGTCGGCAAAGCGGCTGGCGAGGGACAGCTCGTGGGTCGTGACGCAGACCGAGCGCCCCTCGGCCACGAAGCGGGCCAAGAACTCGAAGGCCTGCACCTGATGCGTCGGGTCCAGCGACGTCGTCGGTTCGTCCAGGAAGAGCACGCGCGCCTCCTGGGCCAAGGCACGCGCCAGGAGCACACGCTGGCACTCGCCGCCCGAGAGCTCCGTGAGCTGGCGCTGTTCCCAGCCTTCGACGTCGACCGCCGCGAGCGCCGCGCGCACCGCTTCGACGTCGGTCGCCGTCGGACTGCCGAAGCGCTCGATGTGCGCGTAGCGCCCGCCGAACACGAAGGCTTCGACGCTGGTCTCGGGCAGCGCGGAGAGGCGTTGCGGCACCGAAGCGACGAGTCGTGCGCGCTCCTTCGGTCCGAGCCGTGCGATGTCTCGACCGAAGAGCGTCACGTGTCCCTCGTACCCCGACTGCAGGCCGCCGAGTGCGCGAACGAGCGTGCTCTTGCCCGAGCCGTTCGGTCCGACGAGCGCCACGAACTCGCCTGCGTTGAGGTCGAAGTCCACGCCGTCGAGCGCCAGCGGTCCGTCCGGATAGGCGTAGCGCAATCCTCGGCCGGTGATCGGGATCGCTGCGGTCGACACGCTGCTCACCAGCCCACCAACGACTTGCGTCGACGCACGAGGAGCACGAGGAAGAACGGACCGCCGATCAGGGACATGACCACGCCGGGGCGCAGCGTGTGCTCGCCGAAGAGACTCCGTCCGAGCCAATCGCAGGCCAACAGGAAGACCGCACCGCCGAGCATGGACAACGGCAGCGTCCAGCGATGGGAGGTTCCGAAGATCATCCGGACGAGGTGCGGCACGACCAGTCCGACGAAGGCGATCTGGCCGGCGACGGACACCGCGCAGGAGGTGGCGAGCGCCGCCGCGACCAGCGCGATCGTCTTGACCCGCTGCACGTCGACTCCGAGCGCGCGGGCGTCGCTCTCTCCGCCCGCCAAGAGATCGAGCTCGCGGGCGACGAAGGGGATCGCTGCCGCCGCCGCCACCAAGCCGCCCAGGACCAGCCAGAGCTGCCAGTCCGTACGATCGTCGAGCGTCCCGAAGGTCCAGGCCAGGATCGAGCGCGCGACATCCTGGTTCTTCAGCGTGAACGACTGCAGTGCGGCCAGAAAGCCCGCGATCAGCGTGTTCAAGGCGACGCCCGCGAGCAGCAGGGTCGGCACGCTGAGCTGCCCGCCGCGCGTCGCGAACACGAGCACGAAGAACGAAGCGCCGAGTGCCCCGACGAGCGCCATCCCGGTGATCCAGAGCGGCGCGAATCCACCGGACGGCGTCGCGAGCCCCGGAGCGAAGCCCCCGAGCGCGGCCAGCGCCAGGGACGCTCCCAGGACCGAGCCGGCGGTCACGCCGACCACCGAGGGCGAGGCGAGCCCGTTGCGAAACAGCCCCTGCAGGTAGGCACCCGCCAGTCCGAGCGACGCACCGACCAACCCGGCCACGAGGCTGCGCACGAGCCGCAGGCGCAGGATCGTCTGTTCCCCGTCCTCGAGCGCCTCGCTGAGCCCGAACACCGCCAGGAAGGCGCGCCAGAGGCTGCCGAAGTCGCGCACGCCGGCGAACCCGATTCGCATCGACAGCACGGTGAACAAGGCCCACAGCACGAGCATGCCGAGAACGACCGGCACGAGCCCGATCGAAGACCTGCGCGTGGGTTTGTGTACGGCTTCGTCCACCGGTCGGGCGCGATCTCCCGCCCTCAGCCCCAGGTGAAGCGGACGGGCAGCTCGACCGAGTCGCCCAGCGTCCGGTGAACCGGGCACGTGAGCGCCGCCCGTTCGAGGATCGTCCGCGCCTTCTCGTCGAAGGCACCGGGCACGTGAATCTCGACCTCGAGCCGCCCGATGCGTCGCGCCGGGTCGGCCACCATGTGCTTTGTCACCTTGACCTCGGCTCCTTCCAGGTCCCACGCGTGCTTCTGCGCCTGGATGCCCATGATCGTGAGCATGCACGTCCCGAGCGCGGTCGCCACCAGATCGGTCGGCGAGTACGACTCGCCTCGACCGTGGTTGTCGACCGGCGCATCGGTCAGCAGCGTCGCACCGGACGGGCCGTGCGTCGCGCTGCAGCGCAGGTCACCGTCGTAGGTGATTCGGATCTCTACCATGTCGGTCGGGGTCGCTGGGAGGGTCGTTCGGGCCCGGGTCAGGGCATGGGTGACGCGGCGAGCCTATCCGATCGCCGCGGCACGGGGCCAGGCCGGGTCACGGCAAGCGCGCCACCGGTCGTCGTCGGGCGGCGCCGAGCCCTGTTCGGGAGCGATTGTCGGGCGCGCCCGCGATGGATTAGGCTCTGGCGATGGAAGACCTTCGAGATCGCACCGTGCTCGTCACGGGCGCGTCCGCCGGCATCGGCGCCGCGACCGCACGCCGTTTTTCACGCGCCGGAGCCCGCGTCGTTCTCGCCGCGCGCCGACGGGATCGGCTGGAGGCCGTCGCGGCCGAACTCGAGGGCGAGGCGGTCGTCCTGCCGCTCGACGTCACCTCGGCCTCGGAGACGAAGACCGCCCTGGCAGCCTGGGACTTCGACGTCGTCGTGCCGAACGCGGGCATGGCGCGGGGTGTCGCCAAGCTGCACGAGGGCGACCCGGCCGACTGGGCCGCCATGCTCGACACCAACGTCAAGGGCGTCCTGCACGTCCTGCACGCGACCCTGCCCGGGATGATCGAACGCGGTCGCGGCGACGTCGTCCTGCTCGGCAGCGTCGCCGGTCGCGAGGTCTATCCGGGGGGCAATGTCTACTGCGCTTCCAAGTTCGCCGTGCATGCGATCTACCGGGCCCTGCGCGAGGACAGCATGGGTCACGGTGTGCGCTACACGACCGTCGACCCGGGCATGGTCGAGACCGAGTTTTCGCTCGTTCGCTTCGAGGGCGATCGCGCACGCGCCTCCGCGGTCTACGACGGGATGACCCCCCTCCAGCCGGACGACGTCGCGGACGCGATCGTCTGGGCGGTCACCCGACCCCGGCACGTCAACGTCGGAGAGATCGTGCTCTGGCCCACGGACCAGACCAGCACGACGCGGGTCCACCGCGCCGCGACTCAGTAGGACTCGTCCTCGGACGGGAAGTCGCCCGAACGCACGTCGGCGGCATAGCGCTCGAACGCGGTGCGCATCTGGCCCGCGAGCTCGGCATAGCGACGCACGAAGCGCGGATGGAAGCGCGTGTAGAGGCCCAGCATGTCGTGCGTCACGAGGATCTGACCGTCGCATCCGGGCCCGGCGCCGATGCCGATTACCGGGACATCGAGGTCCTTCGAGATGCGGGTCCCCAGGGCTGCCGGCACCTTTTCGAGCACGATCCCGAAGACGCCCACCCGCTGCAGCGCTTCCGCGTCGCGGCGCACCTCGTCGGCTTCCTCGGGATCCGTCGCGCGCACCTGGTAGGTGCCGAACTTGTGGATCGACTGCGGAGTCAGTCCCAGGTGTCCCATCACGGGAATGCCGGCGTCGACGATGCGTTCGACCGTCGGACAGATCTTGATGCCACCCTCGAGCTTGACCGCTTCGACATGGGACTCCTTCACGAGCCGGCCCGCGTTGCGCAACGCTTCGTCCGGATTCACCTGGTACGACAGGAAGGGCATGTCCCCCACCACGAGCGCCCGATCGACGCCCTTCGTCACGATCTTGGCGTGGTAGAGCATCTCCTCCATGGTGACCGTGACCGTCGTGTGCTTGCCCTGCACGGTCATCGCGGCCGAGTCGCCCACCAGGATCATGTCGATGCCGGCCGCATCCAGCAGCTCGGCCATCAGATGGTCGTAGGCCGTCAGCGCGGTGATCGACTGTCCCCGCAGCTTCATCCGCTGCAGGCTCTTGGTCGTGACTTTCTTGCTCGGTCGCGGCTTGGTTTCGCCCATGGTGGTTCGTTCTTCCCTCGGTTTGCTCCCGATCACGGTGCAAACCTCGGCTTCGTCTGCGGTCATGAGAGCGCGGACCGACTCCAACCGTCAAGCGCCGGATCCGCCGAAGGGTTGCTTCGGAGGCAGCGAGTGGCTGGAACGCGCCGTGGGGATCGCCAGGGGTCGGCGGAGTCCAGGCGGCCTCATTCGTCGCTCGCGGCGACCGCTGGCAAGGCCGTTCTACGCGTCTTCCCCGCCGGGTTCACGCCGACGGGCTTCGTCCGCGCGATCCGCATCGTCTTGCGTGTCGGGCGCGGATTCGGGCGCTCCGGGCGGACGGGAACGTCCGACCGGAACGATCTCGGCCTCGGAGGCCACCGGATCCCGCTCGGACTCCGCCTGCGGAGACTCGAGCGGCAGCGGATCGACCACGATCGGGCCAGCGGCGTAATCGATGAGGCGCGCGAGCATCACCGGCAACTCGGTGCGCGGAACGATCTCGTCCAGCATGCCCTTGTCGATCAGGAACTCCGAGCGCTGGAAGCCGGGCGGCAGCTCTTGCTTCAAGGTCGTGGCGATGACGCGCGGGCCGGCGAATCCGATCAGGGCACCCGGCTCGGCCAGCACGAAATCCGTCACCGAGGCGAACGAGGCCGTGACTCCACCCGTGGTCGGGTGCGTCATCACGCAAATCGAGATGATCCCGGCCTCGTTGAGGCTCTGCAGCGCAGCGCAGGTCTTCGCCATTTGCATCAAGGACAGAACGCCTTCGTGCATGCGCGCACCGCCCGAGCTGGTGAAGATGATCAGCGCGCGGCGGGTCTCGCGCGCCAACTCGCAGGCCAGGGCGATTTTCTCTCCGACGACCTCGCCCATCGAACCGCCCATGAAGCCGAAGTCGAGCACGGCCAGCACGACGTCACGCCCCAGGATCTGGCCGGTGCCGCAAAGCAGCGCTTCGTTCTGCCCCGTGCGCTCGACCGTGCGCTGGAGCTTCTGGGCATAGGGCAGGGCGTCCTGAAAATCGAGGCGGTCCAGGGCCGTCAGCTCGGCGTAGAACTCCTTCCAGGTCCCCGCGTCGAGGATCATGCTGATCCGCTCGCGACCGGGCAGCGTGAAGTGGAAACCGCAGGCGGGGCAGACGCGCCCCTTCTCCTCGAGCTCCTTGCGGAAGATCACCTCGGCGCAGGACTCGCACTTGAGCCACAGCCCGCCGGGCATGTCCTTTTTCTTCGTGAAGCGCAGACGGGCGAGGCGACCCTCGCGCCGGCCTTCCTTCGGCGGCTCGTCCACCGCCTTCTCGGCCGGCACGTCCGGGGGCTCGATCGCCAACGGCTCGGCGGCCTCCTCGGGAACGTCCGCAGCGGCAGACGCCTCGCCCTCGGGCGGGGTCACTTCCCCGCCCGCGCTGTCGTCCAGCCGCTCGTCGGACGGCTCGTCTGGGTTCTTGGTTTCGTCCTTCGTCACGGCGCTTTCGGCCCGTTCCTCGACGGGGTTCACCCGCGCTGATTCCCGCGCTGCGCTTCGGCGCTGGCTCGCAACGCGCCGATCGTCCCCGCGAGGTCCGCGGACCCGTAGATGGCCGAGCCCGCCACGAAGGTATCCGCACCGGCCCGAGCGCACAGCGGCAGAGTGTCCTGGTTCAGGCCTCCGTCCATCTCGAGCAGGCCCTGGTAGCCCTGGGTGCGAATCCAGGCGGTCTTGTCGAGCACGTGCGGCAGGAAAGCCTGTCCGCCGAAGCCCGGAAAGACGCTCATCACCAGGATCAGGTCGACCTCGTCGAACAGGCCGGCGACCCGCTCGGCTTCGGTATCGGGGTTCAACGAGACTCCGACCTTCTCGATCCCGACGTCGCGGAAGCGCTGGATGATCTCGCGCGCGGCCGCCAGGTTGCGGCACAGTTCGATGTGGAACGTCAGGCAGTGGGCACCGGCGCGGGCGAAGTCCTCCGCGTAGCGCGCCGGCTCCGCGATCATGAGGTGCACGTCGAGCGGGATCGAGGCCGCAGCCCGGATGCTCTTCACGACCGGCGGCCCGAGGGTCAGGTTCGGCACGAAATGGCCGTCCATGACGTCCACGTGGTGCCAGTCGGCGCCGGCCGCCTCCACCCTCCCGAGCTCCTCGGCGATGCGCGCGAAGTCGCACGAGAGCAGCGAAGGAGCGATGCGAATCGGGTTTTGCATCGCGCTGGCCTCCTCGGGGCGCTCGGCCCCCGCGCGGGTCACCGCTCCTGCGCTCGCCGTGGTCGGCCGGGTGGCGAGGCGGGATCCGTCGGGCGTCATGAAGGGATTGTCAGGACCGCGCCTTCCAATTTCAATCGCGGGCTCAATCGCGGGCGCGAAGAGCCTCGATTCCGGGCAGCGCCTTGCCCTCGAGCAGCTCGAGCGAAGCCCCACCCCCCGTGGACACGTGGTCGATCTCGTCGGCCCAGCCGAAGAGCTCGATGGCCGCGACCGAATCGCCGCCGCCGACGACCGTGTAGCCCTCGCAATCGCAAACGGCTCGCCCCACGGCTTCGGTCCCCGCGCGGAAGCTCTCCCACTCGAAGACTCCCATGGGGCCGTTCCAGACGACGGTTCGGCCGCTTTGGATCGTCGCGCCATACAGCTCGCGCGTACGCGGCCCGATATCGAGCCCCATCCATCCGGCCGGGATTTCGTCCACGGTGCGTGCCTCGGTTTCGGCCGCGAAGGCCTCCCCGACGACGTGATCGACCGGCAAGAGCAGCCGGCAGCCGGTCGCTTCGGCCCGGGCCAGATTCGCGCGCACCGCGTCCTGCTGGTCGTGCTGGACGAGCGACGTCCCGATCGAGTGGCCCTGGGCCGCGAGAAACGTGTAGGCCATGCCACCACCGACCAGGATCGCGTCCACGCGCTCGACCAGGCTCGCGATCACGGGCAGCTTGTCCGAGACCTTGGCTCCGCCGAGCACGGCGACCAGCGGCCGCGCCGGATCCTGAAGGACACGGTCGAAGGCCGCGAGTTCGCGCTCGAGCAAGAGCCCGGCAAAGGACGGCAACAGGCGCGCGACGCCGCAGACCGAGGCGTGGTCGCGGTGCGAGGTCCCGAAGGCGTCGTTCACGAAGACGTCTCCGAGGCGGGCGAAGGCCGCCGCGAGCTCGGGCGAACCCTTCGTCTCGCCCGCGTGGAAGCGGACGTTCTCGAGCAGGGTGACCGTGCCCGGTTCGGCCCCCGCCACCGCGGCTTCGACCTCTTCGCCGATGCTCTCCCGGAGGCTCCGCACCGGATGCCCGGTGAGTTCCTGCAAGCGCATGCCCACGGGCGAGAGCCGCAGGTTCGCGACCACTTCACCCTTCGGGCGACCGAGGTGGCTCATCAGGACCGGCCGTCCTCCGCCCGTCAGGATCCGTTCGATCGTCGGCAGAGCGGCGCGGATGCGCGTGTCGTCGGTGATCTTGCCGTCGTCCCCGAAGGGCACGTTGAAGTCCACGCGACAGAGCACGCGCTTTCCGGCGGGGTCGAGCTCTTCGAGTCCGCGGACCGCGTGGCTCATCGTTTGGCGGCCTTCTTGGCCGGCTTGCCCTTGGCCTTGGCCTTCAGGCCGTGGGCGAACTTCACGAGGTCGACGACGCGGCTCGAGTAGCCCCACTCGTTGTCGTACCAGCTGACGAGCTTGACCATGTTCGTGCCCATCACCATCGTCGCACCGGCGTCGAAGACCGAGCTGTGCGGATTGCCCAGGACGTCCGACGAGACGAGCGGCTCTTCCGTGTACTCGAGCACACCCTTGAGCTCCTTCTTGGCCGCGTCCTTGAAGGCCTGATTGACGGAGGCGACGGTCACCTTCTTCTTTGTCTCGGCGACGAGGTCGACGACCGAGCCGTCCTTCACCGGCACGCGCATCGCGCAGCCGTCCAGCTTGCCTGCGAGCTTCGGCAGGATCTTGCCGACGGCGCGCGCGGCCCCCGTCGAGGTCGGGATGATGTTCTCCGCGGCCGCGCGTGCGCGGCGCAGGTCGCTGTGCGGCAAGTCGAGGATGCGCTGGTCGTTCGTGTAGGCGTGCACGGTCGTCATGAGCCCTTGCACGAGACCGAAGTTGTCGTCCAGAACCTTGGCGAGCGGCGCCAGGCAGTTCGTCGTGCACGAGGCGTTGGAGATGATCCGGTCGGTCGCCTTCAGCGTCTTCTCGTTCACGCCGAGCACGATCATCGCGTCGATCTCGTCCTTCGGCGGCACGGTCAAGAGCACCTTCTTGGCGCCCGCATCGAGGTGCTTCGTACAGGCCTCGCGCGTCGTGAAGATGCCGGTCGACTCGATCACGAAGTCGATCTTGTTCTGCGCATGGGGCAGGTTCGCCGGGTCGCGCTCGGCCGTGATCTGAATCTTCTTGCCGTCCACGGCGATCCAGTCCTTGCCCGCGACGACCTTGCCCGCGAAGCGGCCCTGGTTCGTGTCGTACTTCAGGAGGTGAGCGAGGGTCGCGGGGCTCGTGATGTCGTTGATGGAGACGACTTCCATGCCCTTGCGGGCGTGGATGATCCGGAAGACGTTCCGGCCGATCCGGCCGAAACCGTTGATGGCGATGCGCATTGTCGAGGGACCTCGAAGCTTGAAGACCGTGCGGGGTGGTAGGGGTGAGCGCCGACCCCGCCGCGCAAGGCCACCGGTCGGCCGGGCAGGCCGGGAACCGGGTGAGCCGCGCGGAGGGCGCCGGACCGTTTTCTGGGCCGAACTCGGCCTCTCCCTGGAGTCCGCTGGAGCAGGTCGCGAGGCCGCCTCCGGCGCCGATCGCCGCTTCGGTCGCTCCGCCCGAGGGGGAACGGCCGAACGACGCCGCGGCCTAAAAAGGCGCAAAACGCAACCCCGCTAACCGGCCTCGGAAGAGCCACGTTTCCGGCAGAAACGGGGCCGCAGATTAGCGGGCCTCGCCGATGGGTTCAACGGATGACGGCCCCGTCTGTGACCCTCGGCCGTTATCCTGGGTGCTCGCGTCGTCCCCTTCGCCCGGCTCGGGCCGGGCGACGCGCCCTCGATTACGGCCGAACCGGGCGCGCTCCCGCCGACCGCCGGCTCCTTCTCCCTTCCCTATCGTGAACCGCTTCGACGCCCTCCACCGACTCTGGTCCCGGCGCTGGTCCGCCCTGGCGCGGACGGCGGGGATTCCCGAGGGCGAGCGGGTGCTCCTGGCGCTTTCCGGCGGAGCCGACAGCGTCCTCTTGCTCCACCTCCTGGCGGCTGCCGCGGCCACCGAAGTCCATCCGCCGCTCATCCGTGCCGTGCACGTCAACCACGGTCTGCGAGGCGCGGAGAGCGAAGCCGACGAGCGCTTCTGTGCCAACCTCTGTCGCGCGCTGGGGATCCCCTTCCGCGCGGAGCGCATCGAGCTCGAGTCGGGCGCCGGCTCGCTCGAGGCCCGCGCCCGTGCCGCCCGTTACCGCGTCCTCGCCAACGAAGCCCTGCGGACGCGACACCTCACGGTGCTGACCGGCCACCACGCCGACGACGCTCTGGAGACGCTCCTGTTGCGGTGGGTGCGCGGCACCGGTCTGCACGGACTGCGCGGTCCGCACGCCAGCCTCGAGCTCACGACCGACGCCGCCGCCGCCGAACTCCACGGTGCGGACGCGACCAAGCTGCGCGTCGTTCGACCGCTCTTGGCCCTGCGCCGCGAAGAGGTCCGGCGCCTGCTATCGGACCACGGCCTGGCCTGGCGCGAGGATCGTTCGAACGACGACGTCGCCTTCACGCGCAACCGCGTCCGCAAGCGCTTCCTGCCCTTCCTCGAGGAGGTCGGAGGCCCCGAGCTCGTTGACAACCTGCGGGCCTTCGGACGCGCCGTCGAGGATCTCGAGCACGAGCTCGCCGCCGCCACGGCCCACCTCGCCTGGCGACCGCCCAGCTGGGTCACCGCCACGCGCGGTCCCTGGGATCGCGAACTGGGGGGCGTGCTCGCGCGCGGCGAACTCATGCGCCTCGCCCGACCGCTGCGGCGGCGCGCCCTGTGGCGGCTCCTGGCGGAGGGTACGGGGGCGGGACCGAACCGGACCGTGCTCGAAAAGATCCTCCTGGATCTCGGCGCGGGCAAGGCCTGCCGGCACGCCTTGCCGGCGGATTGGACCCTCGTCCTGCGCGCCGACGAACTGCAGCTCTTGCCGCCGGCCAGCCGTCGCCAGGGGCGCGCGCGGCTCGAGCATCCGCAGCAGGGATGGCTTCCCTTTGCCGAGGGCGAAGCGCGCCCGGCCGACGAGGGCGACAGCCGCCCGTTGGCGGTGCCGGGTCAGGTGCGACTCGCGGACGGACGTACGATCTCGGCCGAGCTCGTGCGCGTCGACGCGCCCGTGCCTCGCCAGCCCGAAATGGTCGAGCTGGACGCCACCGATCTCCCTCGCGAGCTCTCGGTGCGCTGGCCGCGGGCCGGCGACCGCTTCCACGGGCTCGGTGCGCCGGGCTCGAAGCGCCTCTCGCGCTTCCTGGCGGATCGCGGCATCCCGCGTGAAGAACGCCCCTGGGTTCCGCTGGTCTCCGCCGGTCCCGAGATCCTGTGGGTGACGGGGCTCTCCCCCAACGATCGCCGGCGGGTGCGGCCCGAGACCCGCCAGCGCCTGCGCCTCACGCTGCACGACGACGGGACCCCGGCGCACGGCTGCGAAGCGGGCCTCGGGGGCTATCGGCTGCCGTTCAGCCCTCCCCAGGAGCCCGGAGACGGCGGTCGCAAGCCCTCATCCGGTGACTTCTCCCGGGCCAGCGGTTAGTCTGAATCGCCGCTCGAGGCAGGACGGATCTCCGGGCGGAACCGGGTCGCCACCCCATCCCGATCGCGCCTTGCAGACCGCAGTACAGACATCTTGGCAGGATTCGCCCCAGAGGACCGCTCCGACCGCAGGACATGCCGCGGACGCGTGGCGGACGGCGTCCGTGCCCCCTGGCAGGCGCTCGATGCCTAACGTCCCGGGGGGGGCTGCTGCAGGCGACCTCGCTCGCCAGCGCCAGGCCGTGCTCGCCCGGATCGACGGCGCAGCCCGCGCCGCGGGCCGGGATCCGCGCGACGTGCGCCTCGTGGCCGTGACGAAGCACGTGAGTTCGGAGACCGTGCACGGGCTCTACGACGCCGGCCAGCGCGATTTCGGCGAGAACCGCGTGGACGAGCTCGTTCGCAAGGTGGAGAGCTTCGCGGCCGCCCGGCCGAGCGGCGAACGCCCGCGCTGGCACTTCATCGGGCACCTGCAGCGCAACAAGCTCCGCCGCGCCGCGCCATGGATCGACGTGCTGCACTCGGTCGACTCGCTGCGCTTGCTCGAGGCCTTGGCGGATTGCGCCCAAGCCACGGGGCGCTCTCCCGAGCTCTTCTTTCAGGTGAAGCTCACCGCCGAGGCCCGCAAGGGTGGCTTCCTGCCGGCCGAGCTCGGTCCCGCGCTCGAGCGGGCCCGCGCCCTCTCGCTGCCGGTGCGGGGCCTGATGGGCATGGCGCCGCTCGCTGACGAGAGCCTCGCGGGGGCGCGTGACGCCTTCGAGCGCCTGTCCCGGCTCTCGACCGAGCTGCCGGCCGCCGCCTTCGCCGCGCGCCCCGAACTCTCGATGGGCATGAGCCGCGACCTGGAGCTGGCCATCGCCGCCGGCGCCGATCTCGTGCGCGTCGGAAGCGACCTCTTCCGCCCGCTTCCGCCGGCGCCCAGCACGGAACCGACCCCGGAATGAGCGGACGCCTGCGGATCGAACTCGCCGGGGAGGAGCGCTGGGCCGAGCTGCCGGACAAGGGCATGCTCGTCCTGGGCGCCGACGCCGACAAGGCCGGCTTCGTGCTAGACGGCCAGGGTGTCGACGCCGCCCACTGCGCCATCGGCAAGCTCAAGGACGGGGGCTGGGCGGTGAAGGACCTCGGCTCGCGCTTCGGCACGATCCTGAACGGCAAGCGCATCCGCTCCAAGCGCCTCGAGGAGAACGACGTCATCGTGCTCGGGTCGCGTCGCCTCAAGGTCACGGACCCCACCGCCGCGCGCGCGGACGGCCCCGTGATCGAGGAGATTCCGCTCGAGCCCGTGCCGCTCGAAGCCGCGCCCCAGGTGGGCAACACGCCGCCGGCGGGCTCCCAACGCATCGGCGGGTACCGCCTGGACAAGCTGCTCGGGCGAGGGGGCATGGGCCAGGTCTGGCTCGCCCTACAGGAGAGTCTGAAACGACCGGTCGCGCTCAAGGTCCTGTCGCCGAAGCTCGCCTCCGACGCCGACTTCGTGCGTCGCTTTCAGTCCGAGGCACGCGCCGCCGCCGCCCTCCACCATCCGAACGTCGTCGTCATCCACGACGTCGGCGAGGCGGACAAGCAGCACTTCCTTTCGATGGAGTTCATGGCGCGCGGCAGTCTCGAGGATCGCGTCGCCGCCCAGGGGCCGCTGCCCTGGCGCGAGGTCCTCGACGTCCTGCACGACGCCGGTCGCGGTCTCTTGTTCGCCGAAGCGCAGGGCATCGTCCATCGCGACATCAAGCCGGCCAACCTGATGATCGACGGCACGGGCACGATCAAGATCGCCGACCTGGGCCTCGCCACCGCGACCGAATCGGAAGCCGAGCAGGAAGGTGGCAAGAAGATCTACGGCACGCCGCACTTCATCGCGCCCGAACAGGCCCGTGGAGAGCCCGTCGACTCGCGCGCCGACCTGTACTCGCT
>JAJDEW010000089.1 GCA_029259595.1 Planctomycetota bacterium | reverse complement strand
TCAGCGGTCGATGTGCTCGAGCTCGACCCGTGCCACTCGCAGGCTGGTGTTCGAGTCTTCGGTCAACCGCAGGCTCAAGACGTGGGACGCAGCTCGAGCCTCGAACGGTAGCTGCAGCGTCTTGCTCACGGTCTCCAAGCGAGTGACTCCCCAACGCAGGCGCGTCCAAAGCGGCTTGTCGTCCAGGCGGACGTCGAGGAAGGCCTCACCAGCGTCCGGCAGGGTCCAGCGCGCTCCCTTCTGCAGGTGGAGCGTGAGTTGCAACGGGGCGTTGCTCTCCTGTGCAGTGAGAACGAAAGCAAGCCGCAGCTCGGACCGACCGAACACGCCGAGGCGCGCATAGCACCCCGGCGACGTGCCTTCGAGTGTCGTCCAGCGCGCCCGAGGCGGCTCGACTCGCCCTCGCGTGTAGACCGTCGTTTCGCGGAAGTCCCAGGATGCGACCGTGCTGGGCACTTCGATCGGAACGTGCTGCGCAGGGATCGTCTCGAGCGGCTCGAACTCCATCGACAGGAGGCTGCCGAGCCTCGAATCCCCGTCGACCGGACTCCTTCCGCCCAGCGCCTCGCTCCGCGCCTGACGGAGACCGGCCCGGTAGCGCTCGAGATCCCGCTCGACATCGCGTCCGCCCTCCGTGGAAGCTCGGACGACCAGGTTCTCCATGACGGAATCGAACGGCTTGCGATCGAAGCTGCCGACGAGCCGCCCGAAGAGCCAGTAGTCAGCGACAGCTGGAGGGCCGGCGATCGCCACCAAGGAGGCTGCCGGCCCCTGTGCGAGAGAGGCCCACAGTCCTTCGTTGGAACGAGCGGCAAGAACGACCTCGGGACGAATCCCGAGCTCCGCGGCGGGAAGGAGCTCGAGGGCTGCGAGCCCAGAACGACGTCGAGCGAAGGCGACGGCACGGAACAAGGGCTCGATGGGCAACGCCCAGGGTGCAGTGGGTACGTGACTCGGTAGCGACACGGCCTCGGCACACGCGAGCTGGAGCACGTGAGCTGCGTCAAGCTCGGGGATCTCCTCCTCGAAGCCGCAGACGCCCGTACGCCGAAGGACGGAGATCACGCACCACAGCGCCAGGCGGAACTCCTCGAGGGCGTACACCTCGCCGGCGCGCAACCTCGCATGGGCACGCTCGAGCACCGGACGGATCTCCGCGGGCGTGGCGCAGCCCACGAGAGCACTGGAGAGATACATCCGCCCGTATGGACTCGGTTCCGTTTCGTGGGCGAGCAGCATGCGCCGGCGCAGTCCTTCGCTCTCCGAGACGTCCCTCGCCGACTTGTCCGGGCGTTCCAAGAACAGACGCGACACCAGGCGCTGAACGGTGGTGCGAACCTCGGGCTCCGCGGGAGTCCCAGCGCCGAGCGACCACTCGAGGAACCGAACCAAGGTCGGGTGCACCGCGAAACCATCCCGTTCGAGATAGCGGGCTGCGAGCAGCAGACCCGCCTCGATCCCCTCGTTCTTCAGCGTCGTGCTCACGAGCGCGACGACGCTAGTGGCGGGAGGCGCAGGCGGGCGAGTCAGCTCGTTCGCAGCATCCGAGGGCAAGAGCAGTCGCGCGAGGAAGGCGGGCAGGAGCTCTCCGTGCTGCTGCCATCGACCGAGGTCACCTTCTCTCCAGGCCGTCTCCGCGATCCGTGCGGATCCGACCCAGCGCACGACCTGCACGGCAGAGGTGGCGAGGACCGCGACCAAGAGAACGGGCACGAGCACGGCGAGCGCCATGTGGCGCTGAAGCAGCTTGCGAAACAGATAGAAGTGGTGTCCTTGGCAAGCCGCGACCGGCTCTCCCCGCAGCATGTGACCGAGGTCGGCCGCGAGCTCCGCTGCACTCGCGAAGCGAGCATCGGGCTCCTTCTCCGTCGCCTTCGCCACGATCGCATCGAACTCGCGCGGAATGCGCCGATCCACGCTACTGGCGGTCGGCATGGGCCGGCTCGTGATCGTCGTAGTGAGCGCCGCGGGCAGGACACCCCGAAGATCGTAGGGCAGCTCTCCGGTCGCCAGCTGGTAGAGCAGGATCCCCAGGGAATAGACGTCACTGCGAACGTCGACACGGTCGGGCTCTCCGAGAGCCTGCTCCGGGCTCATGTATGCGGGCGTTCCCCGCAGACGACCTGGGACGGTCTCGGCCAAGGACCCTTCGTCGGACGCTAGGATGCGAGCGAGGCCGAAGTCGACGACCTTCGGTTGTCCGTCTTCGCTGACGAGGATGTTGGAGGGCTTCAAGTCCCGATGGAGAACACCGCGGCGGTGCGCGTAGGCCATCGCCTCGCAGATCGCGTGTCCGATCTCGAGCTTCTGCCGCAGTGTCGGTCGGACTCGATCGACGTGCTCGAGCAGCGGCAGACCTCGCACCAGCTCCATCGAAAAGTAGCGCTCGCCTCCGTCGGTCTTCCCCGACGTGTAGATCGACGCGATCCCGGCGTGATCCAAGCGGGCCAGGCTGGCGATCTCGCGTTCGAAGAGGCGGGCCCGATCCGAGTCCGGGGCTCCGTCGTAGCGAAGGAGCTTGATGGCCACGCGGCGGCGGGGCTCTTCTTGCTCGGCTTCGAAAACGACACCCATTCCCCCTCGCCCGATCTCGCGCAAGACCCGGCAACCGGCGATCTGCACCGCAACTGAGCGCGACGCGACCGGCCCCAGGCTGCGGACGCGGTCCAGCACGGACGCGTTGGCTTGGAGTTCCTCGAGCACGCGCGAGCAAGTCGAACACGTGACGAGATGCTCAGCGACACGGCCCTCCTCCGCGTCGGCGAGTCGCAACGTATTGAAGTCTTCGAGCACGTCCAGCGTCAGGCAGCCGAGCCGACTCCGCTCTTCGCCGCTAGCGTTCATACTCCTCCGCCAGGGCCCTCAGGCGTTGCGTGAGCCTGAACTTCGCGAGGTAGACGGCGTTCGGAGTCATCTCGAGCCGACGTGCGACCTCGGAGGCAGGCTCGCTTCCCAGTCCCGCCAATTCGAAAGCCGCGAAGGTCCGAGGCGCGGACTCACGCCGCAAGCGTTGCAGGCACACTTGCAGGACCGACTCCTCCCAGGAATCCTTCCACTCGCGCTGGAGGTCGCGCTCGAGGGCTTGTTCGTCCAGGGAGCCGGCCGGAACGGGAGCACGCGCCATGGCCCTCCGGGCTTGGAGGACGGAATGGCGCGCGAAACCGAAGAGCCAATCCCTCAGACGACCCTTCGAGCGCTCGTAGCGTCCGGACTTGTAGGCGTCCGCGAATCGAATGAGCGCCTCTTGCGCCGCATCCTCGGCATCGCTGCTCCCGAGCCCCATCCTGCGCGCAAAGCCGACGAGCGCACGATGGTGGGCGTCGAACAGCCGTTGCCAGGCTCCCCGATCTTCGGAAGCGCCCAGCCCCCGGAGCAGGGTCGTCGTGGTGATCCATTCCATGACGCAGTCGAGCGAGCAGCCTGATGGAAGAGTGCTTCGGATGCGTTGGTCGTGACCGGGCCTCCCGGACGCGTGCAACACGTCGGATCGGGCTGCTGCGCCCGCGCGAGAATTCTACGCGTTTGTCGAAAGATCGGCACCCCGCGCTGACAACGGACGGGAAGGGCATTCTTGCCCCCTTTCGCGTCATCACGAAGCCCACGAGGATTCCCATGAAACACCCCATCGACTGGACTCACGCCCTGTTCGCGCTGGCCGGCTTGGCCGGCTTCGGCCTCCTGAGCGCGGATCAAGTCAGCGGGACACGGACCCAGGACCAAGGCCAACAGCTCCAACCCCTGGGCCTGACCGCGGAGCACCTCGAGATCTTGAACCACATGAGCATCGTCTATCCGGACTCCTGCCCGTCTGGTACAGGGCCCAAGACCCTTCGAATCTCCGGGATCAACGTGCAGATCGTCAACGGCCTCGGTGCGACCAACGGCGACCCGCTCGATCCGAATGCCGTGGACGGTCCGGGCCTCATGACGAATGGCCTCGGCAACCTGATCGTCGGCTACAACGAGTGTGGCAACCCGTTCAGCGACGATCGTTCGGGGTCCCACAACGTCGTGATCGGACAGCGCCATTCCTACAGCAGCTTCGGTGGCCTGGTCGTGGGGCGCCGCAATCTCACGTCCGGCCCCTACGCCGTCGTCAGCGCTGGTAGCCGGAATCAGGCCACGAACCTGGACTCGTCCATCAGC
Organism: Planctomycetota bacterium; assembly: GCA_029259595.1. Taxonomy (GTDB): domain Bacteria; phylum Planctomycetota; class UBA1135; order UBA1135; genus OFTM43. The sequence goes on along the minus strand of JAJDEW010000089.1, from coordinate 28,408 downwards.
GGCGGAAACACCGGCATCGCGAGCGGTGTCGGATCGTCGGTCAACGGCGGTCTGGTCAGCGAAGCCAGCGGCGACTACTCGGTCATCGTAGGCGGTGAGCAGAACGTGGCCTCGGGTCTTGCTTCCGTCGCGGTCGGAGGAGAAGAAAACGGAGCCCACGGCGCTTATTCCGTTGTTGTCGGTGGGCAGTTGAGTGACGCCCTGGGGATGTGGTCGGTCTTCGGAGGCGGATACGATCGCTGCGTGACGGGTCCCCACGACTGGAGAGCCGGCACGCTCTTCGAGGACTTCTGAGCTCGAGCGGCCCGCTGAGAGGGTCCTTCGGCGCGCGGCGCGGGTCCAGAGGGCCTGGCCACCCCATCGCAACCGAAGCACCCTTCCAGCGGGTTGCCAGGCGCCCCGGCAGCGGGCCGGCCAGCGAAGAGCGCGCCCCACGGCGGTCTTCGGGGCCTCGGCCGGCCACCCCTGAAACCGGGGCCCGGAACTCTGCTAGGCTCGGGACCTGGACTTCGACCACCCCGACGACCGCAGGAGGTCTTCGATGCAAGCAAGCGTCTTCTTCCCGGCACTTTGCGGCTGGCTCGTGTTCATGCTCGGCTCGCCCGCGGGTGCCACACCGCAATGATGTCCGTCTCCCGGAAGCGGTCGTGCTTCCGCCCCGGCCGGCGCAACGCCGAGTGGACGAGCTGCCCCCGCTGGAGGTGGGGTGCGCGGCGGACCCGCGCCGGCGAGTCCGACGAGCCCCATGCCTGGAGTCGCGGGCCCGGCAGCGGGCCCCTACATGGTCACGCCGCGCGGCCCGACCAGTCGCTTCGAGCTCGCCATCGATTGGAACCACCCGATCTTCCAGCAGGCGCTCGGTGGTGAAGCCGACGTCTCGCGCGCGGTGCTCCAACGCCAGGCGCTCTCCGCGGAGGCGGCCTACGCCTACCTGTCGCAAGACGACGAGCGCCCGCTGCTCGTGCTGCGCGAGTGTTTCACCTGCAACGGCACGGACGATGCGCTGCTCACCCGTCAGGCGGACAACGAGCGCACGATGCTCATGTCGCGCTGGTTCAACTGTGTGAAGCTTCCGCCCGACGTGTTGGAAGCGGATCACCCCTTCCATGCTTTGTTCGATTCCAAGGATCCCGGGCACCTCTTCCTGGCGTCGCCCGACGGCAAGCTGCGCGTCGATCTCAACGGACAGCAGTCCCGGACCGAGCTCTGGAAGCTCATGGAAGAGCAGCTCGAGCGCGCCTATCTCGACCAGGTCAAGCCGAAGCTGAAGGAGCTGCAACGCCTCCTGAACGACTTCGACGAGCTGGATGCGGATCTCCTCCGTCTCGAGATCGAGATCGACGACAAGATCGAGTCCGGGGCTTCGGCCTCGAAGATCGAGAAGCTCCGACGCAAGTTGGCCAAGGCCGAGAACGAGAAGGCCGAAGCCCGCGCGCGCGCCATCGCCGTCTCCGCCGTGAAGCTGCGCGAGACGAAGAAGGAGGCCGAAGCCACCGCTGGCACGCAGGCCTCGGGCGAGTCTTGATTCGACGCCTGGTGCTCTGCCTCGCCCTGGCCGGCTTGCCTCGCGGCCAGGGCGAGATCGAGCGCTTCCCGGAGGTCGACCCCTACACGAAGGGCGAGCCCGCGGCCCTCGAGCGCGCGGGCTACGTGTCCTTCGGCCCGTTTCGCTTCGGCGACGTGCATACGACCGAGCAGATCGAGACGCTGCTCGGCGGTATTCCGCTGCTCTGGGTCGAGACGCCCCACTTCAAGCTCGGCAGCGCCCTCCCCACGTACGACATTCCGCGCGGGGACAAGGACGAGCGCGAACGACTGCGCGCCGAGCTGTTCGAGCTCGCGAAGTCGATCGACGGCGTCAAGCCCAAGACGAAGGAGCTCGACCCCTGGCTGCGCCTCCATCTCCACGCACGGCGCCTCGAGAACCTGTATGCCGAGTTCCTCGGGCATCTCGGTCTGAAGGAGACGGACTTTCCCGCGCTCGCCCTGGATCCCGCTCGCGTGAACCGCCCAGGCGACATGGGCGACGGCCCCTATCTGGGTCAACGTTCGAAGTACACGGTGCTCCTGCTCGAGAAGTCGAGTGCTCTGGCGCGCTACACGCAAGTGGCCTTCGGCACGGCCTTCGTGCAACCCCAGCGCCAACACTTCCCGAAGACAGGCTCGCTGCTCTTCGCGACGGCGACCGATCTGCTCGAAGGCGACTGGCGGAGCGACACGGGGCTCACCTGCTACGTTCAGGCCTCCGTCGCCCAGAACCTGGCCGAAGGGTTGCGCGGCTTCCGCTTCCAGCTGCCGTTCTGGCTCGTCGAAGGCATCGGCCACTGGTTCCGCCGCCAGGTCTCCCCCCGCTTCCATGTCTTCTCGAACTCCGACCCGGCCACGCGCCAGAGCCGCGACCAGGAGGATTGGGCCCCGAGCGTGCGCGCACGCGTTCGTCATGGCGCCTATCCCACGACCGAGGACATGTTGGCCTGGTCGGATCCGAACGCCTTGAAGTGGTCCGACCACCTCGTGCTGTGGTCGCGCATCGACTACCTCATGTCCGCCGACGAAGGGGCCTTCGGTCGCCTGCTCGTGCACTTGAAGGATCCGCTCGGGCGGCGCCGCAGCGAGGATGCGCGCGTGCGTTCCCGTGAGGCACTGCACCTCGCGACGGGCATGGATCCGGCCGAGTTCGATGCGGGCTGGGCAGCCTGGGTGGAAGCGACGTATCCGAAGAAGTGATCGGGCGGCCCGAACCTCAGCCCTCCGAACGAACCGTGACTTCCGCGATCGCATCCGGCGTACGCGCCGTGACCGCGTTCCCCGACGCTGGCACCGTCGCTCCGCGCGCACGTGCCCGCAAGTCGAAGAACAGGACCAACGGACCGAGCAGCGCCAAGGCGAAGATCGGCGGCGCGGGTGCCAGCAGGTGGAAGAAGGGCCAGTCGAGGTCGTTGCCCAGACGGAAGATCGCCTCCAGCACGGCGATGCCGGCCACGGTCAGCATTCGACCCCTGCGCGTCCCCACCGTCGTGCGCGGATCGGTCAGCATGAAGAAGACCATCAGCTGGTAGAGCGGCCCGGTCAGCGGAGCGATCTCCGCCAGCAAGGGTGTGCCGACCACGACGCAACGCAGCGCCGCCAGGGCGAGAAACGCGATGACGTAGGTCGCGCTGATGTGCAGGACCTTGGCGCGCGAAGCGACCAGCAGGCCCACGCCCCAGATCACCGCGTTCGTCGCCAGCGCATTGCCGAACTCGTGGCTGAGGATCGCGACCTGATTCGGCGCGAGGAGGAGGAGGAGCGCGATACCGAAATTGCTCGGATTCCACAGGTGACGGCCGCGGTAACGCAGGACGTACTTCGAACCGATCGACAGGCCCGCGCCGACCAGAAACGGCCACCAGAGCCCGCCCTGGGGCCGCAGCAGGATGGTGAGACTGACACCGGTGATGTAGGCGCTCTGCACCATCGGAAAACGGCCGAGGAGAAACAGCGACAGGACGATCTCCACCCCGACGCAGACTCCCAAGATCGCAGCGAGCTTGGAATAGCCTCCGACGACGCCATAGCTCCACTCGCCGAGAACCAGCAAGAGCGTGATCAAGAGCGTGACCAGGGTCTTGGGTGACGGCCAAGCAAGGCCACGCGCCTGCGTCGCGGCGGGAGTCGACTTCTGTGCCATCACAGGGAGCCCTCGACCAGATGGTGAACGCGGTCCAGCTCGGGTTCGAGCAGCTCGTCCGCTCGACCCGAAGGCCATCGAACGACGACACGAACGGGACCCGGTTCGGCCCCGAGTCCGAAGTGCAAGCGGCGCTCGTTCTGACTGGAGAAGCCGCTGAAAGCCGTCACGACCTGAACCTGTGCGCCGACGCTGGAATGGACGACGACTTCGGCGCCCAGCGCATCGCGGTTGCTCTCGGTCCCCTGCAACTCGAAGCCCAGCCAACGGTGGTCGAGCACCGTCTCGTTGTTCCAGATCAAGAGTCGCCCGTTCTGATTCGCGACGACGACGTCCAAGTCTCCGTCACGATCGAGATCAGCGAGCGCTACGGCGCGTCCGTCGGACTCGTCGGTGACACCGACGCTTTCGCCGGCCTCGACGTAGACCGGTGCATCCACCGGCTCGTGAAAGAGCACGCGCGTGCGCTCGTAGCCCGAGAGGCTGCGGTCCTCCATCGGCGGCCAGTTGGCCGCGTCTTGGACGATGTCCCCGGTGCCGATCCCGATCTTCGACATCTGGTACCAGTAGTCGCGCTCGCGACTGTTCGAGATGAAGCCGTTGACGACGAAGAGGTCCTGCCAGCCGTCGTCGTCGAAGTCCCCGAACTGCGCCCCCCAGGCCCAACCACAATCGACGACGGCACCTCGTCCGACCTGGGCGAAGCCGCGTTCGTCGGGCACGCGCGAGACGCGCAGGTTGTTGCCCTGGAACAGGTAGCCGCGCTTCGAGATGTTCGTCACGTAGAGCGCGTGCGAACCGTCGTTCAAGACGTTGCCGAGCGCCACGCTCATGCCGCTCTTCGACTCCCACTCCAGGTCCAAGCCGGTCCCGGCCTCGAAGCGCTTGCCCTCGCGGTTGAAGAAAAGCTCCTCGGTCCCGAAGTCGTTGGCGAGGTAGAGGTCCTGCCAACCGTCCCGGTCGAAATCGGCGGCCACGACGGCGTACGTCCAGCGCCGATTGCCCGTTCCGGTCTCCGCGGTCACGTCCTCGAAAGTTCCGTCGCCGCGGTTGTGAAAGAGCAGGTTCTTCCCGCCATTCGTCGCGAACTCGAAGCTGTCGTGCATGATCTCCGTCGACTCGAGATTCCAGAGGTCGAAGGCTTCGTCGAAGTAGCCGGTCAAGTACAGGTCGAGCGCGCCGTCCTTGTCATAGTCGATCCAGGTCGCCGCATTGCTGTTCACCCAGACCTCGAGCCCGGCCACGGCGGTCTTCTCGTCGAAACGCGGCTCGTCGACGCTCGCGGTCACGTTGCGAAAGAGCCGGCTTTGTCCCCAGGCGTAGACGAAGGCGTCCTGCCGACCGTCACCGTCGTAGTCCGCCCAGACCGAGCCCATGCTGCAGCCTACGCCTTCACGGTTGAGGTCCGCCAAACCCGCCTCCCGCGCGTGCTCGTCGAAGCTCCCATCGCCGCGATTGACGAAGAGCGCGTTCGGCTTTTCGTGCGCGCTCGTCGTGGCGTACAGATCCGGCCAGCCGTCCGCGTTCGCGTCGACGACAGCGACCGCGGCGCCGGTCGCGACGATCTGGGGCTCGATGTGAGCCACGGATTCGTGAACGCGCGTCGAACGGTGTCGAAACTCGACACCGACCTCTGCGGAGACCTCCCGGAAGCCGATGTTGCGGAAGCGCTCGCCCGCGGACGACCGCGTCGGAGCGACGTCGCGGCCCTGCACCCAGACGAACAACACGAGCAACGCGAAGGCCGTCTGGACGACGCGCCAGCGGAGTTCAGAAGTTTCAGGAACTGTCATCGGGTCAACATTCGGTGAGGCGGTGGCAGCGGAGGCGAGTTCATTCGGGTCGGTCGACGGAGCCGGAACGCTTGCTGAGGACGACCTTGGCCCAGAGCAATCCGACGGCGAGGAAGGGCGAAAGGAACCAGATCAAGTTGAAGGCGCCGAGGCCGGGAGGCGTGACGTCCACATCCAGGGCGAGCTCGCGTTGGCCGGGCGTTTCGTCGAGCAGGAAGCGGACGCGCCAGGGGCCGCGGTGATCGAACTCGACCTCGGCGATGCGGCCATAGGGCGCCTTCTCGCCGGGGACCGCGGCCTCGAAGGAGCGCTCCTCGCGTTGCTCGTCCAAGGGACGAACCCCGACTCGGATCGGGGGGGGCGAGAAGCCGTCCTCGGCGTCTTCGAAGTACAGATAGAAGGTCCCGACGCCGACGTCCGGATCGGCCCACACCGACAGCTTGGCGCCGAGGATCGGCTCGTCGACCAGGATCGGATAGGGCGGACCGTCGTGCGCCGCGGCCGGACGCGCCAGGAGCGCGGCGAACACGACCGGCAACCAGGCGCGAGCGCTCACAGGAACGTCCCCCGCATTTCCATCGGCTGCGCGAGGAGCCAGATGGCGCAGACCAACAACATGGCCTGCAGCGCGGCCCAGGGTGCCAGGGCGCGCGGCGCGGCGGTACCGTGCTCACGCCGAGCGATCCGCGCAGTCACCGCGAGCGAACCGAAGAATCCCATGATGAGCAGGCCGAGCTCGATCGGCTTCACCGCGGGCGCCGTCAGGCCGCCACGTCCCCAGTCCGGGTGACCGAGCGAGAAGCCCACGTCCAGGGCGGCCGCTTGCGCGACCGGAACGAAGGTCCACAGACCGGTCAGGAAGTGAAACGCGTAGTGGGCGGCCCAGATGCCGAGCCCGAGCGGCACCAGTCCGTAGGCGAACTTGGCGATGTGAGCCAGCAAGGCTTCGCTGGAGCGCGCGGCCCGCAACGCCAGCGTGCCGGCGAGGCAGAGCAAGACGACCGGCTCGACCACGAGCGCCAGACCGAAGAGAACTCCGAGCACCGCGGTCTCGTTGCGGGTCCCGAGCCACTGCGCCAGCTGTTCCTGGAAGGCGTAGACCGGGCTCACCATCCCGAAGGCGTTCAGCAGCGCCCCGAAGGTGAAGAGCAAGGCCAGGACGGCGAGGTCAGGGCGCTTGCTGAGCCGTCCGACCCCCGACCGCACTCCATCATGTGCCAGCTCTTCGCCCGGAACACGCAGGGCGAGCGCCACGTTGTCGTGTGGACAGGCGTGCACGCAGTCCATGCAGAACGTGCAGTCGAGGTTGCCGACCTTGCGGGGCAGGAAGAGATCGAGCTCGCAGCCGCGTTGTTCGATCCGGCCCGCCTCGTTGCGGCTGCCCTTGATGCAATCCTTGGTCGTACAGGAGTCGCAGGTCGCGGCCTCCTTGACCTTCACCTCGAACGGTGAGACGGTCGAGGCGACGAAATTGAACTGTCCGATCGGGCAGACGTACTTGCAGAACGCCGCGCGCTCGAAGAAGGCGTCCACCAGCAGCGCCAGCGCGAAGTACGCGACGATCAGGCCTGCCGTCCAGGCCGGCGAGGCCCACAGGTCCATGGCCTCGTAGGCAAACAACAACCCTGCGAACAGGGCGATTCCGAGCCACTTGTTTCGCAGCGCGCGTGGAAACCGTCGAACCGGCGCGCTGAAGCGCCGCGCCAGCTCGCGCGGAAGCAGCAGCGGACAGCCCATGCAAAAGACGTTGCCCAGTGCGAGCAAGGCCAGGACGAGCAGCCCGCGATAGTGCACCCAGGTCAGGAGCGTCGCGAGGTTTTTGGGAGCCAGCTTCGGCCCCAGGAAACCGTGCAAGATCAAGAGCACGGCGAGAACCAAGAGGATGCTCTGCAGCACGGGGCGCATCCACCGCTGCTTCAGGAACGTGCCGAGCACGGGTACAGCCAGGAGATCGAAGGCGCTCGAGCTCTTCACGCTCGTGCCCCCGTGCGACGACCGGACGTCCGTGGGTGCGAGGAGTGGCATCAGCCTTCCTCGCGGGTCACGTTCACGCGCGGCAGCTCGATGATCTCCTCCAGAACACGGCCATCGTCGACGCGGGCCGTCACGACCAGGAACCAGTCGCCACCCATCGTCAGCTCCAAGAGGCCCTCGTACATGCCGGGCGCGGTCTCCTCGGCATCCGCGAACTCCGGCACCATCCCGGCGTGGTTCATGTTGCCTTCGACACGTACCCGTGCACCCGTGAGGTGTGCGCCGGAGGGCTCACGAAGCCGCAGGCGAAGGAGGGTCTGTCCGATGCTGGGCGGATTCGGAACCGTCTCCAGCTCGATGGAAAAACCGCCCTCCTCGATCGTCCTTCCGGAACAACCCGGAAGAGCCAGAACGAGCAGGGCGGTTGCGAAGAAAGCCGACAACCGTGGGAAGAATCGGAGTGCTCGGTCCACGGTCCTCAGGCCGCGCGCCTGTGGCGCACGACAGCACAACTACAGCCGGAGTGCGCGGCTTCCCCCGCGGGTGGGAAGAGGTGGTAGAGCATCCCGATCACCATCGGGATGAAGACGATCGTGTTGTAGAAGAGGTGGAGTTCGACGCGTGGGATCCAGAGCTGAACGAGGCTGACCGGGACCGGCCGTCCGAAGAGGTTCTCTCCGACGAGCGCCTGGCCTTGCAAGAGCGCGTGCTCGATGTGATGCCAGAACTGGATCCAGAACGAGATCATCCACCAGACGTAGGAGCGGCCGGTGAAACCACTCCTCAAGACCCAGATGCCGACCAGCATCACGATGGCGTAGCCATAGTGAAGGAGCTCGGACTTGACCATCCACGGGAACCACAGACCGACGACTCCGCGTGATTCCGGAACCGGCCAGCCGAGCGCGTAGATCTGAATCGCTTGAACGAGGTGCTCGGCCCAGTGGGCGAGCACGATCACCGCAAACAACTGCAGGGCGCGCTCGTGCCAACGCGTGTTGAGCTTCTCGCTCCAAGAAGAGGTGGATCCGGACGTCCCCGTGAGGTCGCAGGCCGTGGTCGTGGTGGTGGTCATCGTTGGTTTCCTGAAGGTCCTCCGGCAGCGACAGGAGCCGAAGTCACAGGCCCTATCGCACCGCACGTGCCAGCCAGACCGTCGGTCCACGCCGAGCCCGGAACGCGGTCTCAACTCCCTGGCGGGACGAGACTTGCGACCGGCACCCGACGATCCCCGCTGCTCGGCGAAGCGCCTGCACGGACCGCCCCCAAGCGTTCGACTCGGACTTTTTCCGACCCACCCGCGATCCGCCCGGCCGGGCCGTGCGCCCGGCGCGCTCCCCCGCCGAGCTCAGGGGCGGGAGAGGACGAGGGTGCGGTCGACGGCTTCGACCGCGTGCTCGCTGCGCGTTCCGTCCGGCCAGCGCACGCGCACGACCTCGACGACGTCGAGCTCCCCGAGGCCGAAGGTCACCGTGAGCTCGCCCTGGGACAGGTACGAGGAGCCCGTGCGGACGGTACGCACCTGCAGGCGTCCACCGGACTCGAGCTCGATCCGCGCGCCGATCGCCGCACGGTTGCCCCCGGGTTGGCGCAGCGCGATTCGCAGCCAATGCCGCGGTGCCTCGTCCTGCAGGCGATTGAGCAGCACGACGGCCGAAGCGCCGTTCTGCGTCAGGACGAGGTCCAGGTCCCCGTCCCCGTCCAGGTCTCCCCAGGCCAACCCACGGCCGACGCGCGGGCGCGCGAAGTCCGCTCCCGCCGACGCGGTCACGTCCTCGAAGCGCCCGTCGGGGCGACCGCGAAAGAGCAAAGCTCCCTGCGCATGGCTCTCACCGGACCGCAGGCGCGCGATCTCCGGTTCGATGTGGCCGTTCACGACGACCAGGTCGAGCCAGCCATCGAGATCGATGTCGAGGAAGGCGAGCCCGAAGGTCAACGGCAGGGAGGTCGGCACCTGGAGACCGGAGTGCGCCGCGCGGTGGCGAAAGCCGCCGTCCGGGAGGCGTTCGTAGAGGGACAGGGGCTCGCCCGCGAAGTTTCCGATCGCGACCATGGCGCTCGCCCCACCGGGCTCCGCCACATCGATGCCCATGCCGGCGCGCGCGCGTCCGTTCGGATCGTAGGCCAACCCGGCCTGCTCCCCGATCTCTTCGAAACGTCCGCCGCCCCGGTTGGCGAAGAGGAAGTTCGGTCGGGTGTCGTTGGCCGCGGCGACTTCGAGCGCCCCGTCGCCGTCGAAGTCCCACAGGGTCGCGCCCAGCACCTTGCCCGCCTCGGACCCCACGCCGAGTGGAACCTCCTCGTACGTGCCGTCCCCGTTGCCGAGGTACAGCCGCGAAGGCAGTCCGGTGTAGCGCTCGGGCGTCGTGAAGGCCTTGGTGACGCCGTCGAGGCTCGTGAAGATCTCGCGCTCCGGGGTCCAGCGCACGTAGCCACCGACGAAGAGATCGAGGTGGTCGTCGCGGTCCGCATCGAACCACAGGGCAGCGGTCGTCCACTCCGGTCGAGGACCGTCGGCCTCGTTCCAGCGACCGCGCCCGACCCCGGCCCGCGCCGCGACGTCACGAAAGACCCCGCCGTCGTTCTGGAGCAGGAGATCGTCCTCGAGCGTCGTGACGTACAGGTCCTCGTCACCGTCCCCGTCGTGATCGGCCGCGATGACTCCCATGCCGTACACGGCGAGACCCGTCCCCGTTCGGTCCGTGACGTCCTCGAAGGTCCCGTCGCCGCGCCCGCGAAAGAGCCGACACACGCCGGGCGGAGGCATCTGGGAGCGAGCGGCGCCCGCCGGCCAGGCCCCGCTGTCGACGAGGAAGAGGTCGAGAACGTCGTCGCCGTCGGCGTCGAACAGGCAGGCCCCCGCGCCCATCGTCTCGGGTAGCCACTTCTCGCCGAAGCCGCCCGTGTGGTGGACGAAGTCCACGCCCGAAGCGGCCGTCGCATCCTCGAAGCGTGCGGCGAACGCCAGCGCCGGCGGGTCGCCCGTCGCACCACCGGCGTCCGGCGGGCTGACGGGCGTGTCCCCGCACGCCGTCAGGAGCAGCAGGCCGAACGACCACGACGCCCTCACGTCGGCACATCCCCCACCGCGTGCTTGCGCAGGTAGTAGCTCAGGTTCTTCGGATCGAGCCCGAGCAGCCCGGCCGCGTCCTTCTTGCTGCCGCCCGTGCGCGTGAGAGCTTCGAGAATCGTCTCGCGCTCCACGACCTCGAGTCGCTTCTTCAGGTTGAGGTCGCCCGCAACGGCGCTCACCGTGAAGCGCGTCTTGCCGAGCAAATCATCCAGGAACGCCGCCGAGAGCGAACCACCCGGCGGGGCCAGGATCGCCGCGCGCTCGAGCAGGTTGCGCAGCTCGCGGACGTTGCCGGGCCAGTCGTAGGCCTGCATGAGGTCGAGCGCCGCGGCTTCGATCGCGAACGGGCTGCCACCGCCGAGCCGCGCGACGATGCGCGTGCCCAGGTCGTCGACCAGCTCGGGCAGATCCTCGCGGTGCTCTCGCAGGGGCGGCACGGCCAGGGGAAACACGTTGAGGCGCCAGTAGAGGTCCGAGCGAAAGCCGCCCTCGGTCACGAGTCGCTCGAGGTCGGTGTTCGTCGCCGCGACGATACGGACATCGACGCGCCGCGTGCGGGACTCCCCGACCATCTGGAACTCGCCGCTCTCGAGCACACGGAGGAGCTTGGCCTGGACGTCGAGGCCGAGGCTCTGGACTTCGTCCAGCACGAGTGTGCCGCCCTCGGCCTCGGCGAAGCGGCCTTCGCGATCGATGTGAGCTCCCGAAAAGGCGCCGCGTCGATGCCCGAAGAACTCGCTCTCGAACAACGCTTCGGGCACGGCCGCGCAGTTGACGACGACGAAGGCCCCTTCGGCGCGCTTGCTGTTCGCGTGGACTTGCGCGGAGACGAGCTCCTTGCCTGTGCCGCTCTCCCCCGACACGAGGACGGTCGTCTCGGTCGGTGCGACCTGGCGGATCATGTGACGAACGCGCTCCATCCCGGTTGAGCTGCCGACCAGCGGATGCCCGCCCGTGCGTCGTCCGGCGGCCTCACGCAGGCGGCGAACCTCGCGCCCGAGTCGACCGTGCTCGAGCGCGCGGCGTACGACCAGGACGAGCTGGTCCGGCTCGATCGGCTTCTGCAGGAAGTCGAAGGCTCCGCTCTTCATGGCGTCGACGGCCTGGTCGACGGTGCCATGTCCCGTGAGGATCACGATCGGCACACCATCGCGACCGACCTCGTCCAGCTCGAGCAGCTCGGCACCCTGCCCGTCCGGAAGGCGCAGGTCGGTCAGCACGAGGTCGGACAGCCCCTGCCGCGAGTGCTCGCGCGCGCTCGCGAGATCGGCGACCGCGGCCACTTCGAAGCCCTCCTGCACGAGCAGGGCCTGCATGGACTTGCGGACAAACTCCTCGTCCTCGACCAAGAGGATCCTGTCACGCTTCGTCATCCATGCCTCCTTCGATGTCACGTTCCGCGCGTACGAGCCGCAGACGGAAGCACGCCCCGCCAGCGCTTCGGTTCTCGGCGAGCAACTCGCCCCCGAGGGCCTTCGCGATGCCGTAGGAAACCGACAGACCCAGCCCGGTGCCACCCGTCTTCGAAAAGAACGGGTCGAAGAGATGGTCCAGGTCCTCGGCCGCGATCCCCGGCCCCTCGTCCTCCACGCGCACCTCCGCGTGCCGCTCGTCGAGCTCCGACAACGCGACCGAGAGGCGGCCACCCGCGTCCATCACACGCCCGGCATTGATCAGGAGGTTCAGCACGACCTGCTCGACGCGCCCTTCGCTACCCCGGACCACCAGCGGCCGGGACGGCAGGTCGACCTGGACCTCGAGCTGCTCGAAGTCCTTCGTCAGGCGCGCCATGGAGACGACCCGCTCGACCACGCGCCGCAGATCGGCGCGCTCTTTGCCGCGCTCTTCACGCGCGATGGGCAAGAGCTCGCCGGTGATGTCGCGGATGCGCTGGAAGCCGCGGCGCACCTCCCCCAGGTACTCCTTGCGCAGCTCCGGGTCCCCGGTGCGCTCGAGCAGGACCAGGTAGTTCGCGATCCCCTCCAGCGGGTTGTTGATCTCGTGCGCCACACCCGCGGCGACGAGACCCAGTGAGCTGAGGCGCTCGGCCGTGTGCGCACGCCGCTCGAGCTCACGCTCGCGGGTGCGGTCCGTGAGCGCGATCTCGACCTGCGGATGACGCTCGGACTCGAGTCCGACACAACGCGCGTCGACCTCGGCCGTCGCTCCGTCCTCGAGCGCGATGCGCAAACCCCCGACCGACACGGGCCGCCCGGGGCCCGCCGCGGCGGTCGCGAGGCTCGCGCGTAGACGCTCGGCGTCCGTCGTCGTCATCCGATCGACCAGGGCCGCGAGCTGCGGCGTCTCAGCCGATCCGAGCCCTGCTCCGAGCATGGCCCGCGCACGCGGGTTCCAGTCGTCCACGCGCTCGCTCTGGACGTCGACGATCAGGATCAGGTCCGCCGCGGCCTCCATCAGCGCGCGGTTCTTGCGAGCCTCCTCCCCGATGCGCTCGAGATAGGACTCCGTCTCGCGCAGACGTTCCGCGCGCAAGCTGGTGCGCACGAAGAAGGCGCTGCCGAAGCCGATGAGCGCGATCACGACCAAGCTGCGGAGGGCGGTCCAGAGCGCGGTGGACGCGAGGTCTTCGGACACGAGCCCCGTCTCGGGCAGCGCACTGACCAGCCGGCTGGCAGGCTGCACGCCGGTCGGGCGGACGAAGTAGGCGCTGCCGTTCGACTCGATGCGGCCGTTCAGGGTCGAGAGCTCGCGGAGCAACGCAGGGTCCGCGCGCAGCCGCTCGGCCACGCCGCCGGGTCGTTCACCGGCCGGTTCGGCCGCGAAGATGGCGCCGTCGTCGTCGAGCAAGCAGCTCGTGGTCTCCGCGAGCGGCTTGAACTCGCTGAGCGCGTGCAGGAGCGGTGCCGCGTAGATCGTGACGGCGACGGCACCGCGCCGTGCTTCACCACCCGGATCCACACGGGCCACGAGGTGGAACACCCAGCGCTCGTTCTCGGCGACCTCGACGCGGCCGGGATCGTGCACCAAGGGCGAAACGGCGACCTCTTGCCCCGGCGCGAGCGGAAACAGCTCGGCCACGCTCGCACCGGGCGCCGACGCGAGCAACGCCAGCGGCAACGACGCCACGCCGCCGCCCATTCGCTCGCAACGGAACAACTCGGCGAAGTCGCCGTCGACGACGCTTACGCCGTCGAGTTCGGGAAAGCTGACGATGTAGGGCAGGAGCAAGCGCGCGAGTCGCTCGTTCGCTGCCCGCAACTCGACGTCGTCGCTCGCCGCAAGGAGTTCGGCGACCACCGGATTCTTCGACAGGTGCAGGGTGTGCCGGTTGCCGGCCCCCAGGAGCGCCGCGACCTCGCGCGCGAGGGCCTCCTGCTGGTGATCGACGAGGTCGAGCCGCTCGGTGCGGTAGCGATCCTGTTCGGCCGACCAGCGCTCGAATCCGGCCGAGATCTCCAGGGCCGTGAGCCCCGCGAAGAACAGCAGCACCGCGATCAAGCGCGGCGGCAATCTTCTCCCCGGAGGTGATCGCGGCAGCGACATGTGGGCATTCTGCAACCCGAGCCCCGCCTGCTCCAAGGGCTCAACGCGAGGCGACGAGCCCTTGGAGCTCCTTCTTGCTCGTCGGTCCAGCCGCGACGAGGCAGGCGCGTTCAGGGTGGAGATGCTTGCGTGCCACGCGCTGGACGTCCTCGACGCTCACCTCGAGCAGCCGCACGACCAGGTCGTGCATGTGATCGAAGGGCAGGCCGTTGCGGGTGGCCGCGACGATGTGCTGTGTTCGCCGCGAGGCACGCTCGAACCCGAGCACGAGCGAGCCGGTCAGGTAGTTGCGCGCCAGCTCGAGCTCGTCCGCCATCACCGGCTCGTCCTGGATGCGCCTAATCTCGCGTCGGAGCCCCTGGATCGCGACCTTCAAGTTCGCGGGCGACGTCCCGATGTAGGCCGTGAAGAGTCCCGGCAGAACGCCCGCCGAGGAATGGATCGCGGCGTGGACCGTGTAGGCGAGCCCCAGCTGGTCGCGCAGGACCTGGGAGATGCGGTTCGTGAAGCCCGGCCCCGTCCCCAGGATGTGGTCCATCAGGAGCAGCGCGGCGTAGTCGGGGTCCGTACGACGGATGCCGAGGTGTCCGAGGTAGACGTGAACCTGCTGGCGATCGGCGGGAAACACCGCCAGGCGCGGTTCGATCGGCGGAAACGTCGTGTCGGGCGGGGGTAGAGGCTTGCCGGTCTCCCAGGAGGCGAGCTGCTTGTCGAGGAAGCGCTTCACGGTCGAGGGCTCGACGTCTCCGCAAAAGGCCAGCACCGCGCGCGAGGCAACCCAGTTCTTCTTGTGGAAGGCGGCCAGGTGACGGCGCTCGATGTTCGCGACCGTCTCGAGCGTGCCGTGGTCCGGCTCACCCAGCCAGTGGTCGCCGTAGACGAGCTTGCGGAAGAGCCGGCCACCTTGAACGCGCGGGTCATCGCGCTCGACCAGGAAGCGATCGAGCAGGCGCTGACGCTGGCGCTCGATCTTCGCGCGCGGGTAGGCGGGCTTCGTGATCGCCTCGGCCGCGAGCTCGAGCAGAAGCTTCCAGGCATCGTTCGCGATCGAGCCCGAGAGCCCGGTCGAACCACCGGTCACGCCTCCGCCATAGGTCT
The DNA here is from genome assembly GCA_029259595.1 of Planctomycetota bacterium. GTDB lineage: Bacteria > Planctomycetota > UBA1135 > UBA1135 > OFTM43. The sequence goes on along the minus strand of JAJDEW010000089.1, from coordinate 13,296 downwards.
CGAGCGCGGTCGCGAACTCTTCCTCGCTGCGCCGGGTCGTGCCCTGGTCCAGCAAGCGCCCCGCGAGGAAGGCCGTACCACGACGCTCCGGGGGGTCGAGCGAGTGCCCACCACGCAGGTGCATCTGAACGGCGCACACCGGCGCGCCCTCGCGGCGCGACACGAACAGCTCGGCGCCGCAGCGGAGCGTGAAGCTCTCGACCGGGATCTCGGGAACCGGGACGGCGACCTTCATGAGCGTCGTACCTTCTTTCGGCGCTTCGCCTTCTTGGGCGGGGCGACCGCCTCTTCTTCGGCCAGGGGCAGGCACCACCCGACGACGCGCCGCGACGGGACGAGCAGGCGCGCAACCGTGTCGCGCAACATCGTCGGTGTGATCTGGTCGTGGCGCGCGCCACCATCGAAGGCTTCGCGCCAGTCGTAATCGACCGCGTATTCACCCAGCTCTTCGGCCAGATCGGAGACGGTTTCTCCGTCGTAGGCCTCGGACGAGCGCAGGAAGGAACGCACTCGCTTCATCTCGCGCGCATCGAGCTTCGTGGTCGCGAGCTTGCGGAGCTCGTCGTCGATCTCTTGCTCCAGCACGGCGGGGTCCACACCCTGGGCACACTCGGCAAAGAGCCAGAAGGCCCCGGAATCGACGCGCGTGTCGTTGCTGATCGAGACGCTCGTCGCGAACGACCCGTCCAGGACGAGCCTCCGCTGCAAGCGGCCCATGCGGCCGCCCGTCAGGGTCCCGAGCGCGAGATCGAGCGCGTAGTCCGCCTCCGAACCCACCCGCTCCGTTCGCCAAGCCATCACGAGTCGCCGCGAGGCGTCGTCCCAGCGCGTCTCGAGCCGCACCTCGCCGGGCGGCTCCTCCAGGGGCGGGCGCGGGCAGTCCGCTTCCGCAAAGGGCTTGCCGGCGGGAAGCGAACCAAAGCGTGCCCGCACCGCCTCGAGCGCCGCCTTCGGCTTCACGTCGCCGCACAGGACCAAGGTCGCGTTGCCCGGGTGATAGAAGCGCTCGTAGTAGTCGCGCATCGACTCCGGAGTCATCGCGTGGAGCGTGTCGGGAAACCCGATGATCGGTCGCGCGTACGGATGCCTCGGAAAGAGCTTGTCCTCGACGTGCCGAGCGAGCACGCGCCAAGGGTCGTCTTCGCCTCCAGCCAGCTCCTCGAGGACGACCGCACGCTCGGACGCGAACTCCGCGGGATCGAGCGCGAGGTTCTTCATCCGGTCCACCTCGATGTCGAGCGCCGTCTCCCATCGATCGGACGCGAACTCGAACCAGTAGGCCGTGTGGTCGTACCCGGTGAAGGCGTTGTTCTGTCCACCGAGCTCCGTCGTGATCCGATCCACCTCGCCCTTGCCGATCGCAGGCGTCCCTTTGAACATCATGTGCTCGAGAAAGTGCGACACACCGGCCTCACGCTCGGACTCGTTGCGCGCACCGACCCCGTAGAACAACAGCACCGCGACGACGGGATCGCTGTGCCGCTCGGCGATGAGCACGCGCATTCCGTTGTCCAGCCGGTGCTCGGCGACCTTTGCACCCGCCTTCTGCAACGAACGCGGGCGCGAGCGCTGGCCTGCTTTCTTGAAGAGCCTCATGGGGCGGGATGATAGCCATTCGCAGGCCAGTCCCCAGCAGTCCGCTCAAGAAGTGCTGCGGACGCGCGGTGGGTGTCCGCGCGACCTGCCCGGTGTCCGAGCAAGCAGGCGAATCCGTGAAAGCGGCGTGGCTTCCGCGTGCCTGCCGGGAATTCCTCGGCGCGCGCGGGGCCGGATGACGACTTCAGCGGGCTGCCAGAGCAGCGGAAGCAGGGGCACTTCCGCCGGACCACGTCGCCGTCATCGCGACTCGTGGCTCAGCGACGGAAGGGCGCCTTCCGGGCGCTCGGGTGCGCGCGATCGTCCTGCCGGCGCGGTCCACTGCTCTTGGATGCGCGGGAACGGGACTTCGTCGACCGCGGGCGCGGCTTCTCGACCGCCAGCTCGAGGAGCTCGTCGAGCTCGCGACGCGACAACGGGCGCCAGTGCCCGACCTTGAGACCGCGGTCGTCGAGGCTGCCGATGCGCACGCGCTGCAGGCGCTTGACCGGGTGGCCCAGGTTGGCGCAAACGCGGCGAATCTCTCGGTTGCGCCCTTCCAGGAGGCGGATGAAGAGCACGGACTGCTTCTCGCTGCGCTTCTGAACCCAGACCTTGTCGAAGTTCGAACGGAAGTCCGACAGATGCACACCGCTGCGCATCTTGCCGAGGCGATCGTCCTCGACGCGTCCCTCGACGACGGCGCGGTAGACCTTGTCGACGCCGTAGCGCGGATGCCCGATGCGATTGGCGAACTCGCCGTCGTTCGTGAGGATCACGAGCCCGACCGTTTCTTCGTCGAGACGGCCGACCGTGAAGATGCGCCCACGGTTGCGATCGCCGATCAGGTCGATCGCGCGCGGCCGGTTTTCACGCATGTCGCTCGTGCAAACGACGCCCGCGGGCTTGTTCAAGAGGTAGTAGGTCTTGCGCTCGCCGCGCGACTTGAGAACAACGCCGTCGATCTCGATGCGCTGGCGGTCGGGATCGACCATGCGGCCGAGTTCGGTGACGATCTCGCCGTCGATCATCACTTCGCCCTCTTCGATCAGGCGATCGGCGCCGCGGCGTGAAGCGATGCCGTTCTGGGCCAGGACCTTGTTCAACCGCATGAGCGTGGGAGGCGCGTCATCCGCGTCACGCTCGTGCTCGGGCCTCCCGGCCGGAGTCTTCGTGTGTGCCATGTCGTTTGCCGGCGTTCGCCGGGCGTCGGATCCGGCGCTCGTGGTCAGGCCGGATCGAAGTGAAGGAGCTCCGTCGGCCGGCCCGCATCGGTCCGGGGGGCGACGGTGTAAGCGCCCGTTGTAGCAGGCAAGAGCCAGACATCGCCCCGGCGAAGCTCGATTTTCGTCCCGGACTCCGCCACGAAGAGCCCGGCGGCGCCATGGAGGGTCGCGACCAGCCGAAAGCGCCCGCCGGTCGAGAAGTCCGCCGCGCCCGTGAGCGCGACCGCGTCGATCGCGAAGAAGGACGAGCGCGAGAGCGGCAGGATCTCGCAGGTCTTGTCCCCTACCCAACGGGCGCGAACCGGCCGCACCGGTGGACGACCGAAGCGGATGCAGGCGAGCGCCGCTTCGACGTGCGTAGCGCGCGGCTTTCCATCGAGTCCCATCCGCCCCCAGTCCCAGATGCGGTAGGTCGTGTCCGAGTTCTGCTGCACCTCGAGCAAGGTGATGCCTCGACCGATCGCGTGCACGGTCCCGCCCGGCACCAGAACGCAGTCACCCGGCTGCACGTCCCAGGCGAGCAGGGTGTCGACGACCGCGGGAGTCTGGGCGCTGCGCGCGAATTCCGCCGGCGTCACGTCGTCGCGCAAGCCGCAATACAGCTTCGCGCCCGGACGCACGTCGAGGACGACCCAGGCCTCGGTCTTTGCTTCGGCCGCACCGCCGAGCTCCTTGGCCGTCGCATCGTCGGGATGCACTTGCACGGACAGGTCGTCGGCCGCGTCGATGTACTTCACGAGCAACGGAAAGCGTCCCTGCTTGCCGGCTGCCGCGGTTCCGAGCAGCGCCTCGCCGTGCGCCTCCATCAGCGCGCGCAAGCTCGTCCCCGCAAGGGGACCGTCCGCGACGAGCGAGTTCTCGTCCGCGCGGTCGACGACCTCCCACGTCTCGCCGATCGGCACGTCGGGCGGAAGCTCGAAGCCGGGGTTGGTCGCCAGGGAGCGACCGCCCCAGACCTTCTCGAGAAAGCGCCGCTCGAAGCGCAGCGGAGGAAGAGGCTCGGTCATGACGAACTCTTGCGCGGTTTCTTCGAGGGCACGGGCTGCTTCTTGCTCCGCTTCGGCTCGGCACGCTTCTCGGCGGAAGGGGCCGCCGGCTTCGACTTGCGTCGCGCAGGCTTCGCAGGCTCGGATTCAGCTGACGGGCCGCTCGAAGCGCCCGCAGCCGGCTGGCGCGATCCAGCGGCCCGTTGCGGCCGCACGACGTCCCGCCGCTCGAGCAGACGCCGCGCCTCGGCCCGCGCCGTCGCCTCACCGGCGCCGCCCGCGATCATGTCCGCCACCTCGGCCACACGCCCGTCCTCGTCCAGAGCCGCGATCGCGGTCCGCGTGCGGCCCTCCGCGACCGACTTGCGCGCCACGAAGTGCACGTGCGCACTCGCCGCGATCGCGGGCAGGTGGGTCACGCAGAGCACTTGATGCAGCTCGGCCAGCGTCCGCAGGTGCGCTCCCACCTCGGGACCGAGTCGCCCGCCAACGCCGCTGTCGATCTCGTCGAACACGAGCGTTCGACCCTGGTCGCAGGCGGACAGGACCGTGCGCAGAGCCAGCATGATGCGCGCGGTCTCGCCACCGGAAGCGACGTTGCGCAGCGGCTTGGTCGTCTCGCCCGGATTCGCCGCCAGGAGGAAGGCCACGTCGTCGGATCCGAAGGGTCCGTAACGAGCCTCGCCCTCGCGCGGCGTGAAGCCGACGTCGAAGCGGGCACGTCCCAGACCGAGGGTCGCGAGAACCGCCTCGACCTCGCGCGCGAGCTCGGGGGCGATCGCCCGACGCGCACGTCCCAGCGCGGCCGCCGCGTCCGTCAGCGTCGCGCGCGCCTGCGCGAGTTCCTCTTCGATCGTGGCGAGACTCTCCTCATCCTCCTCGATGGCCCGGATCGCCGCGTGCGTCTCCGCGCGTCGACGCAGGAGCCCGTCCTCGTCACTCGCGTACTTGTGCATCAGTCGCTCGAGGTCCGCGAGCCGTCCTTCGACGGTCTCGAGCCGTGAGGGATCCTCGTCGACTCCGTCGAGCAAGGACGCGAGCGCGCCGCTCGCTTCCTCGACGTGCAGACGCGCACTCTCGAGCTCGGCGGCCACCGCCGCGAGCCGCGGCAGCGTCTCCGTCCAACGCGCGACGACGCCTTCGGCGTGGCGCAAGCGATCCGCGATGGCGGGATCGGCTTCGTACAGCTCGTCGACGAGCACGCCGAGGTTTTGACGCAGGCTCTCGGCGTGCCGCAGGAGTTCGCGCTCTTCGCCCAGCTCGGCCACTTCACCCGGGCGCGGATCGAGGCTCTCGAGCTCCTCGTGCTGGAAGCGCAGCATGTCGAGCCGATCGCGACGCTGGGCGCGCTCGGCCTCGAGCCGGGCGTGGCGCGCTCCGACTGCGCGGTAGTGCGCGCGCGCCTCGGCGTAGCTGGCGACCTCGCCGCCGAGTTCCCCGAAGGCATCGAGCAGGCGCACCTGTTCCTCGGGTTCGTGCAGGCTCTGGTGCTCGTTCTGACCGTGAATCTCCATGAGGAGCGGCGCCAGTCGTCGCAGCGCGCGCACCGGCACGGGACGTTGGTCGACGTGGGCGCGGGTGCGACCGTCCGCCGTGATCGAGCGCCCGAGAATGAGCTCGGCCTCGCCACTCGCCGCACGCTCGCGGAAGGACTCCCCGAGCTCGGGCAGCTCTTCGTCCAGCAAGGTCGCGACGAGCTCGCACTGGCGCGCGTCGCGCACGAAGAAGCGACCTTCGACGCGCGCACTCTTGGCGCCTTGGCGCACGCGCTGGGCCGCGCCACCGCGCGGCGCGAGCCCCGACAGGAGTTCGAGCGAGGAGACGAAGAGGCTCTTGCCGGCACCGGTCTCGCCCGAGAGGACGTTCAATCCGGCCGCGAGCTCGAGGGAGGCGCCTTCGATCAGGGCGAGGTCGGCGATGGTGAGCTCGAGGAGCATGCGCAGAGGATCGGACCAGGCCCCGACCGTTGCAAGTTGCTGACCGAATCCCCGAAACTCCGCCACCATGAGCGAACGCACGCGCTGCACCTGGGCCCGCAACGACCTGGCCATCCGCTACCACGACGAGGAGTGGGGTGTGCCGGTCCACGACGACCGCACGTTCTTCGAGTTCCTGCTGCTCGAAGGGGCCCAGGCCGGCCTGTCCTGGGACACGATCCTGGCCAAGCGCGCGAACTACCGCCGCGCCTTCCTCGACTTCGACCCCGTGCGGGTGGCCCGGATGCGGCCCGCACGGCTCGAGCGCCTCCTCCAGGACCCCGGCATCGTCCGCAACCGCCTCAAGGTCGAATCCGGTCCGAAGAACGCGCGCGCCTTCCTGGCCGTCCAAGCCGAGTTCGGAAGCTTCGACCGCTACGTCTGGACCTTCGTCGACGGCCGTCCGATCCAAAACTCCTGGCGCACGCTGGCAGAGATCCCCGCCAAGACCCCGCTGTCCGACGCGCTCGCGAAGGACCTCAAGCGGCGCGGCTTCACGTTCGTCGGCTCGACCATCGTCTACGCCTTCCTGCAGGCCACGGGGCTCGTGAACGACCACCTCGTGGGCTGCTTCCGACGCGGCGCCCGTGCGCGCAAGCACGCCTGAGGCGGTCCGTTAAACGTCAGCGCTCTTCGGGAGACCCGGCAGCCGGTCCCGGGCGCTCGACGCGGCCAGCACGCCATTGCGGCGGTACGAACCAGGTCGCCGCGACGACCAACAGGCCGAAGCCGACGTAGATCCAGGTCAACGAGTCCATCGGAAGGTCGACGAAGAGCCACTCGTGCAAGAGCCGTCCGACGAAGGAAGCCTCGCTGATCCCCTCCCCGGCCTCGTAGCGCAGGTCGCGCTCCCAGGTCGTGAGCGGACACTCGTGCTCCCAGAGCGCCTGCAAGGGCACGACCAGGGTGGCGAGCAGGTGAAGCGCTCGAAAGACGCGGTTGCGCACCCAACGCCAGCCCCGCAGGCCCCCCACGAGGATCAGGAGGAATCCGCAGACGACGCCGAGCACGTAGAGAAAGTGCACGACGACGACGAGGTCGGCGAGATGGGAGGCGGACATGGAGGGGAGCCCGGCGCCAGGATACGGCCTGGTCGCGGCCGGCACCCGGGCTCAGCGTGCGCGGCGGGTCGCTCGGGGCTGCAGCTCGACCCGGCAGAGCTCGGCCAAGCGTTCGAGCTCGGCGAGGGCCGCCGCCGGCAGGGGTCCGACCAGCGCCCGCTCGAGCTGGTCGAGCGCGAGCTCCCAGTTCTCCTGCACCATCAACTCACGACCGCGCGCGGCATGCAGGATCGAGCCCTCGCCCACGAATTCGGTCAGGGGCCGGGCCGACTCGAGCTCGATCCAGGGCTCGTCCAGGAAGACCTCCCGGACAACCGCCTCGACCTCGAAGCGGCGGTAGGGCGCCGCGCGATCGACGAGGGCTGCCACCGCGGTCGACCGACGCACGAAGATCCGCTCCAGCGGGTCCTCGAACACCCCGCGCTCCCACGTGAAGGCCGTGTCCGACCAGGCCGCGAGACCGATCCAGTCGCCCGAACCGAAGCGGGTGAGCCACGGGTTCCAGGTCTCGAGCACGCGCGCGAACTGCAACCGCAGGCGGACCCGGCGCCCCAGGAAGGCGGACGGGTCAGCGCGTAGCTCGGCGAGGGTCGCGAGCGGCGCTTCGGTGGTGCTGTCGTCGGCGGCGAGCGACGTCGATGGGCGGCCGGCGGCGCGCGCTTCGTCGCCCAGGAGCAGGAGCCCCAGGGCGCCGAAGAGGAGCAGGGCGAGGGGCAGGATCTTCCAGCGAATGGGCATGGGGCGGGGGACCTCACGGGGACTATCGGCGCCAACTCCCCAACCCTGAACGGACTGCCCCGATTGAATGGTGACGAAGGCTGAAATCGCCTTCCCGAGCGCTCGAAAACGGGCCTGGAGACCCCACCGTGGCCGATGGGGGCCGCGCGGCGCGGTGCCGTCCTCCTTCCAGGCCCTCGATCGACGTAACCCGTTGCCCAGCAAGGGCTCGAAGGTCGCCATCCCCATTCATGAAGGTCAGTCTGGCAGCTGGCCGAGGGCCACGCCGGCCAACCACACGCGCTCCAGCCGCAACGGCCCCAGCCGGATCCCGAGCAGGTCGGCCCGGGCTCCAGGCGCGATGCGGCCCCGCTCGCCGTCGAGCCCGAGCGTCCGCGCAGGGGTGGTCGAGGCCATGAGCAAGGCGTCTTCCAAGGTGACGACCCCCTGTTCCACGAGCCGGGTCAGGGCCTCCCACTGGGTCGCTGCAGCACCAGCCAACACGTTCTCGACGCCCGGCTCCTCGATCCAGATCGCTCCGTCGCGCTCGCGCACGCTGCGGCCGCCGGAGTGGAAGACGGCGCAGCCTGTGCCGGCGCCGGCCAGAGCGTCGGAGACGAGGGCCAGGCCTTCGGGACCGCGGGCGGCGAGGGCCAGTTCGACGGCGTCGCGGCCGACGTGGACGAGGTCGCCGATCAGCTCGGCGCACAAGGCGTCCTCCGACAGGCTGAAGCCCACCAGGCCGACTTCGCGGTGGTGCAGGGGGGCCATCGCATTGAAGAGGTGGGTCGCGGAGCTGGCTCCGGCCGAGGCGGCGGCGCGGGCTTGTGCGGCGCGGGCCAGGCTGTGGCCGAGCGAGGGTCGGACGCCGGCTGTGACGAGCTCCGCCACGAGCTCGAGCGCGCCCGGGAGCTCCGGCGCGATCGTCATCGTGCGGATGCCGTGGCCGTCGCCCGTGCTCGGGCCGAGGATGGCCCGCAGACCCGCGACCGAGGGCTCGGCCAAGTGGGTCGGGGCCAGCGCTCCGGCCGAGCGCGGGTTCACGAAGGGGCCTTCGAGGTGCAGGCCGACGACTGTGGCGGCCTCGGCGGGCAAGCTCTTGGCCGCCGCGGTCACGGCGCGCGCCTGTTCGCCCAGGAGCCGTGGCGCGGCGGGAAAGAGCGTCGGCTGGAAGCCGGTCGTCCCGCGGCGTGCGAGGGCGCGGGCCATGCCGGCCAGATCGGTCAGGGGCTCGCATCCGGCGAAGCCGTGGACGTGCAGGTCGATCAAGCCCGGGGCGATGTGCAACGGGTCGGACTCGGACAGCTCGAGGTCGCGCTCGACGCTGGCGATCCGCCCGGCTTCGACCCGGATGCGGCCGGGCGTCCACGCGCCGTCGAGAAAGAGCCGTCCGGTGATCGTCGTCACGCCTCGTCCTCGGCAGGCTCGTGCTGCAGGTACCAGAGCGCGTTCGAACCGTAGCGGCGCTGCGCCGCGGCGATTCCGGGCGCGAGCTCGGACGTCCTGAGCTCGCCCGCCGGAGCGTGGAAGACGACGACCCCCTCGGGGGCCAGGGCTCCTCGAACGAGGCGTTCGAGGGCGAGCAGGAGTTCACGCCTCGACGTGCTCTCGCGCAGCAGCGGGTAAGGCGGGTCGAAGAAGACGACGTCGAAGCCGTGTTCCGGCGCGGCCTCGCTCGAAGGGGCACCGACGACGCCGGCGCGGGGGCGGGCGGCTCCCCAGGAGCCGGACACGAGCGCGTCTGCCCGCACGAGCTCGCTCACCGCCTCGAGCCCGAGGGCCTGGATGTTGGCCTCGAGCCGTCGGGCGGCCCGGGAGTCGGCCTCGACGAAGCGCACCGAAACCGCGCCGCGCGAGACGGCCTCCAGGCCGAGGCTGCCCGAACCCGCGAAGAGATCCAGGACACGAGCGCCCTCGAGCCACGGCAGGAGCGTCGAGAAAAGCGCCTCGCGCACCCGATCCAACATGGGACGCGTGCCGTGTCCCAGCGGCGCTTCGATGTGCCGGCCGCGGAACGATCCGCCGATGATGCGCATCCTCGACAGTGTAGGAAGCACCCGGGGCGAGGAGTAGAATCGCCATGCGATGGGGCTACCGCGGTTGCACGTCAATGTCGATCACGTCGCGACCGTGCGGCAGGCGCGCAGAATCGATGCACCCGATCCAGTCGCCTGGGCCCTCGCGGCCGAGGCCGCCGGCGCCCATGGCATCACCTGCCACCTGCGCAAGGACCGTCGCCACATCCAGGACGAGGACGTGGTCCGGCTGCGGGCCGCGATCGGCACGATCCTGAACCTGGAGCTCTCGCTCGCGCCCGACATGCTCGCGATCGGCCTCGAGAGCGGCGCGGAGGAGATCTGCCTCGTCCCCGAAAACCGCCAGGAGATCACGACCGAGGGCGGCCTCGACGTCCTGGCCGAGCGGGCGCGACTCGAAGAGGCCCTGCCGCGCTTCCGGGAACGAGGCATGGCCGTGAGCCTGTTCGTCGATCCCGAGCGAGCGCCGATCGCGGCCGCCGCCGAGCTGGGCGCGGACTTCGTCGAGCTGCACACCGGCGCCTGGGCGAACGCGCCCGAGGCGCGGCGCGCGGACGAACTCGAGCGCCTCCGGCAAGCTGCGGAGCACGCCCATGCGCTCGGGCTGCGGGTCAACGCCGGACACGGACTCACGTCCGAGAACGTGACTCCCCTCGCCCGGCTGCCCTGGCTGGAAGAGCTGAACATCGGCCACGCGCTCGTGGCCCGCGCGCTGTTCCTCGGCGTCGAGGGAGCGGTCGGCGAAATGCTGCGGCGCATCGAGGACGACTCCCGATGACGGACACCGCAAGCACGACGCGCGACCAGCACGCTTCGCAACGACCCCTTGCAGGGAGCCTCGTGGCCCTGCCCACGCCCTTCTGTCAGGGACGGGCGGAGACCATCGATTTCGCGGCCTTTCGACGCCTGATCACGTTCCAGGTCGAGGCCGGTTCGGACGGAATCGTCGTGGCGGGGACGACCGGCGAGTCGGCCACGCTGAGCCTGCCCGAGCGGATCGCGGTGTTCGAGTTCGCGGTCGGCGTCGCAGGCGGGAAGATCCCGGTCCTGGCCGGAATCGGGACGAACGACACGGCCCTCTCCAGCAAGCTGGCGCGGGGCGCGGAACGGGCCGGGGCGAGCGCCCTGCTCGCGGTGACGCCGTACTACAACCGCCCGACCGTTCGGGGCCTCGAGGTCCACTTCGGTCGCATCGCCGAGGCCAGCGGGCTGCCGCTCGTGCTCTACAACGTGCCGTCGCGCACGGGCTCGGACCTCCTGCCCGAGACGGCCGCCCAGCTGGCCGAAGCGATCCCGAGCCTCGTCGCCGTCAAGGAAGCCTCCCAGTCGCTCGAGCGCATCGCCGCCCACGTCGCCCTGGGCAAGCTGGACGTGTTCGTCGGGGACGACCCGCTGATCATCGACGGCTTGCAGGCCGGGGCGAAGGGTGCGATCGGGGTGGTCGGCAACCTGCTTCCCGCCCAGGTCGCGGAGCTCGTCCGCTGTGCCACGGACGAGGCTCTGGCGCCCCGCGCGGCGGCGATCGCCGAGGAGCTCGCACCGCTGATCGCCGTCCTCTTCGCCGAGACCAACCCGGCGCCCCTCAAGGCAGCCCTGGCCCTCTTGGGGTGGGCCTCCGGGGAGCTGCGAGGGCCCCTGGCGCCGGTCGAGGAGACCTGCCTGCGGGCGCTGCGCTCGGTGCTCGGCAGGAGCGGACTGACGACGGGTTGAGCCGCCGGCCCGGGCAGGTACGGGCTCCGGCGCCGGCAGGGCCCGACGCCGGAGCGAAGGCGGCCGTGGAAGGGATAGGCTAGCCCTGGAAACTCGCTTTCCAGCCTCTGGAAGGGTCGGAATCATTTTCCGGACTCCTGATCTGTCCCGAAAAACCGCCCCGGAGACGTTGCAATGCGGTCATTTTCCAAGGGATACCCCATAGCGGTCCAGGAAACGGAGAGGTAGATTGCCACTTCCTAGGTCGTCCCACACATGCGGCCTACCCCATTGGAATTCCATCCCCAACGAAGCAGAGAGACGTCCCCATGAATAGCAACCGACTGGTGTCCCTAGCCACCGTCCTGTTCGCGGCTGCCGCCTTGCCCCAGGCGGCCAGCGCTCAAACCGCTGTCCTCCTGGACGGCACGGTCCTCACGCAAAAGCTCCCGGAGGAGCCCTTCGCCACCGAAGGGCCGATCTGGGACGTCAACATCCCCAACCGCCAGATCATGGTGACGGGCAAGACGATCACGATCCCGCTGACGATCAATGGCGTCGAGTTCCTGATCAGCGGCTCGTCCGTGCTCGGTCAGGACGGCGAAGCGGCCACCAACATCGGCGCCGCCAACTTCGAGCGCATCAGCGACAGCCACGCCTCCTCCATCGGGCGGCTCCCCGGCACCGTCGGCGTGGGCCTCGGCCCGGAGCGCTTCGGCCCCACGCGCTCGATCTTCAGCACCAGCGAAGCTCGCGAGATCAACCTGGCCGGCCCGACGATCACCCGCGACGCCGGCGCCCAGGCCCTGATCGAAGACCACTACTTCGACATCATCGAAGCCGTTTACCCGTCCCACGCGGCGGCCTTGCCGCCCGACTTCCTGGCCAAGGCCGGACTGCGCGGTGAAGACGTGTCGAGCTGGGTCTACCCGACGACCGCCGGAGGCACCTTCAAGTCCGCCGGACACACGTACGTCGACCCGGCCGGCAACGAGTACCTGATCACCGACATCGAAGCGGTCATCGAGCTCTCCGAGAACGTGTCGCAAGGCATCATCAGCTCGGCCGCGCGCGGCCGCAACGGCGTGCCCGATTCCTTCGTGATCGACGATCTCCTGATCGTCTTCAACCAGGACCCCCGCTTCGGCGCCGACGTGCTCGGCTTGGGCGCGACGGAGATCCCGCGCGGTTCCTTCTTCAGCCAGGTCGTCCCCGGCTCGACCCTCGTCGACATCATCGGCTACATGGTCGGCGAGCACGTCCTCTTCGCGCAGGAAGTCCTGACCGACATGGTCGACGTCGCCGCCGGTCCCGCCATCGGCGTGGACCGCGTCCGCTTCCGCGACGACCGTGACGAAGCCCGCTTCCGCGGCGTCGTCGTCCTCGGGGACGGCCTCGACCTGATCGGCATCTTCGGCGGCCAGGAGATCCTGATTCCGCGGGCTCCGGACCTCGTCACCGGCGCCGACTCCTTCGACGCCCGCGTCAACCTGCCCGGCCTGCAGACCCTGCCGACCTTCACGCTCGAGCTGCGTGATGCGAACGGCAACGTCGAAGTCAGCGCAGAATTCCCGCGCCTCCTGTAAGCCTCGCTGAAACAGCGAACGCGGACGCCGCACGGACCCCCGGGTCCGTGCGGCGTCTGTCGATTGGCGAAGGCCCGTCGCGGGCCATCGTCCGAGCCCGTGTCGGCGGACCAGGTTGCGAAGGCCCGCCGAAGGCGGGCCGTAGCCTCGGAGCCAAAGGCTCCGTGCTTGTGCCGTTTTGAGGCGCAGCCTCGAAATCAGGCACAGGCGCACGACGGAGTGTGCGCCGCGTCCTAACGGGTTGGGGCAGGCGAGTGTCCGAGCCGCGGCCCTCGGGTTGCGCCTCTCGCGGGCGGGACCGTTTCGCGCTGGCGGCATCCCGCTCACAGCGCGAGCCGATTGCGAGCGAAGCGAGCGAGGAGTCCAGGTGAGCTTCCTGGTCGAATCCGCGCGCGACGGCGAGGACAACGGACTCGCTCGCTTCGCTCGCAATCGCTGCGCGCT
>JAJDEW010000088.1 GCA_029259595.1 Planctomycetota bacterium | reverse complement strand
GACCAGCGCTTCGGGGTCACGTCGATTGGGAATCCGGAACGGCGATCCGGTAGCCCTTGCCGATGATCGTCTGGATCAGGGGCGGATCGAAGCAGTCGATCTTGCGCCGCAGGCGTGCGATCTGGACCTGCACGACGTTCGTCTTCGGATCGAAGTCGATGTTCCAGACCGACTTCAGGAGCTGCGCTCGCGAGAGGACCTTTCCGCGCGATTCGACGAGGGCGCGCAAGAGATCGAACTCCTGAGGGCTCATGTCGACGCGCACGCCCCCGCGTTCGACCGTCCGGCTGGCGAGGTCGAGCCGCAAGTCCGCCAGCTCGAGCGTCGGCAAGGCCTGGCGTCGCCGGACCACGGCCTCGATCCGCGCGAGCAGCTCGTTGAACTCGAACGGCTTGATGATGTAGTCGTCCGCGCCCAGGCGCAGTCCCTTGATCCGCTCTTCGACCGCTTGACGTGCGGTCAGGAAGATGACGGGTGTCTCGATGCCGGCTTCGCGGAGCTCGCCCAGGAACTCCCAACCCGTTCGGCCGGGCATCATGACGTCGAGCAGGATCAGGTCGAAGGGGCCCGCCTGACCCAGGAGACGGCGCGCCTCGTCCGGTTCTTCGGCGGTCCGGCAAGCGATGCCCGAGTCCTCGAGGCCACGACTGATGTAGCGTCGAAACTTGGAATCGTCGTCGACGATCAAGAGTCTCAGGTCCTGCAAGAATCGGTCTCGCGCGGTTGGGCCTCCGAACCCAAGGGCCCGAGGCGTTCGGCACCGTGGCTTGGAGTATAGCCTTCTCGCAACCGCCAGGGCGCCCGGTCCGAGCGGCCCACAACAGACATGGCAGGGATGTAATGCTGCCGCTCGGGCCGTCGCAGCGGTCAACCGGCGTAGGTTTCGCCCGGCTGTCCCGCAGGCTCGCCGGTCTGAACTCTCCAGAGCCCGGCGTAGAGACCTCCCCGGTCGACCAGTTGCTCGTGGTCGCCGCTCTCCGTCACGCGGCCCCGATCCAAGAGGAAGATTCGATCGGCGTTGCGCACGGTCGACAGGCGGTGGGCGATCACGATCACGGTCCTGCCGTTCGAAATGCGTTCCAACGAGCGTTGAATGGCCGCTTCCGTCTCGTTGTCGACGGACGACGTGGCTTCGTCGAGGATCAACACGGGCGGATCCTTGAGGAGGGCGCGCGCGATCGAAATGCGCTGGCGCTGCCCGCCGGAGAGCTTCTGGCCGCGCTCGCCGACGATCGTGTCGTAGCCCTTTGGTAGCTCGCGAATGAATAAGTCCGCCTCGGCGACGAGCGCGGCTTCCACGATCTCGTCCTCCGTCGCGTCGTCGCGGCCGTAGGCGATGTTCTCGCGCACGGTGCCGTGGAAGAGGAAGACATCCTGGCTGACCAGGCCGATCGCGCGGCGCAGGTCGAGCAGTGTCAGTTCGCGCACGTCGTGGCCGTCGAGCAGGATGCGTCCCCGGTCGGGGTCGTAGAAGCGCAGGAGCAGCTTGATCAGCGTGCTCTTACCAGCGCCGGTCGAGCCGACGAAGGCGACCGTCTGCCCGGCGGGAATGGTCAGATCGAGACCTTGGAAGAGTGGCTCGCGATCCTTGTACCGAAAATCGACGCCCTCCAGACGGACCTCGCCACGCACGGAGTCGAGTGTGCGATTCCCGTCACGGATCCCGGAGGACGTCGCGAGGAGTGCCAGCAGGCGATCCACGGAGGCCATCGCACGCTGGTAGAGGTCGAAGGTCTCCCCGAGCTGGGTCAAGGGCCACAGCAGCCGTTGGGTGAGGAAGATCATCACGCTGTACGAGCCCACGGCGAGCGTCCCCGCGACGACCTCCTGGCCGCCGGCGATCATCGTCGCGATGAAGCCCGCCAGGATCACCATCCGGATCAACGGTGAGAAGGCCGAGCTGAGCGCGATCGCGCGCCGGTTGCTCTCCTTGTAGCGCGTGCTGCTGGCCGCGATGCGCGCGACCTCGCGCGCCTCTGCCGTATAGCTCTTGATCGTCGCGATGCCACTCAGGTTGCCCGACAGCTCGCTGTTCAGGTCGCCGACGCGTTCGCGCACGTCCGCGTAGCGCGGTTGCAGCTTCCGTTGGTAGACGACCGAGCCCCAGAGAATCACGGGCATCGGCAGCATCGCCATCCAGGCGACGCTCGGGGCGAGGTAGAAGAAGATGCCTCCGATCACGACCACCGTCGTCGAGACCTGGATCAACGTGTTCGCTCCGCCGTCCAGGAAGCGCTCGAGCTGATTGACGTCGTCGTTCAAGACAGACATCAAGCCGCCCGTGCTGCTGTCCTCGAAGAAGGCCAGCTCGAGGCCCTGCACGTGGGCATAGGACTCGACCCGCATCTCGTTCTGGATGGTCTGCGCGAGATTGCGCCACGTGACCTTCTGCGCGTACTCGAAGATCGATTCGAGCACCCAGATCAGGGCCGTGACCAAGCTCAGGGCGAGGATCTGGTCGTTGATGTTGTGGATGCCGAAGCCGGCGATCCACGAATCCGGTCCCTGGACGACGACGTCGATCGCCGCTCCGATCAAGAGCGGTGGCGCCAGGTCGAAGACCTTGTTCAGGATCGAGCAGACCGACGCCAGCGCGATGCGTGGACGGTGCCTGCGCGCGTGCCGCAGAAGACGAGCGAGCGCGGATCCGCCGCTGGGAGGCGTGTCGATACGAGGAGGAGACATGGGGGCGAGCCCGATACCGTAGCAGCTCACGAACCGGATTGGCGCGCCGCCACAACGCCCTTCTCGACCCCAGGAGCGGATCTCCTGACCAGGATCACGATTCTGACTCACGGATCGCGACCGTGCGGCCGAAAGGCCCCGAGTCCCCGTTGGCCCCCTGTGAACCCGTGATGAGAAACGTGGTCTGCGTCGAAGACGACGCCAATGCGGCTCTACAGATCGAATTCAGCCTCAGCCACTTCGGCTTCGCGATCGAGACGTTTGCCGATGGCATCACGGGTTGGCAACGGATCATCGGTCCGCCCCGCCCGGACGCCGTGATCCTCGACCTGATGCTGCCCGGACTCGACGGGCTGGAGATCATCGAGCGGGTCCGAGCGCACCCCACGCTCTCCGGCCTTCCGATCCTGGTTCTCTCCGGAGGGGAAGCGGCAGAGGATCGTTCGCGCGCGATGGCCCAGGGCGCTTCGGCCTTCCTCGAGAAGCCGATCGATCCCGGCGAACTGGGGCGACTCATCGCCGAGCTGATCGAGCCGGCCAAGAGCGGCGCCTGAAGGCCGGCCTCGTGCACGCGACCACGACGGTGGCGTGCAGGGCGCTGCCCAGGTGCCCCACGCGACCGTTCCTCCCCCAGGAAGACGACCGCGTGGAGCGTCGCTGCGCCCGGGAAGTTCAGTCGCCGATGGGGGCGCCGAACTCGCGCAGGACCTTGACGGCCTGCGCGGCCTGCGTGCGGAGCGCGGGCGCGACCCCGTTGGCTTCGGCGCGCGCCAGGAACGTCTCGTAGCGCGCGATCGCCCGCAGCTTGAGCGACTTGTCCTGGTAGGAGCCCGGGCTGGTCGAGACGAGCATCGCCGCCCAACGCTGGTAGGCGTAGATCCCCGGATAGGGGTCGCGCTCGGGGTCGTTCTTGATGGAGAGGTCGTAGTAGTACATCGCCTCGTCCGGCAGGTCCATGCGCTCGAACACGCGCGCCATCACGAACGGAACCTCCCAGTCCTTCGGGTTCTTCTGGGCCAGCGGATCGAGCACCTCGATCGCTTGCTCGAGGTTGCCGCGACCCTCGAGCAGGGAAGCTCGCGAGAGCTCGTAGCGACGGCGCACCGTGGGCGAAGCCTGCTTCATCTCGGGTGCGAGCCGCGCGAGCAGTTCCTGCGCGTCATCGAGCCGGTCGAGCTGGATCAAGCCGTCGCAGCGCCGGATCGCGACCTGCGGACGATCCGGGAGGATGGCCTCGGCTCGCTCGAGCCACACGAGGGCCTGGTCCGCTTCGTGCTTGCCGAGGGACAGGACGCCCAGGACGTAGGCGGAGTTGAAGCGGTCCTTGTCCGGCAGACTTGGCTCGGCCAGGACGCTCTCGAAGGCCTCCTGGCTGGGCTTGCCCGCTTCGTAGAGCTTCCACGCGGCGGCGAAGGCCTCCGATTCGGCGCTCGATCGCGCGGACGGCAGGGCCGTGAGCAAGAGGGTGGCGAGGGCTCCGGAGAGCACCAAAGACAGGTTCGAGTTCATGATCTTCGACATAGCGGCGGTCCGGTTCGTGCGAGCGACGGGCGTGTGAGGGGGAAAGTGGGGACGGAGGAGCGCCGGCGTTTCGACGCCCCTCCCAGGGGGCGCTCGACTCAGGCTTCGAGCTCGCTCCGATCGACGAGCGCCACGGCGACCTCGAGGACGACTTTGCGTCCCAGGGCCGTCGCGTCGTTGGCCACCGGGCACATATGCCGGCAGCTGTTGGCGACTTCGAATTCGACCGCGGACTCGCTCGAGCACGCGGACTTCTGGGCAGTGCAGGAACCCTCGTCGGCCTGGCTCGGACTGGCCAAAAGCCCGGCGGCGAGGAACAAAGTGGAAAGGACACGCATGGGAGCCTCCTTGGGTCAAGGCGTGCTGAGGTGACGTCGCGCTTCAGGCCGCGACGTCTTGCAGAGCACCGAAAGCGTTCGGATCCTCATCCGGTCGCGGCGTTTTGCAGGACTGACAGTTCCAGGACAAAGGTCGAACCATTCGGTGCGTGTCCGGTCGGGACTTTTTCGAAAACGATTGAGGGATGGGTTCGCCGTTGCGCTCCCTCTTCCCGGACGAATTGCCGACTGGCCCGTGCATGGCGAACAGGGAAGAGAACCTGACGCGGCTTCTGTTGCGGATTGCGACCGGGGACGCTCCGGCGATGCAGGAGCTCTTCCTGCAGGAGCGCTCGTCGCTCCACCGCCTCTTCTTCGGTCTCGCCCGGTGCGCGAGCCTTGCCGACGATCTCGTCCAGAGCACCTTTCTCGGCCTCTGGCAGTATCGCGCGAACTATCGAGGGCGCGGGAGCGCCGCGGCCTACCTCTACCGCATCGCGATTCACCAGTGGCGCCGCAGCCTGCGCCGCGAGATCCGTGGCAAGGACTCGTGGGCCGACCTGTCGCGGGATTTCGAGGAGTCGACGCCGGACGACGCGAGCACCGATCTCGAGCGCAAGGAAACCATGCAGCGGATCTGGATCGCCATCGACGACTTGCCCGACGAGCAACGGGAAGTCTTCTTGCTTCACCGCTATCACGGGCTCTCGTGCCCGGAGATCTCCACTTCGACGGACGTGAACATCAAAACGGTGGAATCGCGACTGCGACTCGCGCTGATCAAGCTGACGAGGAGCCTTCACACCTTGGAGAAGCGCTCATGAGCTGCGAGCTGTGGGAAGCCAAGCTGGCCGACTTCGCGACCGAGCGCCTCGACGCGGAGATCGCCTACGAGGTGCGCCGGCACCTGGAAGCGTGTGCTTCGTGCCGCGCGTTCCTGGACGGTGTCGAGCGCCTCTACGCCTTGGACACCGCCTTGCCATCGTCTCCGGGGCCGCGCGCGGCGCGACTCGAGCTTGCGACCCGACGCCCCTTTCCGCGGCGAGCTGCCGCCTGGGCCGTGGGCCTTGCGGCGGCCGCCGTCCTGGTGTTCTTCGCCGAGCGGCGCGGCTCGGGTGCGGACACGGACGTTCCGACGGCCAAGCTCCTGGAAACGACCACGCCCGCCTTGCTCCCGGCCTTCGCCGCCATCCGCGTCGATCTGCCGGACCTGCCGCACGCTCCGCCCGGGCGTGGCTGGCTCGCTTCACGCGAGGAGGCCCAGCGTCTGGCGGACTACTCCGGCAAGCCGCTCTTGGCCCAGTACGTCATCGACGTCTGTCCGCGCTGCGTCTGGGTCAACGAGCGTCTCGATCGCGAGGATACGCTCGCCCTGCTCGAGGAGTTCGTCTGCGTGCGCGTCACGATGCGCCTCGAGGAGCCCCAGGCGATCGAAGGCGTGGAGCCGCCCTTCGGCTTCAAGGCTTCGTTCCCGGCGATGTTCGTCGATGCCGGCGGGTGCCGGACCGATCCGGTCTGGGCGATCGCGGACTGGACGGAAATCGAAGGCGTGCTCGCGGACTATGCGAGCCTCTGCGACGACGCGCTCCGAGCGGATCGCGCGCCGCTCGAAGGAGCGCTGTTCGAGCGCACGCTGGCCGAGATGTCTTCGATCCCCGAGCTCGTTGCCGCCGGACGCTACGGCCCTGCGCTCGATGTGCTCGCGCGCACCAAGGCCCTGGGCGAGACCTACCGGACGCGCTTCGTGCCCGAGGCCGAGCGCATGTACGGCGAGCTGAGCGCGGCGCTCGCAATTCGAATCGACGCCCTCTCGAGCCTCGCAGTGGTGCGGCCCGAGCGTGCCGCAGTCCTGGCGCGCGAGCTGGCCCCGGACTTCGCCGGCACGCCCTTCGAGGCGCGCCTGGCCGCGCTCACTCGTTCGCGCTGACCCCCGGCCAGTCGTCGGTGCGAAACGACGACGCGGGCAGGCCGGCGCCGTTGCGCAGGTTCGGCACGTCGGCCGCACCCCAGGCGAAGCGCACCGCGACCGGCTCCGTGACGAAGGGACTGGTCACGAGGATCGTGTGGCGCTCGCCGATCACGGCCGTGGCGGGATGGAAGACGCGGTCCGCGCCGGCCAGCGTGAAGCACGTCGGCGGATCCGCCCCTGACGTGAGGCCCTCGGCATGGTCGAAGGCCAGGCGGATTCCACCGTCCTCGCTGCGGTGCTCGCGCAGGACGGGACCGGAGGCGACGACGTCCGTGCGGCCGTAGGTGTTCGCGAGTGCGAGCAGCGCGAGCCGGCGTCCGACCGTGCGCTTGTCGCGCGGATGGATGTCGACGGGGTTGCCGACGTCCATCACGACCGCCATTCCGGTGTTCGGCGTTCGGAGGGCCAGGGCCTGGGCTTCCCGCAGCTCGGCCGCTTGGCCCGTGTCAGCGGCGTACGCGAACGGCGCGATCTGCACGAAGTAGAACGGGAAGGCGCCCTGCTTCCAGTGCGCGCGCCAGTCCGAGATCATGGCGGGGAAGCGGCGACGGTAGGCCGCGGCGTTGGCCACGTTCGCTTCGCCCTGGTACCAGATCGCTCCGCGTATGGCGAAGGGGACGAGCGGTGCGATCATCCCGTTGAACAAGGCCGTGGCCGAGTTCGCATGGAACGACGGGCGCCTGGGCCAGGCGCCCAGTTCGGCCAGCGATCCGCCCGCGTGCACCTTCCACGGCCCCGCGAGGGACAGCGCGCCCGAGCCGTCCTTGGCGGCGAGCCGCATGCCCTCGGGTTCGTTGCCGACGCGACCGGTGCCGCCCGAATCGACGGCGCAGACCGTGATGACGACGCGGCCCTCGCGCGCGAGCTCGGCCGGAATGGCGTAGGACCGGGGCGTCTGCCAGCTCCCGTCTCCGCGCGTCTCGCCCACGAGCTCGCCGTCGAACCAGGTCAGGTCCATGTCGTCGACCGGGCCGATCTCGAGCACGAGCTCGCGGCCGGCGAGCTCGGCGGGCAACTCGACCGCGCGGCGGTACCAGACGCAACCGTCGAAGGCCTCGAGCCCGAGGTCGGCCCAGGTGTGCGGCAAGCTGGCTTCGGTCCACGCTCCGTCGTCGAAGCCGGCTTCCATCCAGCCAGCGTTCATGCCTTGTTCTTCCTCCGCGTGCTTGCGCCACCACTCCGACTGAAGCTCTTCCACGTTCGGAGCCGTGATCGTTCCGTCACGCAGGCCGGCGATCTGGTCCAGCTCGAGGGTCAATTCTCCGGCGGCGCGCAAGGCCGCTTCGCTGGTCCAGGCCTCGACGCGCGTGCCGCCCCAGTTCGTGCTGACGAGGCCGATCGGGACGTCGAGTTCGGCCTCGAGGTTGCGGCCGAAGTGGTACGCGACCGCGCTGAAGCCCGCGATGGTGTCCGGTGAACACACGGACCACGTTCCCTCGACGTCCGCGGCGGGCGCCATCGCGGTGGTGCGCGGGACGGTGAAGAGCCGCAAGTGCGGATGGTTCGCCTGGGCGATCTCCTCTTCGGGGTTCGCCGAATCCGTCACCGACCACTGCATGTTGGATTGCCCGGAGGCGATCCAGACTTCACCCGACCAGACGTCTTCGAACTCGACCTTGCTCGAGCCCTGGATCGAAACCGTATGGGGTCCGCCCGCGGCAGGGGTCTCGAGCGCGACCTTCCAACGCCCGTCGACGCCCGCCGTCGTCTCCCGCACGTCGTCGGTCCAGCTCGCTCCGACGCGCACGGTGACGCCTGGCGTGTCGAAGCCGAAGACCGGGGCCAGGGTCTCGCGCTGCAGGACCATGCCGTCGCCGAAGATGCCGGCTGGCCGCAGCTCGTCTGCTTGCAGTGCGGGGCGAGCAGCGGTCGCGAGGGCGAAGATCAGGGGCAAGCAGCACGATGCGATGGACATGGTCGTTCCGGGTGAGGGCGTGGTACGGGAAGTGTCAGTCGCTCGTTCGATCCCGTCAACCGTACGACGAATCCGCGCGAATCACGGCGGCGGTACGGGCTATTCTGGGGCCATGCAATCGAAGCTTCGACTCCTGCTCGCGCTCGTCTTGTCGCTCGTTCCCTTGTCGGCCTCGCAGGCGTTGGCGCAGGACGAAGTCGGCGAGACCTTGTCGGCGCGCATCGAGAGCCGTCTGCGGGAGCGCCTCGTCGACCTGCACCAGCGGCGCGGCTTTCCCGGCGTCTCGGCCGCTTTCGTGCTACCCGATGGCGCCTTCGTGAAAGTCGCCGTCGGGCTCGAGTCGAAGGCCGACGAGACGCCGCTCACGCCCGAGCATCGGCTCCTTTCCGGAAGCATCGGCAAGACCTACGTGACGGCCGCCGCGCACCGCCGGATCGCTGCCGGCGAGCTCGCGCTCGACGAGCCGGCCGCGACCTATCTCGGCGACCTCGACTGGTGGAAGCGGATGCCCAACGCGGACACGGTGTCCGTACGCCAGCTCCTGCGCCACGAATCCGGCTTGCCGCGCTACATCTTCGAAGACGGCTTCTGGGACGAGCTCTTGGCCGCTCCCGATCGCGTCTGGAAGCCGGAGGAACTCCTGGCCTTCGTCTTCGATGACGCGCCCCTGTTCCCCGCCGGCAAGGGCTGGGCCTACGCCGACACGAACTACATCGTGGTCGGGATGATCCTGGAACGGATCGGCAAGGCCGCCTTCTACGACGACGTGCAGGCGTCCTTCCTCACACCCCTCGGTCTGAAGGACACGATCCCGACCAACACGCGCACGATCGACCGCATGGCCCAGGGCCACGTCGTCATGAGCCGCCAGTTCGGCTACCCCGAGCTCATGCTCGAGAAGGGCGTCTTCCGCACGAACGTCCAGTTCGAATGGTGCGGCGGTGGCTGGGCCTCGACCCCGCTCGACCTGGCGCGCTGGGCCAAGCTCCTGTTCGGCGGCGAAGCGCTCGAGGGCGACTACCTCGCGACCCTGCTCGACGCCGTCCCCGCCCCGGGCCTCGGCCCCGGCAAGCGTTACGGCCTCGGCGTCATCGTCCAGGACACCGACTTCGGCCCGAGCCTCGGCCACGAAGGCTTCATGCCCGGCTACCTCTCCGCACTGGCCTACCTGCCGGACCCCGACCTGGCCGGCGCCGTCCAGCTCAACACCGACGACGTCCAGAGCGTCGGCGACCGCGGCGCGCTCCTGCAGGAGCTGTTCGCCCTCGTGATCGAAGAGCTCGAGGGCTGAGGAGCCTCGCGGCCGCCGTCGAAAGGCGTCAATCCGTCGTCGTCGTGGCGCCGAATGACCTTGTCAACGGGCTCCCAGGGCGAAGGGCACGAGGCTGTCGACCGTGCCGTCCCAGTAGCTGTCGAGGTTGGTCTCGGCCAGGACCAGGTCGCGCGAGGGCGAGAGGACGACGCGCAGGCTGTCGATGGCTCCCGAGTGCAGCTCGAGCATGAGGCGTGCTTCCTCGTCGAGGGGTGCGGTATTCAGGGTGAAGGCGACCCGTCGCGTTGCGCGTAGCACGCCGTCGCCGTCGAAGGCCTCGAAGACGAGCGGGGCGGTCGCGAAGGGCGCTTCGCTGCCGGGGACGAACAGCTCGGCGCGCACGGCGGTCGCGATCGTGCCGGAGCCGTGCTCGAAGTCGAGTTGGACGATGAGTTCCTTCTCGCCCCGCTCGGTGGCTCCGACCTCGAGCAACGTCGCGGCGGTCGGGCTGAGGCTGCGCTGCATGACGAGCTCGACCCTGCCGCCGCGGATGCCGGTCGGGTAGTGGTCGGGAAACGCTGCGTAGACCAGGAGCTTCTTCTGGATGCGAAAGCGCGTGGTCGTGCCGCTCTCCGGACTCGAGCCGACGCGACGGATGCGGACCAAGGCCTCGTGTGCCAGCGCAACCGATTCCGCGGAGCCCGTGTCCGTGAGGAGCGCCGCCAGGTCCGCCGTCCGCGTCAGGGTGAGGCGTCCGGCCTTCTCGAGCACATACGACTCGACCGGCGCCTCCGGAGCCAGCGAACGCCACGCGCCACCGTCGACCGAGACCGCCCAGGTCACGTCGAGTTGCAGGTCGCCCTTCACGCCCCGCGGCACCGGTACGTCGAGCTCGCAGCGGTACGTGCCGAGTGCGTTGCGCGCGACGATGTCCCGCAGAACGATGCGCGGCGTGATCCAGCTCCTCAGCGTGGCCTCGACTCCGGGCGCGTCGGAGACGGCCATGACGTGCAGGTCACGGTTCGAAGGCATCGAACTCGTCGTGGGCGCGCGGTTGAGCGCGGGCGGCGGACTCTCGGCTTCGAGGCTGACCGGCACTCCGATCAACATCGCTCCGCCGAAGATGACGACGGCGAAGACGATGAGCCCCAGGCAACCGACCGTGAGCAAAGCCTTCGTGAACGAACCGTGGGAGCGCGCGTGCGCCGGATGCCGGTGCGGTCGGGCGGGGGGAGCAGGTGCCGGAGGCGGCGGGGGCGGGGGCGGGGCTCCGGCCGTCGCGGTCGCGCCGAGCGCGCGGGCGGCGGGCGTGGAAGCCGAGGCGGGCAGCGGCGGTGGTGTCGCGACCGGACGCCCGTCGAGGACGGCCCGCAGGTCCCGCGCGAAGTCGGCGGCGGTGGCATAGCGCTCCTCCGGCTCCTTCGCGAGCGCCCGCAGCACGCTGCGCTCGAGCCCTTCGTCGATCGTCGCATCGACGTCACGCAGCGGGACGACGTCGCCGCGCTCGAGGGCCACCATGTACTCGCTGCTCGTGTTCGACGGGTAGGGCAAGCGCAGGGTCAAGAGCTCGTACAGCGTGACGCCGAGCGAGTAGATGTCCGTGCGCTCGTCGACGGCGACCTGGCGCTGGAAGGCCTGCTCCGGGCTCATGTACTTGGGCGAGCCGAAGATCTCGCCGGACATCGTGAGCCCTTCCTGCCACAGGTCCTGCGCGAGCCCGAAGTCGGTGAGTCGGGGCGTGCCGTCGTCGTCGATCATGACATTGGCCGGCTTGACGTCCCGGTGGAGGATGCCGCGGCCGTGTGCGTAGGCGAGCGCATCGGCGACGCGCGCCGCGATGTCGAGCACGAAGCGCTGCCAGGCGTCCGGCGTGACCGGCAAGCCGGCGTGATCACCCCGGCGCCGCGCGGTCAGGATCTGCGCGAGCGAGCGACCGCCGACCAGCTCCATCGCGAAGAACGGCGTGCCCGCCACTTCACCGAAGCTGTAGACCGGCACGATGCCCGGATGACGCAGGCGCCCGGCCGCCTGGGCCTCACGCCGAAAGCGCTCGAGCAGCCGGCGGTCGTGACCGAGGGCCGGCGGCAACACCTTGAGGGCGACGCGCCGGCCGAGGCTCTTCTGCTCGGCCTCGTAGACGACGCCCATGCCGCCGCGTCCGACCTCGCGCAGGATCAGGAAGTCGCCCAGGCGCGAAGGGGGTGGCAGCGAGTCGGGAGTGCCCGCCTCGATCTCCCCGACGAGGTCGAGGAAGGCGGCCAGCGCCGGGGCGTGTTCGGGGTGGGCGGCGAGGATCGCGCTGCGGTCGACGTCTTCGCCGGCGTGCAGGCGTTCCACGATTTCGTCTTGGATCTCTTCGAGCGGTTTCATCGGTCTTGGCCTCCACCTGACCGATGGCCTCCCGGGCCGGTGGGGTATCGCGCTTTCGGCGGCTTTCTCGCGCGGATCAGCCTGGTGGGCTCAGGTGCGTCGCCAAGGTCGCGAAAGCGCGCGACACGAGCATCTTCACCGCCGCCTCCGTCTTCTCCAGGGCCTCGGCCGTTTCCCGCGTGCTGCGGCCCTCGAGGTAGCGCAGGCGGATGGCCGCGCCCTGGGCCGCGGGCAAACGCTCGAGCGCTTCCCGCAGGAGGTCCGCGCGCTCGGCCCGCGCCGCGACGCTGCTGACGCCCGTGCGGTCGTGCAGCGGATCTTCCTCGAGCGGTGTCTCGAGCGCCCGCTTGCGCGCCCCCTGGGCCCGCTGCGCCTCGCTCGCCTTGAAGCGCGCGATCCCGACCAACCACCGATAGAAGGAGCCCGTGCCCTGGTGTTCGAAGCCGTCGAGCTTGCGGGCCGCCTCCAGCAGGGTCTCCTGCAGGATGTCCTCCGGTGGCACGCGGCGCGCGAGCGCGGCGCTCATGGTCACGCGCAGGAAGGTCGAGAGTCGTCCGCGGTGCCGTCCGAAGAGGGCCTCGCGGGCGCTCTTGTCGCCGCCGCGGGCTTCCTCGAGCAAGCGGGTGGTTCTGGACATGCGGCGCGGAGCGTACCAGATCCCCTGCGGCCCGGTCGGAAGCGGCGCCGCGGCTCGCGGCTCGCCACGCGGGCGCGGCGCCGCCGCGTTCATTCGGGCGAGCGGTTCCGGGTTCCCGGACGCCCCGGCACGCTCGCGCAGGCGATGCCCGCCAGGGTCAGGCCACCTGCACCGAGCAGCCGCGTCGTCACCGCCTCGTCGAGCACGAGCGCTCCCACCAGGGCGGCCAGAACGGGCACGGCGAGCTGCACGATCGAGGCGCTCGTGCGGGAGTGTCCGCGCAGCGCCGCGTACCAGAGCGAATAGCCGAGCCCCGAGGTCACCGCTCCCGAGCCGAGCGCGAGGAGCACGCCACGCGTCGAAGCCACGGCCTCGCCACCCGCCCAGGACAAGGCGAAGGCGACGCCGGCGAACGGAGTCGCCAGGGCGAAGTTGCGGGCGGTGTGACGCGTGGGCGCGGCGACGCCGCGACCGAGCAGCGAGTAGAGGCCCCAGGCCGAGCCCGCTCCGATCATGAGCAGCGCACCGAGGGGATGCGGTCGCGTCACGCCCGGCAGGAGCAGCACCAAGACCCCGACCAGGGCCACGGCGAACCCCAGGCCTTGGCGCGGCGACAGGCGCTCGCCGCGTCCCAGTCCGACCCCGATCATCGTGACCTGCACGGCGCCGAAGAGCAGCAGCGCGCCCGTTCCGGCGTCGAGCGTCACGTAGGCGAGCGAGAAGCAGAGCGCGTACGCGAACAGGGCCAGGGCCGCCGGCAGGTGCGATCCGAGCGTCGCCGGGCGGACCTTTGCCGAAGGCGTCGCGCGCACGAGCAGTCCGAGCGCCGCCGCGCCGCTCGCGACCCGCACGGCCGTGAAGCTCGCGGGATCGATCGCGCCGTCGACCAGCGCCAGTCGGCACAGAACGGAGTTGCCGGCGAAGGCGATCAGGGTCACGAGCGTCGTACACGTGACGAAGAGGGCGGAGGGGCGCACGGGAAATCGTCCGGGCGGGCCCGGGCGCAAGAGCGTACGAAAGGAGCGTCCGTCCGACCTGACGCAAGCGGTGCGAGGAGCGAGAGCGTGACGGGCCCGGCGGCCACGCGTTCCGCCCCACGTCCCCGGTCGCGTCAGAGCGGGCGGCCTTCGCCGATGGCCGCGCGGTAGGCCTGAGGCGCGCCATCGCGCGCGAGCTCCTGCCGCATGAGTTCGTACGTGCCTGTGCCCAAGAGCTCGCGCGCGATGCGCTGGATGACCGAGAGGGTCGTGCGCATGGCGCCCGAGCCGATCGAGACGCGGGCGACGCCGAGCTTGGCGAGCTCGTCCACGGGCGGGACGATCGGGACGGACAGGGCGGGGTTCGCGACGACGTTGAGCGGCCCGTTCAAGCCCTGGACCAACGTGGCGATCTCCTCGCGTTCGAGACCGCCGGGGACGAAGACGCAGTCCGCCCCCGCCGCGAAGTAGGCGTTGCCACGAGCGATCGAAGCCTCGAGCCGGGCTTCGCGCGGGCCGACCCTGGCGAGGACGACGTCCGTGCGCGCGTTGACGACGAGCGGCAGGTCGTGGGCGTCGGCACAGGCGCGGATCGCGGCCAGGCGCTCGGCCTGGAGCTCGGTGGGCACCAGGGGGTGCTCGGGATCGCCGGTGCCGTCCTCGAAGTTCAGGCCGACGAGCCCGGTCTCGAGAGCGCGCTCGACGCGCGCGGCGATCTCCTCGGTTGAGTTCCCGTAGCCGGCTTCGAGATCCGCTGAGACCGGGACGTCGACCGCGGCCACGATGCGCGCGACAGCCGCCAGCATGACGTCGAAGGCGATCGCCTGGCCGTCGGCGAGCCCCAGCGAAGCGGCGATGCCCATGCTCGTCGTCCCGATCGCCGTGGCGCCGGAGGCCTCGAAGATGCGTGCGCTGGCCACGTCCCAGGCATTCGGCAAGACGAGAGGTGCCTTCGCCTGGTGGAGATCGCGGAAGGCCTGGGCCTGACGTGCTTGTTCGCGCTTCATGATGTCGGTGCCCGTGGGCTGTTGCAGGGTCCCGTGCCCGCGCGCGCAGCGTGGCCTATTCCGATCGGTCCGTCCACGGAGCCCGGCCGAGTCTTGGCAGATGGGGGGCCCGGGGACCTCGGGCTGCGACCTCCCAGCGCTGCGCGCGCCGCTTCCGAACAGTTGCCGACCCAATCGAGAGAAGCGCTCGACTCGGAAACGGGACGCCGATCGCAGCGGGGTAGCCGAGGTGCGCGGATCGAGCGCCCGCGCCGGAACGCGTTCGAGACGGGACCGGCCTTGCTGCGTTCGCTAGCATCCGGGAGATGCCGATCGAAAGGACGCCCGCTCTTCGCTCGCACTGGACGCTCGATCCCGAGATCACCTTCTTGAATCACGGCTCGTTCGGCGCTTGTCCGACGTTCGTGCTCGAGCACCAGCGTGAGCTGCGCGCCCGCATCGAGCGCGAGCCGGTGCTGTTTCTCGCGCGCCAGGCCCAGGGTCTCCTGGACGACGTCCGGGAGGAGCTGGCGCGTTTCTTGGGGGCGACGCCCGCGAACGTCGTGCCGGTCGCGAATGCCACGACCGGCGTCAACGCCATCCTGCGGTCGCTCACGTTCGCGCCGGGCGACGAGCTGCTCGTCACGAATCACGGCTACAACGCCTGCAAGAACGCGGTCGACTACGTGGCAGAGCGCGCGGGCGCGCGGGCGGTCGTGGCCGAGGTGCCCTTTCCGATCGCGAGCCCCGACGACGTCGTCGAGGCGGTGCTCGAGCGAGTCACGGACCGCACGCGGCTGGCCCTGATCGATCACGTCACGAGCCCCACCGGGCTGGTCTTTCCGATCGAGCGACTGATTCCGCTGCTGCGAGAGCGCGGCGTCGAGACGCTGGTCGACGGCGCCCACGCCCCGGGGATGCTGGCGCTCGAGCTCGACGCGCTCGACCCGGCCTACTACACCGGGAACGCACACAAGTGGATGTGCACGCCCAAGGGGGCCGCGTTCCTGTACGTGCGGTCCGAGCTCCAGGCGGGGTTGCGGCCGGCGGTCATCAGCCACGGCGCCAACGCGCCGCTGGAAGCGGGCGGGCGCTCGCGTTTCCAGCTCGAGTTCGACTGGACGGGGACGGACGACCCGACGGCGTGGTTCTGCATCCCGACCGCGCTCGAGTTCCTGGGCGGGCTCTACCCGGGCGGTTGGTCCGAGCTGCGCATGCGCAACCGAGCGCTGGTCCTCGGTGCGCGCCGCCTCCTGTGCGAGACGCTCGGGCTCGAGCCGCCGGCGCCGGAAGCGATGATCGGGAGCCTCGCGACGGTGCTGCTGCCGCCGGCCGCCCGGACGGACGAGCCGCCGTCGGCCTTCCGCGTCGACCCGCTGCAGGACGAGCTGTTCACGGCGCATCACATCGAGGTGCCCGTCTTCACGTGGCCGCAGCCGCCGGAGCGTCTCCTGCGGGTCTCGGCCCAAGCCTACAACACCCTCGACGACTACGAACGACTGTGTCGCGCCCTGCCGGGTGCCTTGGCTCGCGCTTGACATGACCCGTCGTTACGACGCCATCATCATCGGAACCGGCCAGGCCGGCCCGCCGCTCGCTGGACGCTTCCACGAGCAGGGCAAGCGCGTCGCCATCCTCGAGCGCGGAGCCGTCGGCGGGACGTGCGTCAACACGGGCTGCATCCCGACCAAGACGCTGGTTGCCAGCGCGCGCGTCGCTCACATGGCGCGCCGCGCGGCGGACTTCGGAGTGGTCGTGGGGGGCGAGGTCGGCGTCGACTTCCGGGCGGTGACCGCGCGCATGCGCTCGATCTCCGGCGAGTCGAACGAAGGCGTCACGAAGTGGCTCGAGGGGATGGAGGGCGTCGATCTCGTGCGCGGCCACGCGCAGCTCGAGTCGGCCCGGACGGTACGCGCCAACGGTGAGCTCTACGAGGCACCGCAGATCTTCCTGAACGTCGGCGGTCGCGCGCGCACTCCTGAGCTGCCCGGGCTCGACGAGATCGAGGCGCTCACGAATTCGAGCCTGCTTCAGCTCGACCGACTCCCGGAACACCTGGTCATCGTCGGCGGCAGCTACATCGGGCTCGAGTTCGGACAGATGTTCCGCCGCTTCGGCAGCCGCGTCACGATCGTGCAGCGCGGACCACGCCTGATCGCGCACGAGGACGTCGAGGTCTCCGAAGTCGCGCGCGAACTCCTCGAGAAGGAGGGCATCGACGTGCGTTGCGAGGCCACCTGCACGCGCGTGCGACGCGGCGAGAGGGGCGGCGTCGTCGTCGGGGTCGAGTGTGCGGAGGGCACGCCGGAGATCGAAGGCTCGCACCTCCTGCTCGCGGTCGGCCGTGTGCCCAACACGGATGCGCTCGGGCTGGAGGCGGCCGGCGTCGAAACGGACGAGCGAGGCTTCATCGCGGTCGACGACACGCTGCGCACCACGGCTGACGGAATCTGGGCCCTGGGCGACTGCAACGGCAAGGGCGCCTTCACGCATACGTCGTACAACGACTTCGAGATCGTGGCCGCGAACCTCTTCGACGACGATCCGCGCAAGGTCAGCGACCGCATCCCGTGCTACGCGCTCTACGTCGACCCGCCGCTCGGGCGGATCGGGGTGACGAAGGACGAGGCGCGGCGCTCCGGACGGAAGGTCCTCGTGGGTCGTCGTCCGATGGCGAAGGTCGGGCGCGCCAAGGAGCGCAGCGAAACCGACGGCTTCCTCGAGGTCCTGGTCGATGCGGCCTCGAAGCGGATCCTGGGCGCGACGGTCTTCGGTATCGGCGGGGACGAGGTCGTGCACGTGCTGCTCGCCGTCATGGCCGCCGATGCGCCCTACACCGTGATCTCGCGCGGCGTTCACATTCATCCAACCGTGTCCGAATTGCTTCCGACGGTTCTCCAAGGTCTCGAAACCCTAGAGCTAGATGAAGCCTGAGGAATCCATGGAACATGATCAGGGCAACGAGTCCGACTTCGGTCAGTCGGATATCGATGGCATGCGTCGTGGGATCGAAGCCGGCCTGCGGGCGCGGCTCGAAGCGAGCGCGATGAACGCGTTGAACCACTCGCCCGACGGCGAGTACCTCGCAGTCGGCATCGACATCATCGGGATCGAGCGCTTCACCGGCGTTCTCGATCGTCGCGGAGCCGACTTCCTCGACCGCGTCTTTCGACCAGCGGAGCTCGAGCGGGCCGCCGGGCGGCCCGAGCGCCTGGCGGCGCGCTTCGCCGCGAAGGAGGCGGTGTCCAAGGCGTTGGGCACGGGCATCGGCGAGATCGACTGGAAGGACGTCGAGGTCGTGACGGAGGAGTCCGGTGCTCCGAGGCTCGTCCTGCACGGTCGCGCGGCCGCGCTGGCGGGCGAGAAGGGCATCTACAACTTCTCACTCTCGCTGACCCACGACGCGGATCTGGCGCTGGCCTTCGTCGTCGGGCGACGGCAGACGAAGTGAGGCCGGTGCTGCGGGCGCGGGGCCGCGAAGCGCGCCTTCGCGCGCAAGCGCCGTTGCGGCACGTCCCGTTCTTCGTCGCTTCGACAGCCGTCGGACGTCGCCGGCTCACGGCCCTGGCCGTGTTGACCGGGCTCGTCACCGGGACGTCCTGCACCGCCGTGGCCGGCTGGCTCGCACCGTCCGAGCGCCTCGACTTCCCGGCCGAACCGCTGTGCGTCACCGCGAACGAACGTCACTACGACGTCGATCAAAACGGCGTCGCCGACTTTGCGTTGCTCGGCTGCGCACAAGGTCGTGTCGACGCTCTGGCCTGGGACGAGGACGAGGACGGCATGTTCGAGCGCACGGTGCGTCTCGATGCGCGCGAGGGCCCGCGCCGCCACCTCGTCCTCCTGGTCGACTCGCTGCCCTATCGCGAGGTCGCGCAGCGTCATGCCGCGGGCGCCTGGCCGTGGTTTCATCCACCGCAGCTCGTCCTGCCGCCCTTTCCGTCGTTGAGCGAGGTCACCTTCGCCGCGCTTCTGGGCGCACCGCGTCAGCCGGGGATGATCGAACGCTACTACGATCGCGCGCAGAACCGCGTGCACGACGGCTACCGCGCCCGCGCGCGCGGCTACGAGCATCCCTGGCAGCGCCTGCTCGACGTGCACCTCGGGAGCTACCTGCGCGTCGGCCTGTCGTACCTCGCGCCCCGGAGCTGGATCGACGCCGAGTTCCAGGCGGCGAAGGCGGCCTTCGATACGGACGCGGACGACTTGACCCTGGCCTACGTCGTGACGACCTCGGCCATGCTGAGCCGGCACGGTCAGGCCGGGCTGGACGAGAGCCTCGCGCGGCTCGAGCCCTTGTGCGTGCAGCTCTTGCACGACACCGAAGGGGCCATCGACATCACGATCGTCTCCGATCACGGCCACAACCTCGTCCCGTCCGAGAACTTCCGGATGGAACCCGTGCTCGCGGCGGCCGGCTTTCGCGTGAGCGATCGGATCCGTGACGTCGAACGCGATGTCGTGCTCGACATCGACGGCTTGGTGACCTTCTTCGCCGTTCACACGTCACGGCCGCGCGAGGTGGCCGACGTGCTCCTGACCCGGGACGAGGTCGAGCTGACGATGGCGCGCGAGGGCGAGGCCGTGCTCGTTCGCGATCGCGACGGAGCGGCCCTGATCGAGGAGCGCGACGGACGCCTGCGCTACACGCCGCGGACGAAGGACGTGCTCGCGCTCGAGCCTGCGCTCGCCGCCCTGGCGGCCGCGGGCGCGCTCGATGCCGACGGCTTCGCGTCCGATCGGGCCTGGTTCGAGGCGACCTGGCGGCACGCCTGGCCCGACGCCCTGCGCCGCATCCACGACGCCTTCCACGGTCTGGTCGACAACACGCCGGACGTGCTCGTGACCCTGCGCGCGGGCCATTGCGCCGGCGACCCCGCCATGGACCGCTGGATCGACATGCGCTCGACCCACGGTGGCCTGGACTTCGCGACGAGCGCTGCTGTGGTCTTGACGACCGTGGCCCCCTTGCCCGAGCCCGTGCGAAGCGCAGGGGTCCTTCCGGCGCTCGGCGTGCTTCCGATCGAAGCGACCCGGACGAAGGACCGCGGCCCCGCGTGGAGTAGCCTGGACCGATGATCTTGCGGAGGCTTCGGAAGCTGCCGCGCTGGCTGCGGCGCATGCTCTACGTCACGGGTGGACTGTCGGCCCTGGGTGTCGGGTTCATCGCCTGGGCGCTCTTCTTCTGCTTTGCCGAGCCGCCCGAGCTCGAGTCCGAGCCGGCGATCGTCGGGCTGGAAGCGGTACGAGATGCGGACGGGCGGACGCGGCTCGGTGCAGCCTGGTTCCGACCGGCGCCCGGTCGCTCGTTGCTCTATCTCGAGGGAACGCCCTTCGAGCTGGGCTATGCGAACGCCGCGCTGACGAGCGAGTTCCTGGCGATCCAGGAGAAGAGCCTGATGGACACGGTCGAGGCGGTCTTTCCGTCGTTGGCGGTCCGCCTCGGCCTCGGCCTCCTGGTGTTGGTCAACAACCGCAACCTGCCCGACTACGTGCCGCAGGAGTACCAGCTCGAGATCTTCGGTCTCTCCCACAGCCGTCAGGAAGACGCCTATCCGATCCTGGGGCCGCGCTACCACCGCGTCCTGAACTACCACGCGGCGCACGACATCTCGCACTGGGTCTGGGACAAGCCCGTGATCGGCTGCACGGCCTTCGCGGCGGGCGTCGGTGCGTCGGCGACGGGCGAGCTCCTGGCAGGGCGCAACTTCGACTGGGAGGGCGGTGCACACTTCGACCGCAACAAGGTGATCGTGGCCTGTCGGCCTGATGCGGGCCACGCCTTCCTCTCGGTGAGCTGGCCCGGCATGGCCGGCGCGGTCACGGGCATGAACGCCGAGCGGATCTACTGCTCGATCAACGGCGCGCATTCCGAGCGGCAATCGAACATCGGTCGCCCGGTGTCGCTCGTCGTGCGCGAGGTCCTGCAGTACGCCTCCGACCTCGAGCAGGCCGTTGCCATCATCCGCGACGCACCGGTCTTCGTCGCCGACTCGTTCCTGGTCGCGGACGGCGAGACGGGCGAGGCGCTCGTCGTCGAGAAGGCGCCCGGACTTACGGCGGTCCGTGGCCCGGCGACGGGGCTCCTGCTCCAGACGAACCACTTCACGAGCGAGGACTTCGCCGAGGATGCCGGCAACGCGGCCTACATGCGCGAAGGAACGAGCCTCGCGCGCCACGCACGCCTGACCGAGCTGTGCGAGGCCGCGCGCGGTCGGCTCGACGTCGCGACGGCCGTTCGCATCCTGCGCGATGGCTCCGGTCCGGGCGGCGCTCCGCGCTCGCTCGGTCACCGCGCGACGATCAACCCGATGATCGCAACCCATGCGGTCGTGGCCGAGGTCACGCGCGGCGTTCTCTGGGTCTCGCGCGGCCCCCACCAGCTCGGCGAATTCGACGCCTACCGTCTCGAGGACTTCGGAACGCCCTTCGCGCCGCCGATCCCGGCCGACGAGGCGCTCGCGAACGGTGACTACGAGCGCCTGCAGGCCGAGCGCGCGCTGCTGAAAGAGCTGGAGCTGGCCGTGGAGGCCGGAGGCTTCGAGGACTGGTCCACCTTCGACGCGGCCTTCGCCAAGAACCCCGACGATCCGCACTTGCACCTGCTCTTCGCGCGCGCCAAGGCCGCCGCCGGCGACCCCGCTGCCGCCCGCGCGGCCTACGAGCGCGCGCTCGCCGCCGTGCCGCCCTTCCCCGGCCAGGCGCGTGCGATCGAGCGCGAACTGGGTCGAGCCGTTCGTTGACCCCGTGCTTCGGATGCCGGACGCCGGTATCCACTGCCGTGCTGCAACCGGGAACGCAGTCGCAGCCATGGGTTCGGCGGGGCTGCGGCCGCGAGCAGCAACGCGCCGTGCCTCGTCACCGGTCCGTGAGCTCCGCCAACGCGCCTGCCGCGCGCCGCGTGCGCTCGTGATCCTGGCCCAGCGTGCGCGCGAGGATCTCGTGGCCGCTCGTGAGTTCGCGCTCGGCCTCGTCCGGCCGGCCCAGGGTGACGAGGAGCTCGCCATAGCGCGAACGGTAGAGGCCGAGCAGCCAGTGGCCGGTCGGAAGGTGTTCGGTGCCGAGCTGAATCGCCTCACGAAACAGGGCCTCGGCCGCGGCGGTCTGCCCGAGCTCGCGCAGGAGGTCGGCGTAGTTGTAGGCCGCCGTGATCGTGTTCGGGTGCGCGTTCGAGAGCACGCGCCGGGAGACCTCGAGGATCTCCCGGAGCAAGGGCGTCGCTTCCGCGAGCGCGCCGCGCTTGCGATAGAGGTTCGCGAGGTTGTTCAAGGCCGTCAGCGTGTACGGATGCTCGGGACCGTGCTCCGCGCGACGCACCGTGAGCGCGCGCTGCATGACGGGCTGGGCCTCGTCGTACTCGCCCTTCGTGTACAAGAGCGCGCCCAGACTGGTCAGCGCGGTTGCGGCGCGCGGATCGGCGTCATCGGCGTGCACGTCGAAGAGCCCGAGGGACTCGCGCAGGAGCTGCAGGGCCTCCGGAAGCTGGCCGCGGTCGATCAGGACCGTTCCGATATCGCCGAGGGCGACGGCCAGGCCGACAGGGTCGACCTCCGCGAGACTGCGGCGTAGCGCGAGCGCCGTGCGGGCCTCGGCCTCGGCGTCCGCGAGCTCGCCGCGTCCGTAGCGGATCGAGGCCAGTCGTGCGTGCACGTCCGCCGCGATCTGGGGGCGGTCGGCAAAGCGCTCGTCGACGCGCGACGTCGCCCACGACAGGGCCTCGGCCACCGTCGTGTCGGCGGGGGCGACGTAGGGCTCGGCGGAGGCCAGCACGTCCTCGAGGAAGCCGCCGATGGCGCTCGCGACGGCCGCCTCCTCCTCGGCGCGTTCGGCGCTGGCCCGAGCCGCGCGTTCCTGATCGCGCGCGACCTGGGTCGCCGCCACCGCGACCTCCTTCTCGGCGGCCAGGGCCAGCGCCAGCCGGCCGTTCACGATCGCGGCGACGGTGACGAGCAGAACGACCGCGGCCGCGCTCGCGACCAGCACCGTGTGGCGGCGTGCGAACTTGCCGAGCTGGTAGAGCGTGCTGGGCGGACGGGCCGCGATCGGATCGTTGGCGAGAAAACGGCGCAGGTCGTCGGCCAGGGCGGAAGCCGACGAATAGCGCTCTTCCCGATCCTTGGCGAGCGCCTTCGCGACGATCGTCTCGAGGTCGCCGCGCAGCTCGCGCCGGATGCTTCCGAGGCGCGGTGGCTCGACCTCGGCGATGGTGCGAACAGCTTCGTGCAACGCCAGGCCCTCCAGCTGGAGCGGCAAGCGTCCGGACAGGAGCTCGTACAGGATCACGCCCAGCGCGTAGACGTCCGTGCGCGTGTCCAGCTCGTCCGCCGAGCCGCCGGCCTGCTCGGGGCTCATGTAGGGCAGCGTTCCCAGGATCTCCCCGGGGCGCGTGGCGCGCGTCGCACGCAGGTTCGCGTCGACGAGCCGGGCCACGCCGAAATCGAGCACCTTGGGATGACCCGAGTCGTCGACCAGCACGTTGGCCGGCTTCAGGTCGCGGTGGACGACGCCCTTCTGGTGCGCGTGCTGGATCGCCTCGCAGACCTCGATGACGAGCTCGATGCGGCGCTCGAGCTCGAGGCCGGCCGCGCGCGCGTGGTCGGTCAAGGGGCGACCTTCGACGATCTCGAGCGCGAAGTAGGGCAGCGCGCCGGCCGCCGTTTCGGTCGTGACCGCTTCGTAGATCTGCGCGATCCCGGGATGTCGCAGGCGACCGAGCAGCTCGGCCTCGTGCTCGAAGCGGCGCAGCATGGCCTCGTCGGCGACGCCCGCCTTCAGCACTTTGAGGGCGACACGACGACGGGGATGCTCCTGCTCGGCGAGATACACGACCCCCATCCCGCCCGTGCCGAGATGTTCGAGCAGCGTGTAGCGCCCGAGCTGGCGCGGCAGCTCGAACCCGCGCAGGATCTCGGGCGTCGCGACCAAGGGCGGCGTGACCAGGAACTCGCCCGCTTCGTCGTGATGGGTGAGCAGGGCCTCGACCTCGGCCAACAGCGCGTGATCCTCGCCGCAGGCGGAACGCAGGTAGGTGGCGCGCTGGTCGCGCTCGAGCTCGAGCGCCGCGGAGAAGAGGCGGGAAGCGCGTGCGAGCTCAGTCATCGCTGAGCTCCCGGTGCAGCCAGGCGCGTGCGAAGCTCCACTCGGACTTCACCGTCGCCGGTGAGATGCCCAGCGCCTGCGCCGTCTCGTCGATCGTGAGGCCGGCGTAGTAGCGCAGGAGGACGATGCGGCCCTTGCGCGGGTCGCTTTCTTCGAGCCGCGCCAGGGCCGCGTCGAGTGCGGCGTGGTCGAGCCCGTCACCTTCACCGCCGACCATGGCGCTCTCG
Organism: Planctomycetota bacterium; assembly: GCA_029259595.1. Taxonomy (GTDB): domain Bacteria; phylum Planctomycetota; class UBA1135; order UBA1135; genus OFTM43. The sequence continues at coordinate 57,646 of JAJDEW010000088.1, read as the reverse complement.
CGCAGCTCGACCCGTCCGCGATCGCCGCCCCGCCGCGGCCCGCGCTTGGCGCGTGCACGCTCGACCAGGATGCGACGCATCGCGGTCGCGGCGGCGGCGAAGAAGTGGGCGCGGTTCGCGAAGGGCTCGCCGTCCGAGCGCGGGCCGGCGAGACGCAGCCAGGCCTCGTGGACGAGCGCCGTGGCCTGCAGGGTCTGGCCCGCCGGCTCGCGCGCCATGCGACGTTGCGCCAGGAGCACGAGCTCGTCGTAGACGACCCCCAGGAGCTCGTCCGACGCGCGCTCGTCGCGCGCGGCAGCGGTCGGGGGCGGTTTTTCGGGGCGTGGATTCACGGTGTGCGGCGCCGGCCGCGGAAATCCGGAGATTCGTCAGCCGTCGGGCTCGCGATTCTCGCACTGGTCGGTGTCGCCCACAAGCCGGCGCGTTCGCGGGAGCGAACCGCGCTGCCATCGACTCCGAACACCGCCGTGAGGCCCGCCATGAAAGTCCCCGTTCCGCTCGTCCTTGCCCTTTGTAGCGCCTCGCTCCACGCCCAGGGGTGGGAGGTCGACCCCGCGCTCGTGAACCTCTTGCTCGACGGCGAGGTCTACGCCGATCACGAATGCAACAATCCGGCTCCTCCGCCGAACGTGCCCAAGGCGGGGCCCGTGCCCTACGACGTCCTGCCGCTCGTCCTGCCGCCGCCGCACTTGGTGGATGTACATCAAGTTCAGAGCCTGAACGTCACGGCCTTCCCGTATTCGTTCTTCGGCTTCCCGATCGACTTCGGTGCGGCGATCAGCCCGACGGCGCGTGACATGTGCCCGCAGGTCGAGGCCGTGTCGACAGGCACGGGCGAATTCTTCGGCGATGGGCTGGGGTCGCGCTCCCTGGCGGTCTTCTGGGAGACCCGGGTCAACAACCACGCCGTCGACGGGGACTTCTTCGACCGCGGCTGCGTGCGAGGCGCGGTGGCCTTCCGAGCCTCCGTGCAGAACCTGCCCAACACGGCGCAACCTTGGATCCTGCGCACGGATTGGCTCGCGAGCGGCAGCGCCGATTCGTCGCACGAATGCCCCGATCCCGCCTGCCCGCCCTTTGGAACACCGCCCATGGAGGATCCGGGCGCGGCGCGCATGGACTTCGGCATCGAGATCGACTTCGGTGGCCGGCTGCCCCTCGTCAGCTCGGTCCTGGATCCGGGCGCGGGCTTGCCCCCGTTCCTGATCGCTCAGGATTCCTTCGAGACCACCTTTGCGCTCGGAACGAACGGCTTCGACGTCGACGTCGACATCAGCTCGCTCGCGGCGCACACGCTGATGTTCCCGATGAACGAGGCCTCGACGGCGAGCTTCGATGCGACGCTCTTCCTGCACCTCATCAACCACGGCTTCATCGCGCCGGAGCCGTTCAACTCCTACATGCGTCCGATCCGCGGCGGAGGCGTCGGACCGGGCTATTCCTTCCGGATGGGCCGCTACGAGATCACGAACCAGCAGTACGCGGACTTCCTGAACGCCGCCCAGCTCGATGGGGGCGCGACGGGTATCGGCAGCTTCGTGGGCTTCGATGCGGACGGACGCATGCTGCTGCACGACGGGACGCTGGCCTTCGAGCCGAGCAACGTGGCCGCCGGCTCGCGCGTGGTCTACACGCCGACGGCGCCGATCGGGACGCGCTACACGGTCGCCTTTCCGCAGGGCGCCGATCCGCGCTCGTACGAAGCGCATCCGGTCACGAACGTGACGTGGTTCGGGGCGGTCAAGTTCTGCAACTGGTTGACGCTCGAGCGTGGTCTCACCCTGGCGGCGCGTTGCTATGCGGAAGGTCCGTCCGCGGACGACTGGCACCCGGTGACGATCACGACCGGTGACTGGATGTCGCGCGACCTGGATGCCGCCGAGCGCGCGAACCTCGTGCGCTTGCGCGGGTTCCGGCTGCCGATGGACGACTCGGGAGCCGCGCAGGGTTGGCTCTCGAACCAGCCGAGCACCTACAACGAGTGGTTCAAGGCCGCGGCCTACGATCCCGGTGCCCCGGCCACGACGCGGTCGGGTCCGGGAGGCGAGCTGGTGCCGCCCTTGCACCATGTCTTCGGGGTCGGTCGCGACCTCCTGGGGCAGCCCGACGCGAACTTCTTCGCTTCCACGGACCCGTTCGACGACGACGACGCCTTCGTCGGACTCTACGACGGGACGCACTACAACGCCTTCGCGAACCAGGGCGTCGGGAACGGCTCGTCGTTCCCGAGCGCGGCGAGCGACAACCGCTGGGGCATCTACGACCTTTCCGGCAACATCGCGGAGTGGGGTCAGGATCGCGTGCTGGGAAGCGAGCACGCCCTGCGCGGCGGGTCGTTCCGCGCTCCGGCCGCCCAGACGTCGACGACCTACCGCGCCGCGCTCCAGCGCTCGACGGCGGCCGACGACGTGGGCTTCCGCGTCGTGCAGGCCGTAGCGAAGCGCTACTTCATCGTTCCGCCGGTCCAGCATCCCTGACGAGCCGGTCTCGAGTCGCGGCCCCCCGAGACGTCCGGTCTCGAGGGGCCGCGTTTGCTCGTGAGCGAAGGCGCGCTCGCCGCACCGCCCAGGGGTCGAAGGATAGGATGATGCAATTGTAAAAGGGCGGGGATCCCCCCTTCGAGGAACCCCGCGCTACGATTGCGACTCGGATGGTGAAGCTGCGGCGAGGGGGAATCGCTGCGCCATCGCGCCTGGCTCCGAGCCGCGCGCGCACCCCGAGAAGGAAGGAGAATTCAATGCGACTCGCATCCACGTGCCTCGTGGCGTGCCTGAGTGCCGGGCCTGCCGCCGGACAGGACCCGATCGCGCGGGGGAACGTCGCCGTGGCGTTCGAAACCGTCGCCAAGGGCCTGACCGCGCCGCTCGGGGTCACGCACGCCAACGACGGTTCCGGTCGTCTCTTCATCTGGGAGCAATCCGGTCAGATCCGGATCGTGAACAAGGATGGGGCGCTGCTTCCGACCCCCTTCCTCGACATCTCGAGCAAGCTGCCCGACCTCGGGAGCTTCTTCGACGAGCGCGGCTTGCTCGGTCTCGCGTTCCATCCGAACTACCGCAACAACGGTCGCTTGTTCGTGCGTTACAGCACGCCACGCAAGGGGGATCCCGACGAGCCGTGCAGCGACCCCAAGGGCTTCCTTCCGGGCTGCCATTCGGAGGTGCTGGCGGAGTACCAGGTCTCCACGAACCCGAACCGGGCCGAGCTCGACTCGGAGCGGATCCTGTTCATCGCCGAAGAGCCGCAGTTCAACCACGACGGCGGCACGGTCGCCTTCGGCCCCGACGGCTACCTGTACTTCGCGCTCGGTGATGGAGGCGGAGCGAACGATGGCCTGGCCGACGTCCCGCCGTCGCACGGTCCGATCGGCAACGCCCAGAACATCGAGACGCCGCTCGGCGCGATGCTGCGCATCGACGTCGACGGTCCGCCGCAGGACGCGCTCGAGTACGCGATCCCGCCGGACAACCCGTTCGTCGGAGGTCTGGGTCTCGACGAGATCTACGCCTACGGCCTGCGCAACCCCTACAAGTTCTCGTTCGACGACGGCGTGGGCGGTACGGGGGCGTTGTTGGTCGCGGACGTCGGTCAAAACCTGTTCGAGGAGATCAGCCTCGTCGAGCTCGGCGGCAATTACGGTTGGCCGGTAAGGGAAGGTCTCGAGTGCTTCGATCCGTTCGCTCCGGACGTCCGCCCGGGGGCCTGCGTGAACACGGGCATGTTCGGCGAACCGCTGATCGATCCGATCGCGGCCTACGCGCATCCGGGCGTCTCCACCGGACAGGTCGGTGGGATCACCGTCGTGGGAGGCTTCGTCTATCGCGGTCGCTCGTCCAGCCTGTTCGGGCGCTACGTCTTCGGCGACTTCGCCCAGGAGTTCACGCTGCCGAGCGGCGAGCTGTACGTCCTCGACCCGGCTGCGGGCACCGGAGAAATCCGCAAGCTCCTGCTCGCGCGCGACTTACCGTTCGACCGCTTCCTGAAGGGCTTCGGGGAAGGGCCGAAGGGCGAGCTCTACGTCTGCAGCTCGACCGCGCTGGCGCCCTTCGGTCGTACCGGTGTCGTCGAGCGCCTGGTCGTCCTCGGCGGGAACAAGTTCGCCTCCGGTCCGATGCTGGGCTCGACCCAGGTCCCGCCGATCAACACCGCCGCGACGGGACTGTCCCGTGTGCGTAGCCTGTCGCCGACGCTGCTCGACTTCCGGGTCGACGTGAGCAACATCTTCGGCGTCACCGCGGCGCACATCCATCTCGGCGGCCTCGGCGTCAACGGTCCGATCGTCGCGGAGATCTACACCAATCCGGCCGGCGCGGACTTCCCCTTCCGGCGGACGCTGACGGCGGGTCTTCTGACCGAGGCCGACCTGCTCGCTCGTCCGGAGGTCGGCTTCGACGGAACCCTCGACGACCTCGTGGCCTGGATGCGGGCGGGCGCGGCCTACATCAACATCCACACGCTGGCGCATCCCGCCGGCGAGATCCGGGGGCAGATCCCCGTGTCGACCGTGGAAGACCTGCCGCGCTGATCGAATCCAGGCGGGTTCGGGCGCCTTTCGGCGGATCCTGCGGCTCGGGGCAGGATCCGCAGGGCGCCGTCCTCCATACTGCTCGGACCCTCCGCGCGCGCTCACGACCGCCCGTTTCGTTGGAGTTCGATCATGTCCTTGCGAAGACTCGTACCGACCGTCCTCTTGGTCCTCGCCGCCTGTGGCCCCTCGAAGGGCCAGCTCTCGAACGAAGGCGAACGGCTCGTCGAGTTGCTCGAGGCCTACCACGCGGCGAACGGCGCCTATCCCGAGACGTTGGACCAGCTCGAGGGGCACGCGGCGGACGACTTTCCCGACTGCACGTACTCGCGCCGCAACGATGGCGGGAGCTACTTTCTCGAGCTCGGCGACTTCAAGGAGGGCACCGTCCTGCTCTACGACAGCAAGTCGAAGACCTGGGACGACGGCGCGTAGCCCGCCGCGTTCTCGATGAAGCGCAGCAAGCTCCTGCTCGTCGCCGTCGTCGCCGGTCTCGTCGCGGTTCTCTGGAACGTGCGCCAGGTCGAGTTCGCGCGCCGGGCTGTCTTTCAGCCCGCGCCGGACTATGACGCGCTGGAAGTCGACCGTTCGAGGGAAGTCGCGCACGCGCGCCCCGAATCAACCTGGCCGACGCCGACCTGGACGGATTTCCGAGGCCCCGGTCGCGCGGGCGTCTACGTCGAGACCCCGATCCGCACGGCTTGGCCAGCAGAGGGACTGCGCGAGCTCTGGCGCCAGCCGGTTGGCGCGGGCTACGGAGCCGTGACCATTGCGAACGGGCGGGTCCTCGCGCTCGAGCAACGTCGCGACGACGAGGCCCTCGTGGCCTACGACCTCGGCACCGGCGACGAGCTGTGGAGCGTGCGTTGGCCTACGCGCTACTCCGATGCCTTCAGCGGCGAAGGTCCGCGCTCGACGCCGGTGCAGTTCGAAGGAGTCGCCTACGTGCTCGGAGCCACGGGCGAGCTGCGCGCGGTGGCGACTGCGACCCACACGACCGTCTGGCGAACGAACGTGCTCGAGCTGTCGGGTTCGTCGAACCTCGAATACGGTCTCGCGGCCAGTCCGCTGGTCGTCGGCGAGCTGCTCCTCGTGCCCACGGGCGAGCCGGGCGACGGCGTCGACGCCGCGTCGCTGCTCGCCCTCTCGCGCGCCGACGGCAGCGTCGTCTGGCGCGCCCTGGCCGAGCGCGCGTCCTACAGCTCGCCCCTGCTCGCGACGTTGCAAGGCGTCGAGGTCGTTCTGCTCGCGACCGCGACCCGCCTCGTCGTTCTCGACCCCGGGACCGGCGCGCTCCTCGGATCCCACCCCTGGGCCATCGACGGCGGCTTCACCTGTTCGCAGCCGGTCGTCCTCGGCGACGATCGCGTGCTCTTGTCCGGAGGCTACGGAATGGGCTCGACGGTGGTCGACGTCGCGCTCGCGAACGGCGTCTGGACGTTGACCGAGCGCTGGCGCTCGCGTCGCTACAAGACGCGTTTCGACACGTCGTTTCCCGTGGGGGAGCACGTCTACGGCCTCGACGAGGGCATCCTCGCTTGCCTCGATCCCCGCACCGGCGAGCGCGTCTGGAAGGACGGCCGCTATGGCTACGGTCAGATGCTCTTGGCCAAGGACCACCTCGTCGTTCTCGGCGAGACCGGCGAGCTCGTTCTCGTCCGCGTTTCGCCCCAGGCGCTCGACGAGCGCGCCCGCTTCCAGGCCCTCGACGAGCTGTCGATGAACCCGCTGGCCGCCGCCCACGGCCGGCTCTTCGTTCGCAACAAGCTCGAGCTGGTCTGCTACGAGCTGTGGCCCGAAGAGGCGGATTGAGTCAGGGGCATGGTCGACGACCTCGACGCCTTGCGCGCGCTCTTTGCCACGTACGACGGCAAGTCGATCGCGCCGTTTCGAGCAGCGGCCCGACGTGTTCCGCGGGCCACGGTCGCGCTGCTCGATCTCTGTGCCCTGGCCCGCGAGGGCGATGAAGCGGTCGAGCTCGGAGCGACGTGGGTCGCCAAGCACCTGCTCGAGAAGGGGGTCGAGGCGGACCGAGCCGTCTCGCTCGAGCTCCTGCGGCTCTTGTCCGTGCTCACTGCCGACATGGCGATCGTGCACGTGCTGCAGTGTCTCCCGCGGCTGAGCTTTTCGAGCGCGCAGCACGAGCGCTTGCACCGCCGCCTCGAGGTCTTGCGGGCGCACCCGCGGCCCTTCGTGCGGGCCTGGGCCTACAACGGATACGCCCTCCTGGCCCGGGCCGACCCGCGCTACGCGGCCGAAACCGAGGCCCTGTTCGAGTCCGCCCTCGCATCGGAAGCGGCCTCGGTCTGCGCGCGGATCCGCAACGCGCGCAAGGGGCGTTAGCCGCTCGCAGGCCAGCCTCCCGGGCGCCGGCCGCCAGAGCTCATCGTCTCCCTTTGTCTTGCCGCCCTGTCTTGCCGCCCTACCTGGGCCTCTCTACCATGACGGAACTTCGAGGGGGTCTGCGGGGCGAGCCGGGTGTTTCGGTTCGGGGTCCGCGGTGTCCTCGGCGGTTCCCTTGAGGGCATGACCTTGCAACCGACCACTTCTGAGATCGAGACCCTCGTCGACCGCATCCTCGTCGAGGAGTTCGAGGTGGATCCCGAGGCCCTGCGGCCCGAGGCGAAGCTCGTCACCGATCTGGATCTCGACAGCCTCGACGGAGTCGATCTCGTCGTCGCCCTCGAAAAGACCTTCCTGTGTCGGATTCCCGAGGACGAGGCCAAGTCGATCCGCACGCTGGGTGACATCTACGACCGGGTGCGCGCGCGGATGCCGGCGGCGCAGGCCCCGACGGGGGCGTGAAGCCTGCGGTGGGAGCGGGCGACGGCGCCTCTGGCCCCGTGCTCGCGGAGCTCGTTCCGCACCGCCCGCCGATCCTGGCGGTCGATCGTGTGCTGGCCGTGACGGACGACTTCGCGGAAGCGGAGTTCAGGGTCCCCATCGCGGCCGCCGACGCGGACGCCGACGGAAACCTGTGGGAGCAGACGCTGGTCGAAGGACTCGCCCAGACCGCGTCGGCCCTGCACGCGACCAGCGCGCGCCGCGCTGGCCGGCGAATCGCGCGCGGGATGCTGGTGGGGATCCAGCGCTTCGAAGTGCGACGGCGCGCGCGCGTCGGCGAGACGTTGCACTACCGCGTCGAGCTGATTCGCGAGCTGCGGCCCTTGTCGCTCGTGCGCGGCATCGCCTCCGTGGGGGACGAGGTCCTCGCGCAGGGCGAGCTGAAGTTCTACGTCGAGGACGAAGAATGAGCTCGAAGCGCGTCCGGACAGCGCGCGTCCAGCGCGCCTTCGACCCCGATGCGGACTTCCTCGAGGAAACGACGCGCGTGCGCGTGCGCTTCCAGGAGGTCGATTCGCTGCGCGTGACCTGGCACGGGCACTACCTCTCGTACTTCGAGGACGGACGCAACGCCTTCGGGCGTCGGTTCGGCTTCGGCTATCAGGACATCCTGGATGCGGGCTACGTCGCCCCGCTCGTCCACGTCGAGCTCGACTACCACGCGCCGAGCACCTTCGACGAGCCGCTCGACGTCCGCACGCGCATGCACCTGGTTCCCGGCGCACGCCTCGTCTTCGCCTACCTCGTCACGGGCGCTACCGGCGACGTCAAGGTCACCGGACACACGGTCCAGGTCTACACGGACCTCGCCGGCGAGCTCGTGATCACGCGTCCGCCCTTCGTCGAGGCCTTCCTCGAGCGCTGGGGACACGAGGTGCAGAGCGTGTGAAGCGCGTGGTGGTGACCGGTCGCGGTGCCGTGACGTGCTTCGGTGCCGGGTGCGCGGCGCTGGTCGACGCGGTCTTCGTCGGGCGGTCGGGGATCCTGCCGCGGCGCCGCCTGGCCGGGCTCGTGACCCGCGCGGAGGTCGCGGCCGAGGTCCCCGAGGAAGTCGCCGCGACGGCGCGCGAACACGACTCGCTCGCGTTCGGCTTCGCCCTGCGCGCCGCGCGCGAGGCGCTCGCCGCGGCGCAGGTCGACGCGGGAGCCACGCTCGGCCTCGTCCTGGCGACGACGAAGGCGGACCTCGGCGGCGTGGAGGGGGCGGGCGAAGGCTACGGACGACCCTGGGTGCTCGCCGCGCGCTTGGCCGAGGAGCTCGTGCTGCACGGCCCCGTGACGGCGGTGTCCTGCGCTTGCGCTTCCGGCCTGGTCGCGCTCGCTCACGCGGGTCGCTGGCTGCGGGCCGGACGCGCCGAACGCGTGTTGGTCGTCGGTGTCGACGCGCTCTCGGGCTTCGTGGTGCAAGGCTTCGAGCGTCTGTTGGCGCTGTCGACCGACCCGTGTCGCCCGTTCGATCGCAGGCGCACGGGCCTGTCGTTGGGCGAAGGCGCCGGCGCGCTCGTGCTCGAGGCCCGTGCCGAGCGCGACGGTTGCGTGGAGCTCGCCGGTTGGGGCGCCGCCAACGACGCCAACCACATCACCGGCCCCTGCCGCGATGGTTCTGGTCTGGCGCTGGCGATCGAACGAGCGCTCGCCCATGCGCGCCTCTTGCCCGCGGCGATCGATCTCGTTCACCTCCATGGAACCGGGACGGTCTACAACGATGCGATGGAGTGCCGCGCGCTCGAGCGGATCTTCGCCACGCCGCCGCCCCTGGCCGGCTCGAAGGCGCAGCTCGGGCACACGCTCGGCGCGGCGGGCTTGCTCGAAAGCCTGATCGCGATCGAAGCGCTCGAGCGCGGCCTCGCACCGCCGAACGTCCGCCTGGCGCGACCGGAAGCCGACTTTCCGGCCGCCCTCGTCCGAGGAACGACGCCGCTCGGTCGCGCCCGTCACGCGCTGAAGATCGCGGCCGGCTTCGGGGGGATCGACGCCGCCCTCGTGTTCGCCCGATGAGCGTCGTCACCACGCTCACCGCCCTGGCGCTGGTCGACGCCGAAGGGCTCGCGGGGAGTGCGCTCGCGTGGCGCGCGTGGACCGCGCTCGAGGTGGACGCGGAAGCGAGTTTGCGTTGGCACCCGGCCTTCGAGCGCTCCTATCCCGGCTTCCGGCACCTCGATCGACTCGGTCGCGCCTGCGCGCTCGCGGCGGAGGCGGCAGGCTTCATGCCTGGCGCGCGCGACGCCGCCGAGACGGCCCTGATCCTCGCCTCACCGTTCGGTTCGCTCGACACCGACCGGCGCTTCCAGGCGAGCCGCGCGACCCCGACCGGCATCGCCGCGGGGCTCTTTCCCTTCACTCTGCCGAGCACCTGCCTCGGACCTCTCGCGATTCGCTACGGCCTGCGCGGACCGACGATCGCCCTGTCGACGGCGCCGGGGCGCGAGGCGGAAGGGCTGCGGGCCGCGGCCGAGCTCCTCGCTGCCGACGAAGCGCGTGCCTGCCTCGTCGCCCTGGGCGATTGGCTGCCTCCCGCGAGCGCGGACGAACTCGGGCTCGAGCCCCGGACGGAGGTCGCGGTCCTGCACCTCGGGCCGGGCGTGGCGGGCAGCGCCGAGGCCCGTTGCTTCGACGAGCTCGTTCATGCGGAGGATCCGCTCGCGCTCGTCCGCGCGCGGCTCCTCGGGTCGACGCACTGAGCGGACGAGCCCGTGGAGCGGGCCAGGAGCCCCTTTGAACAAGTGCTTCGGACGCACCGCAGTGGCGGACGGCGTCCTGGCGCCGAATGACTCGTGCAAGGGCTCCTGAAACAGGAATCGGGCGCGTCCCCGTTGCGCCGCGCGCGGTGGCGGGCGATCCTCTGCTCACGTGAGAGGTGGCCGCGGGCCTCTCGATTCATCGAGACCTTGGACATGAACGAATTGGTCGCCGAGCTGAAGCAGCACATCGTCACGGATCTCGGACTCGAGGACGTGGATGCGAAGGAGATCGAGACCGAGGCGCCGCTCTTCGAAGAGGGGCTCGCCCTCGATTCGATCGACGCCGTCGAGCTCGTCGTCCTGCTCGAGCGCCACTACGGCATCCGGCTGACCGACATGCAGGCGGCCCGCGAGGCCTTCGCCAGCGTTCGGACGCTGGCGGAGTTCGTGCAGACGAACCGCGCTTGATGGCGAGTGTCCTCGAAAGCGCCCCGATCGTTCTGACGGGGCTCGGCGTCGTGTCGGCCGCTGGGCGGGGGCTGGACGCGACGGAAGCGACCCTGCGCGCGGGTCGTTCGTGTCTCGGGCCGCTGACGCGCTTCCCTTCCCCGCGCAACGGGCACCACCGCGTCGGCGAAGTCGCACAGGAGTGGATCGCGGATCCGGCAGAGCCGCGGACGCGTGCGCTGGCGCGACTCGCCCTCGCGGACGCGCTCGACGATGCGCGGCTCGAGGCGCGCACGCGCCGCATCGCGCTCGTCCTCGGCACGTGCACGGGCGGCATGCCCGAGACCGAGGAGGCGATCGAGAGCCAGCTGGCCGGGCGGGGCTTTCCCGAGCGCGTCTGGAGCGAGCATCCGTGCGGCGCGACGACTCACGCGCTGGCCGAGGATTTCGGGCTGCGCGGTCCGCGCTTCACGATCTCGACCGCCTGTTCGTCCGGTGCGCAGGCGCTGGTGATCGGACGGGACGTGCTACTGGCCGGGCTGGCGGACGCGGTCGTCGCGGGCGGCGCCGATGCCCTGTGCCGGTTGACGCTGAACGGGTTCGCGTCGCTCTTCGCGACCGACCCCAAGGGGTGCCGGCCGTTCGACGTCGAGCGCGACGGCATGAGCTTGGGTGAAGGAGCCGCCTTCTGCGTGCTCGAGCGGGAGGACGTCGCGCTCGAGCGTGGCGCACGGATTCACGTCGAGCTCGCCGGCGCCGGCAACACCTGCGATGCCTTCCACCCGACCGCTCCCGAACCCGACGGCCGAGGGGCGGAGGCCGCCATGCGGGCCGCGCTGCGGGATGCAGGCAGCACGGTGGATGCGGTCGATTACGTCAACGCCCACGGCACGGGTACGCCGGGCAACGACCAGGCCGAGGGACGCGCGCTCGCGCGCCTGTTCGGAACACGTATCCCACCCGTTTCGTCGGTGAAGGCGATCTTCGGACACACCCTGGGGGCCGCGGGCGCGATCGAGGCGATCGTGTGTTCCCTGGGGCTCGCGCGCGGCTTCCTGCCCGGGACCAGCGGCCTGACCCGCTTCGATCCCGACTGCGAAGTCGAGCCCCTGACCGAGACGGTCACGGCTTCGCCGCGGTTCGTGTTGTCGAACTCGTTCGGGTTCGGAGGCAACAACACGGTCCTCGCCCTGCGCCGACGGGACGCCTGAGGCCGACGCGGGATTTCCGAGGTCGGCCGTCCACTCCACGGTGGTCGAGCGCCGTCGGTGGCGACTATAGTCCGGGCCGTGGAGTGCGACTTTCCCGTCTTCGGATACGCGGCCTCGGGTGCGGGTGCCGAAGGCCTCGTGCGCGACCGCGTCGTCTCGCTCCTTCCCGTCGGATCGGGTGCGCGCGGGGGCGGGCGCTTGCCGCGCGTGGCCTACCAGCTGGCCCAACGTGCCTCCAAGGGGCACACGCTGCGCGGCGGCACCGGGGTCGTCTTCGGGACCGCCTTCGGTTGTCTGACCGAGACCGAGAGCTTCGTCAGCCACATGATTCGTGAGCGCGAAGCGACGCCGAAGCCGCGCGCCTTCTCCTCGTCGGTGCACAACGCGATCGCGTCCTTCGTGGCTCTCAAGCTGAACGCGCGCGGCGAGTGCCAGACCTTCGTCCACGGCGAGTTGTCCTTCGCGCAAGCCTTGTTCGCGGCCGTGCTCGCGCACCGACGCTCGGGAGAGTCGTACTGGGTCGGAGCCCTCGACGAACTGCCCGCACACACGTTTCGCGCGCTCGAACAGGGCGTGCGGGGCACGTCGGCCGCGCACGAAGGGGGCGCGGTCCTGTTCGGCGGCGGGTCGGAGGACGTGTCGGAAGCGGTCGCCGGTTCGCGCCTGGTCCGGATCGAGTTGGGGCGGACGCAGGACGTGCCCGCCTGGTTCGCGGGTTCGGATGCCAAGCCCGAGCTCGTGCTCCACGCCGGCCCGCCGGCTCCGGAGGCCGACTTCGGAAGCGAGCCGGGTTGCCCCGTCTTCCACGCGCCGCCGGACCATCCCTCGAGCCTCGCGACGCGGACAGCGCTCGCCCTGAGCATCCTCGACGGCGAGTCGTCGGCGACCCTGGTCGGCCTGTCGACCCGGCCCAGTCGGCTCGCGGTGCTGGGCACCACGGCGGACGGAGACGCGGCCCTCTTCGAGCTGCGCGGCTTCGGGGCATGAGTCCGCACGCGGTCGCGTGCGCCGCCTGGAGCGCGGCGCTGGCCGCGGCCCTGGTCTTCGGAGGCGAGCTGAAACTCGAGCTGGCGGTCGTCGCGACGACCCTTTTCGTCGCCCTTGTCGCACACGGCGTCGCCTCGATTCGCTCGCCCTTCTTCGGCCGCGCGCGTCTGCGCATCGCACGCCCGGATGCCTTCGCGCTGACCTTCGACGACGGACCCGATCCGCAGACGACACCCGTCGTGCTGGACCTCCTGCGTGAGCGGGGCGCGCAGGCGACCTTCTTCGTCGTGGGAGAGAAGGTGCGCCGCTTTCCCGAGCTGGTGCGCCGGATTCACGAGGAGGGGCACGCACTCGGGAACCACTCCGACCGACATTCCTGGGCCCACAACTTTCGGCTCGCGGGCGGGCTACGACGCGACCTGGTCGCCTGTCAGGAGGCCGTCGAGCAGGCGGCCGGCGTCGCGCCGCGCCTGTTTCGGCCGCCGGTGGGGCTGCGCAACCCCGCGACACATCGCGTGAGTGCGGAACTCGGGCTCGAGCTGGTGGGCTGGAGCATCCGCAGCCTCGACACGACGAGACGGAGCGCCGCGGAGGTGAGCGCGCGCGTCCATGCTGCGCTGGAGGCGGGCGCGATCGTTCTCCTGCATGACGGTGGCCGCGACAGCGAGCGAACGCGCGCGATCACGACGGCGATCCTCGAGCAAGCCGAACGGCTGGTTCCGCCCCTGCGTTCCGTCGCCCTGGGTCAGGACGCATGATGCGCGATCTGTTGCGCTGGTCGTCCGGCGTGGCCTTCGTGCTGACGCTCGTGATCTGGGTCGCGAACCTGGGCGTCTACACCGGCATGACGATCGGCCAGGACTACGCCTGGCGCCTCGAGCACGGACGCCTGGAGGTGGCGCGCCGGCCGGGCTTCTACACCAATCCCCGCGGCTTCTACCTGGCGCCGAACAGCGAGAGTCCGCGCTGGAGCTTCGAAGGCACCAACGCCGGTTCCGGAAGGTGGGAGGTGGTCGTTCCGCTGTGGGCGCCGCTCGTCTTCTTCGCGCTCGTCTTCGCAGGCGCCGGGCTCGTGCGCCGGCCGGACGACCGCGCGTGACGGGGACTAGCAGCCTGATGAAAAAGTGCTTCGGACGCATGCAGCGCGCCGGATGACTTTTTCATCAGGCTGCTAGGCGCGGCTGCTGGCCCAGTGGACGTTGGCGAAGCCGCGCCATAGGGCGCCCGCTCCCAGGCGTGAGTCGCGCCCGAAGGAGCGCATGAGCTCCGCGAAGTAGATCCAGCCGATGTCGTAGTAGCGCTCGCGCACCTCGGGCGGGGCGTGGCGCTTGCCCCAGATGATCATCCCGATCAGCGGAAAGAGGGTGAACGAGCTCAAGTGGCAGCGATCCCGCTCGGTGAGGTGCAGCTGCGGCGGCGCGATGTCCAAACCTGCCAGCACACGGAACAGGCCGTCGACCGTGGCGCTCTCCGAAGCCGTGCCGTCCGCGAGCTCGCGCAAGAGCGCGTAGCCCTCGTCCAGTGCGCTCTGGAGCGAGGAGAGTCCCATGCCGAGCAGGCGCCGGTGGAGCGGGGTCGAGGCCTCGGCGAGGAAGGCGCGGTCGCCGGTCGCTTCGTGGTTGAGAACCAACCGGTACAGGCCGAGCGCCGCGTGGTAGTTGCCGAGGGCCCAGATCCGAAACCAGGCGTTGAACAAGGCCGGCGAGTGAAAGGTTTGCAGGGCCCCGTGAACGAGTCGGTCCTGCATCCGGACGTTGGTCTCCGAGGTCTCCTCCAGCGTGGCGAAGCGCGCCGCGCTGAACGTGTCCGTCCGCAGGCTCTCGAGCAGGATGCCCGCCACCTCGTGCACCCCCATGAGCGTCAGCGGCATGCCCGACGAGAAGAGCGGGTCCACGAAGTGCGCGGCATGCGGCAGGAGGCACCAACGGTCCCCGGCCAGGCGCTTCGAGCGGTACTGGATGCGACCGGTCTTGATCCAGTCGCGGGCGGGTCGCGCCGAGCGCAACTGCTCGGCGACGGTGGGGAAGCGCGCAACGAAGGCGCGGAACTCCTCCTCGGCGGGAAGCGCGTTGTCGGGATACACGCCGCGGTCCAGCGTCAGCCCCACGCTGCACAGGGGGTTCTGCGCCGCCTTGTGGTTGTCGAACGGGATGACCCAGAACCAGCCGCCCCGAAAGAGGTGATGCAGCGTGCCCTCGTCCGGCGGACTGGGCACGCTCAGGCGATCCCCGCTCGGGCGCGCCGCGGTGATGCTCCCGACCCCTTCCATGTGCGTGAAGAGCGAGCGTGTGTCCGTGGCGAGATCCAGTTCGGCGCGCAGGTCGAGCTTGCTCGCCAGGACCGAGCGGTGTCCCGAGCCATCGACGACGAAGCGGGCCTCGAAGCGCTCCGTGCCGCAATCCAGGGTGACGCCATCGTCGCGCACGTCGACGTCTTGCACGGACGTGCGCTCGCGAACCTCCGCGCCGTACTGCGCAGCGACCTTCGTCAACCACGCATCGAGGTCCGCGCGGTAGATGTGCGAGTCCGGACCGAGCGGATAGGTCATCGTCTCGAACTGCGACGTCTCGCGGCTGCGGTGCGGGACTCCGTCGCGGTGATGCAGGAAGGTGAAGTTGCGCTTCACTCCGACGTTCGCGCTGATCCGCGAGCGCAGCAGCTGGAAGTTCTTCATCCAACCCAGCTCGGGCACGTCGTAGGTCGCGGCCAAGAGCGCCGCGCGCGCCCCGAACTCCGGGGTGACCGACTCGCCGACCGCGAAGCGCGGGTGCGATCCGGCCTCGAGCAAGAGTGTGCGGTGCCCGTGTCGCGCCAGAATCGCGGCCAAGCACGAGCCGGCCAGACCCGACCCGACGACGGCGACGTCGTACGTGCCACCCCGTTGCGCCTCGCTCATGGGGCGCGATGATACGCGAGCTCGTCGGGCGCGAGAGCACCGGACTCGTTCGACCTCCTACCGACACTTGGGGCTCCCGCGCCCTGGCCCACTCGTTAGAGTGAGCGCATGAGCCCGAACCCCCTGCGCGCCTTCCTTCTCCTCGCCCTCGCGACCCTCGCCCCGGCCGGCTGGTCGCAGGCCGTGGGCCAGTTCTCGCTGGAGCTCGACGAAACGGCCTTCGCGGAGCCCTTCGACGGCGTGCTCTTCGTCGCCTTCGGTGAAGCCACGGGACGCGAGCCGCGGCGAGCGATGCACGCCTGGTTCGATGCGCCGCCCGTGCTGCGCTTCGAGGTGCAGGGGCTCGCGCCCGGCGCAGCCCTCGTCGTGAGCCCGGCCGACGCCGCCGCCCGGCATCCGCTGGACTGGTCCGAGGTCGCTGCACAGCCCTGGAAGGTCCAGGCCGTGGCGCGCGTGAGCCGGACCGGACGCGAGGCGGGCTTGTCGGAGGGCGACGTCTACAGCGCCGTGGCCGAGATCACCTACGACCCCGAGAGCGAGGGCGTCGTGAGCCTGCGCCTCGACCAAGTCGTCGAGCCCGAGCCCTTCCAGGAGACCGACCGCATCCGCCTGTTCGAGTTCCAGAGCCCGGCGCTGTCGGAGTTTTACGGCTTCGATTACGTGCTGCGGGCCGGAGTCCTCTTGCCGAAGGACTACGGCGAACAGGAGAGCTACCCCGTGCTCTACAGCGTGACCGGGTTCGGCGGGACGCACGACAGCATCCACGGCTGGTCGCGTCGGATTCCCGTGGAGAGCTTCCTCGAGCAAGCGATCGTCGTCGTGCCCGATGCGAGCAACCTCTACGGACACTCGGTCTTCTGCGACTCGGACAGCATCGGTCCCTGGGGTCGGGCGCTCGTCCACGAGCTGATCCCCGCGCTCGAGAAGGACTTCGGCGGAGCCGGGCCCGAGCACCGCTACGTCACCGGCGTCAGCTCGGGCGGTTGGTCGTCGCTGTGGCTGCAGGTCGCCTACCCCGAGGCCTTTTCCGGCTGCTGGAGCCACGTGCCGGACCCGATCGACTTCCACGACTTCCAGCAGATCGACCTCTACGAGCCGCTCGCCGACGGGACGCCGCGCAACATGTACGTGGACGAGAAAGGCAACGAGCGACCGCTCGCGCGCTCCGAAGGCGAGGTGCGGCTGACCTATCGCGACTTCGTGCAGCGCGAGAACGTGCTGAACCCCGGCGGCCAGATCCGCTCCTTCGAGGCCACCTTCAGCCGCCTGGCGAAGGACGGGACCCCGCGGAGAATCTTCGACGTCGAGACGGGGGCGATCGACCACGAGGCGGCGCGCGCCTGGAAGAAGTACGACATCTCGAACCTCCTGCTCACGAGCTGGGACGAGCTGCGTGAGAGCCTCGCGGGCAAGCTGCACGTCTATGCCGGCAAGGTGGACACGTTCTATCTCGAGGGGGCGGTCGAGCGCTTCCAGGCCCTGGCGCGCGAGGCGGGTCTGCTCGACGAGATGGTGATCGAGGTGGTCCCGGGCATGCCGCACACCTTGCACCGAGACGGTCAGGCCGCGATGGTCGAGACCATCGAGCGGCGCTGGCACGAGGCCTCGGCGGACTAAGAGCCCATCGGAAGCGTCATTCGGCGCCATGACGACGTCCTCTGCTGCGGTGTGACACCTGCAAGCCTGACGCACGACCTCCGATGTTCGCCCGGACCGAAGGCTTCCAACGGCGCGCGCGGCGGCTATTGTGGGACGCGAGCGTGACCATGCCCCTTCCCGAGAAGCTCCAGGCGGAAACGAGCGCCCCTTCGCAGGCGCCGTTCCCCGTGCGCCGCATCTGGGACCATGCGCCGCACAACGCCTTTCCCGACCTGATCGCGCACGGGGACGGGCTGCTCTGCGCCCTGCGCGAGGGCGCCGACCACGTCTCCGAGCATCCCGGCAGCGTCCGCGTGTTGCGCGGCACACCGGCGGGGCCCTGGACGTCGGTCGCCTACTGGGAAGAGACGGGGATCGATCTGCGCGATCCGCACCTGTCGAGCGGGCCGAACGGGCGCGTCTTCTGCATCATGGGCGCCACGCTCGCGAGCCTCGGCGGTGAACGACGTCGCGTGACGAAGGTTGCGAGCGCGGACGACGGCCTGCGCTTCGGCCCGCTGCAGACGGTCGAGCTGCCCGAAGACCTGCGTTCACCCCGCGACTGGCTCTGGCGCTTGACCTGGCGGGAGGACGTCGCCTGGGGCGCGGTCTACCAGACCTTCGAGGAGGAGTTCCGCCTCCAGCTCGTGCGCAGTCACGACGGTGTGCACTTCGAGCACGTCACGCGCCTCGACGTCACGGGACGGCCCAGCGAGACGACGCTGCGCTTCCTGCCCGACGAGACGCTGCTCGCGTTGGTCCGACGCGGTGCAGGCGATCAGCACGCGCGTCTGGGGCGCGCCCGGCCGCCGTACACGGACTGGACCTGGACCGACTTCGGGCGCGCTCTGGGAGGGCCCGAGTTGTCCGTGTTGCCGGACGGGCGGCTCCTGGCCGCGGGGCGCCGCAGCGAGGGCGATTTCCACACCACCGTCCTGTTCGAGGTCGAGTTCGGCGAGCCGCCGCGCCTCGTGCACACGTTTCCGAGCGGCGGCGACACGAGCTACCCGGGCTTGGTTCTGACCGGCGACGAGCTGCAGGTCGTCTACTACTCGAGCCACGAAGAGCGGACCGCGATCTACCTCGCGACGCTCCCGCTCGCGGCGCTCGAGCGGCCCTGAGGCCGGCCCGGACTCCGCGCAAAGCTCAGGCCGCGCGTTCGATGCGGACCCGCGGGATGCCTTGCTCGGCGTCGAGGGCGGCCTGCAGCGCGGCTTCGATGCGTTCCACTTCGCGCTCGTCCTGCATCCACCAATCGAGCGCCCACACGCGGTGCAGCCGCCAGCCGAGCTCGTCCAGGACGCTCTGGCGCAGGCGATCACGATCGCGGGCGGTCGCGGCGGCTCGGTAGCCTTCGCCGTCGCACTCGATGCCGAGCGCGTAGCGTTGCGGGTGCTCGGGGTGGCGGATCGCGAGGTCGATGCGGAACTCGGAGCAGCCCACGTGGCGATCGACCGTGTGACCGCGTTCCGAGAGTCGGCGATAGAGCTCGTCTTCGAGCGCGGTCTCGGGTGCGGGGCCGGGACGGAACAGGGTCGGGGCCAGGGCCCGACCGCCGCGCTCGGCGAAGTCGAGGAAGGCCTTGAGGTGCTTGGCGCCCGTGGCGCGCGTGCGTGCCAGGTCGATGTCGGCGGCGCGCAACGACGAGAACAGGAGCAGGCGGCGTCGTGCGCGCGTGACCGCGACGTTCAAGCGACGCTCGCCGCCCTCGCGACACAGGGGCCCGAAGTTCATCGAGAGACGACCCTTGGCGTCCGGTCCGAAGCCGACGCCCAGCAGGATGACGTCGCGCTCGTCGCCTTGCACGCTCTCGAGGTTCTTGACGAAGACCGGTTCCGCATTGTCCTCACCGAACCAGGCGTCGAGCTCGGGCTGTTGGGCGCGGGCTTCGTCGAGCAGCTCTTCGACCAACCTCTGTTGCGGCAGGCTGAAGGTCACGATTCCGAGGCTCGGGGCGGGAGCGCCGCGCTTGCGCGGACGCTTCAAGATCGACACGGCTTCGGCCACGATCGCCTCCGCCTCGACGCGGTTCGTCGACGTGTCGCCGCGGTCCTGCACGCCGCCTTCGACGAACCGGAAGCGGACCCCGAGCTCCTCGGACTCCGCCGAGGGGGAGGGGAACGTGACCAACCGGTTGGCGTAGTAGCGTTGGTTGCTGAAGGCGATCAGGCTCTCGTGGCGACTCCGGTAGTGCCAGCGCAGCTGCAGCGAAGGCAGGCGTGACGCGACACACTCCTCCAGCAGGCTGTCGAGCTCTTCCATGTCGTCGTCGTCGACGTCGTCTTCCTCTTCGAGGCTCGCGAAGAAGTTCGTGGGCGGCAGCTGGCGCGAGTCCCCGACGATCACGACCTGCTTGCCGCGCGTGATCGCACCGACGGCGTCCCAGATCGGGATCTGCGAGGCTTCGTCGAACACGACGAGGTCGAAGGCGTCGCCTTCCGCCTCCAGGTATTGCGCCGCGGCGAGCGGGCTCATCAACACGCACGGCTTCAGGCGCGGGAGCAGGTTCGGCATCTTCTCGAAGAAGCGGCGGATGGGCATGATCTGGCGCTTCTTGCGCAGCTCGCGCTCCAGGAGGCCGATCTCCTCGGCGCAGCCCGGTTCGCGCAGAGCGGTGGCGACGCCCGCGCCGAGCTTGGCGCGCAGGAGGCCCCGGGTCAGCTGGATCCACTCCGCGTCGAGTTCCCGGAAGCGCTGCACTTTGCGCCCGTGCTCGATCCCGTGGAAGTCCGCCAGGGGACCTTCCAGCTCGAGCATGCGCTTCAGGAAGAGCTCGTTGAACGAACGCTCGAGCGCGCGCGGGAGCTCGAAGGCCTCGAACGCGCCGTGCTCGAAGGCGTCCACGAGCGGCGCCGCCCACGTCTCCATGGCCGCGTTGCGGGCCCGCTGCCAAAGGAGCCAGTCCCGCAGCTCCGGGCTGTTCGTCTCCCAGCCCGTGACGTGCTCGCGCACGCGCGCGAGGAAGCCGTGCTGGTCGGGAAGGATCACGTGCTCGACGTCCAATCGGATGCGGGTGATGTAGTCGTTCCAGGCCTGATGGAAGCCCTCGAGCGCGATCGTGTAGCCCAGGAGATCCGCCTCGAAGCCGTCGGTCGAACGCACGCCGCGCTCGTTCGTCGCGAGCGCGTACCAGCGGCGCGCGAGCTGACGCTGCAGGCGCACGTCTTCGCCGGCCACGGCCACGAGCACCGTCTCGATCCGTTCGGCGTAGGCGAGCTGGTCCGCGACCTCGTGGGGGTAGGCGAAGCCGTGCCAGTCCGGACCGAGCTCTTCGAGCAGGCCTGCCCGCAGGAGCTCGAGGTCGCCTTCCTGCCGGCGCAGGCCGTCGAGTTCGTCCAGAGCCGCGAGGAAGGCGCGCGCGTCGAAGGAACCGTCGACCGCATAGGGTGCGAGCTCCTTGCGCAGTTTCCGGAGCTTCAGCGGCCGCACGAGCACGTTCTCCGACAGCGCCGCCTGGATGCGACCGCGCAGCCCGTCGCTGTCCACCGCGAGCCAGTTCGCCTGGTAGCGCTGCGCGAGTTGCGCGCGGGCTTCCGCGACCTCGTTCTCGCAGGCGATCCAGTCCGCGATCCGCCCCCGCAGGTCGGCGGATTCGGGCGGCAAGAGCTCGCCGTCGAGCACGGGCATCGCACGGAACAGGCGCGCGGCTTCACCCAGCGCGTCGAGCTCGGGGTGGCTGGCCGGCGCGACCTGCGCCGCCTGCTCGTCCATGCGGCCCAAGAGGCGTGCGACGCGTTCGTGAGCGTCGTCGAGGGCGTCGAGCGCCTCGCGCACGGACTCGATCGCGGCCGTGACCTTCTGGGGCAGCTCGCGATCCCAGTCGAGCTCCAGGATGCCCCGCAGCGGGTGATCGCTCGGGTCGCCGACGGCGATCGCGGCGCTGGCCAAGCGATCGACACGCTCCAGCACCTCGTGATAGTCGTCGCTCGTGAGCGCTTCGATGCCTGCGATCTCGAGCGGGACGAGCGGCGCCCCCTCGAGCTCGATCTGACGCTCGATCATGCGTCGCAGGCTGCGCCCGATCGGGCGCGAGACGTGCAGTTCCTCGACGTAGCCGTTGAGCTCGACGCGCAGGCGTTGCAGGCGCTCGGCGTGCTCGTTCCAGCCGTCCGGCGGTTGCGAAGCGGCGACGTCCAGGGTCTCGCGCAGCTGCTCGAGGACCTCCTGCTTGTTGGCCTTGCTCGAATGCAGCTCGAGGCAGAACGGCCCCAGCCCGACCGAACACAGGCGGTCGCGAACGACGGACAGGGCAGCCTTCTTCTCGGCGACGAACAGAACGCGCTTGCCGCGCGTGAGGCAGTGGGCGATCAGGTTCGTGATCGTCTGGGACTTGCCCGTGCCGGGCGGCCCCTCGAGGATGAAGCTCTTGCCCTCCTCGGCCGCCACGACGGCTGCGATCTGGGACGAGTCCGCGTCCATCGGCAGCAAGAGCTCCGCCGGACCGCGCAGGTCGAGCTGCGTCGGATCGGGAAAGGGCTGGTCGTCGAACGACACGGACGGCCGTTCGATCAGGTAGCGCAGCACCGGTTGGTCGCGCAGGCGGTCGCCGAGCTCCTCGAGATCGCGCCACATCAAGAACTTCGTGAACGAGAACAGCCCCAGGGAAGCTTGGTCCACGATCTCCCAGCCGCGCTTGCCGGCGATGGCCTTGTTCCAGCTGGCGAGGATCTTGGCGACCGAGATGGACCCGTCTTCCCCGGTGACGTCGCGCAGACCGCTGACGTCGATCCCCTGCTCCGAGCCGAGCTTCTCCAGCAGGGTCACGTTCACGCGCGGGTCTTCGTCGGCCAACCGGATGACGAAGCCCTTCTTGGCGGAGAGCCGCTTCATGGTCAGCGGCAGGAGCAGGATCGGGGCCAGCAGCGTGCGGTCGCCGGACGTCGGCTCCTGCCAGGCCAAGAACCCCAGGGCCAGATACAAGACGTTGGCCCCCGTCTCCTCGACCGAGAGCCGCGCCGCGCGGTAGATCTCGAGCAGACGTCGATCGAGCTCCTTCTTGTCGAGCAGCGTGCGCAGGTTCTTCTTCTTCAGCTGCTCCGCGAGATAGTCGGTGTCGTCCTTCTTGGCGCGCGCCCCACCGGCGGACATTTGCCGCGCTCGCGTGAGGATCGTGAAGTCCTCTCCCTCGGACAAGGCCGTGTACACGTCCTCGAGCTTCGCCACCTTGATCGCGACCGTCTTGCGGTTCGGAACGAAGTTCAAGAAGCGGTTCCGCAGCGTCAGGTCGAGCAAGCGGCGCTTCCACGTCTCGATGCGCTTGACCTGGGGATCCGAGGCCGCGGGTTCGGCGCTCTCGGTGTGCCACGCGCTCTCTTCCGTCCCGTCCAGCGGTCGAACGCCGGACGCGCGCGCCGCGGCGACGTCGACGCCGAGGACGAAGCGCTCGGGATCCTCCAGGCAGGCGAGCGCACGGGCGCTGGCCGCCTGCGGATCGCATTCCGCTCCGGCCGCGAGCCCGGCCGCATCGAACAGGCACAGCTCGCCGCGCTCGATCCGACGCCGGACGCGAGCGGAGTCGTCGAGCGTCGCCGTGGGGAAGGTGTCATCGACGAGCCAGGCGCCGACGAGAACGGCCTCGTCCCCGACGAGGATCAGCGGATGCAAGTGCGCGCGTTCGAGACAGGCGGCGAAGACGAGCGCCAGGTCGAGCGCCGAGGCCGGGCCGCCTTCGAACAGCGTCTCGGCGTCCTGGATCGTGCCGCCGCTCGCCAGGCCTTCGCGCCCGTCGAGCTGCGCGCCGCGTCGGGCGCACGCCTGCCAGAGAGCTTCGATCCACGTCGTGAGCCCGGCCGGTTCGGCATAGCCTTCGACCGCAGCCGTGGTCACGGCGGCGTCCGACACGATCGAAGCCACCTCGGACGCGGCGGGCCGCACGAAGGCCGCCAGGGTCTCCGGCAGGGAACGCAGGCCGGCCCATTCGTCCTCTGCCAAGATCTCGAGCGGCCAGCTCTCGCGGACGAGGCATTCGGTGCGATGGCGGACCTCGATCCAGAGCTCGGGCTGTTCGGCCGCGCGCAGGTCGTCCAGCGTTTTCCTGTCGAGCGCGAGCTCGACCTCGTCGCTCGAGTACGTGCCGCCGCCCGGCAGGCGACGCAAGCTCACGCGCCAGGGTTCGACGGCGGCGCCCGCGAGGCCGACGGCCAGCTCGAGGTCCTCGAAGCTCGCCGCGGCGCGGTTCTCGAGCGCGATCCAGCGCACGACGGGCGCCCCGCTCGCGAGATGGGCGGACGAGAGGCACTCGTCGAAGGCGACCTGCAGGGCGACGTCTTCGGCCCCGGGTTCGGGGGCGAGGAAGGCGGAAGGGGAGGCGGGCTCGTGGGCCATGGCGGGGTGCGTCGTGCGGGGCGGAAGGGCGGACCTTCCTTCCCTTCGCCCGCCGGCCGGCCCCGGCTTGCGCTCAACCGGAGGAAGAGGTCCCCGGCCCGTGCACGGGTCGAGGGCGTGCGCGCGAGCCCGCGCCAGGGTGCCGCCCGCCGCATGGGCTGGAAGGCGTTTCCGGCGGATCCTGAGGGGCGTCGAGGCACCGAGGGGGTGCGGATTTGCGCGATTCCTGCCTCCGCGCGACGGGCCCGCAGCACCATGGAAGCACTTCCCCCCTTGCCGCCCGACCGGCCCTTTCGGACCGGCCCGCTCCCCTGGAGTTCCCATGCGCACCCGACGCCTCGCCCTCCTGGTCCTGATCCTGACCGCCCCGCTCCACCCGGCGGCGCAGTTCCCGCACCTGAAGGAGTTCCGCCCTGTCGAGGGCCCGCTCACGCGCGTCCACTACGACCTCGCGACCGGAGTGGCGACACGCTTGGGCCAGCGCGGCGTGCAAGCTGTGGACGCGGTCGGAGTCGGGCTGCAACGGGCGCTCGCGAATTGCTTCAGCAACACGCTGACGACCGGCTACTCCCTCGGCCTGACGAACGGCTGGGAGTTCATCGACTACGCCCGGAAGGACTGCGGTACGTCGGGGCTCATCGGCAAGTTCGGCTTCGCGTACGCGACGATGGCCCGCGATGTGAACGATGTGCCGCCCGGCCCGGGTGCCTCCCTCGGAATCCGCCTCTATCAAGGGGGCTCACCGTTCTGCGGATCGGCCGGCACCTTGGCGGGAGACTTTCTCTTCGCGGGACTTCCGGCCGCCCTGGGCACGCAGGTCAATCCCGGCTTCATGGTCACCGCGACTCTACCGGCGGGGTCGCCCGTGTCCCTGGCCGACGGCCCGATCTCCTGGGGTTACAGCGGGAACGAAGGGCCGCAAGGGACCCCGGGACAGACCGGCCCGCTCCTGACCGAGTTCTCGGTCAACACGGGTTGGATGAACGTCTTCGACATCTACAACAGGACGCCCAATTCGGTGGGCACGTGCGTCGTCTCCTTCTTCTTCGGCTGCTCGTCCCCGGTCCCGCCGCCGCCCTCGGGCTCGCCCTGTGCCGGCTTCTGGTTGCAGCTGTGGGAGCAAGGCTCGAAGGCCTCCGCGGCGACGGCGCGCACCTGCGGAACCAACCCGAACGTCTTCGCGCACGTCGGCTCCGATGCGGACGGCGATTCCGTCGCGGACGCCGGCCCGGCCGGTCCCGTGATCGGCGAGACCTGGATCAGCACCGTGGCGGCTCCGTTGTCCCTGGTGTCGATCTTCAGCGCTCCGCTGTCCGGCGCACCGTTGGGCGGCATCTTCGGGGGCAGCTTCCTGTGCGGAACCCGCCGGCTCGCGACCGACGTCGACCTCGGCACCCATCGCGTCCCGATCCCCGCCGACCTCACGCTGCTTGGTGCCGCCTTGACCGCGCAGGGCGCGACGCTCGCCCTGGGGCCGATCCAGGTCGGCCTGACCAACGCGCTCGACATCGTCCTCGGCGCCCGTTGAGCGCGCTCGGAAGTCGGGCCGAGCGGGCGATCAGGGCCGCAGCTCGGGTCCGTAGAGCGCCAGCCCGCCCCGCGCCGGCAAGCCGCCGGGGACGAGCTCGAGCACCTGGAACGCTTCGGTCGCGCCGTATTCGTTGTCGACATGGTGCGCGGACGCGTTCGTGAAGCCGAAGCGCGGGTAGTACTCGGGATGGCCGAGCACGACGACGTACGGGGTCGCCAGCGCGCGGCAGCGTGCGAGCCCGGCTCGCACCAGCGCGCCGCCGATGCCAGCGCGCTGGTTCGCAGGGGCGACCGCGAGCGGCGCCAGGCCCAGGCCATCGACGGCACCGTCCGCGCACTGCAGCGTCACCGGGCTGAACAGGATGTGCCCGACGAGCACCGTTTCGAGCTCGGCGACGAGCGCGATGCGCGCGTGGCCGTTGGCACGGATGCGGTCCACGAGCTCGGCCTCGTCCGGGCGCTCGAAGGCCGCCGCGTGGGTGGCGAAGACGGCCTCCCGGTCGTCCGGCCGTTCGTCCCGGACGACGAGGCTCGCCCTGGGCTCAGTACTTGCCACGGACCCGCAGCCTGCGTTTCGTGACGTCCTGGGGACGACCGCGCACGTTCACCCAGTATTCCTCGAGCGCGTCCTCGTCGATCTCGACGTCGGTGTTGTAGAGCGCGTCGCGGCCGTCCTTGTGGCAGCCCGAGATCCAAAACGGCGTGCCCGTCTCGCGCTCAGCGAAGTTGGCCTTGAAGCCGCGGCCGCGCAGCGAGAAGAACACGCGTTCCCCGTAGACGAGCTTCTTCCCGCCGTTGCGCACCTCGACCCACCCGATCCGCGCCGGCCCGACGATCCCGTTCGACTTGTCCTCGATCCACATCACGCGTCGCATGACGGGCCCAGGATACCGGGAAGGCCGCGATCGGGGGACCTCCCCACGTCCAGCGATTCTCGCCGGGCCGCTGCTCGGAAAGCTCCATCGGAGGCGAGTTGGACCGAACGGTCGGACGATCTTGAAATCGATGCGGGCTAGACTGTTCGCCGTGTCGAACGCGCCCCCGTTTCGTCCGTGCCTCGCGATCCCCGTCTTCGACAACGTGCGGACGGTGGGGGACGTGGTGCGGCGAGCCAAGGCGCTCGGCCATCCGGTGTTCGTGATCGACGACGGGTCGACCGACGGGACGGCCGAGGTCCTGGCCGGGATCGAGGGGCTCACGGTCTGGACGCAGCCGGTCAACCGGGGCAAGGGGCGCGCGCTGGCGGAGGCCTTCCGCCTGGCGGACGAAGCGGGTTGCACGCACGTCGTGACGCTCGATGCGGATGGGCAGCACTATCCCGAGGACGCGCCGCGGCTCCTGGCGGCGGCCGCGGCCCAGCCGAGTGCGCTCGTCCTCGGGCAACGCGACATCGTGCGAGCCGGAGCACGCTTTGCGAGTCGACTGGGGAACCGTTGCTCGAACTTCTGGATGCGCGTGATGGCGGGGCAGAGCCTGCCGGACACGCAGACGGGCTTTCGGGTCTATCCGCTTCGGGAGGTGCGCTCGCTCTTCCTGCGCACGCGCCGCTTCAGCTTCGAGGTCGAAGTGATCGTCAAGTTGACCTGGATCGACGTGCCGATCGTGTCGGTGCCGATTCGCGTGCTTTACCAAGAGGAAGGGGAGCGCGTGTCCCATTACCGGCCGGTCGTCGACGCCTTTCGGATCGGCGGCCTGTACGGGCACCTGGGCTTCCTGCGGGTCTCGTTGCCGGAGACCTTCCTGCAGCTCACGACGAAGCGTCGCTTCCGCGAGCTCGGTCTGCGCGACAAGTTGCGCGACGGGGTGCGAAGCCTCCTACTCGAAGGCCACGGTTCGACGCTGCGGGTCGCGGCCTCGGTCGCGCTGGGCCTCTTCATGGGAATCACGCCCTTCTGGGGCTTCCAGGTGCCGTTGACGCTCCTCCTGGCCCACGGCCTGCGCGCGTCCAAGGCGATCGCGGTCGTCGCGGCACATGTTTCGTTCCCGCCCTTCATCCCCGCGATCCTCTACGCCTCGCTCGTGCTCGGTCGCGCCATCGGCGGTGCGGACACGCGCATCACCTCGCTCGAGCTCGAGGGCGCGGACTTCTCCTACTGGGTGGTCGGTAGCTTCGCGCTCGCGGCGCTCGTCGCCGCGGCCGGCTTCGTGTTGACCCTGCTCGTGCTGCTCGGAACGCGCCACGCTCGCAGGAAGGCGCCGGCGTGAGCGTCGGGCGTCGTTCGTCCGTCGTCTTCGCCGCGACGATCGTCGTCCTGGCCTTCGCGAGCTTCCTCGGCGCCGGTCTGCGGATCGACGCGGACCTCGCACGGCTCCTGCCGGATTCCGACCCGACCCTGGCGCGGGCGACGGCGGCGCTGGGGGACTCCTTCGAGCGAACGCTGGTCGATGTCGAGGCGCGCACCTCTGACGTCGGTCCGGACACGCTCGGAGCGGCGGCGGAGCACTTCGCGACCGTGCTCGCGTCCGCCGACGTCGCCGCTTCCGTGCGTGCGCAGGTCGACCTCGAGGCAGCCTTGGCGCTGGTCGACGTCGTTCGCGCGCACGTCCCGCTCTTCCTCGACGACGCGGCCTGGGCCGAGCTCGAGACGCGCCTTACGCCCGCGCGCGTGCGAGCGGCACTGGCGACGCTCGAGCGTCGTATCCAGGAGCCCGACGGTGCGCACCTCGCGCGCACCGCTGCGGACGACCCCCTGGGCTTCGCGAACCTGGCGCTCGCGCCGCTGGCGTCGCTTTCCGGGGGCTTCGGCAGCGCGGACGACGGCGCGCGGCTCGACGACGGTCGCATCACGAGCGCCGACGGACGCCACGTCCTGGTCCTCGTCGAGCCGGGCTTCGCCTCGAGCGACACCGCGCGCGGTGCGCGCCTGCTCGCGGCGCTCGAAGCGGCCGCTGCGGCGACGGTGGAGGCCTACCCTGGTGTCGGGATCCGCCACCTGGGTGCGCACCGGTCGACGCTGGAGAACGAGCGCGCGATCCGGCGGGACGTGGCGCTGACCTCGAGCGTGGGTCTGGCGGCGGTCTTCCTGCTGGCGTTTCTGTGCTTCGGCCGCTTGCGACACGTGCTCTTCGCGCTGTCGCCGGCGCTGGTCGGCGTGGTCTGTGCCCTCGGTGTCTTCGGCCTCCTGCGCGACACGATCGCGGCGCCGGTGCTGGGCTTCGGTGCGGTCTTGATCGGGCTGTCGATCGACTTCGCGGTGCACGTGCTCGCGGCGCGCACGCAGAGCCCGCCACGGCCGATCCCGACCCAGGCCCTGGTCTTCGGAGCGCTGAGCACTTCGCTCGCCTTCGGGCTGCTCGGAACTTCGGCCCTGCCCGGCCTGCGCGATGTCGGGTTGTTCGGCGCCGTCGGCATCACGGCGGCGGCCCTCTTCGCGTTGTTCGTCTTGCCCTGCTGCGAGCCCTGGTTCGGAGCGGCACGCACACCCCGCCTCGATCTCGCGCGCCTGCTCGCGCGCCTCGGGACACCGCGGCGCACGGCGCTCGTGGCCCTCGTCGTGACGCCGCTCGTCGCGCTCGGAGCGGCACGGCTCGAGTTCGACGGCGACGTGCAGAAGCTCTCGAGCCTGGGTCCCGTAGCCGCGGCGGACGAGAGCGCGATCCGCGCGACGTGGGGCGGCGCGCGCGTGTCGACCTTGTTCGCCGAGGGCGCGACGCTCGAAGAGGCCTTGGTCGCGAACGACGCGCTCGAGCGCGAGCTGGCGCGCGCCCGCGCGGAGGGCAGGCTCGCGAGCTACGCCTCGCTTTCGACTCTGCTGCCCTCCAAGGCGACCCAGCGCGCCCGCGCCGAGCGCTGGGCGGCGTTCTGGACCGCAGCGCGCCGTACGGCCCTGTCCGCCGCGCTCGACGCTGCGCTCGAGGGCACAGGCTTTCGTCGCGCGGCCTTCGACCCCTTTCTCGCCGCGCTCGAAGCGCGCCCTCCGGGCCGGCTCGAAGCCGCGCCGAGCGAAGCGGCGGCGTCGCGCGCGGCGGCGGTCGGGCCTGAGCGTGAGAGCTTGACGCCGCTCGGCGTCGAGGAGCTGCGGGCCGCGGGCGTCGGCGCGCTGCTCGACGACCGTCTCGCGCACGTCGCGGGCGGCTGGCGCGTGTCGACTCCCGTCACCACGGCCGATTGGAACCAGTTCTCGGAGCTGGCCACGCGGCTCGCGAGCACGCAGCCCGACGTCGTCGTCGCCAACGCCGAAAGCCTGATGCGCACGATCGCGAGCCTGGTGAAGGACGAGGTCTTGGTGTTGGGCTGCCTCGCCTTCCTGGCCGTTCTGCTCGTCGTCGCCGCGTGGACGGCCGAGTCGGTCCTGACGGCGGTCGTGCTGGTGCCGCTCGGGTTCGGCCTGGTCTGGACGCTCGGCCTCCTGGGCTGGACGCGCACCCCGTTGAACCTCGGCAACGGGATCTTCGTCGTCTTCCAGTTCGGCATCGCGGTCGACTACGCGATCTTCCTCGCCGCGAGCTACCGCGAGCGCCGGGCGAGCGGCGTCGATCGCACCGCCGAGACCCGCGCCGCGGCCCTCTTTTGCGCGCTCTCGAGCTGCCTCGGCTTCGGAGCGCTGGCCTTCGCGCGCCACCCGGTCCTGCACACGGTCGGCGTCGCCGCCGCGCTGGGGATCGCCTCGGCGGCGCTCGCGACGCAGCTGTTCGTGCCCGTCCTGTGCCGTTCCGTGCTCGCGGCCGCCGGCCCGAACGGTGTTCCGAGCCCGCGCAACATCGTCGCGACGGTCTGGTTCCAGGCGCGGCTCGCGCTCCACCGCTGGCGCATGGCGTTCGGCGGTCTGGCCCGCGACGAAGCGCTGCGGGCGGTGGCGCGCGACGTGGGCTACGGCCTGCCGATCGGTCGGCGCGTGTTCACGCGCGAGGAGGAGGCCCCCTCGCAAGAGCCATGTCTTTACGTCGCAGACGAGGCTTCCGAGCTCGGCGGGTTGTGTCTGCTCGCGCTCGTTCCGCACGCGCGCCTCGCGTTGCCGCCGTCGCTCGCGCGCCTGCCCATGGGCGGAGCGCTGTTCCGCGGGGCACCGGACGAGGCGCCGGCGGCCGCGCTGGCCGCGGGGCGCTCGGCCGTCGCCTTCCTGCCGCGGACGGAGGCGGAGCAAGCCGGCGCCGCCGCGGCCGCCTTCGACCTGGCGCACGAACGCGGCCTCCCCGTTCGTCCGATCGCCCTGGCCGAGGCCGGCGTCCTGCGGCAACCGGGTGGCTGGATCGGCGATCATGACGTGGCGGCGCGCGTCCTCGCGCCGCTCCCGCCCGCACCTTCCGCCGCGGCTCTCGCCCAAGCGGCCGCCGCACGGATTCGCGCGCGACGGGACCCGCTTCGGCTCGAGACGTTGCAGGGGCCGGGCTGGTACCGCGAGCTCGCCGGGATGTATCGCCAGCATGGACCCTTCGTGAAGAACTACGCGGCCTCGAAGGCGAAGCGCGATCCGCTCGTGCGTGCGCTGCCCGCCCTCGTCGACGGGGAGGGGCCCGTTCTGGTCGTCGGTTGCGGCTACGGCGTGATGACCGCGCGGCTCGCCACGGCGGCTCCGCGGCGTGCGTTGACCGCGCTCGACCCGGACGAGCGGAAGCTCCGCGCGGCGCGCGCGGCGTTGGGACCGGACTTTCCCGTACGATTCCTGGCCGAGGACGTGCGTCAGCACGACACGGCGCCCTATCGTGAGGTCTTGCTGGTCGACGTGCTCCACTACTGGAGCGAGGACGAGCAGCGCGCGATTCTCGCTCACCTGCGCTCCGGCATGAACGAAGGCACGAAGCTCCTCTTCCGCGACGGTTGCCGCACGCCGGGCGCGCGTCACTGGCTGGTCGCCGGGGCCGAGGCGCTGGCCGTCGCGACGGGCTTCACGCGCGGGCACGGCGGCTTCACCTTCCACACCGAGGACGGCTGGACCGCGCTGCTCGCGAGCGCCGGGTTCCGCGTGCGCTCGCGCCACCCGGACCTCGGGGTGTTCTCGAACCTGGTGCTCTCCTGTGAGGCGGTGCCTGTTCCGTGAAGGCGGCGCTCCTCCTTCTCGTCGCCTTGTCGCTCATCGCGCCGGCCCCCGTCCAGGACGAGGCCGCGCCGCGCTTCCTCGAGTCCGGTGACGACGTACAGGCCTTCTTCGCGAGCGTGGAGGAGCGGATGCGGACGCGGCGAACGGTCGCGGCGCGCTTCGAGCAGGTCAAGGTCCTGGCGCTCTTCGACCAACCCCTGCGAACGAGCGGCGTGATCCTCTACGCACGACCGGACAAGCTGCGCTGGGAGATCCAGGAACCGTTTCGATCGCTGCTCGTCGTCGCGGGCAACGACGTCGCGAAGTTCGAGTACAGCGCTGGCGAACGGCGCCCGCTCGAGCTCGGGCGCGCGAAGGATCCCTTGTTGCTCGTGATGGGGGAGATTCGCGGCTGGTTCCGTGGTCGCTTTTCCGACAGTGGCGCGCACTACGACCTGCGCGTGGCGCGCGAGCCGCAGGCGCTGATCGAGCTCACGCCGAAGGGCGACGCGTTGAAGCGGACGCTGGCGTCGATTCGCGTGACGTTGACGAAGGAGCTGGATGGCGTCCGGCGGGTCGTCCTGGAGGAGCGCGGCGGGGACCGCACGACGATGAACTTCGAAGAGGCCGAGCGCGATGTCGCCTTGGACGAGGGCTGGTTCCGGCTCGACGACCCACGCGACCTGGACTTCGAGGCCTTGCTGCGTTCCGCGCGTGCGGCGCGCGCGAAGTGATGGCGCGCGGCTGGACCGGTCGTTCGCGCGGCGGCCACCTCGGGAACCTCTTCTACGTCTGGCTCATCCGGGCGGGCGGGCTGTTCCTCGTGCCCTTCTTCCTCTTCTGGACGAGCCTCTGGTTCTTGCTGGCCGCGCCGCGGAGCCGACGTGTGTCCTTCGACCTGGCGCGCCGCCTCGGGTGCGGGGACACGGCGCTCGCGCGTTGGCGCTTCGCGCGCGGGCACTTCTTCACCTTCGCGACGCTCCTCGCCGATCGCGTCGCGATCCTGAACGGTCAAGCCCACCGCTATCGCTTTTCGTTCCAGGGCGAGGACGAGATCGCCGCGGCGCTCGCGGGCGGACGCGGCGTCGTGCTGGTCACGGCGCACCTCGGCAACTGGGAGGTCATGGGGCATCTCCTGCAGCGCCTGGGCAGGCCGATCCAGCTCGTCATGTCGGACGGCGTCTCGCCTGCGATGCGGCGCACGCTCGACGAGATGTCGAAGGAGCGTTCGTTTCAGGTGCTGTTCACGGACGGTTCGCCGGCCTCCGCCGCCGCGATCCTGGCCGCCCTGCGGCGCGGTGAGGTCGTCGGGATGATGGGCGATCGGGTGAACAAGGGACGCAGCGTCGCCGTCGACGTGCTCGGGGCGCCGGCTGAGCTCCCGGTCGCGCCGTGGGTGTTGTCCGCGGCGTCGGGCGCTCCGCTCTTGCACGTCTTCTGCGTACGCGAAGGAGCGCGCAGCTACGGCCTGCACGCCTTCCCGACCGAGCCGCCCGCGAAGGCAGGCCGCGCCGAACGAGAGGCCGAGCTGACGCGCTGCGCGAGCGCCTTCGCGGCCCGCCTGGACGCCTTCCTGCGCGCGCATCCGCGCCAGTGGGGCAACTTCTACGCCTTCTGGAGTTGAAGACGGAACCAGGTTTGCCTCCGCACGCCTCGCGACCCCGCTCGTGTCCGCCGCGCCGATCGCAGGGACTCCATGTCGCCCGCCGCGAAGCGTAGACTGCGCCGATGCGGTCTGCTGCGCTTCCGGCCTTCGTGGCGTCGCTTCTCGCCCTCGGTTCCTGCCGCGGCCCGCGCTTCCCCGACTACGTCGTCCTCGCGCAGCCCGATCCCGTGGCGGTCGAGATCGCGCCGTGGAGCGGCGTCGCGGCCGAGCTCCAGGCGCGGGCGGTCCTCAGCGGAGCAGGGACGGAGATCGATTTCACGCTCCTCGCGCGCTTGCAGCCGCCCGCGGAGCTCGTCGCCGTCGCCGTCACCGACCTGGGCGGCACGGTCTTCCACGTCGAGGTGGACGCGGACGGTGCGCGCGTCGAGAGCGGCGCGGGTGCGCTCTCCGAAGGCGAGCTCGAGGACGTCGGGCGGGATCTCGCGCTGGCCTTCCTCGGTCCGGATCTGTCGCGCGCCGTCGCGGTGCGGACGTCGTCCGCGCGATCGGCTTGGCTGGTGCCCGCGCGCGCGGGCGACGCGCGCGAGGTGCTGCTCGAGCTCGACGCCAGCGGCAGTCCCCGGCGCGCCGAACGTGGTCGCCGCGGTCGGCTCGAAGCGACGATCGAGCTCGCGGATTGGACCGCCGCGACGCCCGGCGCTCCGCGCCATCCAGGCCGGATCGACGTGCGCTCGACCGACGGCCGCCGGCTCACGCTCCAGGTCTTGCGCTGCACGTCCCCGAGTACGTCCCCTGGCACGAACCGGGAGGTGCCGCGGTGAAGGCCGACGTCGCCGCCGCCCTCGAGCTCGCGAGCGTCGAGCCCGAGCGCGTGGTCGGCCGCCTGACCTTTCCACCGGACCTGGCGATCTTCGACGGCCACTTCCCCGGCTTCCCGATCGTCCCCGGTATCTACCTCGTGGAGGCGGCCCGACTCCTGGCCCAGGAAGCCGTCCGCGGCACGCTCTCGATCCAGGAGATCACGAACGCTCGCTTCACCGGCGAGGTCCACCCCGGCGTGACGGTCGAGGCCACGGCCACCCTCACGACGTCCGACGACCGCCAGGTCCTATGCGAAGCGGGCTTCGTGTGCGATGGTACCGCCGTCGCGCGCATCAAGATTCGCATGAGGAGGGGGTGAGCGGCATGGACCGCGTCGTCATCACGGGAATGGGAGCGATCTCCTGTCTGGGGCAGTCCCTGGACGAGATCTCGGCGTCGCTCGCGGAATCGCGGTCGGGCGTCGTGGTCGAGCCCGCGCGCAAGCAGAAGGGCTTTCGGTCGGGCCTGATGACGCGCTTGCCCGAGGTGGACCTCAAGCGCGAGCTGGATCGGCGCGCGCGCAAGTTCATGCCGGAAGCGGCGCTGTATGCGGCGCTGGCGACGACGCGGGCGCTGGATTCGGCCGGGCTCGTGCGCGAGGACGTCGCGAAGGAGGACGTGGGCGTGATCGTCGGCAACGACTCGTCGTGCTCCGCCCTGCCCGAGCTGATGGACACGCTGGCGGAGTACGGTCAGTCGCACTTCCTCGGTGCGCAGATGGTCATCAAGGTCATGAACTCGACGGCCTCGATGAACCTCGGACCCTACCTCGGGGCGCAGGGCATCAATCTGACCTTGAGCGCGGCCTGCAGCAGCGGGGCGCACGCCCTCGGGTTGGCCTTCCAGGTGATCCGCTCCGGGTCCCAACGGATGATCTTCGCCGGCGGGACGCAGGAGTCGCACTGGCTCTCGATGATCAGCTTCGACGCCCTGAACAGTTTCAGCCTGCGCGAGGACGATCCCGCGCGCGCGTCGCGGCCGTTCGATGCCGAGCGCGACGGGCTCGTGCCGGGTGCGGGCGGCGCCATGTTGATCCTGGAGAGCCTCGCGAGCGCGCAGGCGCGCGACGCGCGCATCTTCGGCGAGGTCGTCTCCTATGCCTTCAGCTCGGACGGTGACCATCTGACGCTGCCGTCGGGTCGCGGTGCGCAGCGCTGCATGCGGCAGGCGCTCGAGAACGCCGGCCTGACGGTCGGGGACGTCGACTACGTCAATGCGCACGCGACGTCGACGCCGCTGGGTGATCGGGCGGAGGCGCTCGCGATCCACGAGGTCTTCGGCTCGAAGGGGCCGCCCGTGGCTTCGACCAAGGGGCTCACCGGTCACGAGTGTTGGATGGCGGGGGCGTCCGAGGTGCTGTATTCGGCCCTGATGATGCGCGACGGGTTCCTGGCCGCGAACGCGAACTTCAGCGCCCAGGAAGAGGACGCGCCCGAGATCAACGTCCTGCGGGAGACGCTGCGTGGCGAGCCGGACATCGTGCTCTCGAACTCGTTCGGTTTCGGCGGCACGAACGCATGCTTGATCCTGCGTCGGTTCCGTCAGTAGGCCGGCCAGGGCGGAGCACGTGAGTCAGGACACGATCCTCATCGGCGCCGGCCTCTCCGGGTTGGTCGACGCGATCCTCCTGGCGGAGAGCGGTCGACGCGTGCTGGTGCTCGAGCAGCACACGATTCCGGGCGGCTACCTGCAGCAGTTCGCGCGCAAGCGGACGGTCTTCGACGTCGGCTTCCACTACACGGGTTCCACCGCTCCGGGGCGTCCGCTGGGGCAGTTCTTCGAGCATCTGCGCATCCGCGATCGCTTACGACTGCTTCCGTTTCCCGCCGAGGCGGCGATCGAGGTGCGCAGCGGCGAGCGCTCGTTCGCGTATCCCGCGACCTTCGAGCGCTTCGTCGAAACCGCCCTTGCGACCTGGCCGCACGAGCGCGAGGGCCTCGAACGCTTCGTCCGCGACGTGGAAGAGGTCGCGGCGGCCTACAAGTGGTATGCGCTGAAGCGCGGCGTCGACTACGCGCACCCCGACGACATGCCCTTCTCGCAGCAGTCGTTCGCGAGCTATCTGGACGGCGTGATCGAGGACCCCTGGCTGCGCGAGGTCCTGTCCTTCCAGTCCTTCAACCTCGGACTGTGGGCGGACGAGATTCCGTGGGTGAAACACGTCTTGGCCTTTCGCTCGAACTTCGACGTGACCTGCCGCATCGAAGGCGGTGGCGGCGCCCTGGTCGAAGCGCTCGTCGCGCGCGGGCACGAGCTGGGCGTCGAGTACCGCTTCAAGGAGGCCGTCACGAAGCTCGTGTGCCGCAAGCCGCACGTGGTGGCGGTCGAGACGAGCCAGGGCGAGCGCTACGAAGCCGAGCTCTTCGTCGCGGCGTGTCACCCCAAGGTCGTCGTGCGCGCGCTCGAGCAGGGCGCCGTCAGCGACCTCTTCCGCGAGCACGTGCTGGGGATGAAGGACTCGCGTGGGGCGCTGCAAGTTTTCCTGCGTCTGACCGAGCCGGTGACGTCGATCGGCGCGACGTGTGTCCTGTTCCGTGACGCCGAGGAGGAGGCGCGGACGCCTCCGCTCGGGCCGATTCTGGTCACGAATCCGTGCGCCGTCGAACGCGGGGACGAGCGTGGCGGCGCGCGGCTCGAGGCGATGACGTACATGTCGGACGAGCTGTTCGCGCCGTGGAGCGAGCTGCCCGTCCTGAAGCGTGGCGCCGATTACGAAGCCCTGAAGGGCGCCCTGGCCGAGCGCGTCGTCGGCATGCTCACGAAGCTCGCCCCCGAGCTGTCCGGACGAGTCACGGACGTCTACGCCGCCACGCCGCTCAGCGACGCCTGGTACACGCGCAACGACCACGGAGCCGTCTTCGGGATCAGCCACGACGTGACGCAGCAGGGGCGCGACCGTCCGACCTCGCGGCTGCGGCTCAAGAACCTCGTCTTCACGGGGCATTCGATCAACATGCCCGGGATCTGCGGCGTGTTCATCAACGCCTTCCACACCTGCGACCTCGTGCGCGATGACGGAGGGGCGCTCTTCGCGTCGGTCGCGACGTGACGGTTACCTTGGACCAGGTCGAGGGCAAGCGGATCGACGCAGCGACGCTGGCAACGCAGAAGCTGTTGGGCGTGCTGTGCCGCATCTTCCTTTGCCTGCCCTACATGCGCAGCGTCGAGGGACTCGAGCGTCTACCACGGCGTCGTTTCCTGCTCGTCTGCAACCACACGAGCCTGCTCGACACGATGCTTTTGGGCGGTGTTCTGTGGGCGGCGCGCCGCCTCCCTGTTCTGGTCATCGGGGATCGGGCCGTGTGGACGAAGAGCAGGCTCCGCCGCATCCTCTCGGCACGCGTCGGCGTCCTGATCGACCGCTCGCGCATGTCGCGCGACATCGTCGCGCGCTTGAGCGAGTTCGGGCGCTCGATCGAGGATTTTCACCTCCTGGTTTTTCCCGAGGGCACGCGCGGCGATGGGCGCACCGTCCAGACCTGCCAGCCGGGCGTCCACGTCGTCGCCAAGGCCGCGGCCGCGCCGATCGTGCCGGTCTTCATCGAGAACATGCAGGACGTCTCCACGAAGACCGGCCCCTTCCACGTCCTGCGCGGTCTGCGGCGCATCCGCGTGCACTTCGGTGAACCGTGGCAACCGGACGACTGGGCGGGGCTCGAGGCCGGCGCCTTCTGCGCCGCCGTCCGCGAACGGATCCAGGCGCTGGCGCCGCTCGCGGGCGAGGAACCGGAGTCGTACGGGCCGCCAGCATGATTTTCGGCGGGTTTTCGAGCCGCGCTCGGGTCGGCACGACGTGATAGGACAGACGTGAGAGGAAGCGGGCAGGGTTTCGAAGCGAATCGAGCTTGCGGTCCGAAGGACTGGAGCCTGCGCTCGAGAAGTGTCCCGAGGATTCTGGCCGTGCAGAACTCGCGTCTCGGAGGCCAGCTGAACGCCGAAGACCTCGCCGACCTGACTCAGGACGTCTTCCTGATTCTCTGGCGCAAGCTGTCCGAATACACGCCCGCGACGAGCTTCGAAAGTTGGGTCTATCGGATTTGCTTTCTCGAGATGATGAACTGCCTTCGCAAACGACGCCGGCGGCAACGGGTGCTCGACGAGGTCGCGCGCGAAGCGGTCGAGGTCGAGCCCGGGCCCATGGCGGCGCGCATCGGCCGCTTCGAGGGTCTGCACCTGGGACTCGAATGCCTCGAGCGTGAAGAGGCCGCCATCATTCGGCTGCATCACTTCGAAGGGCGGACGTTTCAGGAGGTCGGCGCGCGGCTCGACATTCCGGTCGGAACGGCCAAGACACGCTACTACCGGGGGCTCACGAAGTTGAAGGAGTTCCTCCGCCACCACGAAGGAGGCGCGTTCGTTGAGCAACCCGCACGGACCTGAACACGAAGCGAGGCTCGAGGCGTTCCTGGCGGGAGCGCCGTCGGAGCGCACCTCCGACCGGAGGCGCTCGCTCGAAGCTTGCTCGCAGTGTCGCGAGGAGCTCGCCGAGCTGGAGGGCTTGGTGGCGGAGCTCTCCGCCGCCGGTGACGAAGAGCGGACGACCTTGGACCGCGCCGCGGCCCTGCAGGACCCCGCGGGTGACGCGCGCATCGACGAGCTCGTCGCGCGCGTCACAGGCGTCCCAGGCGCGGCGCCCGTCGGCCGAGCTCTGCGCCAGGAACCGGGTCAGCGGTGGCCTCTGGCGCTCCTCGGCGCGGCCGCCGCCGTGCTCTTCGTCGTCGGGCTCTTTCGCACCGGCGCCGCGCCGGTCGCGGTCGACGACGGCCCCTTCCTGCTGGGGGCCGCGACGGGGTTGCTCGAGCCTGCCGGGGAGGTCCGCTCCTTCGCGGCGACCTTCCGTTGGGATCTCGCCGGCGACGGCTGGTTCATCGTGAACGTGTACGATGCCGCCGGACGACGCTTGGCGACGCGACGCGTCGAGACGAACGCATGTCGATGGGAACCTCACGAACGAGCGGACTGGCCGGCGCGCATCCGCTGGGAGGTCCTGGCCTTCAACGGCTCGGGGCGCTTGGTCGAATCGGCCGATGCGTGGGTAGTGCGCTCGCCCTGACCGCTTCGATCGCGTTCGGGCAGGTCGCGTCGAGCCCGACCGACGAGGCGCTGACGCTCGTCCGGGACCTGCGCGGAGACGATCGCGTCGAAGCCGCGCGCGAGCTCCTGTGGCGCCTCGAAGCGTGGACCGAGGAGCTCGAGGCCTCCGCCGCGTCCGACGTCCGGTTGGCGGCCGT
This sequence comes from Planctomycetota bacterium, assembly GCA_029259595.1. GTDB lineage: Bacteria > Planctomycetota > UBA1135 > UBA1135 > OFTM43. The sequence continues at coordinate 18,908 of JAJDEW010000088.1, read as the reverse complement.
GATCGCAGGCGTGACCTTGGCGGATCACGTCGACGCGCTCGACGCGCCGCGACCCGAACGGCTCGAGCTGTTGCGAGAAGCCCGGCGCATCGTCGACACGTCGATCCCGAACGAGTACGTCGCGTGGGTCGATTACGCCCTGGCCGTCGAGCTCGTTTCCCTCGGTGACCTGGAGGAAGCCGCCGGACGGCTCGAAGAAGCGCTGGCCGGACCGACGCTCGGCTCCGCCTACGAGCTCGCCGCCAGTCACCTCCTGGTCGAGGTCCTGCGGCGGGAGACGCGCTGGGAGGATGCCCTGCTCGCCCTGGAGGAGCTCGACGCGCGCGTGTCCGAGCGGGAGCTGGCCGCCAGCGAGCCGGAGCTCGAGCTGTTGGCCTGGAAGGCGCGCGTGCACGGCAGCCGTGGCTTGATCGAACAGGGACTCGGTCGCCTGGACATGGCCTTGCGCGAGCATCGCGCCGAAGGTGACTTCGCGGAGCGCTCGGGCGATCTCGTCGTGCAGGTCGCTCACCGCCTGAACCGCTGCGATCTGGCGCTGATGACGGAGGACTACGACTACGTCGAGTCCTCCCTGATGAAGCTGGGCGAGGAGCCCGTGTTCCGCACGCTGCCGCCGGAACGCGTCGCGCAGTTCGGACTCTTCCTGGGACTGGCGCAGTCCGAGCTCGAGCGCGGGGATCCCGAGCGCGTGCGGCGCGCGCGCGGAACGCTGCAGCACGTCGCGGGCGACGCCTGGTTGCCCGGGTCCGAGCGCTTCGTGGTCGAGCGGGCGCTGGTCGATCTCGCGTTGCGGCGCGGGGACTTCGAGCGCGCGCGCGGGCACCTGGACCGGCTCGCCGTCGAGCTCGGGACGCGTTCCGACAGCGACGGCGCCGAAGCGATCTTCGTCGCCACGCTCGAGGCGCGTTGGGTGTTGGACCAAGGGCTCGAGGGGGCAGTGTTCCGCGCGGCGTACGAACGACTCGTGCGTCTCTGGCCGAGCTTTCTCGAGGAGTGGTCGCGCACTCCGCTCTGGCCCGGTGGCACGGGCTTTCTGCACCACGCCGAGCGCCGGGAGATCCTCGGGACGCTCACCCGCCTCGCACTCGCGGCCGAGCCCGGGCGTGCCGGGGCCGAGACCGCCTTGGGCTATGTCGCCCAGGCCCAGGCGATGGGGACGCTCGCGCGACGCGCCGGGCTCGCGGCTCCCACGCTCGCCGAACTGCGCGCGTCCTGGTTGCAGGCGAAGCACGGCGTCCTGTACTTCCTGCCCTCGCGCGAGCGCACGCACCTGTTCGGCTTCGATCGAGACGGCGCCTGGCACGAAGAGCTCGAAGCGCGCGATGCGTTGCGCGACGAGCTGACGTCCTTCTTGGCCCTCCTGCGTCGCAATCCGGAGCGTGTCGGGAACCGCGGGGCCCACGCCGCGGCGCTCGAGCGCGCGGCGGCCGCCGTCTCGCACGCGCTCCTGCCCGCTTCGCTCGACGCGCGCTTGCGTGCCTGGGACGCGGTCACGGTGGTCGGTACCGAGCACCTGGGGGGTCTGCCGCCCGCGCTGTTGCAGTTCACCGACGGCGCCTGGTGGGGCGAGGAGCTCGCGGTGGACGTCGTGCCTTCGTTGCCCTTGGCCCTCGAGCTCGCGACGCGGGCCGTCGTGCGCCGTCCGACGCGCGACACGCTCGTCCTGTTCGCGACCCTCGCCCCCGGTGCGGCGGCGCTCGCACGTTGGCCCGGCTTGCAGGAGCGCGCGCTTTCGCAAGCCGAGCTCGCGCGCCTCGTCGCACCCTTCCCAGGGCGGAGCACGCGGGCCTTCCTCGGGCCCGAGGCCACGCGCGGGGCCATCCTGGCGACCGACCTTCGCGAGGCAGCCGTGGTGCACATCCTGGCCCACGGCGTTCACCTCGAGGACCGCGAGCGCGGCGCCGCACTCGCGCTGCACGGCAGCGACGAGGCCGTGAGTCTCCTGACCTGCGAGGACGTCGAAGACCAGCTCGAGGTCTCCGGCGTCGTGCTGCTCTCCGCCTGTGCGACCGCGCGCGGGCCGGATCGACCGGGGGACGACAACCTGGCGCACCTCGGGGGTGCCTTCTTGCGCGCCGGCGCGCGCGCGGTCGTCCTGTCGCAGGTGCCTGTCGAGCTGGCCCCGACGCTCGCGCTCATGGAGCTCGTGCACGCCGGCCTGGCCGACGGAGTTTCGCCGGCCGAGGCCTTCCGTACGGCCTTGCGTGCCGCACGGAGCGGTGTCGATCCGCTGGCCCCCTGGATCGTGGGGCAGTTCGACGTGCTCGGCGCGGGACACGTGCCGCTGTTCTGAGCGCGGCCACGGGACGCTTCGGTCAGGGGAACCAGATCAGGCTGGAGGAACCGGCCCGCGGCCCCTGCGGGTTCGGGATGTAGGGCACTTCGACGGGGGGAATCACCGGATAAGGAACGATCGCGCCGACGCTGACGTTGCCCGGTTGGATGTTCCCGTTCTCGTCTCCGTAGGGCGGAGCGCCGCTGAACATCGGGATCAGGAACTCGTCGTAGCCGTTCTCCAGTAGGTAGGCGTAGGCGGGGTTCGTGTTCGGGTCGAGGTGTTGGGACTCGGCATAGGTGCCCGGCAGCGTGCAACCGAGCGTCACGGCATAGGAGCTCTTCGTTACCGTCCAGTCGATTCCGTTGGGGTCGGGGACGGCGCGCACGAAGCGCAAGTAGACGTAGAAGTGTTCGCGGTCCGTCCAGATCGAGCCCGGCTCGGGGATCGGGATGTCGATCCACTGGTAGCCCCAGGTCTCGCCCTCGTCGTCCGCGATCGGGTGCAAGAAGTTGCTCATCGACGTCTGCTCGGTGCGCGACTGGGGGTTCGTGATCGGGTCGGGCTGTCTCCACACGATCGCTTGGATGTAGTCGAAGTTCTCGAGCAACCAGAACGGGATGTCGTTCATCATGAGCGACAGTGTTCCGTCTTCGCCCCCTACGGGCGGCTCCTCGCTCGAGCCGGGCGTGTAGTAGCTCTGCGCGTGGAAGTACTCCCAGATCGGAGCCGGTGCGCCTCCGACCGGGTGATACGTCGTGCGCTCCGGCAGGGAGCGCTTGACCACCAGCCCCTGGTGGGTGTCCAGAGGCACGACGACGTCCGCGGTCCGGAAGGGGTCGCGATCGAGATCGGCGAAGGAGGGCACGCCTCGGTTCCCGCTGGCGGATTGCCCGGGCATGGGCGCGAGGTCCAAGCGCTCGATGTTCGCCTCGCTGGCGTCGAAGGCCGCCGCTCCGAGCGTACCGAGGTTGTTCAAGACCACCGACTGGAGGAAGGACTCGTGCCCGAGCAGGAGGTCCTGCCGCTTGTCCCCGTCCCAATCTCCACAGGGCACGGCGAAGACGTCGATGCCCACGGATTGGCTCGAACCGGGCGGCGTGAAGAGCAACGGCAGCGGTCCCGTGTAGCCGTCGGAGTGGAAACTGTAGAGCCAGTAGGCCGTGTTGTTGAGGTTGCGCGTCACCCAGGCGAGCTGGTCCCGTGCTCCCGGATCGCGCAGGACGCTCATCGTGCCGCCCGGCTGCAGGACGCGGACGTCGTCGACCAACACGCCGGCCGGCGTGAAGACCTTCAGCTTGTCGTCGGCGAAGACGAGGACCTCTTGCGCTCCGTCGTGATCCCAGTCCATCCAGCCCAGCTCGAGGGCCGTGCCGCCTACGGGGTGGATGCTGGACGCGCTCAGGGCCAAGAACTCGTCCAGCGTGGCGACCATGAAGTTCTGCCCGGTCGCATCGAGGCCCAGGACCTCTGGATCCGGAAAGCCGTCCAGCTCGGCAACGAGGAGTCGGGACGCGTTCTCGAAGTGCGGGCTGGTGATCGCCGTGCTCACGAACTCACGCGTGGCCGAATCGAAGATCGAGTGTACGAGTCCGCTCGCCCCCACACTCAAGAGCGCGTCCCTGAAGAGACCGCCCTTGGCCGGCAAGACCGCGATGTCGTTGAACGACAAAGGAGAGACCTCGTGCAGCGCGGTGAACGCGGTCGGGTGGTACACGAGTACGGCGATGCCACCGTCGAGGACGATCGCCGAGGTCACGTCGTCATCGGTGAAGCTTCCGGCCAGAACGCGCTGAAAGGGGCCGGGCCCACCCAGGTCCTGCGGCCAATCGATCGAGTTGGAATCGGTGAAGTCGATGCTTCCCCAGTAGTCCGATGGATCACCGAGCGGTTGCAGTCCGCCTTGTGCGAGGTGCGGAAGGGCGAAAGTGCCGAAGACGAGAAGGAGAGTGCAAGCACGTCGCGTTTTCATGGCGGGGCTTTCTTCGGGTTGCGAGGAGGGAGGGGGTGTTCCAGCCTACTCGCGAAGCGCCGATGTCGCGACGCAACTCGGCCTCGTCGCCGCGGTCGCGCTTGGCTCGGATTCTCGATCTTTCTTTGCAGCGCCGGTCGGAAGTGACTCGCTTCCAAGGTCTCCGCTCCTTCGGAAGGCAAGAACGAAAGTTCGGCGCGAGCCAGGCGGACGCGGCGAGACGTTACTTCGTGTGCGACGTCGACGTCGGTGAGCGCGTTTCGCGGATCGAGTCGACGACGGCCAGGACCCACCACGCGGAGATATGCGATGACAAACACCCAGCCGACGACTCGGCTCGCCGGAGCCCTCGTGCTCGCCCTGGCGGGATTGGCCCTGCCTGTTGCGGCCCAGAACGATGCCGTCTTTCGCCTCGTACGGCGGACCACCAACGGAATGACACGGGCGGAGATTCAGGCCGCCGAAGCGATGGGGTTCGACGCCTTCCTGGCATCCCAGCTGAACTACGCCGCCCTGCCCGACGTCGAGAGCGTGATCGCGACGAACTTCCCGCTCGTGTTCCAGTCGCCCCACTACATCCGGACGAACTACGGGAGCAGCGCCAACGGCCGAGCGGAACCGCAGAGGCAGATGCGGCAAGCGCGTGTATGGCGTTGGGTCTACTCGGACCAAGGCCTGCGCGAACGAATGGCCTGGCAATGGGCCAATACCGTGAGCATCGACCAGGGCAAGGGCTTCGGCTATGCGTTGATGCCCTGGTACGACGAGTACGTGAACCGCAAGCACGGCCTGGGCTTTTTCCGTGACCTGCTGCACGCGAGCGCCGGTGACAGCCCCGATCGCGCGGCGGCGATGCTCGAATACTTGGACAACGACAACAACGACTGCACCGCGTCGGGCGCGAACCCGAACGAGAACTACGCCCGAGAGTTCATGGAGCTGCACGGGCTCGGCAAGGAGCCTCAGATCTATGACGAGGCCAACGTGGTCGAGCTGGCCACGATCCTCAGCGGCTGGGACTACGTGAAGGACCAGAACAACATCCGTTGGGGGCTCTTCGACTTCGTTTCCGGTCAGCACTGCGACGCCACCACGTTCCTGGGCACGCCGGTCACGGTGACGGGCAAGGCGCAGGGTCAAACGGCGATCGACCTCGTGGTCGACTACGTCGATCCGGTGCACGGGAGGATTTGCCCGCAGTTCCTCGCCAAGCGGCTGGTGCGAGCGTTCTTGACCGACGTGCCCCCGCCGCCGGGCAGCCCGGAGGAAGCGGCGATCAACGCGGCGATCGCGGACGCGACCGCGGCCTTCGGCGTGGATGGTGACATCCCGGCCATGCTCGACGCGATCCTCTCCGAGGCGCGCATCAACGCGGTCTTGAACGGGACCACGCCACTCTACAAGTACATGCCGCCCTGGCTGTTCCTGTCGAGCCTGTTGCGCGCGTCGGAAGCGACGATCGACATCAACTTGATCCGTTCCGTGACGAAGGAGCTCGATGAGCTCGGTCAACCGCCCTATGGCTTCGGGCCTCCGATCGGCTATCCCGAGTCCATCGGTGCTTGGGTGCAGGATCAGCCCGGGCGCTGGAGCTTCGCCTACCGCTTGTTCGAGAACAGCATCATTGGTGTCACCGTGAACGTGCCCGCGCTGTATGCGCCCTTCGTCAACGGATTCGACCGCGCGACGGCCGCGCAACAGGCCAGCGAGATCTTGACCGCGGGTCACATGAGCAGCGGCGACCTGCAGATCATCCAGCGCTACGTGAACCTCTCACCGTTGTCGGATGCCGTGATCAGCTGGAAGGTCCTCGCCCTTTGCGCCCTGGCACCCAGCTTCAACCTGTACTGAGACCCGCTGACCGAAGACGAACGAGATTCAAGACCATGAAGCGAAATCAGAATGACCAACGGAACTCGCTCGGCCTCGACCGTCGGGGCTTCTTGCGCGGGGCCTCCGTCGCGGCGGCGTCCCTGGCTCTGCCGGGTGCCATGCGTGCGCAGAACGGAGTCGGCCAGCTGCCGCTCCGCGACATTCTCATCTACATCTTCCTGCGAGGAGGAGCGGACGGCCTGTCGATGGCGGTCCCCTATGCCGACTCCCTGTACGCCACCCTGCGGCCGACCATCGCGGTGCAGAACTACACGACGCTCAACGGGACGTGGGCGCTGCCCCAGGCCTTGAGCCCCTTGCTGGGAGCCTACGGCAACGGAGACCTCGCGATCCTCCCGGCCTCGGGGGTGATCGAGGACAAGAACCGCTCGCACTTCGTGCAGATGGACCGGATCGAGTTCGGAACCCCACCGGTGAGCCAGATGTATACGGCCAGCATCACGGACGGTTTCGTGGCGCGGCACCTCAAGACGGCGTCCTTCCCGACCGAGTCCGCCTTGCGTGGACTGATGATGCAGAAGCTCGCGACGAAGTCGTTCGCCCAAGGTCCGAAGTCGCTGGCGATCAACGACGTGGAGAACTTCGAGTTTCCCGGTGAGCCCCTGATGGGACTCGCGACCGCGGCCATGCACGACCTCCAAGATCCGCCGCTGTCCACGGCCTCGTCCAACACTTTCGGCGCGATCGACTACCTGAACCAGGTGGACTACAACGCGCCGATCGGCAACTACCCGAACACGGAGTTCGGGCGCCGGCTCGAGCAGGTAGCCGCGTTGATCCTGAACGGGGATCCGCCCGAGGTGATCGAGGTCGACCTCGGCAGCTGGGATCACCACAACAACCAGGATCCGAACGGGGGCACCATGTTCGACATCATGGACGACCTGGCCCGCTCTCTCGAAGCCTTCTACACGGACATGGCGGCCTCCTATCCGTACGGGCCCGGGACGTGGAGCGACCACGTCACGTGCGTCACGCAAACGGAGTTCGGGCGCCGCATCGCCGAGAACTCGAGCGCAGGCACCGACCATGGCTTCGGCAGCTGCTCCTTCGCGCTGGGCGGACGGGTGAACGGCGGCATCTACGACGGTGGCTGGGTGAGCCTGAGTCAGAACATGGACGCGGATGGCGATGTCGATGTTCTCACGGACCACCGCGACGTCTTCACAGGCGCGTTCACCACTCTCCTGCAGCAGAGCAGTCCGCAGAACGTCTACTTCCCGGGCTACGCCTACACGAACTTGGGCCTCTTCACGTAGGGGAGTCCGTAGAGAACGTGCGGCCCGGATCCTTGCTCGCGGGGATCCGGGCCCTGTTCGTGTCAGGAGGACGCACGCACGAACACGTGCGCCGCCTCGGTCGGTGCAAAGCTGGCGTTTGCCAGGCGCACGCGAACGTCCGGTGAGGTTCGGTCGACGACCAGCAGGGCGCCGGGACGCAGGGCCGTCGCCAAACGCGCGCCGAAAGCGTCGTCGCCGGTGAGTTTCGCCGCCCGTACGACGGCGCCGTCGGCCGCGCTCGTCGCCGCTCGGGAGTCGAAGCGGTCCGCCAGCTCGATCCGCGCCGTTCCGCGCGAAGCCGCCGAGGCCGTGCGGAGGTCGGTCGCGTCGGTTTCGAAGGCGCGGATGCGGAGGCGTGGCTTCGTCTCGCGCAAGACGTTGGAGGCGACGCCGACGCCCGCGCCCACGTCGAGCACGACTCCGGTCGAGGGCAGCGCGCCCAGGGCGGTGAGGAAAGCGTCGTCGCACAGCTCGCGCTCGACGCGGCGCGTCACCGAGCGTCCGAAGTAGCGGTAGCGGCGGCGAACCTTCGTGCGGACGACGGCCGGCGTGGAGAGGCTCGCGAGACGGGCTTCGAAGGCCGTGCGGATCAGCTCCTGGACGTGCTTCGCGAGCGCACGCGGCCCGGCCGTGTAATCGAAGGTCCGGGGAGTCACCGCCGGCAGGGCCTCCACGACCGTGTCGAAGTCATCGACCCAGTGGGCGTCGCGCGGGACGGCCGAGCGCGTGTCGCACAGCACGATCGGGACGACGGGGCAGGAGAGCTCGATCGCGACGTCGAAGGCGCCACGGTGGAAGCGCTTGGGCCACAGGTCGAGGGTGCGCGTGCCCTCAGGGAAGAAGTGCACCGAGCGACCCGCGTGCAGGGCCGCCCGACAGCGCTCGAGCGTGGCCGCGGGATCGTCGGGCTCGACCAGCACGTGACCGAGTCGGCGCGCCGAGCGCCCGAGCCAGGGCGCATCCCACACGCGCTTCTTCAGGGTCAGGGCGACGCGCCCGGACAAGCTCAGAACGACGGGGATGTCGACCGAGGATTGGTGGTTGCTGACGACGAGCGCGGGCCGTTTGAAGGTCGCCGAGTCGAGACCGAGAAAGCGCATGCGCCCGTAGGGGAAGTGCCGAAAGAGCGCTCGCGTTCCGGCCGACGCCAGTGCGTTCAAGCGCTCGAGTCGGCGCGCTTCGTCGCGCACGAACAGCAAGAGCAGTGGTCGGGCGAGTAAGAGGAGTACGAGTTGCGCGACGGCCATGTAGACGAAGACGAACAGGCCGCCCGCGAGGTGGCGCAGTCGCGGTGCCCCGCTGCCCGGGCGCAGGAACAGGATCGTCGTGCCGATCGGCGCGAGGAGCAACGCCGCCAGACTGGGGAGCAGGACCGCGAGGCCGGCAGACGGTGCGACGGAAACGGCGGCGGCGAGCACGAGCACGACGGCGGCCGCGAACAGGCCCGTGCGCGGGCCGCGAAACGCTCCGGACTCGGCTCCGCGCCAGACGGCCAGGCGCTCGGCGACCTGCAACGTCGCGCACGCGAGTCCGAGGCCGAAGGCCGCCGTCCGCCAGGCAGATCCCGCAGGCAGCTCGAAGGGCGCGCTCCAGACGAGGCCGAGCCCGGTGGCGACGACCGCGATCAGGGCCGGTTCGAGCGCACCGAAGACGACCGCCAGCGCCCCGACGAGCACCAAGCCGACGGCCAGGTGCAGGCCCGTGAGCTCGAAGGCGGGTGCGCACAGGACGGCGGCGACGAGCGCGCCCGCGACGACCCAGGCCGGATGGCGCGCCGGCCAGGCCTGCCACCGCCACGGCACAGCGCGCTCGTCCGGCTCGTCGAAGGAAGCGGTGTCCACGCGCCGAGGGTACGCCAATTCGCGCGCGGCCGAGTCGGAATCAGTCACGGACGCGGGGCGCGCGGTCCGGCGCTCGCTATCATCGCTCGCCGCGCCGAGGCGCGGACCGCATGGGACACATCGAACCGGACTACGATGTCGTCGTCGTGGGCGCCGGCCCCGGCGGGAGCACGTGCGCGCGCCGTCTGGCCGAGCGCGGCCACGCGGTCCTCGTCGTCGACCGCGCGAGCGGCTCGGGCTTCAAGGTCGGCGAGTCGCTCTTGCCCGAGGGCGTGCGGCTGTGCCACGAGCTGGGCCTCGCCGACGCGCTCGCTGCCGGCGACTTCCAACCCAAGCACGCCGCACGCTTCGTCCTGGAAGAGTGCGGTTCGCAGGGGCGCTATCCCTTCGCCGACGCCCTGCGTGCCGAGCGTGGCTCGCTGGCGTATCAGGTCCAACGCGAGCGCTTCGACGCACTCCTGGTGCGCCACGCGGACGCGGGAGGGGCGGAGGTTCGCTGGGGGCTCCAGGTCGTCGCGGTCGACCTGGAAGCGGACGGCGTGCAGGTGCGCTTCAGAGGAGACGACGGCGACGTACGAGCGCGCTTCGTCGTCGACGCCACCGGTCAGGGACAGCTCCTGGCACGCGCGCGAGGGCTGCGGCGACCGCTCGAAGGGCTCGGGAAGATGGCGCTCTACTCGCACTTCGCCGGGCTGCCGCGCGGCGACGGCGACGAGGCCGGCGACATCACCGTCATCTGGGGCGAGGACTCCTGGACCTGGATCATCCCCTTCGCCGACGGGACCACGAGCGTCGGCGTCGTGGGTGAGCCACAATTCGTGCGCGCCGCCGGTGCGACGGATGACGCGCGCTTCGAAGCGCTCTGCAACCGGAGCGCGAGCCACCGCGACCTGTTGGCCGGGCGTGAACGCCTGCGTCCGTTGCAACGCGCGGCCGACTTTTCGTACGAGTGCAGCGAGCTCGCGGGCGAGCGCTTTCTACTCGTCGGCGACGCCGCCGGCTTCATCGACCCGATCTTCTCGACCGGCGTGTTCCTCGCGCAGACGAGCGCGTTTCGGGCCGCGGCTGACTTGAACACCGCCCTCGCCGCCGGTCGCGGGCTCACGCGCGACGAACAGACGGCCTACACCGCAGACCTGCACCGCGCCGTCCGTCGTTTCTTGTCGCTGGTCCGCAACTCCTATCGGCATGGCTTCATCCAGCGCGCCATTCGCTCCCGGAACCGTCCCGGGATGCGGCGCGCCTTCATTTCGCTCTTGGCCGGCGACGTCTTCGACGAGGACAACCCGCTGATCGGAATGGGCTTCCTCGAGCGCGAGCGAATCTTCTGAATTCAGACCGCTTTGCGGCGCTCCGGAGTGCACGTCTCGCGGTGTCTGCCCTCGCGCCTACGACACGGACTCGCTGAGCCTCGGAAGCGCAGCCGCGCGGTTGTGGGCGCAAGGGAGTCCAAGCTAGGATGCGATCCTCCGAGGCGCCCCCAGGATGGGCACCGCCCGGAATCTCCGCGCTACCGAGAGAGGATCCCATGTCCAAGCTTGCCACTCTGCTCCTTGCAGCGAGTTTGTCCGTAGGTTGTGTTTCCAGTCCCGAACACATCGAGCTGACCGAGCCGCCCGTGTCCGCGCCGGTCCCCGAGCCCACGGGCCAGGCCGAGATCTGCGTCGTGCGCCCCGGCATCGTCGGCTGGATCGCGAACATGGGTGTCTGGGTCAACGACTGGAAGGTGGGCGACATCCGCAGCAACGACTACATCCTGCACGCCGTCGCCCCCGGGCACGTCGAAGTCGAAGTCACGGCCGAAGCCGATTGCATGGCCAGCTTCCCGGTCGAGGCGAACCGTCGCTACTACATCCGCGCCGTTCCGAAGATGGGGTGGTGGACGGCACGCGTGCAGCTCGAGATCCTCGAGCCCGAAGAGGGCGAGGAGTTTCGACAGAAGTGCGAAGACCAGACCTACGACGAGCCCCGGCCGCTCGAGCCGTGAGCTGAACGAGGAGTCCGTCATTCCGACTCGATCGCCGAAGGCTTCCGGTGCGCGGCTGCGCTGCGGCTACGTGGCCGCGGGCCGCCGGGTGGATGCGCTCGCCCCGGGCGAGACGGTGCTCGCGACCGTGCGCTACGGCGGAAGCGGCTCCGAGGTTCGCGGTGGCCTGGTCGTCGACGTGCCGCTACCCCAGCTCGGTGATGCGCGCGTCGACGAAGTCTGGACGACCGCCGCCAACGTGCGCACCGGCACGGACGGCCCCCTGCGTTTCGCCGCGACGGACGAGCTCTTGTTCGGTGCCCTGAGCGTGGACGAGCGCGACCTCGAGCGCGATGTCGCCGAACTCTACGACGCGCTGCTCGAGCACGTCGACGCGAGCGCTCATCCCCACCTCCTGCGGATCTGGAACGTCGTCCCGCGCGTGACCCAGCGCGCCGGTCTGACCGACGAGAAGCTCGACCGCTACATGAGCTTCTGCCGCGCGCGCTCGCTCGCCTTCGAGCGCCACCACGGTTCCGACTTCGCCCGCCGCCTCTGCGCGGCCAGCGCCGTGGGCAGCGTCGAGGGACCCCTCGTGACCTGGTTCCTCTCCGGTCGCGAACCCGGCCAGCGCATTTCGAACCCGCGCCAGGAGGAATCCTGGCGCTACCCCGAGCGCTACGGCCCGCGGCCCCCGAGCTTCGCCCGCGCCCTGCGCGCTCCGGCCCCGTTCGACGACACCGTCTTCGTCTCCGGCACCGCCAGCATCGTCGGCCACGCGAGCCGCCACCAGGGCGACGTCGCGGCCCAGGTCGAGGAGACGCTGCGCAACCTCGACGTCGTCACGGAGCAGACTGGCCTCCGACGCTCGCCGACCGACGCGCTCTGGAAGATCTACCTGCGCGACGCCGACGACGAACCCCGCGTTCGCGCCCTGCTCACCGCGCAGCTCGGGCCCACCCCGCTCTTGTTCCTGCGCGCCGACGTCTGCCGCCCCGAACTCGCGATCGAGATCGAGGGCCTCTTGGTCGACACCTGAGCGGTCCTGACGGTCGCGGCGCAGAGCGTCGTCGTTGACCGGAAGGATCGGTACTCGTGTTCTTGTTCTGCGAGTCGCTTTGCACCCTGATGAAACCCTTTCGACAGTCCACGAGGCGCGGATTGCTTTGCGCGCTGCTCAGCTTCACGGCGGTCGTCCTGATGGTCGAGGCCGCTTTCCGGGTCTTCGGGATCGAGGCGCCGGACCGCTCGGCTTCCGCGGGGGGGGGGGGGACTGCCTGGCCGCCCGGAACGTACGGACTACAACTCCCTGGGCTTCCACGACACCGAGTGGGCGCTGGAGCCGCCGGACGGGACGCATCGTGTGCTGTTCCTCGGGGATTCCTTCACGGAAGGCAATGGCGTCTTGCGTGAGCAGACCTTCGTCTCGCTCGTGGAGAACGCGCTCGAACGCCGCCCGCTCGTAGCGCGCGTCGAGCTCCTGAACCTGGGCCGCGGCGGCTGGGACACGGAACGTGAGCTGCAGGCCTTCGAGCGCTTCCTGGCTACTGGCTTCGAGATCGACGCCGTCGTGCTGGTCTACTTCATCAACGACGCCACCGGGATGAACAGCACACCGCGTCTGATCGCGGACCTGCACGACTTCGTGTCCTCACGCTCGGGACCGTTGAACCGCATCTCTCGCGTCTACGACTTCTTCGACTACCGCTTTCGTCTCCGCAGGATGACCGAGGTCACTCTCCACAACTATCGCGTGTCCTTCTTGGGCGACGAGCAGGCGGTCCTGCAATGGGAGCGCTCGAAGACCGCCCTGGCCGAGGTTGCGCGCGTCTGCGAGTCCCGCGGCTATCCGCTGGGAGTCGTCCTCTTTCCGGTGTTGTTCCAGCTCGACGAGGAGCACGGGCTGAACGCGATCTACGAGCTCATCGAACAGGCCTGCCGCGCGCTCGACTTGCCCTTCCTCAACCTGCTCCCGGCCTTCTGCGGCCAAGACGATCGTTCGCTCTGGGTGTCTCCGCAGGACGCCCATCCGAATGCGCACGGCCACGCGCTCGCGGCCGCACCGATCGAGGACTTCCTCGTGCGGCACATCCTTCCCGCGTCCCGTCGCTGAGCTCGCGAGGTCTTCGTTGAGCGTGCGGTAGCGAGGGAGCTTCGAGCCGCCGCGATTCTCCACTTTGAAGCGAGCGCGTGTCGGCGTCAGATTCCGCCGTCTTCGACCGCGTCCACGGCGTCCTCGAGCGCGTCACCGGCGTCTTCGACCGCCTCGTCGACGGCTTCTCCGGTTTCCTCGAGGGGGCCTTCGTCGGAGCAGCCCGTCAGGGCGAAGGCGATCGGCAGCAGGAACGGGGCGAGCGTGAGGCGTCGTTTCATGGGAGTTTCCTCAGGGCTCCGGATGGAGCCGTCAGATGGGCTGTCAGATCGGTGCTGTGCGTGGTTCAAGACACATCAGCTCCCGCCTGTCAGCGTGTCCCATCGTGACCCCTACGGCGACGAACTACGAGGATCGGGCTTGAAAGGGTTGCGGATCGGGCAGGAAGGCGTCGCCAAAGCAGTACCACTGGTGCGGGTCGCGGCGGATCGCGGCCTCGAGTTCGCGGGCGAAGGCGGCGGTGGCCGCGGCCACGTCGGCGCGCTTGTCGTCGGTTTGCGCGACGTGGATCGGTGGGCGGAAGGCGACGACCTGGCGGCGGCGGCCTTCGCGATACCCGAAGAGCGGGATCAGCGGGACGTCGGCCGCGCGCGCGAGCATGGCCGGGCCGAGGGGCAGCGGGAGTTGGCGGCCGAAGGCTTCGGCGATGTGCACGCGTCCGTTCTGGCGGGGGCGGTCGCCTTGGAGGGCGACCAGCTCGCCGTCGCGCAGGGCGGTCAGGAGGCGCGCGCTCAGGCTCGGATCGTTCGAAGCGAAGTGGGTGACGTAGGACGGACCGGCGTGCTTCGTGAGCAGGTCTGCGACGAAGGCCTGCGTCTTCGGATCGGCCTCTTCCTCGCGCACGATGTGGACCGTGCGCCGCTCGTGGCTCGTCGGGATGGTCGAGGCGTTTTCCCACGAGCCGAGGTGGGCGGTGATGAGCACGGCACCGCGGCCAGCGGCCAAGGCGGCGTCCCAGTGCTCGAGGCCCTCGCCGCGTACCTCGAAGGGCCGGTTCGGCGTGAATTGCTCGTAGCGTTCGCACAGCATCCAGCTGAAGCAGCGCAGCGTGCGCCAGGCGCGGCGCCAGCGTTCGCGTCGTCCGGCGGGGCCGAGCACCGGCTCGAGGTTGCGTCCGAGTGCGCGCCGAACGCCGCCGAGCAGGACGAGGCACATTGAAGGAAAGACGGCGGCCGCCGCGGCGAGCCAGGGCTCGGGCAGGGCGCGCGGGATCCAGGCGAAGAAGCGGAACCAGAAGACGCCCGTGAAATAGAACGGTCCGAGCACGCGTCGCAGCCAGGAGACGCGCGGAGCCTGGGACGTGCCCGTGCCCGAAGCGGCGCGCGCCATCAGGCTTCTCCGGCTTCGAGCACGAGCCAAGCAGCCGCGCCGCCGGCCGCCAGACTCGAGACGAGCACCGTGCGCGCGCGCTCGAGCGGTCGCCCATCGTGGGGACGCAGGCCGAGCTCGGGATCCACGCTCTCGAAGCCCGGCGTCGGGCCGAAGTCCGCGCCCGTAGCGGCCAGCACCGCCGCCGCCAGGAAGCCGCCGCCGAACTCTCCCGTCACCGCTTTCGGCGTCAAGACGCTCGGCGGCGTGTCCCCGAGGACCTGGCGCAGGAGCAACGCTTCCAAGCGGTCGCCGCGGCGGCTGCCGGAAGCGCCCGAGACGACGCGGTCGATCGCGAAGGGGGTGAGGCCCGCGCGCTCGAGTCCGAGCCGCAGGGTCAAGCCCAGTCGCTCGGCGCCGTCGCCCCAGGTCACGGCGCTCGCCGTCGGGTCGTTGCCGCGCAGTGCGGTGCGCACGCGCGCGAGCACGCGCGCACCGCGGGCGTGCGCCGTGTCGTCGCGTTCGAGCACCAGGACGGTGGCGCCCTCGCTGACCGCATAGCCGTCGCGCGCGGCATCGAGGGCGCGTCCACAGGGGCCGCTCGACAGCGCGCCGAAGCGCTCGAGCGCGCCGTGCGTCATCGGTGCGATCTCGTCGACCGCTCCGACCAGCGCCAGCTCGCAACGCCCCGAGGCGAGGTAGGACACGCCTTGCGCGACGGCCGAGAGCGCGCTGGCCTCGCGTTGGACGATCGTCGCGTTGGGGCCGACGAGCTGCGCGTCGAGTGCGACCTGGCCGGCGTGCGCGTTGGCGACCGACTCCATGAAGAGGAACGGCGAGGCGGCTTCCGGACCCTTGTCACGGATCTGATCGAGCAGGCGAATCGTGAAGTCCGTCGGTCCGAAGGCGGTGCCCAGGCAAACGGCGACGTCGTGCCCTTCGAAGTGTTCGGCCTCCAGGCCGGCATCGGCGCGCGCGAGTCGGGCCGCGACGACGGCCAGGCGCGACGGCAGGCTCATGCGGCGCGACGTGCGCGGGTCGAGGTGGGGGGCGAGCGCGGCCGGATCGACGCGTCCCAGGTAGCGTGGGTGCGCCGACGGAGAGTGGAAGTCGGGCACAGGTTCGAGCTCGGTCGCCGCGTTGGTGCCGTCGGCGAGGGCGGCCGCCAGCGCCGCGGTCCCGACGCCGTGCGGCCCGACCGTGCCGATCCCGGTGATGACGATGCTCACGGACGCACACCCCGCAAGAGCACGGCGGCGTTGGCTCCGCCGAAGGCCAGGTTGACGGACAGGATCGTCGCGTCGTGCGCGAGCGGGAGCTCGGCCGCGTCCGCGAAGCGTGCGGGACAGTCGGGGTCGAGCGGGCCCTCGCCGGGCACGCGCGTCGCGCAGCCGGCTCGCAAGGCCAGCAGGGAAGCGACGGCCTCGGCTCCGCCCGCGGCGCCCAGGAGGTGTCCGATCGACGCCTTCGTCGGCAGGAACACGAGCTCGCGCACCCGCTCGCCGAAGACGGCCGTGAGGCCGCGCCATTCGGCCGCGTCGTTCAGGGGTGTCGCCGTGCCGTGTGCATTGACGGCGTCGACGTCGGCGGGGCCGATCCGCGCGTCGGCCAGGGCCTTCTCGACCGCGAGCGCGAGCCCGCTGCCGTCTTCCTTCGGCGCCGTCATGTGGTGCGCGTCGCAGGACGAGCCTGCGCCCAGGAATTCGCCGTGCACCCGCGCTCCGCGCGCGCGCGCGTGCGCCTCGGTCTCGAGCACGAGCAGGCCCGCACCTTCCCCGAGCGAGAGCCCGGCGCGGTCGGCGCGAAATGGTCGACAGGGCGCTTCGTCGACCGCGCGCAGGGCGTTGAAGCCGGCATAGGTCAGGCGGCAGAGGCCGTCGGCGCCGCCCGCCAGCGCGACGTCGGTTTCGCCGGCGCGCAGGCTCGCGAGCGCCGCCTCGAAGGCCATGCTGGCGGCCGAGCAGGCCGACGACATCGTGACGAGCGGGCCATGGAGCCCGAAGGCGCGCGCGACGGCGTCGGCCGGGCCGTTGTGCTGTTGCGAGGCGATGTCGCTGACGCGTGCGCGTCCGCCCGTCGCACGCAGCCGCCAGAAGAACTCCTCGCCCTCGAACATGCCGCCGGTGCTGCTGCCGAGGAAGACGCCGGCCTCGCCGTCCTCGGGCGCGAGCGCGGCGTCCGACAGGGCTTCGCGCGCTGCGAGCACGGCGAACGCGTCGGTGCGCGACAGGTGACGCTTCACCCTGGGCGCGAGATCGGCGAGGGCGGGGCCGAGCTCGGCGCGCACTTCGCCGGCGAGGCGCGTGCGGTGGCCTGCGCTGGGGAACAGCGTGACATCGTCGAAGGCGGCCCGCGCGCTCGCGAGTCCGCGCGCGAAGGCTTCGACACCGATTCCGAAGGGTGTCACGCAGCCGAGGCCCGTGACGAAGACGCGCGCGGGAGGCGCCAGGGAAGCGGACGCGTGAACGGGCGCGGACACTACTCGTCCGGCGTGGCGACCGCCTCTGCCGCGCGCTTCTGTCGCTCCACGAACTCGGCGAGGGTGTTGACGCTGGCGAAGGCCGACTTGTCCATCTGGTCGCTCTTCACCTTGATGTCGAACTCGTTCTCGAGCCCGAGCACGAGCTCGAGCGCGTCGACCGAATCGAGACCGAGGCCCTCGCCGAAGAGGGCTTGCTCATCGCCGATCTCCTCGGGGGCGAGGCCTTCGATCATCAGGCTCTCGACGATGACGCGCTTGATGCGCGCGTGCACGGTGTCCGCTTTGCTCATCTCGTTGTTCGGCCGTTCGGCGCGGCGCATAATCATAGGAAGAGGCCTGACCCCGTGGAACGCATTTCCAAGCGGGGAGACGCCTTCGTGAACCCCTTCCTGGAGGCCGCGGAGCGTGCTCCCGACGCCGTCTGGGCGCGTTCGACGGGCGCGACCTGGACGCGCGGAGCGAGCGCTGGGCGGATCCGAGCCTGCGCACGGGCGCTGCGCGAGCGCGCGCTCCCGGACGCGAGCCTGGTCGCGTTGGTCTTGACGCCCACGCCCGCTGCCGTCGAAGCGCTGGCTGCGGTGTGGTTGGCCGAGCTGGTTCCGGTGCTGATCGATGCGTCCGTTCCGACTGGCGGCGAGCTCGAGATCGGTCGACGACTCGGCGCGCGCCTCGCGTGGCGTGCGGATGGCGAGCCGCGCAGCATCACGTGCGACGAGCCGCGTCGGCTCGAAGGTGCTGGCGCAATCAAACTGACCTCGGGCTCGACCGGTGCGCCCCAGGGCGTCGTCGTCAGCAGCGCGGCCTTGATGGCGGACACCGCAGCGCTGATGCGCTGCATGCAGCTCGGCTCCGAGGATCGCGGCCTGGTGCTCGTGCCGTTGTCGCACTCCTACGGCTTCTCGGTTCTGACGCTGCCGTCCTTGGCGCATGGTCTCGGGCTGGTCTTTCCCGAAGACAGGAACGTGTTGACGGCCGCGCGCGAGCAGGAGGCGACGTTCCTGCCGAGCGTGCCGGCCTGGTTCCAGAGTGTTCTGCGCGGTGGGGATGCCGAACCGCTCGCGCCTTCGCTGCGGCTGCTGGTGTCCGCTGGGGCGCCCCTTCAGGCGGATGTCGCGCGCGGCTTCCGTGAACGCTTCGGTCGGGCCATCCACGTCCTCTACGGTGCGAGCGAGTGCGGCAGCATCGCCTTCGACCGCACCGGTACGGCGGCCGAACGCGGGCGTGTGGGAACGCTGCTCGACGGCGTCGCCGTCGAGCTCGAGGCTGCCGCGCGTGCGACGGGCGGCGCCGGCCTCGTCTGCGTGCGTTCGCCCGCCTGTGGCGACGGCTACCTGCCCGAGCGCGAAGGCGGCGCCGCGCGACTCGCGGCAGGGCGGTACCGCAGCGAGGACCTGGCCGCTTGGGTCGACGGCGAGCTCGAGCTGCGCGGCCGAACGAGCGCATGGATCGACGTCAAGGGGCGCAAGGTCGATCCGCGCGACGTCGAGGCAGCGCTCGCGGGACACCCGTCGATCCTGGACGTCGCCGTGCTCGGCAAGCCGCTCGCGAACGGCTCCGGCGAGAGCGTACGCGCGGTCATCGCCTGTGCGCCGGGAGCCCTGAGCTACCTCGACGTGATCGCCTGGTGTCGCCCACGCCTGGCGGCCTATCAGCTGCCGCGAAGCGTCGTCTTCGTCGCAAGCCTGCCGCGCACGGAGCGCGGCAAGCTCGATCGAACGAGGCTGCTCGCGCTCTGAGCG
>JAJDEW010000087.1 GCA_029259595.1 Planctomycetota bacterium | reverse complement strand
GTCACGCCCGGCGATCCCGCCAGCTCGATGACACCGAGGGCGGCATAGGGGAAGACCGGCAGCGTGCGGCCTTCGGGAACGACCGATTCGAGGAGGCTCGACGACATGGTGGGCCCTCCGGAAGCGGGGAAGGCACAGGCTGCTAGGGAGCATCGGCCGCCGGAGCGCGCCAGCTGGAGTCCCACGAAGCCGTCAGCCAGGAAAGGAACGGATCCGCTTCCGTGAGGCGCCCGTGCCCCGAAGTCCTTGTCGGAACAAGATCTCGGGGCCCAGGGGCCCGCCGCAGGGCCTGCGCTCCTGAGACCGGCCCGGAAAGCGGCGGTTGCGGCCTTTCCGGGCCGTTCTGGCTGAGCTCCGAGCGGGAGCATCCCCACTCAAGCGCCCCAGTCCCCCCCGAAAGTCACCCGGGAGACGAGTCCGGCCGGCCTCCTGGGGGAGAGACCGGCCGAGAGAGTTGGAGAATCCGTCCTTCGACGGACGAAGCGGCGGAGGCGAATCCGCTCGCTCCGCCTCCAAACTAGACCGAGCGTCACCCCCGTGGGGTTACGCCTCATTAATCCCGGGCACGGCGGCCCCGGTTCAGGATCCAAGTCGGCGCCGTCAGCCCGATCTCGGACCCCGTCAGGG
Source organism: Planctomycetota bacterium (assembly GCA_029259595.1). Taxonomy (GTDB): domain Bacteria; phylum Planctomycetota; class UBA1135; order UBA1135; genus OFTM43. The sequence goes on along the minus strand of JAJDEW010000087.1, from coordinate 4,382 downwards.
CCCCTCTCCCTTGCTTTTGATCCCGTGGGGTGGCGAGCTATTCGCCCCATGCGCACCACGGAACCCGGCCCCTTCGAACTCGCCCGCGACCGCATCCTGGCACGGCGACCCGTCTTCGATGCCCACGTCGACTCGATCGGGCGCGCGCTCGATCTCGAGCACGACCTGGGCGAGCGCGGCGCCGGCCAGCTCGACCTCGTGCGCGCTGCGGAGGGAGGTCTCGGGGCTTGGGTCGTCGTGGCCTGGGTGGACCCAGAGCTCTTTCCGGACGCCGCCTTCGAGCGAACGCGGGCCATGTTCCGTGCGACCCGCCAGCTCGAGGCGCGCCACCCCGATCGCTTTCGCATCGTCGGCAACGACGAGGAGCTCGAGGCGGCTGCCCAGGACGGTTGCATCGCCGGCATTCCGGGCATCGAGGGCGGCCATGCGATCGAAGGCAGTCTCGAGAATCTCGCATGGTTCTTCGAGCAGGGGCTGCGGGTGATGACGCTGGTCTGGAACAACCACCTGCCCTGGATCCGCTCGTGCGAAGTGGGAGCCGGACCCGACGTGCCCGCGGGGCTTTCGAGCTTCGGACGCAAGGTCGTGCGCGAGATGAACCGGCTCGGCATCGTCGTCGACCTCTCCCACGCCGGCGTGCAGAGCTTCTACGACGCGCTCGAGGAGACGCGCGCCCCGGCGATCGCGAGTCACTCGGGTTGCCGTGCGCTCCATGACCACCCGCGCAACCTCGACGACGAACAGCTGCGACGGCTGGCAGCGAACGGCGGCGTGTTCGGCGTCGTGTTCTATCCTCCGTTTCTCGACGCTGCCGCCCGCGAGGAAGCCAAGCGCGTCCGGACTTCGGCCTGCGTGCGTGAGATCGTCGCGCCCGATCCGGCGGCCCGTTTCCTGAAGCGGCAGCGCATCATGCGGGCGAAGGCCAGCCCGATGTCGGCGGAGCGCGTGGCCGATCACATCGTCCACGCTGTCAACGTCATCGGCGTCGATCACGTCGGCATCGGATCGGACTACGACGGGATCGATTGGGCGCCGGAGAAGCTCGAGGACGCTTCGTGCTATGGCCACCTGGCCGAGCTCCTGCTCCAGCGCGGCTTCGCGGAGGACGAGGTCGCTCGCATCCTCGGCGACAACATGCGGCGTGTCTTCGCCGCGGCGACCGGACCGGGGACGTGTGCCTTCGAATCGCAGCGAGCGGCGCTCGTCTGAAGTGACACGACCGGCGGAGCGCAGGGCCTTTCGGTTCGCCGTGTGCGCGGCGGCGCTCGCTTGCCTGGGGCTCGCGTGGATCGTCGGCACGACGCGCTGGGTCATGGATGCCGACGAGGCCGTGCACGCGGTCGAGTCCCTGCGGCTGTTCGACCGCTTGAGCTCAGGAGACGTTGGCGGCTTTCTGGTCGACACGTACTTTCCCGAGCGCTGGCACCCGCCCGTCAATCCCCACGTCCGCTGGTACCCCTTCGTGCACGCCTGGGCGGTGCTGCCCTTCACCGCGGTGCTCGGTCCCTCGGACTTTTCGGCGCGGCTGCCTTCGGTCGTCTTCCTGTTCGGGACCGCGCTTCTGTTCTTCGAGCTCGCGCGCCGGTTGGCCGCGCCCGAAGACCGCGTCGCCGCCGGGCTCCTCGCCACGTTCCTGGTCTTGACCGCGCCGAACCTCCTGACGTTCTCGGCCCAGAGCCTGATCGCGACGGCCTCGGTGTTCTTCGCGTTCGCCGCGCTCCTGGCCTGGCTCGTGTCGCTCGAGCACGGACATCCGCGTGGACGGGCGCTGTTCGCAGGCTTGCTCCTGGGAACGGCCATACTCACGAAGGTCGATCACGGAGGCGTCCTGGCCCTCGCGATCGGGGTCTCGGAACTCGTGCGCGCCCGCTTCCGTCCGCGGGCCCTGTTGCGTTCGGGCGCCGTGCTGCCGCTCGCGCTCGCCGCTGGGATGATCGCGCTGTGGTTCGGGCATCCGGAGAAGCTTGCGGCCCTGCGCGATAGCGTCGAGCACCCCTTCTACGGCACGCCGCGGACGATTCTGCTCGACTTCGTGTTGACCTTCTTCGTCGAGTACGCCTCGAGCCTGGTCGCCGCCGCATGTGCGGTGGTCGCCTTCTTCGGGCTTTGGCGTCGGCGCGCCGACCCGGGCGTGCGGCTCGTTTGGATCTGGGCCGCGATCGGGGTCGCCTTCTACACCGTGCGCGGGCGCTTCCACTTCCGCTACAACATCGTCGAGGCGCCGATCTTCTTGCTCGCGGCGGCGATCTGGGTGCCGTCGTTCGTGCGAACGCGCGCCATCCGGTTGGCGCGGTCCTGGCGCTCGCTCGGCGTCGTGGCGGTCCTCTCGGTTCCGCCGGGCGTGTGGTTCGCATTCTCGCCGGCCAGCTTCTTCGCGTTGCTCGAAGGTCCCTTCGCCGCCCTTCACGGCCTGCGGGCGGATCACTGGGGGATGCGTCATCCACCGGACGAGTACGTCGCGCTCTATGGCGAGCTGTATGCGGATTTCGTGCGCTACCTGGGCGCTTCGCTCGCGTGCGCGGGACTGGGTGCCGCGCTGCTCGCCGTGCGCTTGCGACCTGCGACGGTTCCTGCGGCTGCCCAAAAGCTGGTCTGGCTCGCGTTCGGGGTCGCAGCGGTACCTACGGCTGTCGGGTTGTACGTGCGGCTGCCGGCGATGGTCGACCTCGAGCTCGAAGGCCACCCCGACATCGCGCGCGTGCACCGCTTCGTGCGCGAACAGACGCCGCCGGACACGACGGTGTTGTTCGGAGGGGGCTGGGACCAACTGACGAACAACGCCCTGCGCTGGTACCGCGCTACGGGTGGAACAGAGTCGGTCGCGCTCGCGCGCGTTCCCGTGGTCGGCGACATGATCGGCAGCGTCGTCTTCCCGCCCGAGCCGCGGATCGCCTGGTGGGCGGAGCGTCTGGCCACGGCTCCCTTGGCGGAGCTGCCCGACGTGCTCGTGTTGCTCGAGCCGGACGAGACCTTCCTCTACCGGACCAGATTCGGTCCCGAAACGCGGCTCTATCGCGAGCTCGTCCTGGAGCGTGGTGCGTACCGCCGCGTCGCCGCCACGCGCGTCCCGACTTTGGGAATCGAGGTGCAGGCGTGGAAGCGCGCCGAGGTCGCAAGTCCTGTTGCGCACGACGAAGAGCGGCTCTCTCGCTACGGATTGCAATCGGCCACACGTTCGTCCCGGAAATGGGTCGGCGACGCTGGCCTGGTCCTCCGAGACGAGTCGCTCCGGCATTTCTTACGTCAAACTCGACCGATCCCCTGAACGATCCGTTGGGAACGCGGATGCACGCGGTCCATCATTCGCGCCCGAGAACACGGTCGTCTTCCCGGCGATCCGACTTGATGCAAGGCGACGAAAGAACCGACTCGACCGATCCCCCCACCGCGCGCAGCGTTTGGACCCAGGACGTCTCCGACGTCTTCTTGGTCACAAACTCCCGCCGGCAGATCACCGGCGTCAATCGCGCGGCGCTCGAGATGCTCGGGTACAAGCAGAGCGAGATCTACGGGCGCGGGATCTTGAAGGTCGCCCCCGAGCTCGCTGGCGAACTTGGCGGACGACCCCGGCAGGGGAGTCCGGTCGCGACCCACTTCCTGCACGCCGACGGGTCGCGCGTCGCGGTGCGCGCCCGGATCACGGTCAATCCCGCCGGCTTCTCGATGATCTGGGCGCACGCTGCGGAAGCGCTCGCCGAGCACTCACCGGACGTCGCCCAACCGGAGGCGATCCAGGTCGTCGAGCGTCCGGCCGTGGCCGCGGCCGCGTCACGCCGCGTGCTCTTCGTGGAGGACGAAGCGTCGCTGGCGTATCTCGGCAGCATGATGCTCGCGTCGATCGGCTTCGAGTCGGAGACGGCGGAGACGGTGGACGAGGCGCTCGAAGCGCTCACTTCCGGGAAGCCTCGCTACGACCTCGTGCTGACCGACTACTTCCTGCCGAGAAAGAACGGCTTGAGCTCGCCCAACGGATCCGGGAGATCTCGCCCGGGCTCCCGGTCGTCCTGGTGACCGGCCACATGGAAGACTTCGGCGAGCCGGAGCTCTTCCGAGCCGTGATCAGAAAGCCCTTCGGCTACGAAGAGCTCGAGCGCGTGCTCACGGGCATCCTGGGCGCTGCCTAGCAGCCTGATGAAAAAGGTCATCCGGCGCGCTGCACGCGTCCGGAAAGCCCGGCCGGCACACGAAAGCCTCGCCGCATCGACCGCTTCGCCTGCGTTCTCGCGCACCCGCCCAGGCTGCTAGGCCTGAAATAAGCGCTCAGCGAGCGCTTGTCCCTCGTAGCGGTGCCTCGGCGGTGGTGATCGACCGATTGGCTGGCTGGGGTTGGAGAATCGGCGTGCTGGATTCGGGTTGAAGCCCGTCTGAGCTCGTCGTCGCGT
>JAJDEW010000086.1 GCA_029259595.1 Planctomycetota bacterium | reverse complement strand
GTGCGCGCCGCGGCGGGCGAGGACCTCTCGATCACGCTGCGCGCGCTCTTCGCCACGTCCAACGGAGCGGTGACCCTGGGGGAAGCCTTGACCCACGCCATCGACCTCGGGGCGCGGCGCGCGCTGCTCGAGGTGCGGGCGCTGGACGCGGACGGAGGCGTCCGCGCGGCGTCGCCCTGGGTCGAACTGCGCTGGCCGCCGGATCTGCTCGAAGCGGTCTTCGGACGCTGAAGTCCGCGGCTGAACTCAGTTCAGCGTCAGGGGGCCGCGGTACAGCTCGGAGTACTCGCCGGTCAGCTCGAGGCGCTTGTCGCCGTTGTCATCGCGCCAGATCTCGAGCTCGATCTCGTGTCCCGCCTCGAAGCGTTGAACGAGCAGAGCGAAGTCCGCGATCGTCCGCAGCGGGCGGCCGCGCCAGCCGGCCGGTCGCGCGGCGGCGAGGATGTCTCCCGGTTGGAGCGCGAGCTCTTCGGCGGGGCTCCCGGGGCGCACGCGGGTGACGCGGAGGTTCTGCTCCCAACCGTTGCCGACGTAGACGGTGTTCACGAGGATGCCGACGCGGTCGTAGAGGTAGCCGTCGTCCTCGGGCCAGGGTTCGACGCGCAGGCGCCGACGGTCGCCGTCGCGCGCGACGATGAACTCGACCGGCGTCTGGGGTTTGAAGGACAGGCTCGCGATGCGATAGACCTCGGGCTTGTCGGTCGCGCGGCCATCGACCTCGACGATCCGATCCCCGACACGAAGCCCCGCGAGGTCGGCCGGGCTTTGTTGCACGACCTTCGCGATGCGCAGCGTCGGGTCGAGGTCCAGGCCCAGATAGACGACCGCACGCTCGAGCTGCTCGCGCAGGACCCTGCGGACCTGGTCGGTCGGGATGGCGAAGCCGATGTTGTCGGCGCGCTGGTCGATGGCCGTGTTGATGCCGACGAGCTCGCTGTTCACGTTGAGCAGCGGGCCGCCGGAGTTGCCCGGGTTGATCGATGCGTCGGTCTGGATCAGGTTGTCGAACTGGACCCCGCCGGCCGCGATGTTGCGGTGCAGCCCCGAGATGATGCCGGTCGACACCGTGTGGGTCTGGCCGTAGGGATTGCCGATCGCGATCACCGTCTCTCCGAGCAGCGGCTCGCTCTGGGCGAACGGGACGGTCGGAAAGCTCTTGCCCGGCGGCGCGTCGATCTTGAGCAGGGCGAGATCGTTGCCCGGATCCTCGCGGATCAGAGTCGCGCTGTACTCGACGGTGTCATCGGCCGGGTCGAAGCGGACGCGGATCTGGTTCGCGCCACGGACGACGTGGTAGTTCGTGACGACGAATCCGTCCTCGTAAATGACGACCCCGGATCCGGCCGTCTTCTGGTTGGATTTCATCGTCCCCCAGAAGCTGCGCTGGGTGCTGGGGATGTTCGACTCGATGTAGACGACCGCCGGTCGGGTGCGCTGGACGACCTCGACGATCGGGGTGATCCGGCGGTCGATCGTGTCCTGGGTGGCGAGGGCGAGGGGCAGGGCGAGGAGGATCGTGCTCAACATGTTCGCTTCGCGGCCTGGGTCAGGCGGGGATCACTCGCGGTCGTCCGGAACGGGCGAGCGCCGCCGGCCCGGAGTACGATCCGCCCGTCCCGATGTGAGCGGATTTGTCGCTCGGAGGGCCCGATCCGGGCCCGAAACAACGTGCCTCGAACGGAAACGAGGCGCCCCGTGCGAGCCGGCCCGCCAGGGCGGCACCCGCGGCCTAGCGGGGAGGGCTTGGTGGGCCATAGTGGACTCGAACCACTGACCTCTACGATGTCAACGTAGCGCTCTAGCCAGCTGAGCTAATGGCCCCGGCCCTGCGCGCGGCGCAGGGAGGGCGGGGAGGTTAGGTCGCGGCTTCGGAGCCCTCAAGGCTTTTCCCCGGATTCGCCGGGGCTACACTGCCGCGCCTTCCGAGGTGCTTCGAACCGCAGGCCGCGCACGCACGCCGCCCCGGCAACGATGGCACCTCTCGCCCCATCCCCAGCGCCTGACCTGGCGCGAGCCCTGGACTCGAGGAGTTCTCCGTGAAGATCGGTGTTCCGAAGGAGATCAAGCCGCAAGAGAATCGAATCGCGCTCACGCCCGCCGGGGCCGAACGCCTGGTCGCCGCTGGCCACGAGGTCTTCGTGGAAGCCGGAGGCGGGCAGGGAAGCGGCTTCGAGGATGCGGATTTCGCGGCGGTCGGTGTTTCGCTCTTGGCGGATCCGAAGGCGGTCTTCGCGACGGCGGACCTCGTCCTCAAGGTGAAGGAGCCGCTGCCCGAGGAGTGGGAGCTCCTGCGCCCGGGACAGACCCTGTTCACCTACCTGCACCTCGCTGCGAGTCGTGAGCTGACCGAGGCGATGATGAAGTCGGGTGCACACTGCTTCGCGTACGAGACGCTGCGGGTCGGGCGCACCCTGCCCTTGCTCACGCCGATGAGCGAAGTGGCGGGACGCATGTCGATCCAGGCCGGTGCGAAGTACCTCGAGAAGCCGCACGGCGGCTCGGGAGTGCTCCTGGGCGGCGTACCGGGCGTACGGCGCGCGCAGGTGCTCGTGATCGGCGGCGGCGTCGTCGGCGTCAACGCGGCGCGCATGGCCTGCGGGCTCGGCGCCGACGTCACGATCATGGACGTGGACCTCGATCGTCTGCGCTACCTGGACGAGGTCATGCCCAAGAACTGCCTGACGGTGTACTCGAGTCCACTCGCGATCCGCGAGGCCCTGGCCAGCGCGGATCTCGTCGTCGGCGCCGTCCTCATTCCCGGTGCCGCCGCACCCAAGCTCGTGCGGCGGGAAGACCTGGCCTTGATGCGGGCCGGGAGCGTCATCGTCGATGTCGCCGTCGATCAGGGCGGCTGCGTCGAGACCTGCAGGCCGACGACCCATGCGCAGCCCGTTTTCGAGGTCGACGGGATCGTGCATTACTGCGTGGCGAACATGCCCGGGGCCGTCCCGCGCACCAGCACGATGGCGCTGACGAACGCGACGCTCTCCTGGACGCTCGAGCTGGCGCGGCTCGGGCCGCAGAGGGCGGTGCGCGAGAACCAACCCCTGCGCGAGGCGGCCAACGTGCTGGCCGGTCAGGTCACGTGCCAGGGCGTGGCTTCGGCCTTCGGTTTGGAGGCGCAGGCGGCCGAAACAGTGGCTCTCGGAGTCTGAGAGTTCGCGGTGCCCCGCCCGTCGTGGGACCGGAACGGATTTCCGGTCCGCGACTCGCCCGCGGCGCGTTCGACCGGACCTCGCCTCACCGACCGAAAGCCCCGTGATCGCCGAGCTCCACCTCGAACCCGCAGCCGACTTCTTCGGCCTCCTGCTGCTGGCCCTCGTCCAGGGTCTGACCGAATTCCTGCCGGTCAGCTCGTCGGGACACCTCGTGCTCGTGGGAGCCGCGCTCTCGCTCGAAGAGCCGGGCATCGTGATCGACGTGGCCCTGCATCTCGGGACGCTGCTCGCCGTCCTGGTCGTGTACCGCCGCGATCTCCTGCGCCTGGTCCGCGACCTCTTCGCCGGCCGCGTGCAGCAACTGCTCTACCTGGCCGTCGGCACGCTGCCCGCCGCGGTCGTGGGCCTCGCCTTCCGCGATCAATTCGAGGCGGCCTTCACGGATCCGCGCAAGGCGGCCTGGGGCCTGCTCGCGACCGCGGTGGTCCTGTCCGCCGGGGAACGCGCGCGCCGCGCGCGGCTTCGTCAGGCCGACGCGGGCGCGGCGCTCGCTTCCGCGGATGCGCCGGCCAAGCGCGCGACGAAGCTCGACCTGCGCGCGGCGCTCTGGATCGGCTGCGCCCAGGCGGCGGCCATCTGGCCGGGCGTCTCGCGCTCGGGTTCCACGATCACGGCCGCGCTCCTGCTCGGAATCCCGGCCAAGGAGGCGGCGCGCTTCTCCTTCTTGCTCTCGATCCCCGTGATCGGCGGCGCGGCGCTCCTGGCCCTGCCCGAGGTGGGGGAGTCCGGTTCCACCGTCTCCACGGCGCAGGTCGTCTGGGCGGTCTTGTTCGCCGGGCTCGTCGGCTGGGGAGCCCTGCGCATGCTGCTCGCCTTCCTGGGCCGCGGTGCCTTCGCCTGGTTCGGAGCCTACTGCGCCGTGCTCGGCATCGGCGTTCTGGCCTTCAGCTGACGTGGCGCCTCGGGCAGGTTCCTGGGGGACGCTCGCGGCTCAGCGGTTCGGGCGGGCGCGGTAGCGCTTGACCCAGTCGATCAGGGTGCCGGGGCACTGGGTCGCGGTGAACTCCATGTGTCCGTACACGCGGTTCGTGGGGATCCCGTAGGTCCCCCGCAGCTCGGCGAGCAGGAGCTCGAGCGAGCGCAGGGCCGCGCTGGTCGGTTGCTCCTGCACGAAGTTGCCGAGCAGGCAGACGCCGAGGTTGCGGACGTTGTTGTTGCCGCTCGCATGGGCGCCCTGGAAATCGAGGCTGCGGCCGCGGTAGATGCGCCCGTCCGGATCGATCAGGAAGTGGTAGCCGATGTCCCCGAAGTTGCGGTCCCGCATGTGGACCTTCTGGATCTTCTGGATGGCTTCGCGGTAGCTCCCGGCCGTGTTCCCGATGTCGCGCGTGTGCTTGGCGGAGTGGTGGATCGTGACGCGCGAGTACGTGCCCATGTGGCGCGTCAGGCGCGCGGGATTGGCTCGACTGGCGCCCCACTCGGCGCGCGGGTGCAGATTCGCGCTCAGGGCCGGTGCGACCTTGGCCGTGGCGGCCGTGATGCTCTCGCCCGAGCGCAGGGCGCGCACCCCGTTCAAGCCGTCGCGGGCGCGCTGGCGGTCGAGGGACGAGGCGTCGACCTTGGAGAGCACGCGCCGAAAGCCGGCTTCGGAGGCGCCCAGGCGGATCGCCAGCTGGGACGGCGAGAGGGACGCGGCTTCTCGCCGGGCCAGGACGAGTCGACCCTCCGCCAGCTCGAGCTCGGCCTGGGGCACGCGCTGGGGCTCCTGATCGGGGCCGACCCCGACCAGCCAGGTTTCGATCGCCTGGAGCTTGTCCCAAGAGAGCGGCTGGCCGACCCAGGTCGGGGCCGAGGCGGCCGGTGGCTCACGCCACGCGCGCGAACTGCGCAGCGCGGGGCCCTGGCAGCCCGCCGAGAACAAAATCAAGGCCAGAGCCGCCGCGGTCGAAGTCCCTGCAGGGTGCCGAACGAGTTGCAAGCATCTCATCCACATCGACATACAAGAACGACCCCCCCGGAGCAACGATGCTCGAACTCTTCTCGGCTTTGCGCTCCGAGGGCCCCGTGGGAGACTTGGTGCATCATGACCCGGATTCCCCTCGACCCTCGTCCGCTCGCGCTCCTCGTCCTGGCCGTCCTGGCCGCTCCGGGTACGTCGGCCGCGACGGGGGAGCTGCGCCTGGCCCAGGACGACGCCCTCACGCTCGAGGACCTGGAAGAGGTCGACTACGTGCGGCGCCGTGGCGGCGTGCGGGAGGCGCGCGCGGATCTCGAGGAGATCCTGGCCGAGCTCCCCGACGACGCCCTCTCACGGGCGCTCCTGGCCCGCTGTGCCTTCGAGACCTGCGAGTACGAGCGCGCCGAGGAGGAGGCCCGCGCCGCCTACGAGGCGGCCCGCGAGGCGGATTCCTCGGTCGACGCGCTCGGCCTGGCCTTCTGTGCCCGGGAGCTGGCCCGCATTCGCGTCGAGCTGGGCCGTCCCGCGGCGGCGCTCGAGGCCTTGACGGGAGCGGGTGCGGCCATCCAGCCGGACGAGGATGCGCGCGACGCCTGGATCACGGGGCGGGCGCTGCTCGAGGCGGGAGAGCGCGAGCGCGCCTTCGAGACCTTCGGACGCGGCGCCGAGGCGGACGGCGTCAAGGGCTGGGACGTTCTCCTGGCCCAGGCCCGCTGCCAGCGTGCGCTCGGCTTCATCCGCCGCGCGGCCACCACCCTGGTCGCGGCCGACGTCCTGGCCAAGAAGCGCTCTTCCGCCGAACCGGACGTGCTCGTCGAGCTCGGTGACGTGTACTTCGAGGCCTACGGCGAGGTCGACAACCAGGTCTCCCTGCGGCACTCGCCGGCCGAGCTCTACAACGAGGCGTTGGTCTTGAACCCGCGCCACGAGGGCGCTCTGCTCGGGCTCTTCGCGGTGCATCGGCACAACTGGATGCGCAGCCGCTATTCGACCGACGAGCTCCTGGGCCGTGTCTTCGAGGCGCGACCGGACTCCCTCTCCGGACTCGTCCTGAGCCTCTCCACCGCCCTCGACGATGGCGAGCTCCCGCGCGCGCGGGATGTCCTCGCGCGGTTGGAGAACCTGGCGCCCGGGCGCCGCGACGTGCAGGCGGAGAAGGCGGCGCTGGCCTGGGTCGAACACCGCCGCGACGACGCGCACGCCTTGCTCGAGACGCTCACCGCCGCCGATCCCTTCGACGCGCGTGCCGAACGCGTCGTGGGCGAGCACCTGCTCGAGCTCTATCGCTTCGCGGAGGGTCTGCCCTTCCTCCAGCAGGCCGTCGAACGCGATCCGCGCGACTGGAACGCGTGGACCCAGCTCGGGCGGGCGCAGGCGAACACGGGTGACGAGGACAGCGCGCGAACTTCGCTCGCCAAGGCGGTCGAGGTCGCGGAGGGGCGCAGCGACGCCTGGCGCGACAACACGAAGCTCGTCTTGTCGCGTATGCACGCGCGCCTCGTCGAGCACGATGCCGGCTCGCTCTCCTTCGCCTGGGAACCCGACGCGGCGCCCGTCTTCGAGCGCTACCTGGTGCCGTTCTACGCCGAGGCACGCGAAGAGCTCGCGGCCCGCTACGGATACACGCCGTCTCCGACCCACATCGAGGTCTTCCGGCGCTGGGTCGACTTCTCCGTCCGTTCGACGGGTTTCGAGGGCTTCCCGGCCCTCGGCGTGTGCTTCGGACCGGTCGTCACGGCGGTTTCACCCTTGTCCGAGCTGCGTGGCAGCTTCTCGTGGGCGCGCACGTCGTTCCACGAGTTCACGCACGTCATCCACCTCGGCCTGTCCCACAACCGCTGCCCGCGCTGGGTGACGGAGGGGCTCGCGACGTGGGAGGAGGGGGTCAAGAACCCCGCCTGGAAGCGCAACATGCGCCGCGACCTCGTTGACGCGCGGGCCAACGATCGCGTGATCCCGGTGCGCAAGCTGAACAATTCCTTCCGTGGTCCGCGCGTCCTGTTCGCGTACTACCAGAGCGGTCTGTTGTGCGAGATGCTCATCCGCGACCACGGCTTTCCGCCGATGGTGCGGCTGCTCGAAGCCTTCGATGCCGGCAAGGATCTGGACGGTGCTTTTCGCAGCGTCTTCGACCTCTCGCCCGAGGAGATCGAGCACGACTTTCTGGCCTTCGTCGACGGGATGATCGCCGACCTCGCGATCGAACCGCGCTGGAGTCCGGAGAAGACCTTTCGCCTGCGCTTCTCGCTGTCGCGGACGGTGCCCGAGGTCGAGTCCGAGCGCGCGGCCTGGGCCGACGACTGGTGCACGGTCGCGTGGGGCTTCTACTACCAGGGCAAGCGTGTGGACGCCGAGGAAGCGCTGCGCCTCGCGGCGAGCGGTGGCGCGTTTCCGGCCCGGGGCGAGTTCCTGAACGCCGAGCTCGCGCTGCAGCGTGACAACCGTGCCCGGGCGCGTGAGGCCTACCAGCGGGGCGTCGATCAGGGTGGTGTCGACTACCGCGCCTTCGTCGCGCTCGGCCGACTCTTGCTCGAGGAAGGCGAAGACGAGAAAGCGCTGTCGCTCTTCGAGCGCGCCGAGGCGGCCTTTCCCGGTTTTCCCGACGCGAACCTCTCGGCCGAGATGGCGCTCGCTCAGGTCCACGACCGCAGGGGCGACGAACGCCGTTCGATCGAGGCACGCATGCGTTGGCTCGCGTACAACGCGGGCGACTACGATCATCGGATCGCCGTGGCGGACTGGCTGCACGGGGAAGGCCGGTACGAGGAGGCGGTGCGCTACTACCGCGAGGCGAACGAGGTCGATCCGTTCCGTCGCCAACTCCACGAGCGCTGGGGCAAGAGCCTCTTCGCCCTCGGGCGCTACTTGGAGGCCGTGGGGGAGTTCGAGGCAGCGCTGCTCGTGGCGGTCGAGCTGGACGGTGACGCGACGGGAGCGCTCCGCGCGCCGGGTCTGCCGGAGGGCCTGCCGATGGCGGGCGACGAAGTCGTGCCGCCCGGGAAATTGGACCCTGAGGTCGAGGCCGAGCTGCGGGCCTGGATCGCACGCTCCTATGCCGAGCTGGGACGGGTCGGCGACGCGCGCCAGGCGGCCGAGCGGGCGCTCGCACTCGACCCGGACAACGACGCGGCCCAGAGCGTGCTCGACGCGCTCTGAGGCGCGGCGCGGCGGCTGTCAGAAGCTGCCGATCACGGCATCGAGCGCATTCGTCAGCTGGAGGATGCCCCCGGCGTAGGAGCCGCCCTGGGCGCAGATCGTCCGGCCGATCAGTCCGCACGAGTCCGGGATCGGGATCGCGAACGGCGTCGAGGGCAGCGCGAAGAAGAGGTCGCCACCCAGAGTGCAGAGCAGGGTGCCGATGGCGAGCGGCACGTTCACCGCGGTCGGACTGACGTTGACGAAGTCGACCGTGGCTCCCGGGAAAAAGCTCGTGTGGTCGATCACGGGGTCCCAGCTGGCCCCGATCACCGGCCCCGAGCTCTGACCCGGAAGCAGCGCCAGGGCGTTCGCCGGCGTGCCCGCTCGGGCCGTTTCGGCCGAGGCGAGCGAGCCGCACTCCGGTCCGGTGACGCTGATGCCGACGCTGCTCGGCGTGTGCGGTTTGAACAGCCCGAGCGTCGCGACGGCAGTGGTCGGGGGGACGTCGGCGTCGAAGCGGAAGTTGTACAGGGTGCCCCAGCGCAGGGCGTTCGCATCGGGGTTCACGCCGAACGTGTCCGTCGACCACGAGACCGTGCCAGCGTTGTGGACGCCGGTCCAGTCCGTCCCGTCGAAGGGCTCACCGGAGTGGTGGTCGACGTCGTGGAAGCCGAGGTTCGTGATCGTCGCGTTGAGCGGGACCGGAACGCTGAAGCTGCCGCCCGAGACGTCGCTGTTCAGGTTGTGGATGGCGTACTCGTAGTGCCACGTGCCATTGCCGTTGTCCGTGGCGTTGCTGCCGGCGATGAAGAGTCCCTCGCCCGGGACCTGGACCTGATCGATCACGACGCTCGGATCGAGCGTGGGCCAGGCCAGGATCGCGGGCTGCTCCTGGATCGTCGGACCGGACAAGTTCACGACCCAGGCCCCGTTCGAAAACGGTCCCACGTTGAGCTTGCGGTGGGAGGCGTTGTTGTTGCCGTTGCCGAAGCGCGCGTCGTCCGAGGCGATGTAATGACCCTCGCAGTAGTAGGTCGCGTTCGGGTGCTGGCTCGGATTCAAGTCCGTGTTCCGGACCTGGATGCGCTTGTAGATCGCGGGACCGCCCTGCCCGGCCGCGAAGAAGGGATAGGCGAACAGCCCGGTATTCGCGTCGACCTCGAAACGCGGCCCGAGTCCGCCCTGGTTGCCGTTCAAGCCCGACGTGTAGGGATCCGAGCATCCGACGCCGAGCAGCGAGCCGGTCCCCGAAGGCGTGCACGGGCAGCAGAGGTTCTGCTGCAGCGCCGTGAAGCCGTGCTTGAGCCAGCTCATGCCGATCTGCTCGAAGCGGCCGTTCTCGTGGCGGTAGAAGTTCTGCGCGATGACCGGATGCTCGTTCGTGTTCGCGACCCACGAGAGCGCGGCCGTCCCGATGTTGCACGACGTCGTTCCGATCGAATACCCGCCGATGCCACTCACCCCGCCATAGTTCCCGACCGACGGCAGGTCGCCCACGATGACGTCCGGACCGGTGGCCGGCGTGGCACACGGCGTCTGGGCCGTGCTGGCGGTGGCGAGCAGGAGCGCGCTGAAGAGCGCGGCAAGCGGGGCATGCGTCGTCATCATCTCGAGAGGTCCCTTCGTTCGAGGAGGCAGAGAAGTTCGATCCGGCGTCCTGGCGGCGAACGTCGTCGCTCGATTGTGCCAGAAGGCGACCGCAGCGGGGACGCTGGCCACCGCCGTGGTGAGTTCCTGACGGATCGTGAGGTCCGCAGGTTCAGTCTTCCTCGGCCCATTGTCCGAGGACCGGCGAAACGAACTCCTGGAACAAGATCACGATCGAGGCCGTAAGCGGCAGCGCGACGAGGATCCCGAGCATCCCGAAGGCCGCACCACCGGCGAGCATCGAGAACAAGACGACAACCGGGTGCAAGCCCAGCGTGTCGCCCAGGACCTTCGGGATCAGGACATAGCCTTCGAGCAGCTCGCCGACTCCGAAGACGAGGCCCGTGCGCCAGAGCGAGCCGATCACGCCGTGCTCGATGATGCCGAGCGAGGCCGCGCCGACGAAGCCGATGAGCGGGCCGACGAAGGGCACGAGCGAGAGGAAGCCGGACGTCATGCCGAACAAGAAGGCGTAGTCGACGTCGGCGATCAGGAGCCCGAGGGAGAGCAGGCTGCCCTTCAGGAAGCACACCCCCAGGCGGCCCCGGAAGAAGTTGGCGATGACCTCCCCGATCTTGAGGCTGACGCGCGAGATGCGCCCGCGCTCCGCCTTCGGCACGTAGCGCGCGACATAGCCGTGCAGCCGTTCGAGCTCGAAGAGCAGGTAGTAGGCGTACAGCGGAACCATCACGAAGAGACCACCCAGTCCGATCAGGCGGCCGACGAAGCGGACCATGAAGTCGACGGCGCCGCCGGCGGCCTGCAGGCTGGCGCCGCTGGCGACACGAACCTCGTCTCCGTACTGGCTCAGAAACGTCTTGGCGTAGTCCTTGAACGTCGAGGGATCGACCGCCGACAGGCCTTCGATCTGCAGCCCGAGCGTCCCGTTCAACCAGGCCGTGAAGCTGTCGAGCCTCGGCTGGATGTCGCGCTGGGGGTCGATCCCCTCGGTGATGTCGATTGCGAGCTCGCGCACTTGCAGCACGATCGCGAACCCGGTGCCCGCGAGGACGATGAGGCCGAGCGTGTAGATCGTGTTGACCGCATTGCGTCGCGAGAAACCACGCTGCTGGAGCTTGGCGACGAACGGGTGCAGGATGAAGGCGAAGAAGTAACCGAGGATCAGGGGATTGAGGACCCCACGGATGCTCCACGCGAACCAGAGCACGCCGGCTGCCAGTAGGAGCAACGCGAGATTGCGTCGTCCGCGCGAGAGTCGGTCCAGCATCACTCGTCTCCGCGCGGTGCGTTGAACGTGTCGTCCGAAACATCGATGCGATAGCTGTGGACGAAGGCGTCGTCGAGGTCGAAGCCGTCGGCGAAGTCCTCCTTGCGGTCGGTGTCCTGGCGGTTCAGGAGCTCCGCTTCCACGAGCAAGAAGACGATCTCACCCCAGTCGAGCGTGCGCTGGATGCCCCACGAGCGCCAGACCTGCGCGGCTAGCGGACCGAAGAGTTTCGTGGCATACGCGCGCATGCCAGCCAGCACTTCTTGGCCGGTGACGTGCCGGTCGCCGCCCGTCGCGTCCTCCTTGCCCGCCAGTCGGATCGCGAGCCCCAAGGACTCGAACAGGAAGAGGAACGCCTCGGGCGAATAGCGTCCGTCCTTCAGGGCGAGCTTGCGGCAGCGGTCGTCTTCCAAAGGACTTCTCAGCGAACGAGGGAAGGGGATGCGGGAGCGTCGTTGCTTCGCACCGCAGGAGAGGAGGCCAGGCAGGCGCGCTCGATCAGCGCGTCGGGAGTCACGTTGCGGTCGACGTTCGCGCGGCAGTTCAAGACCACGGTGACGAGTTGGGCGAGCTCGGACTCCGTCCGCTCGCTCCAGACCGCAGCGGCGCGCTGCACGAGTTCGCCCTGGGACAGCGACTCGGCCGCGATTCCGGCCCGCAGCGCGACCAGGTCGCGCAGGCCGAGTGCGCAAAGGTCCAGGAAGACCCGGGCCCGGTCCCGGACGCGCGCGGTGGGTGTGGAACCGCGGAACTCGGCCTCGAGCTCGGCCACCTCGCGCGCGACGGCCAATGGCGGACGCTGCGCGAGCAGCACCTGGGAGAAGAGCGTCCGCATCGCCGCGAAGCCGCGCGCGCGATCCGCGAGGGCCCGTCCGGGCGAGCCCTCCGACCAGCGCGCCACCTCGCCCGCTTCGGCCAGGTCGAGGCCCTGGGCCGTCAGAACGGCCACACAGTCGTCGCGCGAGAGCGAATCGAACGCCACCCGCACGCAACGACTCTTGATCGTCGGCAGGAGCAGTCCGCCGTCGCGGGTCTCGAGGACGATGTGCGTGCCCGGACGGGGTTCCTCGAGGGTTTTCAGAAGCGCGTTCTGCGCCGCCGTGTTCATGCGCTCGGCTTCTCGGAGGATGACGATGCGCCCGCGGCCCTCGAACGCACGCAGGTCGAGGAACGCCTCGATGCAGCCCGCAGCGTCGTCCTTGCCCGTGGCGTCCGGTCGGTGGGCGATGCGATGGACGCGAATCGTCTCCTCGCCCTCCTCGGTCGGATCGATCAGGAAGAGGTCGGGGTGGTTGCCGCGCGGTCCACCGCTCAGCACGCGCTTGCACGGTCCGCAGCTCCCGCACGGTTCGCCCGGACCCTGTTCGCACAGGAGTCCCTGGGCGAACCACTTGGCCGCGAGGAACTTGCCGATCCCTTCCCTGCCTTCGAACGACAGGGCATGGGGCATCCGCCCGGTCTGCGCGGCTCGCCAGAGCCGGTGGATGACGGCGTCGTGCCCGCGCGGTCGCTCAACGTGCACGCTGGACCTCCTCGTAGACACGCTCGGCGACCTGCTCGGCCGTGCCGTCCGCAGCGACCCGCGCCACGCCCGCGACGCGCTCGGCATAGCGCGCGAATCCAGCCGCCACCTGTCGCTGGAACTCGAGTCCACGGCGTTCGATGCGATCGTCGGTCTCGCTCGCACGCCGCTGCGCCGCAAGGGCGGGCTCGAGCTCGAGGAGCACGACGAGATCCGGCGAGGGGCTCGGCGCCCAGGTCGCGAAGAGCACCAGGAGCGCGTTCTCGTCGAGCCCGCTGGCGGCGCCCTGGTAAGCGAAGGTCGACGGATGAAAGCGCTCGCAAACGACATCGCGCCCCGCCTCCAGGGCGGGTCCCACGAGCGTCTCGAGCATCTGCCGGCGCGCCGCAAGAAAGAGCAACACCTCCACCGCCGGTTCGATCGCGAGCTCGGAGTCCAGCAAGAGCTCCCGCAAGCGCTCCCCCAGCGGCGTCGAACCGGGCTCGCGCAGATGCAGCGGATGGCGCTCCTGCGCCTCGAGCCGCGCGGTCAGCAACCGCGCCTGGGTGGACTTGCCGCAGCCGTCGACCCCATCGAGGATGTAAAAGCGTCCACGGGACATCGTAGGGGTATGGTGCCGGATCGGCACGAGGATGGCCACCAGGGGGGCGACAACGGACTCGCTCGCCTTCGGCTCGCAATCGCTGAGCGCAGTGAGCGGGGGTCGTCAGCTGGGAAGGTACGGCCCCGAGGGGCGCAACCCGAGGGCCGTGCTGTCCGAGAGCCGTGGCCGACACCTCCTCAGGACGCGGCGCGCACTTCGTTGCGCGCCTGTGCCTGATTTCGCGGCTGCGCCGCGAAACGGCACGTCACGGAGCCTTTGGCTCCGAGGCTACGGTCCGCCTGCGGCGAACCTGCGCAGCCTTCGCCTTCGACCTGGGTCTTTTGGACCCTTCGCTCGGTCGTCGCGGTGGGCCATGGCGAAGAACGCCGTCGCCGAGCGTGGACGACGACCGCGAAGGCCCGCCGCAGGCGGGCCGCGGCCGCGCCGCTCCGCGGCTCAGTTCTTCTCGATGCCTTCGAGGATCGAGAGGACCTCGTCCAGCTCTTCCTTCGAGAGCGACGAGCCGCCGTTGCGGGCTTCGAGGATCAGGGCCCGGGCGCGGTCGAGGTTGCGATTCGAGCGGCCTAGGGACGCGAGGTCGTCGGTGCGCGGTTGGCCAGCTTGGGCGAGCTCCTCGAAGTCGAACACGAGGCCGTATTCGGTGACGTCGGAGGGGCTCTCGCCGAGCTTGTCGAGCACGACTTGGATCGCCTTCTGGACCTGCACGTCTTCGACGAAGTCACCGCGCGGGAACTCGGCGCCACGGTCGTCCTGGACCCTGCGGCGGACCTCGGCGCGCACGCGACGGCGAACGTCGTCGTGGGAGAGCGTCGTGGAGAGGCTCTGGTAGAAGGTCTCGGCGTTCGGGTACAGCGCGAAGTCCTTGCCGTCGTTGACGGCCAGGTGGGAGAAGAGCTCGCGGTTGTCGGCCCAGTTGTCGTCGACGTAGTTCGTGACGTCGTCGTCGATGCGGCGCAGTTCGTCGTAGCGCCAGCGCTCGAGCGGGGCCACGTCGACCAGGTAGTCGGGTTCCACGCCGCCTTCCGAGAGGATGTTGCCCTCTTCGTCGAGTTCGCGGTGGATCGAGCGGCCGCTCGGCAGGAGGTACTTGGCGATCGTCAGCTTGATGCGCGGGGCGTAGTCGACCTCGCCGTCTCCGTCGCGGTCGACCTTGATCGGTTCCCAGGTGTCCCAGTAGCCGTTGCGGTTCTCGTCGCTGAAGACGTCCTCGAGCTGTTCATAGAGCACCGGCAGGAGCTGCTGGACCGAGCCCTTGCCGAAGGTGCGCTTGCCGACGAGCTCGGCGCGGTGGTGATCCTGCAGCGCGCCGGAGACGATCTCCGCCGCCGAGGCGGTGAAGCGCCCGGTGAGGATCACGACGGGAACCTCCGGCGGGACGATCGGCTCGTCGTGGGTCTCGAGGACCTCCGGATCCCGGCCGCGGCCTTCGGTGGAGACCACGCGTTCGCCGGGCGGCAGGAAGAGCTCCGCGACCTCGCGGGCCTGGGTGAGGAGGCCGCCGGAGTTGGCGCGCATGTCCAGGATGAGCCCGCGCATGCCGTGCTTCTTCATGTCCACGATCTCGCGGCGCAGGTCCTGCATCGCTTTCTTCGAGAACGTGTCGAGCTCGAGCAAGGCGATGCCGCCCGGCAGGAGCTGGGAACTGCCCGAGGGGATCTCGATCGAGGCGCGCTCGACCGTGACGGCCATGTCCTCGGTGGGGCGGTCGATGAGCTCGCCGTCCATACCGCGGCGCCACACGTAGAGCGTGACCGAGGTTCCGGGCTTGCCCTTGAGGCGCTTGATGATCTCGTCGACCGGTTCGCCGAGGGTCGGCCAGTCGTCGATGCGCACGATTTTGTCGTCGGTCTTGAGACCGGCGCGGTAGGCGGGGCCGGAGTAGATCGGCCGGATGATCGTGAACAGCCCGTTGTCGGGGTCTTCGTTGACGTAGGCACCGATGCCGCTGTACTCGGCCTCGAGGTCCTGGAAGAACTTCGCGTAGACCTCCGAGGACATGTACGAGGAGTGCGGATCCATCCAGCGCAGCATTCCGTCCATCGCGGCTGCCAGGAGGTCCTCGCGCTTGACCTTGCCGCCTTCGAGGTGCAGAGCCTCGATCATGCGCAACACTTCGTCGAACTCGGCGAGCTCGGCGGGCGCTTGTTCGTTCTTGCGGCGCGCTTCCTTGACCTTGCGGTTGAGGTGCTCGCGCAGGCGCTCACGCTCGAGGTAGGACTCCGCCAGCTCGCCGGTCGCGTCCGGGATCTTCGCGAGCACGCCGAGCTCGCGCGCGAGACGCCCCTCGATCGGTCGCGCCTTGGCCCCGGCCAACGTGAGAGCGCCGAGGGCGCGCAGTTTGGCGTCGGACGACTCGAGGAAGGCGTCCATCTCGTGCAGCGCCGCCGACTTCTGTTGGCGTGATCCGTTGACGTGGGCGGCCTCCGCGTGGGCCAGGCGAATCCGCGGGCTGCGTGCGGCATCCTCGGCGACCCCGAGCAAGTCGTCGACGAGCGCGTCGCGGTCCGGGCGGAAACCGCGGAAGACGGGGTTCTTGAAGATCGTGGCGACAGCGAGGGCGACCTCGTCGTCCGCCGCTCCGATCCAAGGTTGCAGGGCATGAACGAGGACGCGCAGGTCCGGCTCGTCGCCCAGGAGGCGCGCGGCACTGAGCAAGATGATCGCCTTCGGTCCGAGCCCGGTCGCGGCCGTGTCCTGACCGAGGAGGGCGTCGAGCGCACGATCCAGCTCGCCGTCTTCGCCCAGGCTCGCGGCATCGCGCAGCTCGAGCGAACGCTCCCAGAGGGCGTCGATCGCACGGTCCTTGGCGGCGGCCGCCTCCTGGGCGACGAGCTCGGCGAGCTCGCCGTCGACCGCGACAGCGAGCGCTGCGGAGCCGGTCGTGGCCCCCGCGACCGAGGGGGCCGCGAGAAGGAAGGGAGCGAGTGCCAGGGCGAGGGTGCGTTGCTTCATGGGCGGGGTTGCGGCAGTCGCGCGCGGGCCGCGGAAACGGCGATCGGGAGTCGAGAGGAGCGGAGGAGAGAAGGGCGCAGGCGGGTTACTGTAGTACCCGGGCGACTCGTGCTGCGCACGAGTTTCGCAAGTATGGGGGCTGGCCTCAGGCTCTTTCGGCCACGAGCCCCGCTCGCGCGTACAGAAACCAGGAGACGTCCTCGCGATGCCCGCCGAACGAAACACATCTCTTAAGAAAGTCAGCCCGGATTCGAGTCTCAGCCATCTGGAAAGTGATTCCGAGAGTCGCATGGTGGACGTGAGCCCCAAGGTCCCGAGCGAGCGAACGGCGCTCGCGCGCGCTTTCGTCCGCTTCCCCCCCGGCGTCCTCGCCCAGGTGCGCAGCGGCGATGGCCCTAAGGGCGGCATCGCCGAGGTTGCCCGCGTGGCGGGCATCCTGGCCGCCAAACGAACCGGCGAGCTGATCCCGATGTGCCACCCCCTGGGACTCGACCACGTGGAGGTGAAGTTCCGCGTGGTCGAGGGCGCCGGCGACGAGCTGCTCGAGGTCACCTGCCGCACGCGCTGCAACGGCAAGACCGGAGTGGAGATGGAGGCGATGGTCGGTGCCTCCTTGGCTGCGTTGACCGTGTACGACATGACCAAGGGCTTGGACAAGGGCATACGGGTCGAGTCGGTGGAGTTGTTGGAGAAGACTGGGGGGAAGTCCGGGAGCTGGCGGGCGGAGGGGCGGTGACGATGGTGGGGTGGACTCGCTCGAGATCCGTGGGGTGAAGCTGTTCGTTGGGGGATGTCGTGTCGTCGATCGTCGGGCCGGGCGGAAGGGACATGGCGTTCACTTGGAGGGCTCGCTCGCTTCGCTCGCAATCGGCTCGCGCTGGGGATGGGGTTGCGTCAGTTGTGGCGGTACGGCCGCGCGGGACGCAACCCGAGGGCCGGGCGGTCCGAGAGCCGTGGCCCGGCACTTCCGTTAGGACGCGGCGCGCACTCCGTCGCGCGCCTGTGCCTGGTTTCGCGGCTGCGCCGCGAAACGGCACAAGCACGGAGCCTTTGGCTCCGTGGCTGCGGCCCGCCTGCGGCGGGCCTGCGCGATCGTTGTCCCCGCTCGGTGACGGGGTTCTTCGTCATGAACCACCGCGAAGACCGAGCGAAGGGCCCAAGGACCCAGGTCGATGGCGAAGGCTGCGCAGGTTCGCCGTAGGCGGACCGCAGCCTCGGAGCCAAAGGCTCCGTGACGTGCCGTTTTGCGGCGCAGCCGCGAAATCAGGCACAGGCGCACGACGGAGTGTGCGCCGCGTTCTGAGGAGGTGTCGGCCACGGCTTTCGGACCGCACGGCTCTCGGGTTGCGTCCCTCGCGGCCGTGCCGTTGCAGACCGGGCGGAATCCCGCCCACGGCGCTCGGCGATTGCGAGCGAAGCGAGCGAGTCCGTTGTCTCCGGCCCTACCGGCCGCGGAAGGGAACAAGGAACTCACTTGGAGGCCTCGCTCGCTTCGCTCGCAATCGGCTCGCGCTGGGGATGGGGTTGCGTCAGTTGTGGCGGTACGGCCGCGCGGTACGCAACCCGAGGGCCGGGCGGTCCGAGAGCCGTGGCCCGGCACTTCCGTTAGGACGCGGCGCGCACTCCGTCGCGCGCCTGTGCCTGGTTTCGCGGCTGCGCCGCGAAACGGCACAAGCACGGAGCCTTTGGCTCCGAGGCTGCGGCCCGCCTGCGGCGGGCCTTCGCAGCCTGCGCCGCTGTCCGTTGCCGCCGCTCCGTTGCCGTCGCGCTGGGTCAGGTGCGGCGGGTTACCAGGCGTCGGCGAGGAGTTGGGCGGTGTGGCGGGCGCCGGCTTCGGTGAGGTGGACGTCGTCGTAGAACCAGCGGGGGTCGCCGTCCATGGCTTGGGCGAGGTCGATCAGGTGGGCGCCGCGTTCTTGGGCGACTTCGCGGGTGATGCGGTTGTAGCGGTCGAGGCCTTTGCGCAGGGCGGCGACGGTGTAGTACTCGAGTCCGGGGACGTTCTGGGACTCGCCGACCCAGCCCATCCACAGGCGCGCGTCGAAGCCGTCCGGTAGGGGGTCGGACCAGATGGCGGGCTGGGTTGCGAAGACGCAGCGGGCGCCGGCGGCTTCGATGCACTCGGCGGCGCGCACGAGGTTGCGTCGGTACTCGGCCAGGGCTTCGCCCAGGTCGGGGAGCACTGTTCGCCAGGCCTTGGCGTTCGTGCGGTTCGCGCGCCAGGTGGCGTAGGTGGCGCCGGCGCTGTCTTGCTCCGTGTTGCCCGGGGCGAGGTGCAGGCGCGTGGCGCGCAGCAGGCGGAAGAGGGCGGTGCGCTTGAACCAGGCGACGTGATCGCGCTCGAGGGGGACTTCGACGAAGGCGCGGGCGAGCAAGCGTTGCTCCGCGTCGGGGTGGTCCATGAAATGGGGATCGAAGGCGTCGTCGCGGGCCAGGCGCAGCATGAAATCGTTCAGCCCGAAGAGCATGAGGACCACGTCGAAGGCGGGCGCTTGCGCCATGAGGTGCTCGAGCTGGACCAGGTGGTCGCGCAGGTTGCGACCGCTCACGCCGGCGTTGGCGACCCAGACCTCGGCCCCGAGCTTCGCTTCGAGCAGGCCGTCGAGGAGCTCGGGCCACGTTTCGCTCTGGTCGAGGTAGAGACACTCCGTCGTGCTGCCTCCGATGGCCAGGATGGAGAGGTCGGGCGACGACGGACGCTCCGCTCCGCGGAAGCCGAGCGCGTTGATGCGGAAGACGGAAAGGCCCTCGATGCCCGGCATCGCGTCCGGCTGGGGACGGAAGTGCGTTTCGAGATGGGGGGTCCAGACGCGGTACGAATCGGTCCGCTCCCAGGCCAGGCGCAGGACCAGTTCGACGGCCAGGAGCGCCAGGACAAAGCTTCCGGCGGCGAAGCCGAGACCCCGCGGCCAGCGTCCTTTCCGGCCCTTCGCTTCCGTCCGTGCTTCGTTCCTTTCCATGGGCGGTGCGCGCCGCGCGCCGGGGCGCAGATCGTACGCGTTCCATGCACGGAATCCCGACTCGGACTGTGGAAAGCCCGGAGGCGTGGTCGAGATGCGAGCGGCTCGGCCGGTACGGCGAGCCAACCACTCATGGTCGTGAATCCGAACGGCGCCCGTGAAGGCTCTCGCTCCGCGCAAACCATCGACTGGGACGCGGCGCATCGCAGCCTGAGCGTGCAGGTCTACGGTGCAGCGGGTGCTGTCGGCCGTGAGCTCGTCGCGGCGCTGTTGAAGCACGGACATCCCGCGCGCGGACTGGCGCTCTTCGGACGGCACGCTCGCACCTTGGGTTGGCAGGGGTTGGAGCTCGCGGTCCGGCCGGTTCCGCCGACCTTGCTGCCGGCACGGCTCGCGTTCCTGTGCACGCCGCCGGAAGTCGCGCGGCAGTTGGCCCAGGCTCTGCTCGCGCAGGGCACGCGCGTGATCGATCTCTCCGGAGGCCACCGCTGGCGGCGCGACGTGCCGATGGTCGAGCCCGGCATCAACATGAACGGGCTCGGGACCTTCACGCAGCTCGTCACCCTGCCCGGGCGCACCTCGGCTCTGGTGGCTCGCCCCCTGTGGGCGCTCGAGCGCGCGGCCGGTCTGGCGGAGGTCGTGTGCACCGTGCTGCGCTCGTCGGCTTCGGAAGGCACACGCGGGATGCTCGAGCTGCGGCGTCAGCTCCAGGGCGCGGCCGCCGCCGGACCGCCGGTCCACGGGCTCGCAGAGGCTCTTCCGGCCTGGGCGGGCAACCTGATCCCGGCCGCCGGCGATCCCCTGCTCGAGGGCAGCTGCGCCGCGGAAAGCGAGATCGTCTGGGACCTCCGCCAGCTCTTTCTGCGGCCGGACCTCCCCGTCGACGTCTCGGCGGTTCAGGTCGGTGTCGAGCGCTGCGACGGATTCGCGCTGACCGTCCTCCTCAAACGGCCCCTGACGCCCGCCGGCGCCGCCCAGGCGATGGCCGCCGTCGCGGGCCTGCGGGTCGTCGGCTCGGCCACGGGCCCGACGGCGGCGGACTGCGTGCGCTCCGAAGAGGTGCACGTCGGACGGATTCGGACGGGATCCCGAGGGCCCGCCTCGCTATCCTTCTTCGCCGTCGGCGATCAGCTCCGGATGGGGGCGGTGCTCTCCGCGCTCGAAGTGGCGGCACGGCTTCCTGACCAGGGTTGACCCCGGCCGCGCGTGCGCGCGCGATCCGCGTCATTCCGTCCAGAACGCGTCCCCACGTCACCGGTTGCAGACGGCGTGAGCGGTTGCGGCAGCCCCCAAAGCGTCCCCCATGGACCTCTCCGACATTCGCAAGCTCGTGCGCCTGATGAAGAGCGCCGAGCTGTCCGAGCTCGAAATCGACGATTCGAACCAGGGCCTGCGCGTCCACCTCAAGCGCTCCCTGGAGGGCGAAGGGCCCGTTCAGCCGGTCGTTCAGGTCATGGGAGGGGCCGTCCCCGCTCCCGTCGCGATGTCCCGCCCGGGAGCCGAGCCCGGGGCCTTTGGCGGGTCCACCCCCGAGGCCGCCCCCGCCGGCCTGCCGGCCGACGTGGTCGTCTTCGAGAGTCCGATGGTGGGGACCTTCTACAGGGCCTCCTCGCCGGACTCGGACCCCTTCGTCCAGATCGATTCCGTGGTCGACGAGGCCTCGACGATCTGCATCGTCGAGGCGATGAAGGTGATGAACGAGATCAAGTCCGAGCTGAGCGGCAAGATCGTCGAGATCCTCGTCGAGAACGGCGAGCCTGTGGAATACGGCCAACCCCTGTTCCACATCCAGAAGCGCTGATGTTTCGTCGAGTCCTCATCGCGAACCGCGGGGAGATTGCCCAGCGGATCATTCGCGCTTGTCGCGAGCTCTCGATCGAGACCGTCGCCATCTATTCGGAGGCGGACGCGGACGCGATCTATCTGCGTCAAGCCGACGAGACGATCTGCGTCGGGCCCGGCCCCGGGGCGAAGTCGTACCTGAACATCCCGGCGATCATCTCCGCCGCGGAGATCGCCGACGTCGAAGCGATCGTGCCCGGCTATGGCTTCCTGGCCGAGAACGCGCACTTCGCGGAGGTCTGTCGCTCGTGCAACATCCAGTTCGTCGGGCCGGATCCCGAGACGATCGAGGCGCTCGGGAACAAGTCGAACGCGCGCGAGATGGCGATGCGGGCGGACGTTCCGGTCGTTCCCGGTTCCGATGGTCCGGTCGAAGACGAAGCGACGGCCCTCGCCGTCGCGCGCGAGATCGGGTATCCGGTCATGATCAAGGCTTCGTCGGGCGGTGGGGGGCGCGGCATGCGCGTCGCCTCGAACGACCCCAGCCTCATCAACGCCTTCCACGCCGCGCGCACCGAGGCCGAGAACGCCTTCGGTGACAAGACGGTCTATCTCGAGAAGTTCGTCGAGAACCCGCGTCACGTCGAGATTCAGATCCTTGGCGACCGCTTCGGCAACGTGATCCATCTGGGCGAACGCGATTGCTCGGTCCAGCGGCGTCACCAGAAGCTGATCGAGGAGTCGCCGAGCCCGGCCTTGACGCCGGAAATGCGGGGCAAGATGGGCGCCGCCGCCGTGCGGATCTGCAAGGAGGCCAACTACCAGAACGCGGGCACGGTCGAGTTCCTCCTGGACCGCAACGGCAACTTCTACTTCATCGAGGTCAACGCCCGGATCCAGGTCGAGCACACCGTCACCGAGATGGTCACGGGGATCGATTTGATCCACCAGCAGCTCCTGATCGCCGGTGGGGAGCGCCTCTCGCTCGAGCAGGAGGATGTCCAGACCCGCGGGCACGCGATCGAGTGCCGGATCAACGCCGAGGACCCGGACAAGGACTTCCAGCCCTCTCCGGGCCTGGTCGAGCTCTTCGTGCCGCCCGGTGGCCCCGGCGTGCGGGTCGACTCTCACGTCTACAGCGGCTATCGGATTCCTCCTTATTACGACTCGATGATCGCCAAGCTCCTGGCCCATCGTGCCGATAGGAGGCAAGCCATCTCGACGATGCTGCGGGCCCTCGATGAATTCGTCATCGTCGGTCCGAAGACGACGATCCCGATCCAGCGGAGGATTCTGATGCACTCGGACTTCCGCTCGGGAGAGCACGACACAGGGTTCGTCGAGCGCTACTCCTCGAACCTTCAAGCGAAGCCCAAAACGTGAACCCTCGCCCCTCCCAGGCCGCCTCCCGGAGACTCCGACTCGCGCTCGGACTCCTGGCCCTCAGCAGCCTGGCCTGTTGGGGGCAACGAGCCCCGGCACCGATGAACCGGCTGCGGACTCCGCCGCCGCCCGAGGGGCCTCCGGGCACGCTCGAGACGGTCGTGATCCGTCACGCGGATCCGGTTCAGGTCAGCCCGGGCGGAGGACTCGGGTCGTACCCGCTGACCTTCTACCGCAAGCGCGAGCGTCTGGATTCGGGTTCGTGGGTCATCTGCGGTGCCGGCGGCCGGGCGGAGCTCTTCTGGCCGGGCGACGCGAGTTCGGTCGTGCTCTTCGACGAAGGCGTGGTCGAGATCGGCGAGCCGCTGCGGGACGAGCCGCTCGTTCACTTGCGTAGCGTGTCCCATGCTCGGCTGATGCTGACGCCCGAGGACCGCGTCAAGCTGACCGGGGGCGCGATCCTGCGCGGCGATCCGGTCTACCCGAGCGGTCCGTTCGTGGTCGAGCGCCTGCGCAACGACATCCTGCGCGTCACGAACCAGTCCAAGCGGCCCTCGCTCGTGACCTACCGCGATGCCAAGCTCGATCTCGGGCCCGGCGATGCGGTGGATCTGCCGATCCTCGCGTCCGGCTCGACGCCGCGGCTCGAATTCGAGTCGCCGCAACGCTTCGAGGCGCAGGGCTTCGGCGTCGAGATCGAGGGCGACGTCGAGCTCGTCGAAGAAATCGGAGCACAGTCCAAGATCCATCTGCAGGCCAGCGGACCGACGCGCCTGCGGGCGAACGGGACCGTGGTGCGGCTCGAGACAGGCGAGGAGGCCGTTTTCCTGGGCCTGGATCGCCGTTCCCGGCCGCAACCGACCGCTCCGCCACGACCGGTGGGTGGCACGGAGGAGGAGATTGGTCCAAATTCGTCCTCGAGGAAATCCGGGAACACCTCCGAAGAGGGATCACCGACCTCCCGCGACTGAGCGGCGGCCGGGCGGCCCCGAGCTCACCCGCTCCCGCTCCCAACGAACCGAACGAAACAGCCATGTCGAAACCCCGGGCCCTGATCACCGGTGGAGCCGGATTCCTCGGCAGTCACCTTTGCGACCGCTTCTTGGCGGACGGCTACGAGGTGATCTGCATGGACAACCTCGTCACCGGAGACCTGCGCAACATCGAGCACCTCTTCGCCGACGCGGACTTCCACTTCGCACACCAGGACGTGACGGAGTTCATCCACGTCCCCGGTCGACTGGACGTGATCATGCACTTCGCGTCGCCGGCCAGTCCGATCGACTACCTCGAGCTGCCGATCCAGACCCTGAAGGTGGGGTCGCTCGGGACGCACAAGGCGCTGGGGCTGGCCCACGCGAAGGGTGCACGCTTCCTGCTCGCCTCGACTTCGGAGTGCTACGGCGACCCGCTGATCCACCCGCAGAACGAGGAGTACTGGGGCAACGTGAACCCGGTCGGGCCGCGGGGCGTCTACGACGAAGCCAAGCGCTTCGCCGAGGCCATGACGATGGCTTACCACCGCTACCACGACGTCGAGACGCGCATCGTCCGCATCTTCAACACGTATGGCCCGCGCATGCGACTGAACGACGGGCGCGCGCTGCCGGCCTTCATGTCCCAGGCGCTGCGCGGCGAGGACATCACGGTCTTCGGCGACGGCTCGCAGACGCGCTCGTTCTGCTACGTCGACGATCTGATCGAGGGCATCTGGCGCCTCCTGCACTCGGACGAGGCGATGCCGACGAACATCGGCAATCCCTACGAGATGACGATTCTCGAGTTCGCTGAAAAGGTCGTCGAACTCACGGGCTCGAGCTCGAAGGTGACCTTCCAGGACCTGCCGCAGGACGATCCGAAGATGCGTCAGCCGGACATCACGAAGGCCAAGGGCCTCTTCGGCTGGGAGCCGCGGATCGATCTCGAAGACGGGCTGCGCCGGACCCTCGAGCACTTCCGCGACCGTATCGCGCTGCCCGAAGCGGCGAGATAGCGCATGTGCGGAATCGTCGGTGCCTTTCGCCGCGAAGGCGGCGTGCTGGATGAGTTGATCGAGGGCCTGCGGGTGCTCGAGTACCGCGGATATGACTCCGTC
Source organism: Planctomycetota bacterium (assembly GCA_029259595.1). GTDB lineage: Bacteria > Planctomycetota > UBA1135 > UBA1135 > OFTM43. Next base: position 76,012 of record JAJDEW010000086.1, on the reverse strand, counting down.
GGTGTCGGGCTGCTCGAGAAGGGTGAGGTCGTCGTGCATCGGCGAGCCGGCCGTATCGAAGAGCTCGAGAAGCTGCTCGAAGGCCAACGCGGGTCCGAGGCTCGCGTGGGGATCGGCCACTCGCGCTGGGCCACACACGGCGCACCGACCGACGAAAACGCGCATCCGCACACCGACGAAGCCTACCGGATCGCGCTGGTCCACAACGGCATCATCGAGAACTGGCAAGAGCTCAAGAGCGAGCTCGTACGGGCCGGCGTCGTCTTCCGCTCCGAGACCGACACGGAGGTCCTGGCCCACCTGGTCGGGCGCGAACTGGCGACGTCGCGGAGTCTGGCCGAAGCCTTGGGTCGCGCGCTCGAGCGTGTCGAGGGCTACTACGCCGTCGCGGTCGTTTCCGGCGGGAGCGAGCCGGAGCTGGTCTGCGCCCGCGAAGGTCCACCGCTCTGTGTGGCGGCGACGGGGGAGGCGGCCTACCTCGCGTCCGACGTGCTGGCGCTCCTGCCGCACACGCGCGATGTCGTGTTCCTCGAGGATGGCGACGTGGCCGAGATCGCGCCGGGACGGATCTCGATCAAGAACCGCGAGACCGGAGTCGTCGAGCGCCCTGTGCGCCACATCGACTGGGACTCGGAGGCGGCGGACCGTGGCGGTTGGCCGCACTTCATGCTGAAGGAGATCCACGAGCAGCCGGACGTGGTCGCGCGCGCCATGTTCGAGCGCCTCGATCTCGAGCGGGGCGACGTCATCCTCGCCGGGGAGGCCTTCTCGGACGCGCGCCTGGCGGTCGTGCAGCGCGTGCAGATCGTCGCCTGTGGAACCGCCTTTCACGCGGGGCTCGTGCTGCGCTACATGATCGAGGGGCTGGCGGGTTTGCCGGTCGACATCGACTACGCCTCGGAGTTCCGTTACCGCAGCCCGGTCCTGAGCCCGAACACGCTCGTGCTCGGCATTTCGCAGTCCGGCGAGACGGCGGACACGCTGGCCGCGCTGCGGCTCGCGACGCTGCTCGGTGCGACGCCGGTCTCGATCTGCAACTCGATCGGCAGCACGATGGTGCGCGAGTCCGAGGCTTCGATTCTGCTGGAGGCCGGACCCGAGATCGGGGTCGCCAGCACGAAGGCCTTCGTCGCGATGCTGGTCGCGGGCTACCTCTTCTCGGTGCGGATGGCGCGCGCGCGTGGAACCTGTACGAAGGAAGAGGGGCGCGCCCTGCTCGACGACCTGTCGGGTGTGCGGCCCGGGCTCGAGCACCTGCTCGCGCGCGACTCCGTGAAGCGCATCCGGGCGATCGCCGAGGCGCACGCCGGCAAGAAGGGCTTCTTGTTCCTCGGCCGCGGCATCAACTTCCCGGTCGCGCTCGAGGGCGCGCTGAAGTTGAAGGAGATCTCGTACGTCCACGCCGAGGGCTACCCGGCGGGAGAGATGAAGCACGGTCCGATCGCCCTGATCGAGCCGAGCATGTCGACGCTCGTCCTCGTCCCCGAGGACCCCGTCGCCGACAAGGTCCGGGCCAACGTCGAGCAGGTGCGGGCCCGTGGCGGGCCGGTCATCTGCGTGGGATCCGATCCGGAGAGCCTGGCGCTCGCCGAAGATGCGATCGAGATTCCGAACGTGGGCCGCTGGCTTTCCCCTATCCTCGGAGTCGTTCCGTTGCAGCTCTTCGCCTACTTCATCGCGGCGAAGAAGGGCTGCGACATCGACAAACCGCGCAACCTCGCAAAAAGCGTCACCGTCGAGTGAAAGAGTCCATGCGAATCCTCGTGACCGGCGGAGCCGGCTTCATCGGCTCCCACGTGTCCGAGCGTCTCCTCGGGCGCGGAGACGACGTCTGGGTCCTCGACAACTTCAACGACTTCTACGATCCGGCCATCAAGCGGGCCAATGCCGCCGAGCTCGCGGGCGCGCACGTGATCGAAGGGGACATTCGTGACGAAGACCTCGTGGCCCAGCTGTTCCGCGAGCACGAATTCGACGGAGTCATTCACCTGGCCGCCATGGCCGGAGTGCGGCGTTCCTTGCTCGACCCCTTGCTGTACAGCGACGTGAACGTGCGCGGGACGCAGATCCTCCTGCGCGAGCTCGAACAGCGCCCGAAGACGCGCCTCGTCTTCGCTTCGTCCTCCAGCGTCTACGGCACCAACTCGCACGTGCCTTTCCAGGAGGACGACGATATCCATCGTCCGGTCTCGCCCTACGCAGCCACGAAGCGGGCGGGCGAGCTGCTCTGCTACACGCATCACCATCTCTACGGGACGTCGATCGCGTGTCTGCGCTTCTTCACCGTCTACGGCCCGCGTCAGCGGCCCGAGATGGCGATCCACAAGTTCGTGCGCATGACGCGCAAGGGCGAGCCGATCCCGTTCTTCGGGGACGGCTCGAGTCGGCGCGACTACACCTACATCGACGACATCGTCAACGGCGTCGTCCTCGCGCTCGATCGCTCCAGCGGCTACCAGATCTACAACCTCGGCGAGTCGCAGACGGTCTCCCTGTCCGAGCTGGTCGCGCTGATCGGGGAGGTGACGGGCCGCGAGCCCGTGCTCGATCGACGACCGATGCAGCCCGGCGACGTTCCGGTGACCTACGCGAACGTCGACAAGGCCAAGGCCGAGCTCGGCTACGAGCCGACGACGAACCTGCGCGCAGGACTCGTGCGCTTCCTGGACTGGTACGAGAACCGTCTCGGAGCCGGCTCGCTGGTCGAGCGTCCCTGAGGCCGCGGGCCCGAATTGCGCCAGCGCGGCGCGGACTCATCGAGCTGGCCCGCGCCGCGGAGCGGAGGGTCGGCGGGGTCGCCGCCCCTCAGAAGGTCCCGATCACGAGGTCGAGCGCGTTCGTCAGCTGCAGCGAGCCCGGCGTGAAGAGCGCCGCCTGGACGCTGTACGGGCGGCCGACGTAGCTGCAGGAAGGCGGCAAGAGGATCGCGTGCTGGCCGGTCAGCTCGGCGCTGATCGGGCGGATGAGCGGCGGCAGGACCAGGAGCTCGCCTTGCACGAGGCCCGCGAGGACGAGGCCGGAGTTCAGGGGGCCGCCAAGGGTGAAGGCGACGACGCTCGCGACCGCTCCGGAAGGTGCCAGATCGACCTGGCAATTCCAGTTCTGGCCGATGAGCGCGGGTGTGACCTCGCTGAAGACGGCCGGGTTCAGGCCGAGTCCATTGCGAAACGTCGCGGCCGCGGGACCGCTCGCGATCCGAAAGGCGTTGTTGCTCGAGCGTCCGGCCACGTGCACGCCGCCGAGCCCGTCGGCGGCGATGCCGCGGCAGCCCGTGAGCGGGTGTCCCAGCCCGTCGCCGGAGGAATCGATGAGCTCGCGCACGCTCTGCGAGAGCAGCCCGGGATCGCGGATCTCGAAGGCGTTGTGGCTCTGTGAGGCCGCGACGAAGACCGTGCCCGCCGCGTCGATGTCGATCCCGACGGGGGACAGGAAGACGTTGCCGAGACCGTCGCCGCTGTCATTGAGGATCTCGCGCACCACCTGTCCCGGCTGGGCGGGAGCGCTGATCCGAAAGAGGTTGTCGCTCTGGGCGCCGGTGACGAAGACGGTGCCGGATCCATCCACCGCGACCCCCTCGGGCCCGTCCAAGGCATGCCCCAGACCGTCGCCCGTCGCGTCGAGGATCGCCGTGACGGTGCCCGCGGGCGTGACCTGGAAGACGTTGTCGCTGGCTCCGCCCGCGACGTAGAGGTTGCCGACCGCGTCGACGGCCAGGGCTGCCGGGCGATCGAGCGGGTTGCCGGCGCCGTCACCGCTCGCTGCGAGGACCAGCTCGACAGTCTGCGAGAGTTCGCCCGGAGCGGTGATCCGGAAGACGTTGTCGCTGCCCGAGCCGGCGACATGGAGAGTCCCGGCGGCGTCGACGGCCAGCGCCGAGGGAAAGAGGAGCGCGTTGCCGGCCCCGTCTCCGTTCGACGCCAGGATGCGGGAGATGACGCCGGTGGCGGTGATCCGGAAGACGGAGTTGCTCCCGAAGCCGGCCACGTAGACGTTCTGGGCAGCGTCGGCCAGGATCGCGACCGGTGTGTTCAGTCCGAAGAGGCCGTCTCCGCTGGCGTCGATGATCTGGGAGACCGCGCCGCCCACGGCGATCTTGAAGGCGTTGTGCGTCGATGCTCCGGTGACATACGTGTTGCCGAGCGCGTCGACGGCGACACTCCAGGGGTCGAGCAGGCTGTTGCCGGAGCCCGAGCCGCTCGTGGCGATGACTTGCGAGATGCAGTCCTGGGAGCTGGTCGCCGGAGCGCTGGCGAGTGCGATCCCGACCACGACGGCGGAGATGCGAAGTGCGGTGCAGGCGTTCGTTTTCATGGTCCTCGTTCCGTTGTCTCTGGGGTCCGAGCCCGTTCGATCGTGCGGGCGGCGTCGGGGCGTGCGGCCGCTGGAAGCGCGGCGCGTGCGTGCCTGGCCCCGCGTCTCAGCGGGAGCCCGACGAGCGCCGCCTCCGCCCGTGACCGGTGGAGGCGGCGTCGTCTACCGTGCGAGCGCGGTCGGCTGCGACCGCGCCGGGCGTCACATGCCGATCGTGACGTCGATGGCGTTCGTCAGCTGGAGCGCGAGCGGCGCGGTGCGGATGAGTACCGCCTGCGTCGCGAACGTGTGGCTGACCAAGGTCATGTCGTACGGAATCGGAAGCGCGTGTAGGTCCCCGATCACCGTGTCGGCCTCGAAGGGCGGGAGGCACAAGAGCTCGCCCTGAGCGAGCGTGATGCCCGCCGTGGGCCCGCCCAAGGAAAAGAGCACGCTGCTCGCCACGGCCCCGGTCGAAGCCGTCTTGACGCTCGTGTTCCAGGTCGAGCCGATGAGGGCGGTCGTCTCTTCGTCGAAGGCCATCGGATTGACGCCGAGCCCGTTGCGGATCGCCGACGAGCCCGACATCGAGTCGATACGGAAAGCGTTGTCGGACACGTTGCCGACGACGTAGGCGTTGCCCTGTCCGTCGACCGCCAGATCCCAGGGGAAGGAGATGGTGTTGCCAGCGCCGTCCCCGCTCGGATCCATGACCTCCGTGATGACCCCGGCCAGGGTGATCCGGAAGACGTTGCCCGTGCAAAAGGCGCTGATGAAGACGTTGTCGTCGTCGTCGACGTCGATCCCGTAGGGTCCGATCAGCCCATTGCCGGCGCCGTCACCGAACACGTCGATGATCTTCGTGATCGTTCCGTCGGGCGTGATGCGGAAGGCGTTCTGGACGCCGGGCACGTAGACGTTGCCGGCCGGACTGACGGTGATGTTTTGGGGGTCACCCAGCGTGTTGCCCAGGCCGTCGCCGTCGGGGCCGATGATCTGCGTCACCGTGCCGTCGGGCTCGACCTTGAAGGCGTTCTGCGTCGTGCGCGCGGTGGCGTACACGTTGCCCGCCGAGTCGACGGCCAGGCCGGAAGGATTGGTGAACTCGTTCCCCAGGCCATCGCCGTCGGGGCCGAGGATCTCGGTCGTCGTGCCGTCGGGCTCGACCTTGAAGACGTTGTGCGTGAACTCACCGGCCACGTAGACGTTGCCCGCGTCATCGACGGTGATGGCGGACGGGAAGATCAAGAAGCCGCCTCCCCCGTCGGGATTGACGTCGATGATCTCGGTGATCGTGCCGTCGGGCTCGATCTTGAAGGCGTTGTTGGACAGCCCTCCGGCGACGAAGACGTTGCCGCTCGAGTCGACGGCGATGCCGTTCGGCAGGGCCAGGATGTTGATCCCGCCGTCACCGGTCGCGTCGATGATTTCGGTGATCGTGCCGTTCGGTTCGATCTTGAAGGCGTTCGCGCTGTGATGCCCGATGATGTAGACGTTGCCGCCGGCGTCGGCGGTGATGCCGCGCGGGCTCTGGAGGTTGTTGCCGGTACCATCGCCGTCCGGGCCGATGATCTGCGTGACGTTCTGAGCGCTGACGGCGGACGCGAGCGCGAGGACGGCAAAGCCGACGATCCCACCGACATCACGGCCGAGCGCGCCTTGGGAAGCAAGGTTGCTGCGCATGACTCTCCTTGTTTCTGGAGGTTCGAAAATGGCGTGCCTGGTGGGGCGGAGCCATCGTCGGGGATCGCGCGGGGGCTGGCCAGGTGCAAACTCCGGAATGATTCCTCGTCCCTGCCGCCGGAGTCCCGCTCCCCCCAGCCGTCGGCCCTTCGCCCTTCGCCGGGGCCGCGCTGCGTTCTCGAGGGGAGCGTGGAAGGGGGCCGAGCGGGCTTTCCGAGCGCTCGGGGGGCGGCGAGTGGCTTGCAAGGTCCTCTGTCGGCCGATTCCGCCGGGACAACGGGGGTGCCGCTCGCTAGGGTGACCGCCCCGATTTCCCACCTCGGAATCCCCCCTCGAGACCCAGGCAGCGCCGTTCCGGCGTGCCTTGCCGGAGCCAGAAGCGATGAAGGGCGTCATTCTCGCCGGCGGGTTGGGCACACGCCTCTACCCGCTCACCAAGATCACGAACAAGCACCTCCTCCCGATCTACGATCGGCCGATGATCTACTACCCGATCGAGGCTCTCGTGAAGGCCGGGATCACCGACATCATGATCGTGACGGGGGGCAAGAAGTCGGGCGACTTCCTCAGCCTGCTCGGCAACGGCTCCGACTTCGGGCTGAAGCACCTGAACTACACCTACCAGAAGGGTGAGGGCGGGATCGCCGAGGCGCTCGGGCTCTGCAAGCACTGGGTCGGCGACGACAGTGTGTGCGTCGTCCTCGGCGACAACATCATCGAGTGGAACATCGCTCGGGCGGTGCGCAACTTCGAGGAGCAGGGGCAGGGCGCGAAGATCATGCTCCACGAAGTGCACGATCCGGAGCGCTTCGGCGTGGCGGAGCTGCACGGTGACAAGGTCGTCTCGATCGAAGAGAAGCCGAAGTCCCCGCGCTCGAACAAGGCCGTGATCGGCATCTACCTGTACGACCGACGCGTCTTCGACGTCATCCGCACGCTCGAACCGTCCGATCGCGGAGAGCTCGAGATCACCGACGTGAACAACTGGTACATCACCGACGGGTCGATGACCTACGAGGTTCTCGAGGGTTGGTGGACCGACGCGGGGACCTTCGACTCCCTGCTGAAGGCCAGTCAGCTCGTGGCGCAAGGCGGCGCCAACAAGACCTCCTGATGAGCGCCAAGGAGCGTCGCGTGCTGGTGACCGGCGCGGCCGGCATGCTCGGCAGTCAGCTCTGCCTCGATGCGCCTTCCGGCGTCTCGGCGGTCGGAACCGATCTCATCGCGGGACGGCCCGAAGGACCCGCGGTGGCGGCCGTCGGCTTCGATCTGACCGACCCCGCCGCAGTCGAGCGGTTGGTGGGCGAGCACGGTCCCTTCACCGGCGTGATCCACTCCGCGGCCTACACCGCGGTGGACAAGGCGGAGGAGGAGCGCGAGCTCGCCTTCCGCGTGAACGCTGAGGCGCCGCGCGTCCTCGCGCGCGCCTGCGCGGCGGCGGACATCCCGCTCGTGCTCGTCAGCACCGACTTCGTCTTCGACGGCAGCAAGCGCTCGCCCTACCTCACGACGGACGAGCCGAGCCCGGTGGGGGTCTACGGCGAGAGCAAGCGCGCCGGCGAGCTGGCGGCGCTCGAGGAGGCCCCCGGCCAGCTCCGGATCGTCCGCACACAGTGGCTCTACGGCCCGCGCGGCAACCACTTTCCGGGCACGATTCTGCGCCTGGCGGCGGAACGCGATCGGCTGAAGGTGGTTTCGGACCAGGTGGGATCCCCGACGACGACGCTCGAACTGGCCCCGGCCCTGTGGGACGCTCTGGACAGGGCCCCGGCGGGCCTGTACCACGCGGCCTGCGAGGGCGAATGCAGCTGGTACGACCTGGCGCGCGCGACCCTGGACATCGCCGGCGTCGAGACGCCGGTCGAGCCCTGCGGCACCGAGGAGTTTCCGCGGCCCGCGCCACGGCCGACGTACAGTGCGCTCGACAGCTCGGTCCTGGGCGACATCCGGGGGCGGAGGCTCAAGCCCTGGCGGGAAGCGCTCGAAAGCTTCCTCGTCCCCGAGCTCGCTCGGACATCCCGATCGTAGGAAGCGAACGTATGGCAGAGAAGACGGTCCTCGTCACCGGTGGAGCCGGGTTCATCGGCTCGAATTTCATCCATCACCTGGCCGAAACCCGGCCCGGCTGGCGGGTGGTCAATCTCGATGCGCTGACCTACGCCGGCAATCCGGAGAACCTCCGGGCCGTGGAGGACAAGGACACCTACTCGTTCGTGCACGGGGACATCACGAAGGAAGAGGACGTGGCCAGCGCCCTCGAAGCCTGTGGCGACGGGCCGCTCGAGGTCGTGCACTTCGCGGCCGAGAGCCACGTCGACCGCTCGATCCTGTCGGGCCTGCCCTTCGTGCAGACGAACGTGGTCGGGACCCAGATCCTGCTCGATCAGTGTCGGGCGCGTGGCGTCGAGCGCTTCGTTCACGTCTCGACCGACGAGGTCTACGGTTCGCTGGGGGATACGGGCTACTTCACGGAGACGACGCCGCTGGCTCCGAACTCGCCCTATTCCGCCAGCAAGACCGCCAGCGACCTGCTCGTCCGCGCGGCTTTCCATACGCACGGCTTCCCGGCCGTGACGACGCGCTGCTCGAACAACTACGGGCCTTACCAGTTCCCCGAGAAGCTGATCCCGCTGATGATCGCGAACGCCTCGGAGGACAAGCCGCTACCGGTCTACGGGGACGGGCTGTACGTCCGCGACTGGCTGTACGTGGAAGACCACTGCGAGGCCATCCGCGTGGTCCTCGAGGGGGGCCGGGCGGGCGAGGTCTACAACATCGGCGGGAACAACGAGTACCCGAACCTCGAGATCATCCGGATGCTGCTCGCCGCGCTCGGCAAACCCGAGTCGCTGATCACCTACGTGAAGGACCGTCCCGGCCATGACCGTCGCTATGCGATCGATGCCTCCAAGATCCAGCGCGAGCTGGGTTGGCAGCCCCGCCACACGTTCGAAGTGGCCCTGCCCAAGACGATCGCCTGGTATCAGTCGCAAGTCGAATGGATGCAAAGGGTTAGGAGCGGTGCCTACCGTGAGTATTACGACCGCCAATACGGCTCCTGAAGCGCCATTCAACCTTTCGGACGGGCCCGTCGATAGACCTCGGCACCCCGCGCGACGGGGTGCTCGGGCCGTCCCTGGCCCCCCCGGCTTCCCGCGAACCTCCCCGATGTCATTGCCGAATAGGCTCACAGGACTCCTCTTGACGGTCTTGGTGGTATTCCAACCGACGCTCTTCGTCGGTTGCTCCACCGCGCCCGTCGACAAGCGCATCCTGCAGTACCTCAACACCGAGGGCTTCGGGAAGCGCTACGTGGGCATCGCCGAGGAGGAGAACTACGTCACGATCGGGGACACCGTGCAGTTCGTGGACTCCTACAACGAGGAGGTCCGCGGGACCGAGCGCGTGGACATCGACGGCACGATCCAGATCCCCGAGGCCGGTGCCGTCTTCGTGGCCGGACTGACCCGGACCGAGCTCGAGAGCTACCTGACCCAGAAGCTCTCCCCGTACTTCATCCAGACCGACGTCAAGGTCCAGATCCAGGCCGGGGCCAACCGGGTCTACTACGTGATGGGACAGACGGCGCGGGAGGGGCCCGTACCCTTCCAGGGCGACGTGACCCTGTTCGAGGCCGTGCTGTCGGCGCGACCGCGCCAGCACCAGGCCAACCTGGGGCGCGTTCGCCTGATCCGGGCGGACCCGCGCGACCCCCTGATCATCACGGTCAACATCGCGGACATGTGGGAGAATGGTGACTCCACCGGGAACATCAAACTCCGCGAGTTCGACATCGTATACATCCCGCCGACGCTGCTGCAGCAGGCGGCGGACTTCGTGTCCGGCATCCTCGTGCCCTTCTCCTCGATCTTCCGCCAGATCCTGGTCGTCATCCTCCAGCTCGAGGATCCCGACCTGCTCTTCCGCAGCGGACGAGGCAACCGGAACTTCGGCTTCTTCTAAACATGGCATTCGGAGCGGACCAAGGACAACTCCAGGAGTTCCTCGAGATCCTGAAACGTCGGCGCTGGCAGGTCATCCTGCCCGCGTCCTTCGTGCTGGCGTTCGGGGTCGTGTTCGCGGTCATCGTCCCGAAGAAGTTCGAGGTCTTCACCGAGATCGAGATCCGCCCGAAGCGGCTCGAGTCGGACTACCTCCTGAAGAACCCCGAGGCGACGGCTACGGCGACCGAGGTCCAGAACGCGGAGAACCACATCCGCCACTTCTTCCGGATTCAGGACATCATCAACAGCCAGTCGAACCTCTGGCCGGAGTACGTCAAGCTCAACAACTCCGAGCGCCACATCTTCGTGCGCAACGTGCTGAAGAGTGTCCGGGTCGACGTGCGTGACAAGCGCAAGGATCGCGGCTCGACCTTCATCGAGGTCACGTACAAGGACACTCGTCCGCAACGGGCCGAGCTCTTCCTGACCGCCTTGACGGAGCGCTGGATCACCGAGGTCGTCGAGCGCGACAAGAACAACCTGCGAGGCGAGCGCGAGGTCCTGCAGAACCAGGTCAAGGAGTCGGAGGCCGAGTGGCAGCGCCTCAACCGCCAGTACATCGACATTTGCAAGCAGATGGAGATCGATCCGCGGCTCTCGATGTCGTCCGACAAGAGCGATCGCGAGAAGGATCCGTACTATCGGGACCTCGACGCGACACGTGAGGTCCTGCAGGAGACCCAGCAGGACCGAGCCATCGTGTTGGGCGAGCTGGACGAGCTCAAGGTCCAGCTCGAAGAGCAACCCCAGGAGATCCCCGAGCCGGTCATCGACAAGGGCGTGAACCTCGAGACTCAGATCGCGGAGTACGAGCAATCGATCGCGGACCTGCGGCGACGTCAGGTGCCGTTGACGCCGGCCAACTCCAAGTACCAGGTGATCGAGCGCGAGATCGAGGAGATGAACGCCAAGATCCTCGAGTCGAAGTCGCTCGAGCGCGCCGGCAAGATCTCGGAGCGCTGGATCCCGAATCCGCGCATCCTCGAGCTGCGCCGTGAGATCGAGCAGAAGCAGGCGACCCTGGCCGGCCAGAACCGCCAGATCGCCGAGCTCGGTAGCCAGATCGAGAAGAAGAGCGCGCTGGCCGCCGCGCGCGCCGAGGACTACCGCGACCTCTTCGACGTCTACGAACGACGCGAGCGGGCGCGCGAGAAGAACGGGAAGCTCAGCAACGAGCTCAAGGACAAGCAGAACACGCTCGACTTCGTCACGAAGGCCTGGGACAAGCCTTTCTCGATCGTCGAGGCGCCCCAAGCCTCGGATACGCCTTCCGAGCCGAACGCGCTCCTGATCGTGACGGTTGCCACGCTGATGGGACTCGCCCTCGGGCTCGGAGTTTCGATGGCCGCGGAGTTCAGTGGCAATGCCTACCGCAGCGGACACGAGCTCGGGCAGATCATGTCGATTCCCGTCCTGGGTTCGATCAACACGATCGTGACGAGGAAGGAGGCGCGCTGGAATCGCATGCGGCGCTCCATCGTGGGGCTCGCCAGCGTGGTCATCCTGGCCGGCATCGGCTGGATGACCTACATGTGGGCCAACAACCCCGAGTCGCTTCCGGTGCCTCTGACGCAAGCGATCGCCGACATCCGCATGAAGTTCCTCTTCTAGGAGCCCGATGAAAAGGTCATCCGGCTCCACGACGATGTCCTCCACCGGGGTGCGGCAGCCGAGCGCCTGGCCGAATCCAACGCTTCGCCTGCAGTTCCAGGTGCCTCACCGAAGCGGATGCCGACGCCCGGGCATCCGCAGCACCTTGCGAACGGGCTAGCCGGGATCACGGGCGGGCGTCCGGTGACGGGCCTGCCCTGCAACGCCGCCGACGATGCGCGACCTCATCTTCAGCCTCGTCCTCTTCGGGCTCTTCCCGGCCTGCTTCCGGCGCCCCTTCGTGGGCCTGGCGGTGTTCTCGTGGTTGGCGTACATGCGCCCGCAGGACCTGACCTGGGGCTTCGCGCGCGCCATGCGCTGGTCGTACTACGTCGCGATCATCACGTTCGCCGGCTATCTCACCAACCGCCAGACGCGGGCCTTCCTGCCCGACCTGCGCTGCTGGATCATGATCGCCCTCTTGGTCCTCGTGTTCCTGGGGATCTTCGCGTCGGGCAATCCCAGCGCCTACTTGTTCACGCGCTACATGGAGCTCGTGAAGATCATCGTGATCGCCCTGTTCACGACCGGCATCGTGAACAACAAGGAGCGCCTGCGCGTGCTGCTCTGGGTCATCTCGTTGTCGCTGGGCTTCTATGGCGTCAAGTCGGGCTTGTGGGGCGTTCTGTCCGGCGGCAACCTGCAGATCCTGCAGGGGCCGGGCGGGATGATGGCGGACAACAACGACTTCTCGCTCGCCCTGTCGATGGCCGTTCCGATGCTCTTTCATCTGGGCTGGACCGAGCGACGCAAGCCGATCAAGCGGGCCTTTTTCTTCGCCCTGCCGCTGACCGTGTTCACCGTCTTCCTCACGCGTTCACGGGGTGGCTTTCTGTCCGTGTGCGCGGCGATCGGGGTCCTCGTGTGGCGCTCCAAGAACCGCGTGGCGGGTCTGATCATCGCCTTCTTGTGTCTGATCGTCGGTCTGATCGTGATGCCCGACGACTACACCGAACGCCTGCAGACCCTGCGCAACCCGAGCGAAGAGGGTTCGGCGGCCAGCCGCCTGCGCGCCTGGGGTATCGCCACGCGCATGGCGATGGACAACCCGGTGTTGGGCGTCGGCTTCATGCGCTTCCCGCACCACTATCTCGACTACTGCCACAACCCGACGCCGCAGGAGCTGGACGGCTCGCAGGTCATCGTGGCGCACTCCTCGTACTTCCAGATCTGGGCGGAGGCGGGCACGCCCGCTTTCGCCCTGTACATGACGCTGATCGCGTCCTCGTTCCTGACGGTCTGGAAGGTGCGTCGCCTGGCGCGCAGGCGCTACTACTCCAGCTGGATGATCAACTACGCGACGATGTTCGAGGCGTCGATGGTCGCCTTCATTGTCGGTTCCGCGTTCCTGAACCGAGCGCACTTCGACCTCTTCTATCACTGGGTCGCGTTGATGATCGTCTTCGAGAACGTGGCCTTGCGCGAGCTCGACGATGAGAAGAAGCACCCGGTTCGCAAGGGCACGCGCGGTGAGATCCGTCACATCGAACGGCCCGGCTACGGGCCGCGCCCGCGGACCAACGGCTTCGCGCGCAAGGCCCTGACGGGGAGGACCTGACGCCGTGTGCGGACTCTGCGGCATCGCGCTGGACCATCCTGGCGAAGAGGTCGATTCCGTCCTCCTGGACCGGATGACGGACTCGCTGGTGCATCGTGGCCCGGACGATCGCGGCACGCGGGTCGGTGACGGCTTCGGACTCGGTTTCCGGCGTCTCTCGATCATCGACGTGTCCGGCGGGCACCAGCCGATCGAGAACGAGACGGGCGACGTCGTCGTCGTCATGAACGGCGAGATCTACAACTTCCGCGAGCTCCGGGAAGGCCTCGTCGCACGCGGCCACGTGTTTCGCACGAACTCGGACGCCGAGGTGTTGGTCCATCTCTACGAGGAGAAGGAAGAGCGACTGGTGGAAGACCTCGTGGGCATGTTCGCCTTCGCCATCCTGGACTTACGGCCCGGACGAGGCGAGCTCTTGATCGCCCGCGACCGCCTGGGCATCAAGCCGCTCTTCTGGGCGCGGACCGCGCGCGGACTCCTGTTCGCAAGCGAGGTCAAGGCCATCCTCGAAGCCGGCGAGACGCCGCGTCGCCTGCGGGCGACGGCGCTCCTGGACTACCTCGTTCAAGGCTACGTGGGAGGCGAAGAGAGCGCCTGGGACGGCATCCGCCGCCTGCCGCCGGGCTCGTGGCTGCGCTATCGCCGCGGACAGGCTCCCGAGGTGCGCCGCTACTGGGACCTGCCCACCGCTGCGCTGCGCGAGCCGGCGAGCTCGGAAGAGATCCTCGAGTTGTTCGATCGCGTCGTGCAGGACCGCATGATCGCCGACGTGCCCCTGGGCGCGTTCCTCTCCGGAGGGGTCGACAGCACGGCCGTCGTCACGTCGATGGCCCGTTCTGCGGGACCTCCGATCGTGTGCTCGGTGGGCTTCCACGAGCGCTCCCATGACGAGCTCGACATCGCGCGACGAACCGCCGCGCGCCTGGGCTCCGAGCACCACACCGAGATCCTCGAGCCGGATCCGACCCTGGCGATCTCGACCTTGCCGTGGTTCTTCGACGAACCGCTGGCCGATCCCTCGACCGTTCCGACCTGGCTCGTGTCGAAGATGGCGCGCGAGCACGTGACCGTGGCGCTCTCGGGGGATGGGGGCGACGAGACCTTCGCCGGCTATCGCCGCTACGTGCACGACGTCGCCGAGAATCGCCTGCGCCGCCGCGTCGGCAGCGCCGGACGCGCCGCCTTCCGCCTGGCGGGCCGCGTGTACCCCAAGCTCGACTGGGCGCCGCGCGTCTTCCGGGGACGAACGTTTCTCTCGAACGTCGGGGACGACCCCGCCCACGCCTACTACCGCAGCGTGTCGCGCATCGATCGCGCCGCTGCGCTCGACCTGCTCACGGGCGAGCTCGGAGGGCGGCTGGCCGAACACGATCCCTTCCACGCCTTCGCGCAGCACTACGAGCGCCCGACCGTGGACGATCCGCTCTACCGCGCCCAGTACGCCGATTTCCACACCTACCTGCCCGACCAGATTCTGGCCAAGGTCGACCGGGCCTCGATGGCCGTCTCGCTGGAGGTGCGCGTTCCGATCCTGGACCACCGCTTCGTCGAGCGCTTCGCGCCCTTGCCGGCCAGCGAGAAGGTTCGCGCGGGCCGCGGCAAGCACGCCTTCCGCGAGGCCTTGCGAGGGCGCATCCCGTCCGAGGTGCTCGATGGGACCAAGCGCGGCTTCGACACGCCGTTGCGCGCCTGGATGCGCGGCCCGCTGTCCGGCCCGGTGCGTGACGCCATCGAGACGCTGCCCGCGACCTGGTTCCGGCGCGAGGCGCTGCGCGCCGTCTTGGCCGAGCACGAGGCCGGGCGCCGCGATCACGGGCACCTGTTGTGGAGCCTGCTCGTGCTCGAACACTGGCGTCGCCGCCACCGCGTCGAGGACACGCTGGCATGAGGATCGGGGTGTTGACCTCGCTCTACCCGAGTCCCGAGCGTCCGGTCGAAGGAGTCTTCGCCGAGCGTCGCTGGAGCGGGATGCGCGCCCGGGGTCACGAGGTTACGCTGGTGCAGCCGTTGCCGTACGCGCCTGGGCCCCTGGCCCGTGGCGCGTGGGGAGAGATCCGACGCATGCCGCGCCTGGAAGAGCGGCTCGGCGTCGCGGTCGAACGCCCGCGCTATCTGCACGTCCCCGGCCGAGCGCGCTTCAACGCTACACGCTTCGCGCGCGTGGGCTGGAAGACGCTCGCAAGGCGCTCGACCTCGGATGTGGTCGTGGCGGACTACGCCTGGCCGGCCGCAGCCGCCGCGCCGTTGGCGCGCGCCGCCGGCGTCCCGTTCGTCATTCACGGTCGCGGCAGCGACGTGCTGCAAGTCGCGGGGGAAGCCGGACTCGGGACCGAGCTCGCGGCGCATCTGCGCACGGCCGGAACGTGGTGCGCGGTCTCCCAGGACCTCGTCGAGGCCATGGACCGCCTGGGCGAGCGTCCGGGGCACGGTCGGCTCGTCCCGAACGGTGTCGATCTCGAACGCTTTCAGCCCGGGGACCGCGCCGCCGCGCGCGCGCGGCTCGGGCTCGCGCCCGACGGTCGGCTCGTCCTCGTCGTCGGGCATCTGATCGAGCGCAAGGACCCGCTGCTGGCGCTGGCCGCGATCCGCGCCGCGCGCGAGGGCTGCGACGAACCCGTGCGCGCCGCCTTCCTGGGGCGCGGACCGCTGCGCGACGCGCTGGCCGCGGCCACGGCGGGGGAACCGGGCGTGCGGCTCGAGGGCGAGGTGACGCCCGAGACCCTCGTGGACTGGTACGCTGCGGCCGACGTGCTGCTCCTGACGAGCAAGCGTGAGGGACGTCCGAACGTCGTCCTGGAGGCCCTCGCCAGCGGGCGCCCCGTCGTCGCGACGCAGGCCGGCGGGACGGCCGAGCTGCTGGCGCCCTTCACTCAACGCATGGTCGCCGACGAGCGCACTCCCGCGGCTCTGGCGGCGCGCTTGACGGCGCTCTTCGCGGACGCTCCGGAGCCCGACGTGCTCCGGGCAGCGATCGCACACCTCTCCTGGGAGGCCTCGTTCGAGGCGCTCGAGGACTGCCTCGAAGAGGCGCGCGGAGGCCAGCGGTGAAGATCCTCTACCACCACCGAACGCAGGCGGAAGACGGCCAGGCCGTCCACGTGCGCTCGATGCTGCGCGCCTTCGAGAGCGCCGGCCACGACGTCTTCGAGAGCGGGCTCGTCAAGCACGGTGCGGCGCTTCCGACGCCCCGCACGGAAGCGGACCAGGCCGCGCGGTCCGCCAGCGCCGGTCGCTCGCGCTGGGGCTGGGTCACGCGCTTGCCACGCTTCGCGCGCGAGCTCGCGGAATACGGGTACAACGGGATCGCGCGCTCGCGCCTCGCGGCGGACGCGGTACGCTTCGAGCCGGACTTCCTCTACGAGCGCTACGCCTTCGGCAACGTGGCCGGCGTCCTGGTGAAGGACCGCTTGAAGCTCCCGCTGATGCTCGAGGTCAACTCACCGATGGTGCTCGAGCTGTCCAAGACCCGCGGACTCTCGTTTCCCAAGCTCGCCCGCAAGCTCGAGGACTACGTCTTCACTTCGGCCGAGCGCATCTGTGCGGTCAGCGGCGTGCTGCGCGACATGTTGGTCGAGGCCGGAGTCGAGCGCGAGCGCGTGATCGTCACGCCGAACGGGGTCGACCTCGCGTTGTACGACTACGACGACCGAGCGGCGGTGCGTGCGGCCGCCCGCGCGGACCTGGGCCTCGCGGCCCAGGCCGACGACGTCGTGCTGGGCTTCGTCGGCTACTACCGCGACTGGCACCGCCTCGACGTCGCCGTGCGCGCCCTGGCGGCGCCCGAGCTGGCCGCCGCACGCCTGGTCCTGATCGGCGACGGGCCCGCTCGCCCGGGGCTCGAGGCGCTCGCCCGCGAATGCGGCGTCGCCGACCGGCTGCACTTCCCGGGCTCGCGCCCGCATGCTTCGATCCCGCGCCTGCTCCCGGCCTTCGACGTGGCGCTCGTTCCGGCGATCAATCCGTATGCTTCGCCGCTCAAGCTGCACGAGTACATGGCGGCCGAGCTCGCGATCCTGGCGCCGGACCAACCCAACCTGCGCGAGGTGCTCACGCCCGGTGCGGACGCGCTGCTCGTCACGAGCGGTGACGACGCATCCTTCCTCGAAGCCGTGACGCGCCTCGTCGGCGACGCCGCCGAGCGCGACCGCCTGGGAAGCGCGGCGCGCGCGACCGTGCTCGCGCGCGAATTGACCTGGGACGGCAACGTCAAGCGCGTGCTGTCCACCATGGAGCCCCTCTGTCGATGACCGCAGCCCTGCACGCCCTTTCGTTCGACGTCGAGGAGTTCTTCCACGTCGCCAACCTCCGCGGCTCGATCGGCCGCGACGATTGGGACGGTGTCGCCTCACGCCTCGACGTGGGCATGGAGCGCATCTTCGCGTGCCTCGAGAAGCGCCGCGCCCACGCGACCTTTTTCTTCTTGGGGTGGGTGGCCGAGCGCCGACCCGACTGGGTGCGCCGCTGCGTCGACGCGGGCCACGAGGTCGCGAGCCACGGCTACGAACACCTGTTCCTGCAGGACCTCGGCGAGGACGGACTGGAGCGCGACCTCGCGCGCACGGAGGAGATCCTCGTCAGCGCCGGCGCCGCGAAGCCGATCGGCTTCCGGGCCTCGACGTTCACCCTGACGCGCTCGACCTGGTGGGGCTTCGACGTCCTGGCCCGTCGGGGCTACCGCTACGACTCGAGCGTGCACCCGGTGCGCCACCCGGTCTACGGCGTGCCCGACTTCGAACCCGGCATCTCGGTCGTCGCGACCGGATCCGGCCCGGTGGTCGAGTTCCCCGTCTCGACCTGGCGCGGCCTCGGACGCAACTGGCCCGTCGGCGGCGGCGGCTACTTCCGCCTGCTCCCCGGCGCCGTCACGCGCGCCGCCGTGGGCTCGCTCGCCCGCCGCGATCGCCCGGCCTCGATCTACCTGCACCCCTGGGAATTCGACCCCGAACAACCCCGCTACCCCGCCTCGTTCCTCAAGCGCTTCCGCCACTACCTGAACCTCGACCGCACCCTTCCCCGTCTGGACGCCCTCCTGGCCCAATACCGGTTCGCGAGCCTGCGCGAGGTCCTGGAGGAGGGCGGCTATCTGGCGGTGGGAGGCGAGGGCGGAGGCGGTGGCGGAGGCGGTGGTAGCGAAGGCTCGCCGTAGGCGGGCCGAAGCCTCGGAGCCAAAGGCTCCGTGTTTGTGCCGTTTCGCGGCGCAGCCGCGAAATCAGGCACAGGCGCACGACGGAGTGTGCGCCGCGTCCTAAGGGGTTGGGGCAAGCGACCATCCGAGCGCGCGGCCCTCGGGTTGCGACTCTCGCGGCCGTGCGCGTCCAATCCTCGCGAAAGCGTAACCGCGCCCAGCGATTGCGAGCGAAGCGAGCGAGTCCGCCCAAGGGAGTCCCTGGAGCGTTTCCGCGCTCGGCAAGGACGAAGGCGATGGCCACGGCGAAGGCCACGGACTCGCTCGCTTCGCTCGCAATCGCTTGGCGCTCTGAACGGGATTCCGCCAGCGCGATGCGGGCACGGCCGCGAGGGGCGCAACCCGAGGGCCGCGCGCTCGGGGAGTCGCGAACCCCAACCCCTCAGGACGCGGCGCACACTCCGTCGTGCGCCTGTGCCTGATTTCGCGGCTGCGCCGCGAAACGGCACGAGCACGGAGCCTTCGGCTCCGAGGCTGCGGCCCGCCTACGGCGAGCCTCCGCAACCAGCGCCACCGGCCACCGCCACCGGCCACCGGCACCGGCCACCGGCACCGACCACCGGCACCGACCACCGTCACCGACCACCGTCACCGACGACAGTCCACCGCCATCGCCACCGCCCATCGCGGCCTGTACGGTCGTGGGCGTCCTCACGCGGGGGCCGCCGTCGGGGATCGCGATCTCGGGCTCTACCCTTCGCCGCTGGGCCGTTCCCTCGTCAGCGTCCTTGGGCCTTTTTCAGCATCGCTTCGAAGCGTGAGAGGGGGGCGCCTCCGACTTGCTTGTCGACGATGCGGCCGTCGGCGTCGAGCACGAACGTGTAGGGGATCGAGCCGCTGAAGCCGAAGGTTTCGGCGAAGGCGCGCAGGTCGCCTTGCAGGGCGACCACGGGGAGCGTGAAGCCGCGCGTCGCGACGAAGTCCGCGATGCCTTCGAGGGTCGTGATCGAGCGGGGGGATTCGAGGTCGATCGAGACGGCCAGGAGGCGGACCGTGTCGTCATCGGCGTAGGCTTCGTGGAGCTGGACCAGCTCGGGCATCTCGCGGATGCAGGGGCCTCACCAGGTGGCCCAGATGTTGACGAGGACGGCGGTTTCGCCGGCCTTCGGGCGCATGGCTTCCTGCAGCTGGGGGAAGGTGACCGCGACGACTTCGGAGCTTGTCGAACGCGCGGTCCCGTCGCCGGCGCAGGACGCGAGGCCCGCGAGTGCGAAGAGAACGGTGGACAGGAGGGGTTTGACGACGTGCATGGACCCATCATCGGCGTCCGCCGCGCAGGGTCCAGCCCTCATTTCGCGGAATCCCGTGCGTTTGATTCCGGCCTTACTGGGCGACTACAAGGACCTCGGCTTGCGCTGGATCGGGCGGCCCTTGATCGGGCGCGCGATGGGGTGCGGTGCATCCGAGCGCGCGAGCACGGCCTCGATGGCCTGCTTCAACCACTCGCGTCGTTCCGTTCGCGTTCCCTTCGGGTCGTCGTCGATCGCACCGTTGAAGCGCACGAAGTGGCGCGGGTCGAGCACGAAGGCGTGGTTCGAGGAGAGGGCACCGAAGCGGTCGGCCCAGATGTTGTCGTGGTCGAGCAGAATCTCGAGCTCGAGCTTCTGCTTCTCGACGAACTCCTTCAGACGCGCGAGCGTGTCGATCGTGGGGGAGAAGAGCTCGTCGTAATTCGAGTCGACCAGGAAGAACCGCACCGGCTGCTTCTCGAAGTCCTTCTGCAGCTTCGTGAGGCGCTTCTCGTACGTCCGCGCGAGCGGATCCCGCAGCGACCAGAAGACCAGGACGACCAGCTCGTCCTCGCAGGCCTCGACCAGGTTGAGCGACTTGCCGTCAAGCGTCTCGAGCACCAGCTCGGGCTTGACCTTGTCTCCGATGCCGAAGGGCTTCTTCTCGTCGTCCAGGCCGGCCAGGAGCGCGAGCGAGAGGGAGGCGAGCGCGAGCATTTTCATGACGGTCCTCGTTGGAGTTGCACGGAGTCCGGAGCCTAGCACGAAGGCACGGGGTGGCGCAGGCGGGGCTTGGTCTACGCCGCGGTTGCCGGCGAGGAGCGGAACTCGGCCCTGCTCGCGCGCCTACCAGGGGGTCGCGAACCTCGTCGTCGGCGAGGTGCTCGCTGTCGTGCTGCGGTTTTCCGACGAATCGAAGCGCTGAGGCCGTCCGACCACGACCTACACTCTGCGCGCGGTCCACCGAGCCGCAGCGAAGTGAAGAGTCTCCCCGCCGTTCTCCTGTTGTGGTCCGTGCTCGCAGTCCAGGCTTACGGCGTCTTCGCGCAGACCGGTGGCTTCACGTACGCCCTCGACGACGCCTACATCCACCTGGCCGTCGCGAAGAACTTCGTGGCGCACGGGGTCTGGGGCGTGACGCCGTACGGGTTCAGCTCGTCGACCTCGTCGCTCTCGTGGCCGCTGCTCTTGGCGGGCTCCTTTTCCCTGACGGGAGCCTGCGCGCTCGTCCCGTTGGCCTGGAACGCAGCCCTGGCGACGCTCTTGCTGGTCGTCACGCGGCGCTTCCTCCCGGCGGTGCCCGGGCGCTACCTGCCGCTGGTGGTGCCCGTCGTGCTGGTGGCCTGCACCGGGCTCGCGACCGTCGTCTTGACCGGGCTCGAGCACGTGCTGCACACGCTCCTGCACCTCGCGTTCGTGTGGAGCGTCGCGCGCGCGCTCGTCGCCCGGCCCGGTGCTCGACCGAAGGCACGCGACCTCGGCGTTCTTGTCCTGGCCTCGGCGCTGGTCCTCACGCGCTTCGAGGGGCTCGCGCCCGTCGGGCTGGCTTGCGTCCTGGCGCTCGTGCGAGGTCGTCGGCGCTTCGCGTTCGCGCTCGCTCTGGCGGGCGCGCTGCCCGTCGCCGGCTACGCGGCCATCTCGCTCGGACACGGATGGAACTGGCTGCCGAACTCGGTCCTGCTGAAGGGCAACTCGCCCGAGCTCGAAACGCTCGGCCGCGCCCTCTACGAGCGCCTGTTCCGGGCGCCGGACCTCCTGTTCCTGTTGCTCGGGACGAGCGTGCTCCTGCTCGGACGGCCGCGCACTTCGGGCGGCTTCTGGCGGGAGGAACGGCTGATCGCGCTCTTCTTCATGGTCTGCGCGCTGTTCCAGCTGCAGTTCGCGAAGACCGGCAACCTGTACCGCTACGACCTCTTCCTCGTCGTTCACGGCCTCTTGGTGCTCGTGCCCGCGGCCTGGCGCTGGCTCGAGGGCCGACGCCCCTGGCGGCTCTTCGATCCGGCGCGCCTCCCGCAATCCGTCGCGCTGGCCTTCGTGGGGCTCCTCTTGGCGGTCCCGTTCGCCGGACAGCGCGGAGTCGTCGCAGCGCTGCACGGCGTGCAGGCCTGCGTCAACACGAACCGGCAGATGGTCCAGATGGGGCGCTTCCTGGCGGAGCACTACGAAGGGCAACCGATCGCCGCCAACGACATCGGCGCGATCTCCTGGCTGGGCGACCACCGGCTCTTCGACCTGGCCGGGCTCGCCAGCATGGAGGCCGCCACCCTGCGGCTCGCGAATGCCTATACGCCCGCGGCCATGGACGCGGTCTGCGTCGAGCGCGGGGTCCGCGTCGCCGTCGCCTATCCGAACTGGTACGCGAAGCCCGAGAGCTGGGAGCGGGTCGGGACCTGGGACATCGGGAGCGGAATCGGCGTCGCCGATCGACGCGTCGCCTTCTACGCCGTCGTGCCCGAGGCGCGCGCGGCCCTGATCGCGAACCTGCGGGCCTTCTCCGCCGAGCTTCCCGCGGCCGTGCGCGAGTCGGGGGCCTACACGCGGCCGGATCCGCGCTGAGCGCGGCACTCGACCGTTGGCGCAGGCAGGGTGCCAAGGGCCCGCTGCTCGGTTCCTGACCGGGTGCGCGCTAGAGCACCACGCCTCCCCGACCTACACTCTCCGTCCGTCGTCCGTCGCCGTTCCCCGCTCCCTTCGTTCCATCAGGGCCACAACCATGTCCCGAGCCGCCAAGGCCACCCGCCGCTACCCCGTCGTCGAGAGCAAGCCGGACTTCGCCGCGATCGAAGCCGGAGTGCTCGAAGGCTGGGAGCGTGGTGGCATCTTCCAGGCCTCGGTCGACCAGCACCCGGCCGGCGCGGGCGAGTACGTCTTCTACGACGGTCCGCCCTTCGCGAACGGCCTTCCGCACTTCGGGCATCTCTTGACCGGCTACGTGAAGGACATCGTGCCGCGTTACCAGACGATGCGCGGCCGACGCGTCGAGCGGCGCTTCGGTTGGGACTGCCACGGCCTGCCGGTCGAGATGGAGACGGAGAAGGCGCTCGGCATCTCCGGCCAGAAGAAGATCGTCGAGTACGGCATCGACCGCTTCAACGCACACTGCCGCGCCTCGATCGGCAAATACACGGGTGAATGGGAGCGCTACGTCCGCGGGCAGGCGCGCTGGGTCGACTTCAAAAACGACTACAAGACGATGGACCTCTCCTTCATGGAGAGCGTCATGTGGGCCTTTGCCGAGCTCTACAGGAAGGGGCTCGTGTACGAGAGCTATCGCGTCATGCCCTACTCGTGGGCGGCCGAGACGCCGGTCTCGAACTTCGAGACCCGGCTCGACGACTCCTACCGCGAGCGCCAAGACCCGGCCATCACCGTGCGCCTCGAGCTCGAGCCGCGCGACGGTGACGAGACCAAGACGTCGATCCTCGTGTGGACGACGACGCCTTGGACGCTGCCTTCGAACCTGGCCGTTGCGGTCGGGCCGGAGATCGACTACGCCGTGCTCGAGCTGGACGGCGAACGGCTGATTGTGGGGGCGGCGGCGCGCGGCAACTACGAGAAGGAGCTCGCGGGCGCGCGCGAAGTCGGCCTCGTGAAGGGCGCCGAGCTGGTCGGTCGCACGTACCGGCCGCTGTTCGCCTACTTCGCCGACCGCGACGCCTTTCGGGTCCTGGCCGGCGACTTCGTCGATACCGAAGAAGGCACGGGCGTCGTGCACATGGCGCCCGGCTTCGGCGAGGACGACCAGCGCGTGTGCGCCGAGAACGGGATCGAGGTCGTCTGCCCGGTCGACGAGCAGGGCCGCTTCACGGCCGAGGTGCCCGACTGGCAAGGGCTCAACGTGCTCGAGGCGAACAAGCCGATCATCGCCGAGCTCAAGCGCCGCGGCGTGCTCGTCCGCCACGACACGATCGTGCACAACTACCCGCATTGCTGGCGCACGGACCAGCCCCTGATCTACCGCGCGCTCTCGTCGTGGTACGTGAAGGTGACGGCGGTTCGCGACCGGATGGTCGAGCTGAACCAGGAGATCGCCTGGATCCCGGAGCACATCCGGGATGGACAGTTCGGCAAGTGGCTCGAGGGCGCGCGCGACTGGTCGATCAGCCGCAACCGCTTCTGGGGCTCGCCGCTACCGATCTGGAGGAGCGACGATCCGGCTTATCCGCGCATCGACGTCTACGGCAGCCTGGACGAGCTCGAGCGCGACTTCGGCGTGCGACTCGACGACCTGCACCGCCCCGCGGTCGACTCCCTGACGCGCAAGAACCCTGACGACCCGACCGGCAAGAGCACCATGCGGCGCGTCGAGGACGTCCTGGACTGCTGGTTCGAGTCGGGCTCGATGCCGTATGCCCAGGTGCACTACCCGTTCGAGAACAAGGACTGGTTCGAGAGCCACTTCCCGGGCGACTTCGTGTCCGAGTACGTCGCCCAGACGCGCGGCTGGTTCTACACGATGATGGTGCTGTCGACGGCGCTCTTCGACCGCCCGCCCTTCAAGAACGCCATCTGCCACGGCGTCGTCGTCGACGAGAACGGCAAGAAGCTCTCGAAGCGCCTGCGCAACTACCCCGACCCCGAGGAGGTCTTCGCGACCGTCGGGTCGGATGCGCTGCGCTGGTACCTGTGCTCGTCGCCGGTCCTGCGCGGCGGCGACCTGCGCGTCGACCGCGAGGGCAAGGGCATCGCCGAGATGGTGCGGCTCGTCATCAACCCGATCTGGAACGCCTACTCGTTCTTCTGCCTCTACGCGAACGCCGACGGCATCGAGGCCGAGCCGCGGACCGACGCGACGGGGACGCTGGACCGCTACATCCTGGCCAAGCTGCGCGCGCTCGTGGAGGACGTCCAGCGCGACATGGACGGCTACGACATCGCCGGCGCCTGTGCGTCGGTGCGCTCCTTCCTGGACGCGCTCAACAACTGGTCGATCCGCCGCAGCCGCCCGCGCTTCTGGAAGACCGAACACGACCAGGACAAGCGCGAAGCCTACGACACGCTGTACACCGTGCTGTGCCTGCTCTGCCGCGTCGCGGCGCCGCTCCTGCCGCTCATGACGGAGGCGATCTATCAAGGCCTCACGAACGAGAAGAGCGTGCACCTGACCGCCTGGCCGAACGCCGACGAGCTGCCGGCGGATCCGGAGCTGGTCGCGGACATGGACCTCGTGCGCGCGATCTCCTCGGTGGCGCTCGGCCTGCGCGAGGACAAGCGCCTGCGGATCCGCCTCCCGCTCGCAGGCCTGACCGTGGCCGGCGCCGACGCCGCACGCGTCGCCCCCTTCGCCGAGCTCCTGCGCGACGAGCTCAACGTGAAGGACGTCCGCACGGAAACCGACCTGCACGCCTTCGGTGACTTCGACCTGAAGCTCAACGCACGCGCCCTGGGCCCGCGCGTCGGCAAGCGCATGAAGGAACTCCTGGCCGCCGCCCGAGGCGGCGACTGGAAGCGCACTGACGACGGCATCCGCGTCGCCGACCTGGACCTCGAACCCGGCGAGTACGAGCTCGCCTTCGTCCCCAAGGCCGAGTCGCAAGGCTCTGCCATCCAGGCCGTCCCCGGCGCCGAAGTCGCCGTCGTCCTCGACGTCCGCCTGACCCCCGCGCTCGAACAGGAAGGCCTCGCCCGCGACGCCGTCCGCCTGATCCAGATCGCCCGCAAGCAAGCCGGCCTGCACGTCTCCGACCGCATCCGCCTGCGCATCACCGCCAACGACGAATCGCAGCAGGCGGTCGGCGCCCACGCCGACTGGGTTCGCGAGCAGACCTTGGCGGAGTCGTTGAGCTTCGAGGCGCCGTCCGGATACGTGCACGAAGCGGAGCTCGCGGGGGCGACGGCGGCGATCGGGGTGGAGAAGGTCTAGGGCGGCGGGGTTGGATCGGACGGACTCGCTCGCCTTCGGCTCGCAATCGGCTCGCGCTGTGAACGGGATTCCGCCGGGCACGAAACGGTCACGCCCGCGAGGGGCGCAACCCGAGGGCCCGGCTCTTCGGAGAGCCGCGGGCCGGCACTTCCTTTTGGACGCGGCGCACACTCCGTCGTGCGCCTGTGCCTGATTGCGCGGCTACCGCCGCGAAACGGCACAGCACGGAGCCTTCGGCTCCGAGGCTACGGAGCGCCTTCGGGCGCTCCTGCGCTGCAGGGGCCTTCGATCAGCGCCTTGGACCGGGACGACGTTCTTCGATCGTGACCAGGGACTTGGGGCGGTGACGAGTGGGCGGTGACGGTGGTCGAGGACGAGGGCTGCGAAGGCCCACCGGAGGTGGGCCGTAGCCTCGGAGCCGCAGGCTCCGTGCTTGTGCCGTTGCGCGGCGGGGGCCGCGCAATCAGGCACAGGCGCGCGACGGAGTGCGCGCCACGTCCTGAGGTGGATGGGGCTGGCGACTGACCGAGCGCTCGGCCCTCGGGTTGCGCCCCTCGCGGGAGTGAGCGTTTCGTGCCCGGCGGAATCCCGTTCACAGCGCGAGCCGATTGCGAGCGAAGCGAGCGAGGCGTCCAGCGGAGCTCCATGGTCTCCTCGATGGGCTTTGGGCGAAGTCAACGGACTCGCTCGCTTCGCTCGCAATCGCTGCGCGCGGTGAACGGGATCTGTGACGGTGAAGCGGCACGGCCGCGAGGGACGCAACCCGAGGGCCTAGCGGTCCGAGAGCTGCGGGCCGACACCTCCTTAGGACGCGGCGCACACTCCGTCGTGCGCCTGTGCCTGATTTCGCGGCTACCGCCGCGAAACGGCACATCACGGAGCCTTCGGCTCCGAGGCTACGGAGCACCTTCGGCGCTCCTGCGCTGCAGGGGCCCTCGATCAGCGCCTTGGACCGGGACGACGTTCTGCGATCGTGACCAGGGACTTGGGGCGGTGACGAGTGGGCGGTGACGGTGGTCGAGGACGGTGGTCGAGGACGAGGGCTGCGAAGGCCCACCGGAGGTGGGCCGTAGCCTCGGAGCCGAAGGCTCCGTGCTTGTGCCGTTTCGCGGCGTGAGCCGCGCAATCAGGCACAGGCGCGCGACGGAGTGCGCGCCGCGTCCTGAGGTGGATGGGGCTGGCGACTGACCGAGCGCTCGGCCCTCGGGTTGCGCCCCTCGCGGGCGTGAGCGTTTCGTGCCCGGCGGAATCCCGTTCACAGCGCGAGCCGATTGCGAGCGAAGCGAGCGAGGCGTCCAGCGGAGCTCCATGGTCTCCTCGATGGACTTTGGGCGCGGTCAACGGACTCGCTCGCTTCGCTCGCAATCGCTGCGCGCGGTGATCGGGATCTGTGACGGTGAAGCGGCACGGGCGCGAGGGACGCAACCCGAGGGCCGAGCGGTCCGAGAGCCGCGGGCCGACACCTCCTCAGGACGCGGCGCGCACTCCGTCGCGCGCCTGTGCCTGATTTCGCGGCTACCGCCGCGAAACGGCACCAGCACGGAGCCTTCGGCTCCGAGGCTACGGCCCACCTCCGGTGGGCCTCCGCAGCCCTCGTCACCGATCCCCGTCAACGATCATGCTCGAAGCTCATCACCAAAGTCGTCGCGCCCGTCCAAGGCACTGGGCGATGGTCCGTGCAGCGGAGGAGCGCCGAAGGCGCGCCGTAGCCTCGGAGCCGAAGGCTCCGTACTGGTGCCGTTTCGCGGCGCAGCCGCGAAATCAGGCACAGGCGCACGACGGAGTGTGCGCCGCGTCCTAACGGGGGTGTCGGCCCGCGACTCTCGGAACGGCTCGGCCCTCGGGTTGCGCCCCACGCGGCCGTGCCGCCTCACCGTCACAGATCCCGTTCACCGCGCGCAGCGATGGCGAGCGAAGCGAGCGAGTCGGTTGCGAAGTCGGTTGCGAAGTCGGTTGCGAAGTCGGTTGCGAAGTCGGTTTCGAAGTCAGTTTCGAAGTCAGTTTCGAAGTCAGTTTCGAAGTCAGTTTCGAAGTCAGTTTCGAAGTCAGTTTCGAAGTCAGTTTCGAAGTCAGTTTCGAAGTCAGTTTCGAAGTCAGTTGCGAAGTTCGAGACCTCGTCGAATCCTCATCGAACCCTCCTTCGAAGCCGCCCATCACCCATCGCCCCGCGCGGCCTGCAGAAGCCAGTCGAACATCCCCAGCCAGTCCTGCTCGAAGAACGCGACGGCTTCGGGGTCCTCGCGGCCTTCGGTGACGACGTATCTGCCGCTGGCGTCGCCGCCGATGGCGTAGACGCCGCGCGCCAGGCCGCCGATGGCGGCGTAGCCGAAGGCCATGCCGCCGAAGGCCAGGGCGCCGCCGGCGATGCCGCCGATGCCGACGACGCCCAGGGCCATCCCGCCGAAGGCGACGCCGAGGGCGAGGGCGAGCCCTCCCCAGGAGAACAGGAGGCCCGCGGCCAGGCCGCCCAGGGCGATGCCGCCGAGCGCGATGCCGCCGGTCGCGATGCCGCCGATGGCGATCTCGCCGGAGGCGTACCAACCCTTGGCGATGCGCAAGGGTTCGCCGGGGCGGCGGCGGCGGACGATGTGGACGAGGGGGAGGCCGAGGAAGGTGCGCGCGGACTTGTACTCGAGCGGGCGTCCCGAGCGCAGGAAGGAGAGCTCGGTGCGCACGCGGCGCAGCCACGAGCCCTGGTTCGCGCGCGCCTGGGTCGGAGCTCCTTGTGCGACCTGCTCGAAGTCCTCGGCCAGCGCCCGTGCGGTCTCGTAGCGATCTTCGGGGCGGTGGGCCATCGCGCGGCGGATGAGCGCGTCGGCGTCCTTCGAGGTCGTCGGGGCGACGCTGCGGACCGAGGGCGGGACCGAGGTCTTGATGGCCTCGAAGACTTCCAGCGCGGTCTTGCCTTCGAACGGACGACGCCCCGAGAGCGCCTCGTAGAACGACACGCCTAGGCTGTAGACGTCGGTGCGGTGGTCGATGCGCGCGTCCGACAGCCAAGCCTGCTCGGGCGACATATAGTAGGGCGTGCCGAGGGTGTCGCCGGTCAGCGACAGGGCCGGATCCTCTTCGCCTTTCGCGAGCCCGAAGTCCGCGACGACGGGCGTGCCGTCCTTCTTGAGCAGGATGTTGGAGGGCTTGACGTCGCGGTGCACGAGACCGAGCTCGTGGGCGGTCTGGAGGGCGTGCGCGACGCTCGCGAACAGGCGCGCGAGCACCTGCTCGAAGGTCTCGTCGCGCTGAACGAGCGCGGGAATGCCGGAGGCGCGGATCAGCGCGTCCGCCTTCGTGCTGCGCTTGTCGGGGAGCGCCTCCAGGACCGTGGCGAGCGACGGTCCCTCGACGTATTCCATCGCCAGGTAGTGGTAGCCGTCGGCCGAACCCACGTCGTGGATCGTCACGATGTTGGGGTGCGACAGCTTGGCGACGGCCAGCGCCTCGCGCCGGAAGCGATCGACGTGGCGCGCCTCGAAGGCGAGTCCCGGGCGCAGGATCTTGAGCGCGACGGGGCGTTCGAGCTCGGTGTCGCGCGCCAACCAGACCAGGGCCATGCCGCCGCGACCGATCTCGCGCAGCAGGCGGTAGCGGCCGAACTCGACGCCGGGCGCGAGCTTGCGCGTCGGCGAGGGGCCCTGGACGAGGCCCGCGTCGATCATCTTGAGGCAGCGCTCGAGCCCGGGGCGCGCTTCACGGGGCACGCGCTCGAGCACCGCGCCGTGGCGGGGGGTCTTGCCGGCCTGCACCTGATCGGAGTACTCGGCCACGATGCGGTCGAGGAGGTCGTCGAGGTCGCGTTCGCTCATGGGGAAGACGGCGTGGGTACGCGGCGGATTCGTCGCGGATTCGGCGAACTTTAGCGCGGTGGGTCTTCCGGGCGGGCCTCGTCCCGGCCGCCGGGAGCGCCCAGGGACTCCTGCCAGGCGGCGAGGGCGCGCCGGTAGAGGGAATGAACCGCCGTTTCGCTCCGGCCGAGGCGCGCTGCCGCCGCGCGGGCGGAGAGCCCCTCGAACTGGCGCAGGCCGATGACGCGGCGGTGCTCGGGGGCGAGCCGCTCGAAGCTCGCGAGCAGGCGCGCTTCGTCCTCGGCCCCGGCGACCCGGGTGTGGGGGCCGGGTCCGTGCGCCGCGAGCGCGCTGGCGCGGGGGCCGGCGCTGCTCCAATCGGAGCGCTGGAGCGGGACCTCCCGGCGGTCACGCTTCTTGGTCCGCAGCGCGCGCGCGACGTCGACGACGGTGTTGCGGGCGATGCGCGCGAGCAGGCGCGCGAGCGCCGTGTCCGCGGGGTCGGCGGGATCGACGGGCGGCAGTCCCCGGGCCGACGTCAGGGCTCGGAGCCAGACCTCCTGCACGAGGTCGTCGAGCTCGACGCGGGAGCGGATCGCGCGGCCCGCGAGGTGGGCGAGCAGGAAGCGCAAGCGTCGCTCGTGGCGCCCGAGGCGCTCGCCGTCCTCGGAACGGATCGTCATCGGCGCATGGTAGGGGATCGCCGGGGGGGGAACGAGGGGAGCGAGGCCCCGACGCGCGGGCCTGTTATGCTGCGCGGGCCAGAGTCCCCCTCGCCACCCACCCCTGCACCAAAGGCCCATGGGCGAACACGAGATCCACGAAGGCGTCGACAACGAGAACCTGCGCGCCTTCATGCGGGCGCTCCTGGAGGACGTGCGGGCGCTCGAGACGATGATCGATCGTGAGATGATCGAGACCGGCGTACGCCGCATCGGAGCGGAGCAGGAACTCTTCCTGGTCGATCGCTCCTTCGCGCCCGCGAACCGTGCGTTGTCGATCCTGGAGAAGCTGGACCGCTCCCACTTCACGACCGAGCTCGGACTCTTCAACCTCGAGGCGAACCTGCCGCCGCTCGTGCTCGACGGGGACTGCCTCGCGCGCATGGAAGCGCTGCTCGACCAGTTCTTGAACGAGGCGCGCGAAGCGGCTGCGACGGAGGGCGTCGGTGTGGTGATGACCGGCATCTTGCCGACGCTCGAGAAGAAGAACCTCGGGCTCGATTCGATGACGCCGATCCCGCGCTTCTACCAGCTGAACCACGTCATGCGCGAGCTGCGCGGCGGCGAGTTCCGGACCCTGATCAAGGGCCTCGACGAGCTGCAGACGACGCACGACAACGTGATGCTGGAAGCCTGCAACACGAGCTTCCAGGTCCACTTCCAGGTGGCACCGCAGGAGTTCGCTCACCTCTACAACCTGGCCCAGGTCGTGACCGCGCCCGTGCTCGCCGCCGCGGTTAATTCGCCGGTGCTCCTGCGACATCGGCTGTGGCACGAGACGCGCGTCGCGCTCTTCCAGCAGTCGCTCGATACCCGCTCCGAGGCGCACACCCAGCGCGGCGGGCGCATGCGCGTGAGCTTCGGCGACGACTGGGTCCGCGAGTCCGTGATGGAGATCTTCCGCGAGGACGTGGCCCGCTTCCGGGTGCTGATCGCGACCGAGCTCGAGGAGTCGCCGCTGGAGGAGATCGAGCGCGGGCGGGTCCCGTCGCTCAAGGCCCTGCGCCTGCACAACGGCACGGTTTACCGCTGGAACAGGCCCTGCTACGGGGTCGCCGACGGGGTGCCCCACATCCGGATCGAGAACCGGGTGCTGCCTGCAGGGCCTTCCGTGGTCGACGAGGTGGCCAACGCGGCCTTCTACTTCGGTCTCATGTGCGCTCTGGCCGACGAATACGGCGACGTGTCGAAGGCCATGGCCTTCGACGATGCCAAGCAGAACTTCATGGCCGCCGCCCGCTACGGACTCAACGCCCGCCTGGACTGGATCGGTGGCCGCTCCGTCGGCGCAGACGAATTGATCGGCAAGCACCTGGCGCCGCTCGCCCGCGAGGGCCTCCTGGCCCACGGTTTGGCCTCCGCGGACATCGACCGCTACATCGGGGTCATCGAAGAACGCGTCGCGAGCGGCCGCACCGGAGCCCAGTGGTTCCTCGACTCGCTGGAGGGGATGGGGCAGCAGGGCAGTGCGGACGAGCGCTACCGCGCCCTGACCTCCGTGACGCTCGAGAACCAGAAGACGGGCGAGCCGGTGCACCGCTGGAAGCTAGCCACGATCCAGGGCACGGACGACATCCGGGCGAGTTACCGGACCGTTGGTCAGCTGATGACCGGCGACCTCTTCACCGTGCATCCCGAGGACCTCGTCGACCTCGCGGCCAGCGTCATGGACTGGGAGCATCTCCGACACGTGCCGGTCGAGGACGAGCGCGGCAAGCTCGTCGGTCTGATCACGCACCGCCAGCTCCTGCGCATGGTCGGCGGCGGCCAGCGCGAGGACGGCCGTGCCGTCGCCGTGCGCGAGATCATGCGCAAGGACCCGGTCACCGTCGGTCCGGAGACCAGCACGCTCGACGCCATCGCGCTGATGCGCGAGAAGAAGGTCGGTTGCCTGCCCGTCGTCCAGGGCGAGCGACTCGTCGGCATCGTCACCGAAGGGGACCTGATGGAGGTCGCGGCCAAGCTGCTTGATCGATGGTTGCGCGAGGAAGCCTGATCGAAGGACACGAGGCGCTGCTCGACGAGCGCGTCCACGGGGTCTGGGAGCAGGGCCGACCCGGTCCCCTGTTTCTCGTGCTCGGTGGCCTGCACGGCAACGAGCCGGCCGGCGTTCTCGCCGCCGCGCGCGTTCTGGCCGAGCTGCGCCAGCGCGAGACGCCGATCCGCGGCCGCTTCGTCGCGCTGGTCGGCAACAAGAGCGCGCTGCAGATGGGGGTCCGCTACCTCGATCGGGACCTGAACCGCGCCTGGACCGACGAGCGCGTGGACAAGCTCCAGCGCCAGGCGCCGGAGGAGGACCGCGCCGAGGATCGCGAGCAACGCGAGCTCTGGGGAGCGCTGCGCGAGCACATGGACGCGCAAGCTTGGTCGAAGGTGGGCCTGCTCGATCTGCACTCGACCTCCGCCGACGGTTGCCCCTTCACGATCATGGCGGACACGCTGCAGAACCGGCGCCTGGCGCTGGCGCTGCCCGTGCCGCTCCTGCTCGGGCTGGAGGAGAGCGTCGACGGAACCCTGTTGGCCTGGCTCGGCGAGAAAGGTCACGTGGCCGTGTGCCTCGAGGGCGGCCAGAACGAGCTCGAATCGACCGTCGACCACCATGCCGCCGCGATCTGGCTCGGCCTCGAAGCCCTGGGCCTCGTCGCCGCCGAAGACGTCCCCGACATCGAGGGGCTGCGCGACCTCCTCGGCCAGACCGCCTGGGGCATGCCCGAGGTGGTCGAGATCCGCTACCGCCACGGCATCGCCTCGGGCGAGGTGTTCGAGATGGAGCCGGGCTACACGAACTTCCACCTGGTGGAGAAGGGCGAGGTCCTGGCCTGGTCGGGCGAGGAGCGCGAGCGCGTCGTCCGCGGTCCGCTGACGGGGCTTTTGTTGATGCCGCGCTACCAGGGGCAGGGCAACGACGGCTTCTTCCTCGGAAGCGAGGTCCAGCCCTTCTGGATGCGGCTCTCGGCCTTCCTGCGGCGCCTGCGCCTCGGGGGGCTCCTGCGCTTCTTGCCGGGGGTCCATCGCCATCCGCACAACCCGCGCGTGTTTCTGGTCGATCCCCGCATCGCGCGCTTCGGCGTCGTGGACGTCTTCCATCTCTTCGGCTTCCGGCGCAGCCGCAAGGTCGAGGGCTTCCTCGTCTTCGTTCGCCGCCCCGAGGCCTGAGGCAGGGTCTCCCTGGCCGGGATCCCGCTTCCCGAGCCCGCTCCGCGAGGGAACCTGGCCTGTTGTGGGACGCTTGCGGTTGATGGCGGGGGGCGGGAGGTGTCCACTGGCCGTCGCCACGGCCGTCTCCTCTCCCGGCGCCGGCGCCCCCCGCGCGCAGCTCGCCCGGGTGCGCAGGAAGACAGGCGGCTCTCAGGCGTCAGCGACCCCACGCCATGAAGGTCCCCCGCATTCTCGTCACCGGTGGAGCCGGTTTCCTCGGTTCGGCCCTGGTCGCCGAGGCCCTGGCGCAGGGCGGGCGGGTGACGGTGCTCGACGACCTCTCGACCGGCCGGCTGTCCAATCTGAGCGCCTGGCAAGACGCACCCGGGTTCGAGTTCGTCCAGGGCTCGGTCACGGACGAGGCGCTGGTCGAGCGGCTGGTGGCGGCGCACGAGCGCGTCTTGCACATGGCCGCGGTGGTGGGGGTGCGGCTCGTGCTCGCTGCGCCCGCTCGGACGGTCGAGACCAACGTGACGGGCTCGCTCAACGTCCTGCGGGCCGCCGCGCGCCACGGGCGCGAGGTGCTGCTCGCGTCGACGTCCGAGGTGTACGGGCGGCGCGAGCCGCCGTTTCGGGAGGAGGCGGCGATCGAGCTGCCGCACCCCGAGGAGCGCCGGTGGATCTATGCGGCGACCAAGGCGCTCTCCGAACGGACGGCCTTCGCGCTCGCGCGCTCGGAGGGGCTGCGGGTCCTCGTGGTGCGCTTCTTCAACACGGTCGGGGCCCGGCAGCGGGGACGCTACGGCATGGTCTTGCCGAACTTCGTCCGCCAGGCGCTGGCGGGCGAGCCGCTGACGGTCTTCGGGGATGGCACGCAGACGCGTTCGTTCCTGGCCGTCCAGGACGCCGTTCGGGCCGTCGGGCTCCTGCTCGAAACCGAGCGCGCGTGGGGCCAGGTCGTGAACGTGGGGTCGGACGAGGAGGTTTCGATTCTCGAGCTCGCGCAGCGGGTCGTGTCCGTGACCGGGTCACGCTCGCCGATCGTGCGCATGCCCTATCGCGAGGCTTATGGCATCGACGTGGACGACATTCCCCGTCGGCGGCCGGCGCTCGAGCGCCTTGCGGGCTGGACGGGGTTTCGGCCGCACTTCGACCTCGACGGGATCCTGCGCGAGGTCGTGGCCGCGGCTCCGCGGCGGCGCGCGCGGGCCCTCGAGCCGGGGCGTTGACGTCTTCGGAGGCGACTTTCCGAGCGCGTTTTGGCGCTCGCCTCCAAGCGGGGTACGTTCGAATGTGGACTCTGGCTCCCCCGAGAAACTCCTTCCGCCTCCCGAGCTCCTGTCGAACCCCGAGGACCGCCGCGCCCTCGGTTGTCGGCTCGGGTTCGTGCGCCATCTGCTCCTGACGGCCGAGGCTTCGCGTGGACGCGTGGCCCGCGCTCTGCGCGAGATTCCGGGCCTCGAGGCCTTCCTGGTCGATGGTGTGAACCGGGCGACGCGCGGCCTGCGGGAGCCGGTCGAGCGGGTCGAAGACGTCCTCCAGCACTGGGGCTACCGGCGGACGGAGAGCGCCGTGGCGCTCTTCGAGCGGCGCATCTTCGAACGGCGTCCCCGTCCCCCGGCGAGCGGGGTCTGAAGCGCCCTTCGACCTCCGCTCACGATCCGCGCCCCCCCGTTTTCGTTCGCGAAAGCCTTTCGGACGTGTCCGCGCGAGCCCGCCCGAGCCGCCGACATTTGTCCCAAATCGAGGGACCATCCAGCGCTTCCCGAACGTTCTTAGTAGGCTGGAAAATGGCGTTTCCGTGCGCTTCAGCGCCTTTCTCGTCTCCTGGCTCGTCTCTCGCTCGGCTCCCCCCGCCGTATCCTCCTCCGTCTCCTTCCAAGGCTCCCAGCGACGTGTCCCAGAACTCGCTCCGGCTCCGGACCCTACTCCTGTTGTTCTGCGGTCTCTTCGCGGCGTGCGCTCCCGCGGGAGACTCCGGCGTCGCGACGCCGAGCGCTGAGCAGGCGGCGACGGTCACCGCGCTGGGGCAGGACGTCCTGGAAGTGGATCCGGTCGAGGACGACTCGCTGGTCGTGACCCCGCACCGACTCGACTTTCCGGCGACCCGCCAGCGGATCGACCTCGGGCCCACGGACGTGCACGACATCGATCCGCGCGGCGATCCCGAACGCGAAGGCGGGCTGGTCGTCACCGTGCGCAACACGAGTGCGGTCCCGGTGACGGTCACCGACCTCGAGATCGTCGGCAACGATACGGACGACTGGATCGTCGAGCTCGCGGGTGGGGGCGGCGTCCCCTTCCTCCTGGCCCCCGCGGCCGAACAGGACGTCGAGGTCTACTTCGAGCCCGGCCGCCGGGGCGATCGCTCGGCCCGGCTCTATGTGCGCAACGATCTGGCCTCCGGCTGGGAGGTCTTCGTCACGCTGCACGGCCAGTGCACGGGGCCGATCGGGGACGACATCCGGATCCAGGTCGGTGCGGGCGAGTTCACCGACGGGGCCGGCGTGGACTGGACGCAAGACTACGGCGCCCAGGGCGGGTCGACGACGGTCGTGGGCGGGGACATCGAAGGAACCGACGACGACGCGCTCTACGCCAACCAGCGTCGGGGGCCTTCGTTCTCGTACGCGCTCGGCGTCGCCGAGCCTTCGTTCTACGCGGTCACGTTGCACTTCGCGGAGACGGAAGCGGAGGCGCTGGGGGCGCGGATCTTCGACGTCTTCCTCGAGGAGACGAAGGTGATCGACGGACTGGACGTCTTCGGTGCCGCGGGCGCACGCACGGCGTACACGGTCGAACTCGGTGTGGTCGTGGAGGACGGCGTGCTCGACATGCGCCTCGAAGGCGTCGTCGACGAGGCCAGCTTGGCGGCGGTCGAGGTGGTCTCGAAGCCGATGGTGATCGCGACGCCGACGACGCTCGACTTCGGCGCCGTGTCGACCGGCGGAAGTGACGTTCTGCCCTTGACGATCACGAACGAGGGACTGGGCGAGCTCGTGATCGAGCGCCTGCGCTTCCTCCTGGGGGGCAGCGGCAACGGGGAGAGCTTCTCGCTCGACCTCGACGGCATGATCTACGCTGGCGGGCGCACGAACGTCACGCACGAACTGGGGCTCACGCTGGCTCCGGGTGAGTCGCGCGAGATCGACGTCACCTTCGCGCCCCTGGAAGAGCAGTTCGACACGATCGTCCTGCGCTTCGAGGGCGACTTCGGACAGCGCAACGTGGTCGCGCGCGGGCTCGGCGGACACGAAGGCGATCCCTACCTGCACGTCGTGATCAATGCCCCCGGTTTCGTCGTCGACTACGACGGGAACGGCGTCGAATCCCTGGTCCTGGACGGAACCAGTTCGCACACCCACGAGCCGGGACGGGCGCTCGTCAGCTTCGCGTGGACCGAAGCGGCGCTGCTGCTGTCCAGCTCGCCCTTGGCCTTGCCGAACCTGGGGCTGGGGTCACACGAGATCAAGCTCGAGATCGGCGACGACAGCGTTCCCCAGCGCTTTCTCGACGACACCGTCGCCGTCGATGTGCTCGGGACCGACGAGGTGCCCGGCGTGCTCGTCCACTACTACGATGCCAGCGGCTCCAGCGCGGGAGCTCTGCTCGATGCCGTACCGACCAACGCGGACTACGCCGAAGTCGTCGCGAGCCCGAGCGTCACGGGCACCACGGCCGTGGGCCGCTCGCCCTATGGCGGTGACGTCATGGTGCGCATGAACTTCGGCTACGCCGTGACGACGGCCGGCCTGTTCGAATTCATCGTCAGCGGCGGTGCGGACCACCGCATCGAGCTCGAAGGCCTTCCGATCAGCGGCCAGCAGAGCCTCGCGGTAGGAGTTCACGAGCTCGAGGTGCGCTTCGCGGTCGACGACCTCGGCGACCTCCCCTTGGGCGTCGCGGTGCAGGTCGACGGTGGTGCGACCGAGCCGATCGACGCGGCCGACCTGACCCACGACGAGACGGGGCTCTTGCCCGTGATCAACACGATGCCCGGCGTCGGCGCGACGGTCGGAGGCAACTTCGTCGAGATCTCGGGGCAGGGCTTCTTTCCCAAGGATTCGGTCGTCGTCCACTTCGGCGCGGTCAACCTCGACGAGGACGACTTCTTGAGCTGGTCGCCGACCAAGCTCGAGCTGCTCTCGCCCGGCGGCATTCCCGGCACCGTGCAGGTGACCGTCGAGACCCCGGCGGGGGAGAGCAACGCGCGCGACTACGTCTACGACGCCAACGGTCCCGTTCCGATCGACTTCGACCCGGGTACGCCGGTCACCGGCGTGCCCTCGCCCACGACGGGAGTCTGGGGGCCGGACGGCAACTTCTACGTGGCCTCGCTGGACGGGCGTGTGACGCGGATCGTGTTCGACGACTCCTACGGCGTCGTGAGCAAGACGACCTTCCCCGGCGTTTCGGGGCTCTCGAACAACAACGTCCTCGGGATCGCGACCCATCCCTACGACCCGGCCACGCCGGTCCGGCTCTACCTGTCCCACGGCAAGCACTTCCTGAACGGTGGCGGTTCGTTCTCCGCTCCGTCGCCGTACACGGGGATGATCAGCTACGTCGAAGGTCCTGGCTTCAACACGCCGGTGACGGTGGTCTCGGGGCTGCCGACGTCGAACCACGACCACGGCATGAACGGGCTCGTGTTCGACAACAACGGCGATCTGCTGGTCGCCGTCGGGAGCAACACGAACGCCGGCGTCAAGCACCCGAACAGCGGCGATCTGGTCGAGTCTCCGCTCTCCGCCGCGATCCTGAAGGTGCACCTCTCGCGGGCGGGCTTCAACGGGAGCGTCACGTATCTGGACTCGCTGTCCGGCTTGCCCGACAACGACCAAGTCTCCGGCGAGGGCGTGGACGTGGCGGCGAACATCGACGTCTCGGTGCATGCCGCCGGCCTTCGGAATCCCTACGACCTCTTGCTCACGACGGGCGGACTCCTGTACGCGACGGACAACGGACCGAACACGGACTTCGGCGCCGCGTCGACCGGGGCTTCCTCGGAAGCGCCCGATCCCTACGATTTCGACGAGCTCAACCTGATCGAGTACGGCAACTACTACGGCCACCCGAACCGCAGCCGGGGTCGTACGGACGTGCGCCAGAACGTCTTCCGGGGTGTGTCGAGCGGGCCCTCGATCCCCGACGTCTTCACGCAGGCCATAACCGGCTTCGCGCCTTCGACCGACGGGCTCGACGAGTTCCGCTCGGACGTGTTCCGCGGTCAGCTGCGCGGGAACTTGATCGCCCAGAAGTGGGTCGGAACGGTCCGGCTCCTGGCCCTCGAAGCGGATGGTCGGCACGTCGATCAGACGAGCGAGATCTCGCCGTACACCGGTGCCCTGAGCGTGCGCATGGGCCCGGGGGGCGCCCTGTTGGGCATGGACTTCGGCAACAACTCCGTGGTCGTCCTGAAGCCGAACGATCCGAGCCCGACCGGGGTCGAGGTGCATGACATCACGCCCTGGCGTGCGCCCGCGACGGGCGGGACGCGCTTCGTGATCGGTGGCGCCAACTTCGGGACCCTGGCCAACACGTCGGTGACGATCGGCGGGCTGCCGGCTTCGCTCCAATCCGTCAGCACCACGCGCATCGTCGGCTTCGTACCGGCCGACGCGACACCGACGACCGACCTGCTCGATGTCGCCGTCACCGTGCAAGGCAACGTGGACACCCTCGCGGGTGCCTTCCGTTACCTGCTCGGCGTAGGCGCAGAGCCCGGGCGCTGGTCGGCGCTCGCTCCGCTGCCGGTCGCTCTGGGCGAGGTCGCGGCGGGCGTCATCAACGGGATCCTCTACGTCGTGGGCGAGGGGGCCCAGGCCACGTATCGCTACGACCTGCTCGCGCGCGCTTGGATGTCCAACCGCGCGCCACGGATCTTCGCGGGGCATCACCACGCGGCCGAGGTCATCGACGGCAAGCTGTATCTGATCGGGGGTCTCGGGGCGGGTTCGGAAGGGCGTGTGCAGATCTACGATCCCGGCTCGAACAGCTGGTCCCAGGGCCAGCAGATGCCCTGGGCGGGCGGTGCGCTCCAGACCGCGGTGATCGGGGGCAAGATCCACGCGGCCGGCGGCATCGTCGGTGCGTCGACCGTCGCGAACCATTCCGTCTACGACCCGGTCGCGAACACCTGGTCCGGGCGCACGCCACTGCCCGCTGGTCGCAATCACGGGGCGTCGGCCACGGACGGCGAGCGCTTCTACGTCTTCGGCGGTCGCACCGCCGGCAACTTCGTCACGAACGGCTTCGACGACCTGCAGATCTACGACCCGGCGACCAACCTCTGGGAAGCGACGTCGCAGCCCGGTTCGATGCTCTTGCCGCTGCCCGAAGCGCGCGGCGGCATGGGCAAGGCCGTCTGGTTCAAGGGCGAGTTCTACGTCTTCGGCGGCGAGACTCAGAACGATCCCGACGCCGGTCCCGGCAACGTCTACGCGCGCGTCGACGTCTACAACCCCACGACGAACGAATGGCGCAGCGAGAAGCCGATGCTCTCGCCACGCCACGGAATCTTCCCCGTGCTCTTCCAGGGCCACATGTTCCTCCCGGGCGGCGGCACGGCCTCCGGCAGCGGCCAGAGCGCGATCTTCGACACGTTCACCCGTCAGTAGGGCGAGCGGAGCGGCTGAAGAGGACGACCCAGACCGAGCGTCCGAAGACGCTGGCCTGCTCCGTGTCGAAGGCGCTGCGCAGCCGCAGGAAGAGCGGGACGTCCGTCGGGAGCGAGCGCCCGATGACGAACACCCGCTCGTAGCGCTCGAGCTCGACCCCCGCCGCCAGGGCGAAGTCGTCAGTGTGCTCGAGCAGCGGGGGCAAGGCGCGCCTCGGGGTCGCGAGGCGCGGTGCGTACCAGTTCCACCCGCCGCTGTGCGGGAAGAGGCGTGGCTGCCAGTCGGCCGCGACGACCGCGTCACCGGGGCGCAGGCGCGCGAGGATCGAGCGCACTCCCCCCGCGTAGTTCTCGCCGCCGGGGTCGGGCACGTTCGCGAGCGCGAGTCCAGCGGCCGCGACGACGAGGAAGGCGGCGAGACCGCGACGCAGGCGCAGGAGCGGGCCGGGTCCGGCGGCCGCGGCCGCCACGAGGACGGTGAAGGGCACGATCGCGCCCGCGAGGTAGCGCCACTCGAAGCCGCCGCGCGGGAAGGCGAGCGCGAAGGCGGCGCTCCAGACGGGCAGGCCCAGTCCGGCCGCGACCAGCGGGAGTCGCTCGGCGGTGCGCGCGAGCCGCAGCGCTCCGCAGCCCGCGGCGACGAGCGTCAGCGCACCGGCGAAGAGGACCAGCGGTCGCAGGGTTCCCGCGAGACCGATGTTCAGGTAGACGAGGTGGACGAGGCTCTCCAGGAACCGGAGCGGCGTGACGGAGCTGCCGCCGGGAGCGAGGTCGTGCCCGAGGAGCTGCTCGCGAAAGCCGAACAAAAACCACGGGGTCGACAGGAGCGCCGCCGCCGCGAACCCGCGCAAGAGGCCGCTGCGTGCCGCGCGCAGGCGCGGATGGAAGACGACCAGAACCAGCGCCGTGCCGCCGATGACGAGCAGCGCGTGGACGAAGTGGTAGTGCGTGTGCAGGCCGACCGTGCACCAGGCCGCCAACCGCACGACGCCGCCTTCGCCTTCGAGCACGTCGCAGACGGCGTCCACGAAGCCCGCCGTCGCGAGCGCGAGCAGAGCGTACATGCGCAGGTCGCTCGAGAGCTCGAGATGCAGCGACGAGGCGGCGACGAGGGCGGTGGCGAAGATCCGTGCGGGGCCGTCCCCCGCACGCC
This sequence comes from Planctomycetota bacterium, assembly GCA_029259595.1. GTDB lineage: Bacteria > Planctomycetota > UBA1135 > UBA1135 > OFTM43. The sequence goes on along the minus strand of JAJDEW010000086.1, from coordinate 35,136 downwards.
GCGCGAGTCGCCAGGCGACGGGGACGCACAGGACGCCCGCGAGCAGGGCCGGAACGCGCAGGAGGAGCTCCGATTCGCCAACCAGCGCGCGCACGACCCGCAGCAGCGCGAAGGAGAGCGGCGGATGGTTGTCGCGCACGAGCATGACGAAGAACTCGGTCCAGCTCGCGGCGCGCGCGTGGAAGAGGCTGTGGAAGTCGTCGAGGTGCAGGCTCGTGAACCAGGCGTTCGCGACGCGCAGCGCCAGCGCGGCCGCGACGAGCGCGAGCAGGACGAAGCGCTCCCGCGCTCCGTCGCTCCTGCGCCGTGCGTTCGCGTGCTCGTGCGGCTCGACCATCGCCAGAGTCTTCCCGATCGAACGCGGCCGGAGGAGAACGGGACGGCTTTTTTGCAGGTCGAGCCGACGAGGTTCCGCCGGAGGGCTCGCAGCGGCTACCATCCCGCGCCATGGTCCAGCGCGCGCTCTTGAGCTTCGAAACCGGCGGGCGCGGGACGCTCGACATCACGGCCGAGGTCGACGCGATCGTCCGGGGCTCGGGCCTGTCGACGGGGCTCTGCACCGTCTTCCTCCAGCACACGAGCGCCTCCCTGATCGTCTGCGAGAACGCCGACCCGACGGTGCGGCGTGACCTCGAGGCCTGGCTGGCGCGGGCCGTGCCCGACGGGGACCCGCTCTTCCGCCACACGGCGGAGGGCCCCGACGACATGCCGGCCCATGTGCGCGCGACGCTCACCCAGACGTCCCTCGTCCTCCCGTTCGACGGGGGGCGGCTCGAGCTCGGGACCTGGCAGGGGCTCTACCTCTACGAACACCGTCACAGGGGCCATAGGCGACGCGTGACGGTCACCCTGGTCGGGGCCTGACTCCGGATTCGGCCGCTTCGGAGTCGGCGGAACGACACCCCGCTCGTTGCTCTTCGCCCGTGCGGGCGGCCCGCCAGCACGGGCAGCACGGGCGGGCGGCGCGAGGCTCCTCCCGCTTTCCCTTGCCGCCCGGGGCCTGTCCGTGGATCCTGTGCGCCTTCCAGCCCCCGAGGAGGAGTCTCCCTTGAGCCAAGCCACCCCGACCCGTCCGACGGGTCTGTTCCAGAATCGCTATCGCGAGATCACGGTGTCCGCCGTGGTCTTCGGAATCCTGATCGGCGTCGTGATGAACGCGGCGATCACGTATTCCGGCCTGAAGATCGGCTTCACCCTGGGAGGCAGCGCGATCGCCGCCGTCCTGGGTTGGGGGGTCCTGCGCGGACTCCTCAAGAAGGGCACGATCGTCGAGAACAACATCGCGCAGACGATCGCTTCGTCGGTGAACACGTCGAACTCCGGCGTCATCTTCACCGTCCCGGTCCTCTACCTGCTCGGCGTCCGGGTCGATCCGATCTGGCTCGGGGCGGCTTGCGTGGCGGGGGCGTTGCTCGGCGTCGCCTTCATCATCCCGACGCGCAAGCAGATGATCGAGTTCGACCGCCTGCGCTTCCCGACCGGCACCGCGGTGGCCGCGGTGCTGCGTTCGCCCGGCGAAGGGGTGCGCAAGTCGCAGGTCCTGCTCGCGGGCGTCGGACTCTCGATGCTGATCTTCTTCTTCACGCAGACCTCCGCCTTCGGTTGGTGGGGCTACGGCGACCTGGGCGTCTCCTGGATCTCCAACGATCACGTCAACCTGGGCGCCTGGTTCGAGACGCTGCCGGTGATCGGGGACTTCTGGCTGCCCTCGATGGGGTTCGACTGGGCCATCGCCCCCTTCGCGATCGGGGCCGGGTTCATCACGGGACGCCCCGGACTCGTGGTCCTCGCGGGCGGTGTGCTCGCCTACTTGATCATCTCGCCGATCGCGCACTCCGCCGGTTGGATGCCCGATGACGTCGCGGCCGCCGCGGCTCCCGGTTGGGCGCGGGCCAACCTGACCAAGTCGATCGGTATCGGCATGTTGATGGGCGGCGCCTTGATGGGGCTGATCTTCGCGATCCCCTCGATCGGTGGCGCGCTGAAGAGCATGAAGCGTTCACCGGGCGCACAGGGTGAGCGCGAGGAGCTGCCGCTCGGTGTCCTGGCTATCGCGATTCCGCTGGCCTTCGCGGTGCTCTTCCTGGCCGCCCGGGGCACAATCACGGACGGCAGTACCCTGTAGGCCCTCCTGATCGCCGGCGTCGGCACCGCCTGGATGTGGTTCGCCGGCATCGTCATCGCGCAGTGCACCGGCATGACGGACTGGAGCCCGATCTCCGGCATGGCGCTTCTGACCGTGATGATCTGCCTCCTGTTGACCTCGAACCAGGTCGGCCCGGCGGTGCTGATCGGTGCCGCGGTGTGCGTCGCGATCACGCTGTGCGCGGACATGATGCAAGACCTGAAGACCGGTCACATGGTGGGGGGCATGCCAGCCCGTCAGCAGTTCCTGGAGCTCGCGACGGTCTGGATCGGTCCGCTGGTCTGCCTCGGCGTCGTTCACGTGCTCGCCACGCAAAACCTCGAGACCTACGGCGTGGCCTTCGGGATGGACGAGATGCCCGCCGCCCAGGCGGTGACGCTGCAGAGCGCGATCGACGGCATCCGCGGCGGCGACGTGCCGTACCCGCTCTACGGCATGGGCGGCTTGATGGGCATCCTGCTCTCGATGTCGGGCATCGCGGGGCTCGGCGTTCTGGTCGGCCTCTCGATGTACCTGCCCTTCGCCTACCTTCTGCCCTACGGGCTCGGCTGCCTGATCCAGATGCTCTTCACGAAGCTCAAAGGCAGCGGCTGGACCGAGAGCTGGGGCGTTCCCTTCGCGGCGGGCATGCTCGTCGGCGAGGGCATCCTCGGCGTCTTCTTCGCCTTCTTGCAGGTCTTCTAGGAGCCCCGACATGAGCAAATCGACCCTCGGAAACTGGCTCCTCACCCTCGGCATGGTGATGGGCGGCATCTCCGCCGCGAACAGCGACAAGGCCGGCGTCTGGAAGAACATCGAAGCCGGCCAGGCGCTGCCCGGCGAATACCTCCTGCACCCGGTCACCGTCGACGGGCAGGAGGCACCGCTCGTGGAAGCCGATTCGCCCCTCGACGCGGCGACGGTCGGGCGGCTGGCCGCCGCTGGCATCGAGCGGGTCCAGGTCCGCAACCCGACGCGTCCCAACGAAACGATCGCGGTCGCGGACGAGGCCCTCGCCGGGCGCGTGCTGGACGAGGCCGTGATGCTGTCGTTCACGACGACCACCCTGAAGCGCGGCGAGCGCCTGACGCCGAAGAACCTGCTCGACCTCCGGGCGGCCGAGATCGAGACCGTGCCCGTCGCCGATGGCGAGCTGCCGGTCAGCGACGGCTCGCTCGTTGGAGAGGAGCTGACGGCCGACCTGATCTTCCAGCTGCCCGAACGGCTTCCGGCCGGCACCTTCCTCGGGCCCGAGCAGATCGAGCGCCTGCGTTCCGCCGGCATCCAGGAGGCCACCGCCCGCATCAACCGCGAGTTCACCTTCGGCGGCTGGCAGCTGGCCTGGATGTTCGCGCTGGCGGTGATCGCCATGGTGTCGGGCGTTGCCCTTAAGCGCAGCGATCGCGCCGGGTCGGGGTCCGCCGACGACGAGACGAGCGACATCGGGCTCTTGAAGCGCCATCTGCGTGAGCTCAGCACGGTCGTCGACGGACTGGCCGAGCGTGCCGACGAGCTGGCGGATCAGGAGATCTCCTCCGCGCTCGATCCGCTGTTCACGGACCGCTGCATCCCGTTCGTCGAGGGTCGCCAGGCGATCGCGATTCGCCACGGCATCGGGACCTTCACCGAGGTGCTGTCGGCCTTCTCGAGCGGTGAGCGTTGGCTGAATCGCGCCTGGTCGGCGGCCGTCGACCGCAACGTCGAAGAGGCCCGGCTCTCGCTGCGCGAGGCGGCTCCCAAGCTGCGCGACGCGCTGGCCGCGCTGCCGTGAGCCGGACTCCGGCGGGCGGCGCGCGCCGCAGCGAAGCCGCTCAGTCCGCGGCGTAGACGCCGGCGGCGGCGGCCAGGGGGTCGTTGTCCGCCGTGTAGCCCTGCTCGGCCAGGGCCGAGCGGAGGGCTGCGAGGCACAGCTCGACGTTGGCGCGCTTCGAGCCCGAACCCATCAGGCCGATGCGCCAGACACGCCCGGCCAGCGGACCGAGGCCACCGCCGATCTCCAGCGAGTACTCGCGCAGGAGGTGCGCCCGCACCTTCTTCTCGTCGATCCCGTCGGGAACGGAGACGGTGGTCAGCGGGACGAGCCGTTCGGCGGCGGGAACCAGGAGCTCGAGCCCGAGCGCTTCGAGCCCCGCCCACAGGGCCGCTGCGTTCGTCCGGTGGCGCGCGTGGCGCGCGGCGAGGCCTTCGACGAGGACGAGCCGCAGCGCCTCGTGCAAGCCGTACAGCATGTTGATCGGAGCCGTGTGGTGGTAGGCGCGCTCGGATCCCCAGTAGTTGCGGATCATCGAGAGGTCGAGGTACCAGCTCTGCACCGGAGTACTGCGGGCGGAGAGGGCCTCGACCGCCCGCTTCGAAAACGTGACCGGGGAGAGGCCCGGCGGACACGCGAGGCACTTCTGCGTGCCCGAGTAGGCGGCGTCGACCTTCCAGGCGTCGAGCTCGACCGCCACGCCGCCGACCGACGTGACGCAGTCGAGGACCAACAGCGCGTCGAGCTCGTCCGCCACGCGCCGGAGCTCGCGCGGATCCTGAAGGACGCCCGTCGAGGTCTCGGCGTGCACAGCGGCAAGGAGCTTGAAGGCGCCGCCTTGGCCGGCCGCCAGCAAGCGCTCGGGATCGAGCGCGCGACCCCATTCGCCTTCGACCACCGTGACCTCGGCTCCGGCGCGGCGCGCGACTTCGGCCATGCGCGTGCCGAAGACGCCCGCGCTACCGATCAGGACACGGTCGCCGGGTTCGATCAGGTTGACGAAGCAGGTCTCCATGCCCGCGGAGCCCGTCCCCGACATCGGGAACGTGAGCTCGTTCTCCGTCGCGAACACCGCGCGCAACATGTCGCGCGTCTCGTCCATGGCCGCGAGGAAGGTCGGGTCGAGGTGCCCGACCGTGGGCTTGCCGAGCGCCGCGAGGATCGACGGCGGAACGTCGGAGGGGCCGGGTCCGAGAAGGATGCGCGAAGGCGGGGACAGCGGGGCGGCGGGCTGGATCATCGTCGATGGCGTGGGCGGGAGGGCGTGAGCCCCCAAGGTGCCGTCCACCGCGGGAGAGTCCACGACAAAAAGAGGGGCGCCCCGCCGGATGAACCGAACGGAGCGCCCACAAGGGGGGGGTGCAGATGTGTTCAGCGCTCTACGACGCTTGGCGATCCTGGAACTGCTCGGCTTCCGTGGAGCCTTCGAGCGCCGTCGTCGACGAGCAGCCGCCGGAGACCGCCTGGGAGACCGCGTCGAAGTAGCCGGTGCCGACTTCGTGCTGGTGGCGCGTCGCGGTGTAGCCGTCCCGTTCGCTGTCGAATTCGCTCTGCTGCAGCTCGGAGTAGGCGGCCATACCGCGGTCGCGGTACTGGCTCGCCAGCTCGAACATGCCGTGATTCAGGGCGTGGAAGCCGGCCAGCGTGACGAACTGGAACTTGTAGCCCATCGCTCCCAGTTCGCGCTGGAACTTGGCGATCGTGACGTCGTCGAGCTTGGCCTTCCAGTTGAAGGACGGTGAGCAGTTGTAGGCCAGGAGCTTGCCGGGAAAGAGCGTGTGGATCGACTCCGCGAAGCGCTTGGCTTCGTCGAGGTCGGGCTTCGACGTCTCGCACCAGACCATGTCCGCATAGGGCGCGTAGGCGATGCCGCGCGAGACGGCTTGGTCGAGGCCGGCGCTCGTGCGGAAGAAGCCTTCAGGCGTGCGCTCACCGGTCAGGAAGGGCCGGTCGCGCTCATCGATGTCGCTCGTGAGGATCCCCGCCGCATTGGCGTCGGTCCGTGCGATCAGGACGGTGGGAACGCCACAGACGTCCGCCGCGAGCCGCGCCGCGTTCAGCGTGCGGACGAAGGACGAGGTCGGGACGAGGACCTTGCCGCCCAGGTGCCCACACTTCTTCTCGGAGGCGAGCTGGTCCTCGAAGTGAACGCCCGCGGCGCCGGCTTCGATCATGGACTTCATCAACTCGAAGGCGTTCAAGGGGCCACCGAAACCGGCTTCGGCGTCGGCGACGATCGGCGCGAACCACTCCGTGTCCGTGTTGCCTTCCATGTGCGCGATCTGGTCCGCGCGCTGGAGACATTGATTGATGCGCTTGACGACCTGCGGGACGCTGTTGGCGGGATACAGGCTCTGGTCCGGGTACATCTGCCCGGCGTTGTTCGCATCGGCCGCGACCTGCCAACCCGAAAGGTAGATGGCCTTCAGACCCGCGCGGACCATCTGCATGGCCTGGTTGCCGGTCAAGGCTCCCAAGGCGTGGATGTAGGCTTCGTTGTTGACGAGCTTCCAGAGCCGCTCGGCGCCCAGGCGGGCGAGCGTGTGCTCGATGCGGACGGAGCCGCGCAGCCGGGCCACTTCGTCCGGAGTGTAGTCACGCTGAATGCCCTGCCAGCGGTTCGCGGTTTCGGGCGTGCCGTTGGACCAATCGGGAAGGTACGAGTTCGTCGCCATGGTGGTGCTCTGAGTCAGATGAGTTCGTATGCCGCGAGCGTGAGGAATTCCTCGAGCTCTTCTTGAAGGATCAGTCTTTCGAACAGCTTCGCCGCCTTGTCGAACGTGTTCGAAAGGAACCGAGCGTCTCCCGCTTGTGTACGGATCGTCTCGACTTCCTCGCGCAGGATGTCCCGCACGAGCTCTTCGGTGACCACCCGCCCATCTTCCAATCGCGCGCCGTTGTGGACCCATTGCCAGACTTGGGTGCGCGAGATTTCTGCCGTCGCTGCGTCTTCCATGAGATGGAAGATCGGGACGCAGCCGTTCCCGTCGAGCCAGGCCGACAGGTACCGAACGCCGACCGACAGGTTCTGTCGCAGTCCGGCTTCGGTGATCTTGCCCTTCGGAACGCGCAGGAGGTCGCTGGCGTCCACTTGCACGTCTTCACGCAGGCGATGCATCTGGTCCGCCTCGGGCATGTGCTGGTCGAAGACCTCACGCGCCACGGAGATGAGACCGGGATGCGCGACCCACGTGCCGTCGTGTCCGGCGCCCGCCTCGCGGCGCTTGTCTTCCGTCACCTTCGAGATGGCGAAGGCGTTGCGCTCGAGGTCGTGCTTGATCGGGATCTGCGCCGCCATGCCGCCCATCGCGTGTGCTCCACGACGATGACAGGTTTGAATGAGCAGCTGGCTGTAGGAGCGCAGGAAGTGCCGGGTCATGCCGACCGAGCCCCGGTCCGGAAAGACGAAGTCGGGTCGGGCGCGGAAGCGCTTGATGAAGCTGAAGATGTAGTCCCAACGGCCGCAGTTGAGGCCCGACGAGTGCTCGCGCAGCTCGTACAGGATCTCGTGCATTTCGAAGGCCGCGAGGATGGTCTCGATCAGAACGGTGGCCTTGATCGTGCCGCGAGGGATCTTCAGCTCGTCCTGGGCGGCGATGAAGACGTCGTTCCAGAGGCGTGCTTCGAGGTGGCTCTCGAGCTTCGGCAGGTAGAAGTACGGGCCGCTGCCGCGGTCGACGAGCTCGCGGGCGTTGTGGAAGAAGTAGAGGCCGAAGTCGAGCAGCGCGGCGGAGACGGGCTCGCCGTCGATCAGCACGTGCTTGTCGACCATGTGCCAGCCGCGCGGGCGCACCACCAGGGTGGCGATCTGTTCGCGCAGGCGGTAGAGCTTGCCCGTCTTGGGATGATTGAAGTCGATCCGGCGCCGCACGGCGTCGAAGAGGTTGATCTGCCCCTCGATCGTGTTCGTCCAGGTGGGCGAGTTCGAGTCCTCGAAGTCGGCCATGAACACCTTGGCGCCCGAGTTCAGGGCGTTGATGATCATCTTGCGATCGACCGGGCCGGTGATCTCCACCCGTCGGTCGCGCAGGTCGGCGGGGACCGGCGACACGCGCCAGTCGGACTCGCGGATCGCCCGGGTTTCCTCGAGGAAGTCGGGATTCCAGCCTGCGTCGAGCTTGTCCTGGACTTCCTCGCGCCGCTCGATCAAGCCGAGCCGCCGTGCGCGGAAGCGTCGCTCGAGACCGGCGACGAAGGCCAGGGCCGCATGGGAGAGGATCCCCATGTGCCGGTCGAGCAGGGGGGCCGTCAGCTGGACGCCTTCGGGCCAGTAGCTTTCGTATCGTGTTGCTTCCATGTCGAGGTCGATTTTCGGACCCCGAACATTAGCCGCCTCGTGATCACGAGGTCTTGGAATCGTTTTCGCTGTCGGTGGGTTTTTGTGCGCGGGCCATACGCTCGATCGAAGCGGCCAGTCGGTCGCGCTGGGCGCGCAGGTGACGGCGCAGCTCGGTGCGGCGGGTCAGGAGGAAGAACGTCCGCACGTCATCGAAGACTTCCCGACGCCATTCGAGGAAGTCGAGGGCGAAGATCCCGAGCCAAGGCGCGCTCGCGAAGGCGGCCAGTCCGATCGACCAGCCGAAGAAACTTCCGAGCGCCCAGGCCGTTCCGATCCAGACGGGAGGGAAGAACAGCAGGCTCGACAGGATCGCGACCGTCGCGAACGTGTCCGGCGACGGCTTCGCGAAGCGGGTGGCCAGGGCGACGAGGCGGTAGGGCACGAACCAGAGGAGGATTCCGGCGAGCGCCAGCGGCAGTCCGATCAAGAAGCGGAAGGCCGTGCGCAGCACGAAGCGCAGCACGGCCTTGCGGCGGTACTCGACGTCCAGGTTCTCGAGGGTGAGCCCGAGGTGCTCGAGCCTGGCGTGGAAGGTCGCGATGCGCCCCCCCAGTTCGTCCAGCTCAGGGCTGGCGCGGTCGCGCAGCTGGCGGACGGCCCCGGCGAAGGCGCGCAGTCGCGGCAACTCCCGGCCGGGTGCGGGCTGCCACAGCCGCTCGGCCAGGTCGAGCAACGGGAGGTCCTCCCAGCTCGAGAGGTTGAGCGTCACGTCGCGCAGGCCGTCCGCGATCCGCTCCGTGAGCAGGCGCGTGGCTTCGCGCTCGTCCGCGCCATGGGCCGCTCGGAAGGCGCGCGCTTCGATCGCCTCGCCGACCCAGACCGCAACGCTGCTCCGGAAGCGCCGGTTGGCGCGATACGTGAGGCCGACAGGCACGATGCGCACGCCCAGCCGAAAGTCCGCCCGCGCCTCGGCGCCGAGGGCCATGCGCGCCGCCCCCGTCTTCAGCTGCTGGAGCTCGGGCGCGGAGTGGCTGACGCCTTCGGGAAAGAGGCAGACGACGTCGCCGGCGGCCAGCGCGTTCCAGACGGCTTCGAAGGTCGCGGTGTTCTTGGCGGTGTCAGCACCATCCTTGGCGCGATAGACCGGCAGCGCACCGAGGCCGCGCATGAGCCAACCGATCACCGGCATCTCGAAGAGCGGTGCCTTGCCGAGGAAGCGCAGCGGGCGCGACGTCGTCTTCGCCAGGAGCACCGGGTCGACGAGCCCGTTCGGATGGTTGCCGACGAGCAAGACCGGACCGCTGGTGGGTACGGGCTGCCCCAGGAACTCGCGGCGATAGAAGAGATCGACCGCGAACCCCGTGACGCGCAGGATCCAGCGCTGCATGCCGAGAGGCTAGATGACCCGTCGAAGAAGGGCCAGCGGCAGCGGGGTGAGCCGTGTGTGGCGGGTGCTTGTCCGATTCAGCGTGTCGAACGTAGGATGCTCCGGTTGAATTTGTCGTTCGGATCGGAACTTGACTCATGAACAACGCGCAGCGATCTCCCGGCTTGCCTTGGATCCTCGCGTTGGTCCTCGCCAACCTGCTGCAACACAAGCCGCTGGAGAGCCACCGCCCCCAGCCTACCCCGCTGGAATGGGCGCCGGTGTCGACCGAGGAGAGGTTGACCGCGCGCCTGTGGCAGGATCCGTTGCGCGTGGCGTACGACGCGCTGGCCCGCAACGGCGACTACCCCGAGGGCGAGGGGCCCAGGGCGCCGATCCCGATCGCGTCCCTCGCGACCCAGCTCGACTCGCAGTCTGGAAGGGCGCTCGTCTTGCCCGTCTTCGTCCGTGGCGGAAGCTGGGCCGAGGACTCCGAACGGCGCCTGCGTAGTCGCGTCGCGGTCGTCTCCGCGCTGGTCGCGAAGAGCTACACGCCGGTCGACTACCAACGCATCGGGTCCTGCCGTGCGCCCCGTGCCGTGCCGATGTCCGGAGGCGGCAAGAGCGAAGACCTGATCCTTCCCTACGAATGGTTCCAGAAGGACGGCCCGGACGGCGTGCCTTCCCGCATCCTCGTCCTCTGGGTCGACGAGTACGCCCTGGGGTCGTATCCGCTCTCCAACATGATGGGTGTCCTGGGCGGGCTGTTCGCGCGGGAGGGTGGCGGGCACGACACCGTGTCGAAGGCGGATCAGGCGCCGGTTCGGATCCTGGGACCGACCAGCTCCACGACGCTCAAACGGATGCTCGAAGAGGATCAGCTGTGCGAGTTGTACAACTCGGTCCGAGACGCCGTCATCCTGTCTTCGTGGTCGACGCTAGACCTCGCTTCGGACCGCCTGGGCGACCGGGAATGGAACTGCGGTTTGCAATTCCGGCGCATGATCGGAACCGACGCGGTCCTGGCGGCGTGTTTGGATCGCGAGCTGGAGCTGCGCATCCCGTCCCTGGCGCGCGACGATGCGACTGCGGGGACGGCCCTCTTGTCCGGTCCGCTCGAGGCCGTGCACTTCCTGGGGGCCAAGCGCGACCACGAGTCCAGGGTCCTGCTCGTCACTGAGGCCGACACGGACTACGGGCGGGCATGGAAGAACCTGTTCGTGGCCCAGGGCATGCCGCCCCAGATGCTCGAGTCGGTCTCCTACCTGCGCGGAGTCGACGGGCGCGTGCCCGGTGTCGCGGCCCGGGAGGGCAGCACGCTCGAGCAGGAAGAGGCCGCCTCCGGAGAGAGTCAGCTCGACTACATTCGCCGGCTCGAGCGTCGGCTGGCGGACGTGCCGTACGACGCTATCGGTGTCCTCGGCAGCGACGTCTACGACAAGCTCGCGATCCTCCAGGCCCTGGCCGATCGCTATCCGGATGCGGTGCTGTTCACGACCGACCTCGATGCGCGCCTCTTTCCCACGGAGTCGACGCCGCAATCGATGAACCTGGTCGTGGCCTCGCACTTCGGCTTGACGATAGAGCTGGAGGAGTCTTCGCGGAGCCTGCCTCCCTTCCGCTCGGCCTACCAATCGGCCTTGTGCCTTGCCGTGTTGCGCGCGGTTGACGGCCGCCCGCAACCGTGTTGCAAGGAGGCCTGTGGCGAAGCTCCTTGCAGCCCGGACCGGCCCTGCCTGCGCGCGGGGTGCAGCCCCAAGAAAGCCTGCCAGCGCGTGCGAGTTTGTTGCACGGGCGAGGCGTGTGTCCGCCCGTACGGGGGAGTCTACGAGATCGGCCGGGGGGGCGCCTTCCGACTGCGGGAGCTGCCCGCGGCGCTGGCGGGCTGCACCGGCAAGGCGTGTCGCGAGTCGGCGCTCTCGCGGAAAGCTTCGGACGACGACCTCGCGGCCCTCGCCTCCGCGCGAGTCCAGACGAGGACCGTCGAGCTCTGGAGTGGGACGCTGGCCTTGTTCGCCGTCTTCCTCCTGCTCGCCTGCATCTTCCGCCCCGTTCGCGAGGAGGTGGCGCGCTCGCGCGTCGTTCGCTTCGCGCGCCGCGCGCTACGACGCCTTGGTCTCGCCCAGCGCCCGGTGCGAAGGGTGTTGCGAGAGGGGGTGGAAGTTTCGCGGCGCGCCCCCTGGCTCGAGGAGGGCAGCCTGTTCCGACGCTCGCTCGTGCCCTTCCTGGGCGTGGCGCTGATCCTGATCGGTGTGGTCCGCGCGCCGCACTGGGAGAGCACTCCCGTCGCGGCCGGACAGCCCACGGCCACGGCAAGCGACGTCGTGCCGTCGAGTCTCGAGGCGCCCGGGCGCCAGCGAGAAGTCCAGGCGCACGACCCGCCGACGACGGCGGGCGTCCTGGTCGCCCTGGCCATCTCGATCTTCTGCCTCAGCCTGTTTCAGCCGGTCCGCCAGAGCGTGACGCGCTTCGCGCGCAATGCAGAGCCGCTGCAGGTCGCGTTCATCCTCGGGACCGGGATCGTCTTGACCTGCGCCTTCAGCGTCCTGTACCGCGATGGGACGGGACCCGAGGGGGAGCCCTTCCGGTTGTTCAGCGGGATCAGCGCCTGGCCGACGCAGTTCGTCCGGCTGATCATCGCGGTCTTCGCCACCTTCGCCGTGGCCAAGGTCTGGGGGGAGTGGAACCAGGTCATCGCCCGAATCCAGGCCGATTACTTCCCGCACTCGGGCGGCCGGGATACTGAAGGCGAAGCGCGCCTGGGGAACCTGGGCTTCCTCGCGCCTGCAGCGCGGGTGAAGCGCACGCTGTCCGGCTACTGGGGGGACTTCCGCGCGGAGTCCGGCGCCTGGCCACGCTTCTCGCGGGCCCTGGGCTGCACGGTGATCTACTACCTGCTCGCGGGTCAGATGTTTCGCTTCCTGGGGTCTCCCAGCGTTCCGACGCGGGGTTGGACGAGCTACCTCGTCGACCGCCTCTTCCTGTTCTCCTCGGTCGTGGGCGTGATCTTCCTGACCTTCGTCGTCGTCGACGCCTCGCTGGCGACGGCGCGCTTCCTGCGGGGGCTGTTGGCGTGCACGGACGACGACTGGAACCGTGCCGACGAAGAGCTCCACGCGCGGGAATCAGGGCTGCGCGAGGCGGACGTGCCCGAGGTTTTCGGGGTGCGCTTGGTCGAAGACCTGACGACCACCACGGCCGGGTTCCTGTACCTGCCGGCCGCGGGGCTCTTCCTCATGATGTTCTCGCGCAGTCGCCTGTTCGACAAGTGGACGTGGAGCCCCGCGCTGATCTTGATCCTCGTGTTCTCGTTCGGGCTGCTCCTGCTCGTGACGCGCCAAATCAGTCAGCTCGCGCGCATGGTCAAGAGCTCGGCCCTGAAGCGCCTCGAGCAGGAACGCTTCAGCAAGGTCCACGACCAGGAGCGGACGCGCGAGCTGGAGGCCGCCATCCGTGCCGTCGGGGAGATTCGCGGAGGCGCCTTGGCCGGGTGGCGCGAGCATCCGATGGCCCGCGTGCTCCTCCTTCCGTTCGCGGGCCTCGGAGCCGCGTCCCTGCTCGAATTCGTCTATCCGCTCTGGATGACGAGCTGACGACTCAGACAGCGGAGGCGCGGGCCGCGTCGGGAGGCGGCGTCGCCAGGCTCACGAGGACGAGCACGACGAGGCTCGTCGTGATCGCGGGCACGACCGCGTCGACGCTCCAGGTCTCGGCAAACTCCGCGATCGGGTTCTGGCCGCGCGCCAGGACCTCCCAGAGGATCGCGCTGACGACGCCCGCGATCATCGAGGCGACCGCGCCGGCCGACGTGGCGCGCTTCCAGAAGTAGGCCGCGAGCAACGCCGGTGTCACGCCCGCCCCGTAGATCGTGTAGGCGAAGAGCGCCACGCTGAAGAACTCGCTCGAGAGGAAGGCGAGCCCGAGGGCGAGGAGCCCAAGAACGACGACGACGATGCGGCCGAGCAGGACGGCTTCGCGATCCGCCATCTGTGGGCGGAAGAAGCGCTGGACGACGTCGCGCACGATCGACGTGGCGGGGGACAAGAGGTAGGAGTCGGCCGTCGAGACGACGACCGCGACGACGGTCGCGACCAGCGTGGCGCCCAACCACACCGGCAGCGCCTCGAAGGCCAGATGGATGATGACGTGCGCTTCGTTCGCTGGAGCGGACAGCTTGCCTTGCGCGACCAGGCCGGCGCCGAGCAGGGCCAGGAGGATGATGCCCCACTCCAAGACGATGACACCGACGAACATGCCCGCTGCCGAACGCCGGGCCGACTCGGGCGAACGCGCCGAGAAGAAGCGCTGGACCATGTTCGCGTCGCCCAGGATCAAGAGGAAGGCGGGCAGCAGCACGGAGACGAGGCGCCCCATGTCGTAGGTGCCGAAGAACGTGCGCTGCGCCGGCTCGAGGGCCTCGATCGCGGCGCCGACCCCGCCCGTCGCGTTCGCGACGATCGGCAGGGCCAGGAAGATGCCGAGCAGGATCAGGATGCCGTTCGCGACGTCGGTATAGGCCACCGAGATCATCCCTGCGAGCGCCGTGTACAGGACCACGAACAGGGCCACGGCGCACACGGCGAGCCCGCTCGAGAGACCCGGGAGCAGATAGGTCAGGACCGTGGCACCCGCGCGAAACTGGTAGGACACGATGATGACATAGGCCAACAGGAGCGCGACCGTTCCGAGCACGCGTGCCACTGGTCCGAAGCGCGCCTCCAGGATGTCCTGGATCGTGAACTGTCCGAAGCGACGGATGCGCGGGGCGAGGAAGTAGAGGAGCAGTACGCCCGAGGCTCCCGCGATCGGGATGAGCAGCGCGTCGAGCCCCACCCGGTAGGCCTCTTCCGCATTGCCGAAGATGCTGCCGGTGCCGATCCACGTCGCGAGCAGCGTCCCGATCAGGACGAAGGTCGGGAGGCCGCGCCCTGCCAGGCTGAAGTCCTCCTGTGTCTTGACGCGGCGCGCCTTCCACGCGCCCAGGGCGACGAGTACGAGCAGGTAGACGACGAGAACGATGAAGTGCGGCAGTCTTCCTTCGGCGACCATCGCGACATTGGCACCGATCGTTGTCCGTGGTGCAAGTGCCGCGGGCGTTTCCGTCAGGCGCGCGCGACGAGTTGCGTCTCGATCTTCTTCTCGTTCTCGAGCGTGCGATGGACCGGGCAGCGATCCGCGATCTCGAGCAGGCGCTGGCGAACGTCGTCGTCCAGATCGCCCTCGAGCTCGATCGTCCGCCGGATCCGGTCGATTTGGCCGCTCGTCTTCTCGCAGTCCTCGCAATCCTCGGCGTGGATGCGGTCGTGAGTGAGGCTGACGCGCACGCCTTCGAGGGGGAGCCCTTTGTGGCGGGCGTACATGCGCAAGGTCATGGACGTGCACGCGCCCAGCCCGGCGAGCAGGTAGTCGTAGGGGGTCGGGCCGAGGTCGCTGCCGCCCGCGACCGAGGTCGGCTCGTCCGCGAGCAGCGCGTGCCGGCCGGCGCGCACTTCCTGCGTCAGGCCGCCGTCGCGTTCGACCACGACGACCTCGCCCGCTTCGGTGTGCTCCGGGGCGACCTCGGACTCGTCGGGGTCCAGGTAGCGCGAAGCCCAGGCCGACACCACGTCGGCGACGTAGTCGGCATCCGCGGCGTTCGTCAGGAGATGGTCGGCCCCGTCGAGCGTGAGGAAGCTCTTCGGATGACGGGCCGCCTCGTAGATCGCCCGCGCGTTGTCGATCCCGACGATCGTGTCCTGCGGGGAGTGCAAGACGAGCAGGGCCGCATCGAGCTGCCGGATGCGCGCCGAGAGGCGCTGGCCGTCGAGGTCGTCGAGGAGGTCCTTGCCGATCCGAAAGCCTCGACCCGCGAGCTGCACCTCGGCGGAACCGTCGCGCTCGATCGCGTCGACGTCGCCCGCGAGCAGGTGCTTGACGTGGGCGGGCTCGCTCGGCGCCGCGAGCGTCGCGACGGCGCGCACCTCGGGAATGTCCGGCGCGGCGGACAGGACGGCGGCACCACCCAAGCTGTGCCCCAGCAAGAGCGTCGGCGCCTGGTGCTCCGCGCGCAGCCAATCGGCCGCCGCGACGAGATCGGCCACGTTCGTCGAGAAGGTCGTTTGCGCGAACTCCCCCTCGGACTGCCCGAGACCCGTGAAGTCGAAGCGTAGGACCGCGAAGCCACGCGCGCAGAGGGCGCGCGCGATCCGGACCGCGGCCGCGCTGTCCTTCGAGCAGGTGAAGCAGTGGGCGAAGATCGCGTGCCCGCGAGGCCGCGTGGACGGCAGCTCGAGGCGGGCGGCGAGCTCGTCGCCACGACGGTTGGGAAAGCGGATGCGGAGGCTGGACGCGGGCATGGCAATTCCAGGGGTTTGCGGGCCGTTCGAGGGCGCGGGGTGGGGTAGGGTACGGAACTCGGCGACCCCCGGTGACGTCTCTCGGGACCCGTGGGGGGAAGTCGAGAACTCGCCCCAACATGGGTGGCAATCTTGCGTAAGATTCGCCCTCCCCAGCCCGGAGGATCGCTCCGTGCTGCGGGACTCCGAGCGCCGCCCGGGATGCTCCCAACCGGGAAGCTCCAGGGGGTGCGCCTTGCCCGCGGCACGCGCGGGTCATTCCCCACGAAGACCGAAGCCCGCGTCGAGATGCAAACGAAGCTCCAACCCTCGCGTTCGTCCCAGCCGATTCCGTCCTTCCTCCTTCTTCTCCTGGGGGCGCTGTCCGTCGCGGCCTGCGGCGAGAGCTCGGTGGAGACGAGCGGGTCGACGAACGCCACGGACGGCAACCGCTTCGGCGCGGCCGGGTTCAGCACGTCGATCGAGGAAAGTCCCGGCTACGAGGCCTTTCAGGCCGGTACGAAGTTCAAGGCGGAGGGGCTCCTGGATCGCGCGGCCGAGGAGCTGTACCGGGCCGTCGAGCTCGATCGCTACCGCCCGGAGTTCCTGTACGAATTCGCCACCGTGCTGGTCGCGATGCACCTGCCGGGTGACGCACGCACGATGCTGACGCGGGGGATCCAGCTCGACCCGAAGAACGTCGACATGCGCATCCTCTTCGCGCTGCTCGAGGTCAACACGCGTCAACCCCAGCAGGCCGTGAAGCACCTGCGTAGCGCGCTCGAGATCGACGAGTCGCGACACGAGGCCCACTTCCTGCTCGGCCGCACGCTGGCCTACCTGTCCGACGCCACCGTCGGCTCGCGGACGATCGACCAGGAGACGTTGGCCGAGAGCATCCGCGAGCTCGAGCGCGCGATCGAGCTCGATCCGGACAACACCGAGTACTACTACTGGGCCGCGAAGGCGTACGAGCGCAAGGCGGACCTGGAAACGGCGCTGACCTACTACGAGAAGTCGGCCAGCCTCGACCCGAAGAATCCGGGTGCGCGCATCGAGGCCAGCGAGCTGCTCCTGGCCCAGGGCGAGTTGGACAAGGCGGAGAAGCTCCTGACCGAGGTCCAGAAGATCACGAAGGACGATCCGCGCGTCTACTCCGTGCTGGGCAACCTGCACCAGCAGCGCGAGGACTTCGCCGAAGCCCGCGCCGCCTTCGAACGTTCGATCGAGCTCGATCCAACCCGGCCGGAAAGCCACTTCGCCCTCGCCAACGTGCTGTCACGCCTGGGCGAAGAGCAGCTGGCCGAGAAGCGTCGCGAAGAGCACGAATACTGGTTGGGGCTGCACGAGCAGTACAACTTCTGGACGGCCGAGTCGAAGGCCAACCCGAACGATGCCGACACGGCGGTCGAACTCGGGGCGGTCTGTTACCTCCTGCACGACAACGATCAGGCCATGGGATGGTTCCGGCGCGCGATCGACCTGAAGCGCGATCACCCGCTGGCTCACGCCTACATCGGCAAGATCGTCTTGGCGATGGGGGAAACCGACGTCGCCATCGCGCACCTCGAAGAGTCGCTGAAGGCCGGCCCCGACAACCTCGAGGTGGTGCGCAAGCTCGTCGAAGGCCTGCTGCAGAAGGGTGACCTCGAACAGGCCGGTCTGCGCATGAAGAAGGTGCTCGAGCTGGCGCCCGAGGACGCGAAGACGCACTACAACTACGGCGTGCTCTGCCTGCAGACCGACCGCATGGACGAAGCGCTCACACACTTCGAGCGGGCGATCGCTATCGACGAGAACTACGTGGACGCGCGACTCGCCCTCGCCGGCGTCCTGTACGAGAAGAAGGATTGGGATCGAGCGATCGAGCACTACCAGCGCATCCTCTCGATCGTGCCCGATCATGCGGATGCCGCGCGCTTCCTCCAAATGGCCCGCGAGGCCAAGGGGTGAGCCGACCTCGGGCCGGCTGGCTGCCCGCTCTGCTCGCGCTCTTCGTCTCGGGTTGTGGCGAGGACGGTGCCCCAGCGCCGGAGGCCACGCCCGCCCAGGGCCCCTTCGTCTTCGTCGACGTGGCGCTCGAGGCGGGGCTCGCGTTCCAGCCCACGAACGGCACCCAAGCGAAGCCCTTCATCACCGAGACGCTCGGCGGTGGGGTGGCGCTCTTCGATGCGGACGGGGACGGTGACCTCGACGCCTACTTCGCGAACGGCTCGACGCACGCGCTCGAGCGCGGCGAGCAGGCCGGCCCGCGCCCGCGCGACGGCTTCTTCCAGAACGACGGCGTGGGAGGCTTCGAGGACGCCACCACCCAGGCCGGACTGGGGGACGAGCGCTGGACGATGGGCGTCCGTGCGGCGGACTTCGACGGCGATGGCTGGACCGATCTCTACCTGTCGAACCACGGCCCGAACGTCTTCTATCGCAACCAAGGTTCCCGCGCCGGCGTACACGCGGGCTTCGAGGACGACACCGCGCACGCGGGCCTCGGCGATCCGCGCTGGAGCACGGGTGCCTGCCTGCTGGACGTCGATCGAGACGGCGACCTCGACCTCTACGTCGTGAACCACATCGACTTCGACTACGACGACGTCCTGGCCCGCAACCTGCGCGACGACTTCCACGGGCTGGTCGTGATGTTCGGACCGCGCGGGTTGCCGCCCGCGGTCGACCGCTTCTATCGAAACGCGGGCGACGGCACCTACGTCGACGCCTCGGCCGAGGTCGGCATCGACGGCGTCGCGGCCTATGGCTTCCAGTGCGTGGCCTTCGATTACGACCAGGACGGCCAGGTCGACGTCTACGTGGCGAACGACAGCCAGGCCAACCACCTCTGGCGCAATGTCGACGGACGCTTCGAGGAGCGCGCCGTGCGCTCGACCGTCGCCCTCAGCAAGAACGGGCTGCCCCAGGCAGGCATGGGCGTCGCGCTGGGCGACTTCGACGCGGATCTTCTGCCCGACCTCTTCATCACGAACTTCTCCGACGACTACTTCACGCTCTACCGCGGCGAGAAGGGCGGCTACTTCCGGGACGTCTCGAGCCAGGCCCGCTTGCAGATGCCGACCCACGCCAGCCTCGGTTGGGGCTGCGGCTTCGCGGACTTCGACCACGATGGCGACCTCGACCTCTACGCGGTGAACGGTCACGTCTACCCGCAGGTCGACGACTATCCCCTGAGCTCGCGGTACCGGCAGACGAACCAGCTGTTCGAGAACACGGGTGACGGACGCTTCGAGGACGTATCGGAGCAGGCCGGCCCGGGCTTTCGCAGCGCGGAGTCGAGCCGCGGATCCGCCGTCGGGGACGTGGACAACGACGGCGATCTCGACATCTTGATCGGGAATCTGGACGTGCCCCCGACCCTCCTGCGCAACGACTCGCGGCTCGCCGGGCGCTCGGTGCTGCTTCGGCTCGAGGGCCGCGGCGCGAACCGCGCGGCGATCGGCGCGCGCGTCGAGGTCGTCGTGGGCGAGCGTGTGCACCTGCGGTTGCCCGGTACCGGGGTCAGCTTCCTTTCCAGCGACGATCCGCGCCTGCACTTCGGCCTCGGCCCTGCCGAGCGCATCGATGCCGTCCGCATCACCTGGCCCGACGGCACGAAGACCGAGCACGGTCCGTTCGAGGCCGCCGACCTCGGCCCGGCGGGGGCGACGATCGTCCTGCGTCAGGACTGAGCGAACGCCCTCAATCCAGCGGGCGTAGGGCGCGCAGCTCCTGGGCCCGTTCGGCATCTCCGGCCGCCGCTCGACGCTCCAGGAGCCCGATCAGCTCGTCGTAGGCCACGGTCAGATCGGCGTGCAGCGCGAGCGTTTGCTCGTAACTCTCGATCGCCTCGTCGTCGCGTCCGAGCCTTGCGAGGCAGCTGGCCAGGTTGAAGTGGGGTCCGAACCAGTCGTCGCCGAGCGCGATCGTCCGCCGCAGGGGTTCGATGGCGTCCTCGCAGCGGTCGGCGTTGCGGTAGGCCTGACCGAGCTCGTAGAGCGCGCTCGTGTGCAACGGGTTCTCCGCGAGGACGCTCTCGTAGCCCGCGATCGCCTCCGCGAGCCGGCCTTCGACTCCGTGAGCCTGCGCGGCGTGAAAGCGGCGCGCCTCGTCGATGCGTCGATGTGGAGCGGGCCGGTCCTCCGTGGCGAGCGGGTCGTGGACCCCGGCCTGCTCCGGTCCGGAGGCGTAGCCGAGCGCGGCGAGCTCCAGCGCGCGTGCTCCGCCGAGCTCGGCTCGCGAGCTCGAACTGGTCAGCGGCGGGCGTGCCAGGAGCGTCTCGATCGCCGCGCGGTACGGGCGGCTCGCTTCAGGTTGCTCGCCGAGCCGGTCGCGGGTCTCGCCCGGGTCGGTGCGCGGATCGAACAGCTGCGGCTCGGAGCTGTGCACGTACTTGCCGCGAGCATCGAGCCAGCCGACGAGCGGACTCCAGCCGTAGTGGATGCGCCCGTAGAGCGACTCGAAGTACACGCCGCGAGAAGGGTCGTCGCTGCGACGCCAAAGGCTCGTTCCGTCGACGTCGGAGAGCGGGGCGAGGCCGAGCGCCTCGGCCACCGTCGGCGCAACGTCGGCAACGGAGACGACCGCCGTACTCGTCTCGCCAGCGCGCCAGCCGTCAGGATAGCGCAGGAGAAACGGCACGCGCAGCGTGGAGTCGTAGCAGAAGGCTCCGTGCGTGAGCTCGCCGTGGTCGCCGAGCGCTTCGCCGTGGTCGCCGACGACGACGACCAACGTCTGGTCCAGCGCGCCGGCGGCCCGAAAGCGTTCCAGCAAGCTCCCGATGGCTCGGTCGACCGCCGCCACCTCGCCCAGGTAGGCGTTGCCGCCCGCCGTCCCCGCCAGCTCGGCAGGAGGCGCGTAGGGATAATGCGGGTCGAAGTAGTGCACCCAGAGGAGGAACGGGCCGTCGGTGGCGCGGTTCGCGAGCCACGAAAGGGCGCGTGCGGTGACCAGTTCGGCCGAGCGCTCGCCGTACTGAGGGCTCTCCTGGAAGCGCGGCGGCTCGGGCTGGTCGTAGACGGCGAAGCCTTGCCGGAGGCCTCCGCGACTCTCCAGCGCGATCGAAGCCACGAAGGCCGCCGTGTCGAATCCGGACTCGGAGGCGCGCTCCGCGAGCGTCACGGCGCTCGTGGGCAAGCTCGCGTTGTTGTCCCGCACGGTGTGCCGGGGCGGGTAGAGCCCCGTGAACATCGAACTGTGGGACGGCAGCGTCAGCGGGGTGACCGTGCGCGCCTCGCGGTAGGCGAGCCCCTCGGACGCGAGGCGATCGAGCGCGGGCGTGACGCCCGGTGGCCCACCGGCGTGCGACAGGGCGTCGGCGCGCGTCGTGTCGAGCGTGATGATCAGCGCGTTGCGCACGGCCGGCGGGGACGAGCTTGCGTCGCAGGAAGCGGCCGAGAACAAAACGAGGACGAGGGGCAGCCAGCGCATCGCGCGACAATCTACCAGACCACGAAGTCGGCCCGACCTCCGCCTTTCAGCGAACGCCGGGCCGATCGAGCCCCAATGGCTGCAGAGGGCGCGCACGTCTGACGACGCGCGCGCTCGTACCAGGTCTACTTCAGCTTTTCCCAGAAGTCGCCGGGCATGTCGTGAGCGATCTTGAGGGCGCCGTTGGCGCCGCCGTAGATCGGCTCTTCGATGCGGATGACCTTGCCGGTGCCGAGACGGTTGTGCATCTCGCGCTCGATCGCGCTGTCCAGGCCGCGGATCTGGCTACCACCGCCGGCGAGGAGCACGCGCTCCTTCAGGCGGACCTGGAATTCCGGGTCGAAGCTCGAGATCAGGCTCGCGAGTCCTTCGACGATCGGACCGACGATGCCCTGCGCGGCGTCGCGCAGCTGCTTCGAGACGTCGAATTCCGTCGGCTTGCCGTTGACGGGCAGGTTGACGATCGCGGGCTCCATCTGGTCGGCGACCGAGGCGAAGCGCTCCTTGATGTTCTTCACCATCTGGATGGTGAACTGCGTCTCGGGGTAGGCCTCGAGCAGGAGCTCGGCGAGCCGGTTGTCGATCCAGTCACCGGCGTGGGTGATCGTGATCTGGTCGGACTCTTCCGGCATCGTGCCGTGCATCCGGCAGAGGTCGGTGGTGCCGGCGCCGATGTCGATGACGAGGACGTCGTCGAGCATGTCGAGGCCGTAGGCGACGGAGAAGGGCTCGGAGCAGATCATGACGGAGTCGACGGACTCGCGCGCGGCCTTGACCATCGCTTCCTTGTTGTTGATGGAAGCCTGGGCCGGGGCCCCGATGACGGCGTAGATCAGCTCGTCCTTGCGCGGCTTGGCGCGACGGATGATCTCGGCGATCAGGTCACGCGCGGCCTGCAGGTTCTCGTCGTGGTTCTCCGAGGACTCGCTGCACTTGAGCACGCCGTGCTCGAGCGGGCGGTAGAAGCGCAGGGCCAGACGATTCTTCACGGCGTCGTCGCCGAAGAGAACATCCGTCTTCAGGAGCTTGCGGGCCACGACGTCCTTCGGATAGCCGACGAAGGACGCGACCGTCTCGCGAACGCCGTTGCTGGCGGACACCGACGTGCGGGACGTGCCGAGGTCGATGCCCAGGTACAAGACGCCCTCGGGCTTCTCGGGGGCGATCCGACCGGTGGTCGTTTCCTTGGTGACCGTGGCCGTAGCGCCGCTGGTGCTGGCGCTCGACGTCGCGGACGGGCTCGAATCGGAGGGCGTCTCCGTGAACTCGGTCGCCGTATCGAAGGAGTCCGAGTGCTCGGAATGAGGCTCGGCATGCTCCGTGTGTGTGTGGTGTTTCTTGGACTTGCTCATTGGGTGCTCTAAATGGTGTGACTTGCCTATCCCTACATCACTTCGAGGCGATCTCGTTCTTGAGAGCAAGGTTCGCTTCGAAGATGTCTTTCAACATCTCCACCTTCCGTCCGTCGTCTTCGCCGTTGAGGCCTTGGACGTTGCGGTAGAGGGACGCGATTCCGACGTCGATGTTCTTCATCGCCGCGACGCGCTTCAGTTCTTCCTCGGTGACACCGAGGCTGTGTGTCAGTTTTGCGACACGCCGTTCCAGGCGGTCGATCTCGCCCATTCCGGCGAGCATCTTCTGGACGTTCGAGTTGCTGCGCCACGCCTTGACCTCTTGCGTGATCATGGCGATGACCTCCTTCTGCAGCCGCAGCATGCCCTCGGTCTGCTCGGGCTCGCGCTTGAACAGCTCCAGCGTCAGGTTGATGAGGTTCTTGCTCCAGTCGTTCTCGAGGTCAGCCTGCGTCTGGAAGAACTCTTCCTGCGACTTGGCGATCGTCTGGATCTGCGCGTCGAGCTCTTCCTTGAGACGATCGATCTCGCTCTCGACTTCGTTGGCCTGGATGTAGCGGTTGCCGCCACCGGCCTGGGCGAGACCCATCCCGGTCTCCGCTTCCTCGACCAGACTCTCGAAGGTGATGTCGCCCTGGTGCAGGTTGTGGGCGATCCCGACGCTCAGCGTCAGCGGCCCTTTTGCGAAGGCGCTCGGGTTCTCGACGCGTCCCGCACGCAACAGCATCGCCTTCGCGATCTCCGCCAGTTGATCGGGATTGACGTGGGGGAACGTCGCCAGCACGTACTGCTCGGTGAAGATGCCGAGCCCCTCGACCTTCTCTTCGAAGGTCACTTCCTTGAGCTGCCGGAAGATCTCCGGCATCAGGTGCTTTCTGTGACCGGCCTCCGCCTCACCGAAGCCGTCGAGCCCGATGACCACGCAGCTGATCGGGTAAGCATGACGCAGCGCTTTCCCGACCTCCAGCCGCATGAGGTGCAGCATCTGGAGCGTCGAGAGGCGTTGCTTCCCGGGCTTTGTGTTGGAGGGGCTCGCGGTCGGGGTCATCGAGGGCGGCCCGGGGAGGGCCGGCAACGGGTTCTGGATTCGGGCGTCGGCCGCTGCGCTGCGGAGCCTGCCTGGCCCCTGGACAGGGCCAAGGAAGACTCGGCGCGTTGAACCGTGGCACCGTCGTCGACACCCCGCGCGGGCGGTCTTTAGCCGGGGTTTCCTTTGTTACTCCCGGCTTTCTCGGGCGGAACCCGCCTCCATGCTGGCGGCGACCGGAGGGCGGCCTTAAAACTCGGTGCCGCCACCCGGGAAACTTTGGCTGGAGACCGACGAAGCCATGACGCTTCTCTATGACGTTCTGACGAGTGGGGGCCTCGCCGCCGGGGGTGCCCTCGTTGGGTGGCTCTTGCACCGCATCACCCACGGGGTCGAAAAGCGCACGATGATCCTGCGCTTCGAGCGCCGGCTCCACCTGGCCGAGACCGACCGCGAGAAGGCGATTCGGGCCCTCAACGAGGGCTCGATCAAGATGCGTTCGAACCAGGAGAAGTTCGACGGTCTGCAGGCTGAGATCGAGCGTCTGTCGACCGAGCTGGGGGGGCACGACGCACGCCTCGAGACGGTTCAGCGCAACCTGGCCCAGCGCGATCGCGAGCTGCAGCAGACCGGGGCGGAAAAGGCTGCGCTCCAGAAGGCCCTCGATCGTTCGAAGGCGGAGACGCTCGCGGCCCTGAAGGCGCGGGGCACGGTGGGCGATGACCTCGATCGAGAGCGCAACGAACGGGAGCGCCTCGAGCGCGAGCTCGCGCTGCGCGATCGTGAGCTGGCCGACGCCCAGGTGCGCGGCGAGGAGCTCACCGACGAGGTGGCGAAGGCGGAAGAAACCTTCGCAGCGGTCAAGGAAGCGCTGGCAACCAGCGAAGGCAAGGCCGCCGAGCTTGCGCGGCGTCTGAAGGAGACGCAGGAAGAGGCCGACGAGCTGGCGCAGCGTCTCATGGAGATGGAAGGTCTGCGCAAGGACAAGGGCGAGCTGGATGCGCTCTTGGCTCGCAATCGCGAGACGACCGCGAACCTGCGCGAGAAGGTCGAGGAGCTCTCGCCCTACCCTGCGCGCGTGGAAGCGCTCGAGGCCCGCCTGGTCGCGAAGGAACACGAAGCCGAAGAACGGATCCATGCGATCGAGGTCGCCTGGGAGTCCAAGGTCGAGGAGGCCGCGCGTGAGCGGGTGGCCGAGCGCGAGGAGCTCGTTGCGTCCCACGCGGAAGAGCTGCAGCGCGTGCTCGCCGAGCGCGAGGGTCTCGAGAAGGACCTCGCCCGCGGAGAAGGACGCGCGGGAGACTTGACGGGCACCATCCAGGAGCTGGAAGAGCGCGTGCGCGAGCTCGAGCCCTTCCCGCAACGCCTGCGCGAGTCCGAAGAGCGGCTCGTGAACGAGCGCGAGCGGCTGGCGGCCGAGCACGCCGACGAGATGCAGCGACTCGCGACCGGTGAAGACGCGCTGAAGGACGTGATCGGCGAGCGCGACACGCGCATCGAGGAGCTGGGGCGGACGATCCACGCGCTCGAGCAACGCCTGCGCGATCTCGAGCCCGTTCCCGGCCGCCTGGCGAGCGCGGAGGCGCGCCTCGCAGAAGAGCAGGAGGAGGCCCGGGCCGAACGCGAGCGTCTGGTGGCGGGAGCGGCCGACAAGTTCACGGCCGCGATGGAGGAGAAGAAGGTCGAGCTGGACCAGCTCGAGGCGCTCCTCGTCGACCGCGACGGCATCGTCGCGAAGCGCGAGCAGGAGATCGCCCGCCTCCAGGGGCGTCTGGACGGGCTCACCTCGCTCCCCGAGCGCTTGGCGGACAAGGAGGCCGAGCTGGTCGAGGAGATGAAGCGTCACCAGGCGGCCGAGCGCGAGCTGCGCGCTTCCCTCGGCGCGGAGCAGAAGGAGGAGTTGGCGGTTCGCGAGGCGCGCTCCGAAGCGATGAACCGCCGCATCGCCGAGCTCGAAGAGGCCTTGAAGGGTCGCGAGGAGCGTCTGGCGGAGCTCTCCGTGCTCCCGGCCCGGCTGGAAGCGAAGGAGTCCGAACTGGTCGAGGAGATCAAGCGTCACCAGGAGGCGGAGCGCACGCTGCGCGCCGAACTCTCCGGCGAGCACAAGGACATGCTCTCGGTCCGCGAACGCCGCATCGAGGAGCTCCAGCAGAGCCTGAGCAAGCTGGAGGCCGAGCTACGCCAGCGCGAGAAGGACCTCGGTGAGCGCGGGCGTGACGTCGAGAAGCAGGAGCGGACGCTGGAGCGGACGACGGCCAAGCTCGAGAAGGTCCAGTCGACGCTCGACGAGCGCACGAAGGAACTCGCCTCCCAGAAGAGTCAGTTCGCGGCGATCTCGAATTCCCACAAGGAGGTTCAGCTGAAGATCGACCGCACGCAGAAGGCGGCGGCGGACCTCGAGACGGCGGTCAAGCAGCGGGACAAGCAGGTGAAGGAGCTCGAGGGCGAGCGCCGCAACCTCACGACGCGCCTGAAGTCCCTCGAGGCGAAGCTCGAGCGCGCCCAGGCGGCGGGGGAGAAGGCCGCCAAGGCGACCAAGACGACGAAGACGGCCAAGCCCGCGGCTTCAGCTCCGGACATGCCCGCCCGTGGCGTCGAGAAGGACGACCTGAAGGCCCTGAACGGCGTGGGGCCCGTGCTCGAGAAGAAGCTGAACCGGCTCGGGATCCACAGCTACGTGGACCTCGTGCGGCTGGAGAAGCCCGAGCTCGAGGAGCTGGCCGAGAAGATCGGGACGACCGTCCAGCGCATTCGCAAGGACAAGTGGGTCACCCAGGCCAAGCGCGAGCACAAGGCCAAGTACGGCGTGAAGCTCTGACGCGGGCGGCGTCACCCCCCACGAGCTAGTACTGCAGGATGCGCGCGACCTCGTCCTGACCGCGCTCCTGGGCGCGCCGGCTGGGGCGGACGCCGTTCGAGTCGGCGCGGTCGTCCGCGCCGGCTTCGACCAGCATGCGCACGATCGGCACGATGCGCTCCTCGGCGATCGCGAAGAACGGGCCCGGGCCCGTGTGACGCGACGGCTCGACGGCGCAGACGGCGGCGAGCAAGGCGTCCATGCCCGTGGCATCCTCGAGATCGATGTCCGCGCCGGCGTCGAGCAGGACTTCGACCACTTCCGCGTGGACCGCCGACGAGGCCGCGATCAAGGGCGTGCGCCCGTCGATGTCGCGGATGTTCACCTCGGCACCCTGTTCGACGAGCATCCGCGCGACCGCGGAGTGGCCGCGGCTGGCCGCCAGGAAGAGCGCCGTGTTGCCGCGCAGATCCTGCATCTCGAAGCGGGCTCCGGCCTGGACCAAGAGGCGCGCCGCTTCGTTGAAGCCGGCGGAGCAGGCGAGCATCAGGGCCGTGCGACCGGCATGGTCGCAGAGGTTGATGTCCGCGCCGTGCTCGATCAGTCCGCGCAGGACGTCGGTGTGTCCTCGGATGGCCGCCATGTGGCAGGCCGTTCGACCGAGCTTCATCCCGTCGATGTTCGCCTGACCCACGTCTTCGTGCTTGCACATGAAGTGGATCGCTTCGCGATGCTCGTTGGCCGGGTCGTCCGTCAGGTTGGCGTCGACACCCGCCTGGAGCCGCCGGCGCACGTCGTCGCCGCGGCCGAGGCGCGCAGCCTGGAACAGGGCCAGCGCATCGCCCAGGACCTCGCGCGGGACCTTGGTCTCCGGAAGCGGAATGCCGCCGCCGGCCTTCGAAGCGGTGCTCCGACCGCGCCCGGCGGCCGACTTCTTGCCGACGTTCATCATGCCACCGGCGTGGTTGTCCCCGGCGAGCCGCAACTTGGGGCGCTCGTCGAGATCGTCCCGCGGCTGCAAGGCCGGCGGCACTTCACGGTGCGGTGGGGTGTTCTTCTGGCGCAGGTCGACGGCAGGAGCCAGGCGGGCCTCCGGTGCCATCGGCATGGCAGGCTCGGCCGTCTCTTGCAGGAGCGCGTCGGGCTGCGGCTCGGCGGAGCGAGTCGCTGTCGCCGTGCCACCCTTCTTGCTGCGCTTCGTCGCCTTCTTGCGGGACGTCGTGGACTTCTTGCGCGCAGCCGTCGTCTTCGAAGCTGTCTTCTTGCGCGTCGAGGTCTTCTTGGAACTCTTCTTCTGAGCCATAGCGAGGATCCTTCCTTCGACGCACCCCATCGGACCGCGGGTCGGCCGGTCTTGAACGAGAGCGGATTACCCGCGTGTCAGGACGCGAAGGCCTGCGCGGGCCCGTCAGGGCCACATGCGGAAAGGAAGGCCTGCGCGGCTCCGTTCGAGCTCCGTTGGCGCCCGACCCCATAGCGAGCCTGGGGCGCGCTCAGCGCGACTTCGGGGGGACGTCCGCGGAATCGCCGGAATCGCCGGAATCGTCCTCGAGCTCGTCCCCGGCTGCCCCGGGGGCCTCGGCCGCGTCTTCCCCGACATAGCCGAGCGCCTTCAACGCTTCGAGGGTCGCGGCGGAAAGGTCGGCCTTGCGCACGATCGGACGCCCCTCGGCCTGCGAGCGCTTCCACTTGTCCTGCTCGCGGGCCAGGAGCGCGAGCAGCTCCTGGACGCGCTCCGGGTGTTGCGCCGCGAGGTCGTTCGTCTCGTCGGGGTCGTCGGCCACGCGGTAGAGCGACATGTAGGGCCCGTCCAGGCGCGCCTTCAGGTCCAGCACCCAGGCGTGTACGACCTCGAAGCCGAGCGAGTGGATCTTCTGCGCGCGCTGCTCGTCCGAGAGCCCCGGCGGCAGCTCGGCTGCACGACGCTGTGGGCTCCACGCGGCCGCGACCTGTTCGCCCTCGCGCCGCAGCAGCTCCTTGAAGCGAGCGGGAGTCAAGGGATGCTCGAGCAGCTCGGGCACGTGTTCCTGCAACCACGCGTCGGGAACGCGCGGATGGGACAGGATCGATTCCATCGCGGATTGGCGGCCGGGGTATTCGACCACGAGCTTCCAGCCGTCGTGCTCGACGAGGTACTGCTCGCAGTGGCCCTCCTCGGCGTAGAGCACGCGCGGTTCCTCGCGCTCTCCGCGCACGAGCGGCATCAGCGAACGCCCGTGCAAGTAGCTGCGTTCGCGCCCCAGGAGGAAGTCGGAGAGGGTGGGGTAGAGGTCGACCAGCTGAACCGCTTCGGTGACGCGGCGCCCGCCGAACTCGCCGTGCGGAAAGCGCACGATCAAGGGCACGTGGACGATCGGTTCCCACATCGCGCCGTGCCCGTAGAAGTCGGAGCGGAAGGCCTCGCCGTGGTCGGCGCTGATCACGAGGATCGTGTCGTCGGCCAGCCCGCGTGCCTCGAGCTCGTCGAGGATGCGCCCGATGTAGTCGTCGGTCTTGCGGATCGCCTCGTCGTAGGTGGCGACGATCGGCTCGACCGCGAGCTCCTCGGGCAGCTCGACCTTCAGCGCGAGTTCGACCGGGAGGTCACCGTCCAGGGCATGGGTGCGGGCCATCCACTCGGGGATCCACTTGTAGGTCTGGAAGGCCGAGCCGGCCCCGTCCATGGTCCAGCCCTGCGCGGGCTCCTCGACGGGGAAGTCGTTCTCGTGCTCCGGACCGGGCACGTAAGGACCGTGCACGTCGAGGGCGTGCAGGAAGAGGAAGAAGGGCACCTCGGTGCTCTGCTGGTCGAGCCAGCCCTTCAGCTTGTGATGGATCAGCGCGATCCCGCCGTACGGGTCGGTCAGGGAGATCTGCGAGGGCTCGAAGTCGTAGAGGTCGAAGCCCTGGTCGACGCGGAACTGCTTCCAGAGCCAGTGCGTGTCGACGCTGGCGGCCGTGCGGTAGCCGAGCGCACGAAACTGTTCGGCCATCGTCCAGCGACTCTCGGCGACCTGCCACGATTCGAAGGCGGCCAGCTTCTGCCCCTCGGCCGGCTCGAAGCCCGCGATGCGGTGGCTCTGCGGATAGAGCCCCGTGATGACCGAAAGGTAGCTCGGCATCGTCCAGGGCGCGTTGGTCAGGCAACGCTCGAAGACGACCGCCTCGCGCGCGAGCTCGGTCAGCCGCGGCGTCGTCTCGCGCTCGTAGCCGTAGACCGACATGTGGCGCGCGGTCAGGGAGTCGATCGAGAGGAACACGACCGAGGGACGCGCGACGTCGTGGGCGGGCCGCAGGCGCAGGCGGTTCACGACCAGCGGCTCTTCGTGCCGCGCGTTCGCGTGGACGGCGTCGTAGAGGAGGCTGACCGCGTAGAGGCCCGTGGGCGTCGGCGGCAACGCGACGAGGGCGCCGCGCGTGAGGTCGTGGGCCGGCAGGCTCAGGCTCAGGAGGAGGTCACCCTCGTCGCCCGTGCGCGCCTGCATCGGTCGCACCTCGACCTGGAGCGTTCCCGGGCGGGACGCTGCGGTGCCGAGCTCGAGCTGGAGTTCGTCGTCGACGCTTTCGAGGACGTACAGCGCGCCGGTTCCCGGAGCGAGGGCCAGGCGGCCGTCCGTAGCCTGCACCTGGAGGGGCTCGTCGTACGCGACGCGCGCCAGGGCGAGCTCGTTCCAGCGCTCGTCCGGCGTCCGCGACGACTCCAGGATCAGGAGGTTCTCGCCGCGAATCCACGCCGCGGCGGGAACCTCGAAGGTGAGCTCCGTCGGCTCGCGCGGCAACGCGACCCCGTCCGCGAGCGTCTCCCCGTTGAAGTGCAGGGTCAGGCGCGGTGTCTCCTCGACCGCTGTCTGGCACCAGAGCACGAGCTTCAGCGTGCGGTCGCGCGGAGCGCCGGCGGGCAGGCGCAACAGGGCCGAAGGCTGGTTCGTGCGCACGTGCAGGAGGTCGCCCTCTTCGCGCGCCGCGAGCTCGGGAAGGGTGATCAGGAACCAGCCCTCGACGCCGAGCTCGCCCCACTGGACGTCCTCGTCCGGCACGAGCACCCCGGGCTGGTCGAAGACCCGATCCGGCTGGCGCACGAGCTGGTCGAGCGGCGCGCCCGGCAGCGGCTCGAGCGGACGCGAATCGGCGCAGCCGCCGAGGGCCAGGCCCACGAGCGCCGCGAGGACGGTCGCCGTCGCGAAGACCGGGGATTTCGAGCTCGAGGTCGTCACGTTAGGGCTGGTCGGCCGGAACACCGCTCCAGGATGACGGCGATCGCGCTTTTCGAACGGGGGAAAGCGGCGCTCATTCGGCGGGCGCGAGGAAGGCCAGGACGGGGGGGAAGAAGGCCGCCGGAGCTTCGATCCACGGCAGGTGCCCGACGCCGTCGAGGGCCACGAACGTGGCCTCGGGCAGCGCCTCGGCGTACTCGCGCGCTCCCTCCAAGGGATGGGGATCCTCGCGACCCGCCACCACCAAGGTCGGCACGGCGAGGCTTTCGAGCTCCAGCCGCCAATCCCAGTCTCCGAGGGCCGCGAGCACGGCCGCGCCGAGCTCCGCCGCCCGATCGGGATCGAGGTTCGGGCGCTGGCACGGATCGCTCTGCACGAGCTGCGCGGAGTCCGGGTCGGCGCAGTAGGTCGCGAAGTGGACGGCCGCCGTCGCGCGCGCATAGCCCAGCGGATCCTCGTCCTTCGCTCCGCTCACGCGCAGTCGAGCCAGGCGGGCGATCTCGTCGGAATCCGTGCGCTCGGCGAAGGCCGTCACGAATTCGTCCCAGTACGGTCGCCGGCGCGCGGGCAGCGGACCGACGAGGATCATCCGCGTCACCCGCTCGGGATACTGCAGGGCATAGGCCACACAGACCGCCCCCTGGTAGCCCCATCCGAACAGGGCGAAGGACTCGAGCCCGAGGTGGCGGCGCAACGCCTCGAGCTCGCGCACGTCGTCGTCGAGGCGGCGCTCGTGCGGGTCGGCGACCTGGGTCGATCGCGACCGGCCGGCGAGGTCGTAGAAGACGACGCGCGGCAATGCGGCGACGAGCGGATCGAGATCCCGGTCGAGCCAGGAACCGCCCGGCACGATCAGCGCGCGTTCCGCATACGGATCCCCGACCTCGCGCACGGCCAGACCGATGCGCTGCGTGATCCACACGCGTTCGTACCCCGCGCCGAGCGCGGCGCGATCCGGCGCCGCGCAGGAACTCGTACAAGCGGCCAGGAGGGTCCAGGCGAGGCACCGCGCGCGTGACGAGAGAGCGACCATGACCGCGACGATAGCCTTCCTGACATGGCGCGTCGAACGCGCTCGGAGCGAATCGAGGCGTTACGAACGGAAGGCGCGAGGATCGTTCCCGGGGAGGTGCGTTCGAGACTCAGTTCACCGCGACGGTGACGTCCCAGGTTCCGGCGAGGGCCACGGTCGAGGTGAAGTCGGGACCGTCTTGGCCGGGGTCCTTCTCGATGCGGGTCTCGACGCGGACGGGGCCATGGAGCTCCAGCTCGAGCAGGTGTCCGGCTTCGAGGTCCCACTCGAAGCGTCCGGTGAACTCGATGCGGGTGCCGATCGTCTCGGTGCCCGTGCCGTCGGCGACGGGAATGTTCGCGAGGTCGGTCACGAACTCGAGCTCGCTTTCGAGCGTGCCCGAGAGTTCGAAGGCGGCGACGCCCCCGTCGCGGCGCAGCTCTGCGAAGCGCACCTTTGCGGTCCCCTCCCAGTCCACCGACGAAGTCTCGCGCGCGAGGGTCTCGGCGCTGACGCCCTCGAAGGCCAGCGCCAGGTCGCCACCGGGCGTAAGGAGGTCCGCCAGCACGTCGACGGGCACGCTCCAGGAACGATCGGGGGAGAGGGTCGAGTCTTCGACGAGCTCCGCCAGATCGAGGGACGCCCGCAGGCCCGCGAGGTCGAAGGGCGGCTCGTCGTCGCCCTCGAAGCTGCGTCGCACGTCCTCGCCACGGCGCTCGAAGCGCACCGTACGTCCGGTCAGGAGCGAGTCACCCTCGATGTCGCTCGAATCCTCCACGTAGCCCTCGACCGTGACGTCATCGCGACGCCGTGCCTCGATCACGTCGTAGGTGCGCGTCCATCCGAGGGGTGCACCTTCGGCAGCGGAGTCGAGCGTCTCGGTGACCTCGAGGACCTGGTGGCGCAGCGATTCGATCTCCATCCGCGGCAGGTACTCGCTCGGGACCTCGACGCCGCCCAGGGTGGAGGTCAGCTCGACGAACGACAGCGCGAAGGTCGATTCGAAGCGACGGGTCAGCTCGGAACCGGGCGCGGGGTGGCGGACGAGGACGCCGTCGGTGGGCAGCGCGGTGGGCGCGAGAGCGGCCGGGAGCAGGCAGAGTCCCAGGAGGGGGACGGCGCCCCGGGTCAAGAGGGGGCGGAACGGGCGGCAGCGCGGGAACGTCGGGGTCGTCATCGTGGGTCTCCGGGTCGGTATCCGGGTTCTCCGGTTTCGGGGTCCCCGCCTTCGTGCCGCCCGGCGCGCCGATCCTGCGCGCGATCTGCGGATTTCCACGGAACCGGCGCGGCGGCGGCCGTCAACCGGGGCGGACGGCCTGCAAGAAGGCAACGAGCTCGGCCGCATCGGTCGTGCGACGCTGGGCCTCGTTCGGAGCGGCGGCGGGGCGACCGAGCGAAACGTCGCCCGCTCCACGCCAGGGGCCGGGCTCGAGCGCTCCGGCCGAAAGGTGCACGCCTCGCGCACGGCTTGCAGCGAGGAAGGCGGCCACGTTGTTCGCCCGCAACCCTCCACCCGCCAGGAGCTCGATGCGGCCGGCCGCGCGCGCGGTGAGGGCCGCGATGCGCGCCGCGCCGGCGGGAGCGCTCGCAGCCCCGCCCGAGGTCAGGATGCGACGAAAGCCCAGCTCGATCGCGAGCTCGAGGGCCTCGTCCAGATCACGCGCGAGGTCGAAGGCGCGGTGCAGGACGACCTCGAGCCCGGGCGCGGCGTCGCGCAGACGCTCGAGCGCACTTGCATCGAGCCGACCATCGGCTCGCAGCGCACCGATGCACACGGCCTCGACCCCGGCACGCACCAGGTGCCCGATGTCACGGACCGCCACGTCGAGCTCGTCAGTCTCGTAGACGAAGTCCCCCGGCCGCGGACGCACGAGGGCGACGAGCGGCAGGTCCGTACGCGCGCGTACCCAGTCGACAAAGCCGAGCGACGGCGTGACACCTCCACAGGACAAGTCCGCGCACAACTCCAAGCGATCCACAGCGCAGGCGGTCGCCGCCGCCAACCCCTGGGGCGCGTCGATGCAGACTTCGACCACGATGGGTGCCGCAGGACGCTCGTCGCTCGCCATGGGGGCATGGTAGCGGGGTGTGGGGTGGGAACCCACGGGGGGCGCGGTGCGGCGGGTTTCCGCGGGTGGGTGCGACCCGGCCGCGAGGGGCGCAACCCGAGGCCGGGCGGTCCGAGGGGCGCGGGCCGACACTTCCTCAGGACGCGGCGCACACTCCGTCGTGCGCCTGTGCCTGATTTCGAGGCTACGCCTCGAAACGGCACGTCACGGAGCCTGCGGCTCCGAGGCTGCGGCCCGCCTGCGCTGCGCGCTGCGCGGGGGAGTACGGACTCGCGCGGTGAAGCGGGTTTCCGCGGGGTGGCGGTGGTACGGCCGCGAGGGACGCAACCCGAAGGCCGGGCGGTCCGAGAGGCGCGGGCCGACACTTCCTTTAGAACGCGGCGCACACTGCGTCGTGCGCCTGTGCCTGATTTCGAGGCTACGCCTCGAAACGGCACCTCACGGAGCCTTCGGCTCCGAGGCTACGGCCCGCCTTCGGCGGGCCTGCGCAACGTAGCCCATCGCCCATTGACCACCGTCAACGACGGCGAGTGGCTCGTTGGCGAGATCGATGGCGAAGCGCAAGGACGATGGGCGATGGCTGCGAAGGCCTGCCGTAGGCGGGCCGTAGCCTCGGAGCCGAAGGCTCCGTGTTGGTGCCGTTGCGCGGCGCAGCCGCGCAATCAGGCACAGGCGCGCGCCGGAGTGCGCGCCGCGTCCTGAGGAGGTGCCGGCCCGCGGCTCTCGGACAGCGCGGCCTTCGGGTTGCGTCCCTCGCGGCCGGGATCGAATCGTCCTTGCGCGACCCCGTGTCATCGCGCACAGCGATTGCGAGCGAAGCGAGCGAGTCCGTCGACCGCGCCGGTGCGCGCATCCTTCGACCACCTCGTCGAC
Organism: Planctomycetota bacterium; assembly: GCA_029259595.1. Taxonomy (GTDB): domain Bacteria; phylum Planctomycetota; class UBA1135; order UBA1135; genus OFTM43. Next base: position 564 of record JAJDEW010000086.1, on the reverse strand, counting down.
CGTCGTTCGCTCCACGGCGGCGGCATCGACCTTGGAACTCCCCTGGACGCCTCGCTCGCTTCGCTCGCAATCGCTGTGCGCTGTGGACGGGCTTCCGCCAGCACGGGACAGGACCGGCCGCGAGGTCGCAACCCGAAGGCCCCGGATCGGACAGCCGCGGGCCCCAACCACATCAGGACGCGGCGCACACTCCGTCGTGCGCCAGTGCCTGATTGCGCGGCTGGCGCCGCGCAACGGCACGTCACGGAGCCTTTGGCTCCGTGGCTACGGCCCGCCTGCGGCGGGCCTACGCAGCCTTCGCCGTGGACCTGCGACAACGGCAACTCGCCAAGGCGACGGTCGCTGGTCCTGGATCCGAGGTCGATGACAGTGGCCGCGGAGCGCAGGCCCGCCGCAGGCGGGCCGAAGCGCAGCCTCGGAGCCGAAGGCTCCGTGCTTGTGCCGTTGCGCGGCGCAGCCGCGCAATCAGGCACAGGCGCGCGACGGAGTGCGCGCCGCGTCCAAAAGGAAGTGCCGGGCCGCGACCCTCGGACCGCCCGGCCTTCGGGTTGCGTCCCTCGCGGC
>JAJDEW010000085.1 GCA_029259595.1 Planctomycetota bacterium | reverse complement strand
CAGCGCCATCGCCGTGATCGAATAGGCTTCTTCGCCCGTTGCACAGCCGGCGACCCAGATCCGGAACGGGTCCTTGCGCGCGGGATCCTCGGCGAAGGCGCTGATCAGGTACTGGCGCAAGGACCAGAAGCCCTGCAGGTCCCGGAAAAAGCGTGTGACGTTGATGAAGAAGTCGCGCGCGAGGGCGCGGACCTCCTGCTCGTCCGTACGCAGGAGCTCGACGTATTCATGCGCCGCCGTCGTCTGGCGCAGGCTCATGCGCCGTTCGATGCGACGCAAGATCGTGCTGGTCTTGTAGCTGTCGAAGTCGATGTCGGTGTGATGTCGGATGATCTCGAGGATCGTGTCGAACAGCGGGTTTTCGCCGTGGAGCGGGTGACCTTGCGCCGCCGCCGAGCGCAGGAAGGGATGGGCGAGCAGATCGCGCACCTTCGTCGCGATCTCGGCTGCGGGAAGGACGAAGTCGGCGCAACCCGTAGCGATGGCGGCGTTGGGCATCCCGTCGAAGCCGGCCTCATCGGGGTCCTGGACGAGAACGATCCCTCCCGCCTCCTTGATCTCCCGGACGCCGTGGGCACCGTCCGTCCCCGTACCGGACATCTGAATCGCGATCGCCGCCGAGCCGAGTTGGTCCGCCATCGACTGGAAGAAGACGTCGATCGGACGCGCGCTCAGGCGCTCGTTCGGCTGGGGGCGAAGGACGAGCTCCCGGCCCTCCACGACGATGTTCGTCCGGGGCGGGAAGAGATAGATGCGATCGGGCAAGATCGGAGCACGGTCGGTGACTCGCTCGATCTGAATCGCTGTGCGTCGCTTGAGGATCTCGTCCATCAAGCTCTTGAAGTCCGGCGAAAGATGTTGGACCAGAACGAAACTCGCCCCGGTGTCGCTGGGTAGAAGGCGGAAGAATTCTTCGATGGCTTCCAACCCTCCGGCCGACGCCCCGATGCCGACGACGATGGGCAGGGGCGGGCTCGTGTCGAACTGAGCCGGCTCACGCCGAATGGCTGCGCGTACCTCCTGCTGGGGAGGCGGCCGGTCCGGAGCAGCCCCCGTCGATTCCTCGGCAGGCGGGGCGGTCTTGTCGTTCGAGTTGTCCAAAGTGGTCGCGCCTCGAGTCGGGAAGATGACAGGGCCCGTTGAGCAAGGAAACCATTGAACTCTACGTGAGACCTCGCTATCAAGCTGCAGAGGAACGTCCTGCCCTATGAAATTGCCCGAAGTACATGGCCAGAAGCGCGTCCTCGTGATCGAGGACGATTCGACGGACGCGATGGCGCTCGTGCGTGCGTTCTCGGAATTGGGAAACCCCCCTGGCGTCGTCGTCGCGAACGATGCCACCATGGCCCTCGAAACGCTCGACCTTCAACGCGCGAGCGGCTCTCACCCGGACCTGATCCTGTTGGACCTGGGATTGCCCGGTATGGACGGCGCCGAGTTCGTGCAACGACTCAAGGCGGACCGTGACTACTGCCGCATCCCCGTCGTCGTTCTGACGGCGTCGTCCAACGAAGCCAACGTCCGCAAGCTCTACGACCTGCAGGTGAACGGCTACCTCGTGAAGCCGTCCTCGTATCAGGAGCTGGCCGACCTGGTCGAGCTGATCGAGCACTACTGGTTCGGGGCCACACGCCTGCCGGACTGAACGCTCGGGGACCTGCGCCGGGGCGGTGACGGCGCCCCGAGCCTTCCCGCTCAGTCCGCTCGCACGCTCGCTTGCGGGTGACGCAAGACGTAGCGCAGGGCCAAGGCGCCCGTCGAGAAGGCGCACGCGTCCGCGATCAGGCCGGGAATCGAGCCGACGGCCAGGTTGTGGGCGACCCAGGGCAATACGGCGGCCAAGAGGCAGGCCCGGAAGCGGATCGGTGAGAGCTGGTAGCGACCGAGACTGATCAGAGCCAGGCCGACGGCGGCGAAGGCCGACGGTGGGCCGGCCCAGGAGAGCACCAGGACGAGAGCGATGACAGGCAGCGTGGCCAGGTAGGCGATACGGAAGGCGGGTCGCTCCCCGAGCGGAATGGCGAGCAGTGCCTGAACCAGCGCGAGCAGGTTCATGATCGCGCCGGTGACGGCGTCGGTCAGGGCGTAATGCACGGAGAAGAACAAGGCCACGCCGACCTGACCGAGCAGCATCCCGCGGCGTCCTCCGAAGAGCGGCCAGACGATGTTCATGGCCGCGCCCGCCAGGCCGAAGGCGAGGGCGACGGAGGGCAGGGCCGTGCTGTCGACACCACCGAAGAAGAGCGGTGCCGCGAGGGAGGGGGGAGCGAAGTCCCCGTCGAGAGCTGCCATTCGGGTCGAATTTTTTCCTGGGGCCAGAACACCGAGACGGTCGCCGTTGCGTGGACGGGGATCCCGGAGCCCGGCGGGAGCGCGCATCGTACGCCGCCGCGCCCCGGCGAGCATGCTCGGACCTGCGCCGCGTGCGTGCCGTCAGGTCGGAACTCCCTCGCCCCCGGCCGCTCGCCACTCCTATCCTGTGCGCGCATGTGTCCCTTGCCCTACTTGGCCGCCTATCCGGAGGAGCTGCAGGCCCGTGCCGAGTCCCTCCTGCGGGCCGAAGGAGTCGCCGACTACCTCGCGACGCGCTACCCGGAGCGACACGCGATTCGCACGAGCAAGGCGCTGGCCGTCTACGTGCAAGAGCTCAAGGCGAAACACATGCGCAAGGCGGCGCCGCTCGGAAAGGTGTTCTACGACGATCGGCTCTTCGCCGGGGACGCGCTCGGTCTGCACGTGACGACGACCCGCATCCAGGGCGCCAACCTCCGCAAGCGACGCGAGCTCCGGATCGCGAGCCTCTTCAAGGAAGTCCCCGCGGCCTTCCTGCGGATGATCGTCGT
>JAJDEW010000084.1 GCA_029259595.1 Planctomycetota bacterium | reverse complement strand
ACGAGTCCCCAGGCCAAGAGCCGTCGCTCCGTGGTCTCCCCCTGTTCGCCCGCGAGTCGCGACGCGGGTTCGCCGTGTGCCTCGAGGAAGGCGCGCAGCAGGCCGTGTTCGCCGCGGAAGTCCTGGCTCTGAACGGGCGTCGTGCGGTGGGATCACGCTGCGCCGAGGCTGGTGATCTTGGCTCGATCGACGCTCCGCGTGTCCAAGAGTCGGACCGTCGAGACAAGAACCGGCGCGGCTCGCCTTCGCGCGGCCTGCCCAAGGAAAGCGAAGAGCCCGGTCTATGGGGGTGCCTCCGCGCCCAAAATCCAGTACGCACGGGGGTGGAGGGGGGGCAGGCCCTTCCTCCACCGCCGCGGAGGCGCTTGCGTCAGGCCTCGGTGGGCAGGCAGGACAGGTTCGTCTCCGGCTCCGCTCCGACGAGCTCGAAGCCTTCCGTGCGCCAGCCGCTGATGCCCCCGAGCATCTCCTTGACCGCTCGTCCGAGGCGTGCGAGCTCGAGTGCCGCGCGCGTCGCGCCGTTGCAGTGCGGGCCTGCGCAGTACACGACGAAGAGAGTCTCCTGCGGATAGGACGCGAGGGCCTCCGCGCGGATTCGAGCGCGCGGGAGGCTCAGGGCACCGGGCAGATGGGCGCGCTCGAAGAGCGCGGGGGAGCGGACATCGAGCAGGACGAAGCCGGGCTCGGGGCGGCCGAGTGCCGCGTGTACGTCGGCGCAGTCGGTCTCGAAGGTGAGGCGTGCGGCGAAGTGGCGAGCGGCGTCCCGCGCGTCGGCGCTGGGAACCGCGGTGACGGGATTGGTGGCGTTCATTCCTGAAGCCTAGGCCGTTTCGTAGTCCGCGCCATTGGCCGAAATGGCAAGTTACGATGGATTTCTGCCAAGCGCGGTCACCTCCGGGTAGAGTCGAGCCATGGACCTCGATCCTCTCCGGGTCGCCGCGATCGTCTCCGACCGCCTGTGCACCTTCGAACTCGGCATCGTGGTCGAGATCTTCGGTCTGGTCCGTCCCGAGCTCGATCCCTGGTACACGTTCCGGACCGTCTCGATCGATCCCGGTCCCCTGCGGGCGACCGGCGGTCTGTCGCTCGGGCCCTTGCCCGGATTGGGCGCGCTGCGCGGCTGCGGAACCCTCGTCGTGCCCGGCTGGCGGGACCCGGACGAGCCCGTTCCCGAGCGCCTGTGCGAGCGTTTACGCCGGGCCCACGCGCGCGGTGCTCGCATCCTCTCCGTGTGCTCGGGCGTCTTCGTGCTCGCCGCCGCCGGCCTGCTCGACGGCCGTCGCGCCACGACGCATTGGCGCTACGCCGAGCGCTTGACGCAGCGCTATCCCGCGCTCGACGTCGACCCCGACGTGCTCTACATCGACGAAGGCGACGTGTTGACCTCGGCGGGCAGCGCGGCGGGCATCGACCTGTGTCTGCACCTCGTTCGGCGTGACTTCGGCGCAGACGTGGCCAACCGCGTGGCGCGGCGGCTCGTCGTACCCCCGCATCGCGAGGGCGGACAACGACAGTTCGTTCCGGCCCCGGTCGACCAGGACCCCGGTGAGGCGGGCTTCGCGCGCCTGCTGGACGACCTACGGCGAACGTTGGAGCGTCCGCACAGCGTGGCGACGATGGCGCGTCGCGCGAAGACTTCGGTCCGAACGCTCGCGCGCCGCTTCGAGCAGAAGACCGGGACGACGCCCTACCGTTGGCTCACCGCCGAGCGCGTTCAGCGTGCGCAGGTGCTCCTGGAGACCAGCGACCTGGCGATCGAACGGATCGCGGAACGTTGCGGTTTTGGCGACGCCCAGGCCCTGCGGCAGCACTTTCGCCGCCACGTCGGCACGTCGCCGGCCACCTTCCGCCGGACCTTCCGCCAGCGCGGATCGCAACGCTCCCGGCAGTGAGTCCTGCCCGTCGAGCCCGAGCGACAACCCGGGTCGGTGCGCAAGAGCCCCGCCGCAGCGACGAAGGCGCCGGCGCCCTCACGCACCCGCCGGGGAGACTCCGCTGCCGTTCCGATGCGAGCCGACGCTCAGCCGAGCACCGCGCCGGACTCGGCGACCGCGTGGTCGTCCTCGACGGTGCTGCCGGAGAGGCCGATCGCGCCGATGACCTTGCCGGAGCCGTTCTTGATCGGAATGCCCCCGGGGATGGTGATCAGTCCGCCGTTGGAGTGCTCGATGTTGAAGAGCGCGCCCCCGGGCTGGGAGAGCTTGCCGATCTCTCCGGTGTTCATGTCGAAGTAGCGCGCCGTACGGGCCTTCTTGATCGCGACGTCGATCGAGCCGAGCCAGGCGTCGTCCATCCGGCGGAAGGCCTTCAGGTTGCCACCGGCGTCGACGACGGCGACGTTCATCTTGACGCCCATGTCCTCAGGCTTGGCGAGGGCGCGGTCGACGGCTTTGCGGGCTTGATCGAGGGTGATGTCGGTCATGGTTCTGCCCGGAGAGTCCAGGGGGAATGCGAGCGTCTCGTTGGTCACCCCGCTAGCGAGAGTCGGGAACAGGATCCCGCTCGAATCACGGGTTCGTCGAGCCGCTCCGCCGCGCTTCGACGAACGGAAGGGCGTACCAGACCGTTGCGCCCGCGCGCCGACTCCAGGAGCGGAAGCGGTCGAGCACGTCCTCGAGACGCGCGTCCGTCCATTGGCCCGAGCGCGTGAGCTCGGAACGGGCCGTCCGGACCACGTCGATCAGGTTCGTGACGATGCCGTCGAAGCACGGTTCGCCGTGGCTTGCGCCGTAGTGAATCTGGTCGGTGCGAACGATGCGTGCCCCGGCCTCGACCAAGAGCCCCGCGAGCTTGCGCCCGATCCAAGGATCGCAGCCGATCGCTTCGTAGGTCAGCGCGTAGTCCTGCCAGAGCTCGTCCATGCCGCCCGGATCGGGATCGAAGCGCATGAGGGAATGGTCGTCGTCGACGAGCGCGATCCGGCCGCCGGGGGCGACCGCGGCGACCATCGCGCGAACGGCGCGGGCGGGCGTCCGCAGGTGCTCGAGCAGGAAGCGCGCGTGAACCAGGTCGAAGCTGCCGCGCTCATCGTCGGTCAGGGGAGGCTCGTACGCATCCCCCGCACGGACCTCGGCGTTCGACCGGCCCGCGAGGGTCGCTCGAGCACGCGCGAGCTGGGCCTCGTCGCGCTCGATCCCGAGCACGAAGCCGGTGGGCCCGACGGCCGCGGCCAGCTCCCGCGCGAAGAGGCCGGTGCCGGCGCCCGCTTCGAGGACTCGGTCGCCGGGACGGACGCCCAGGACGGCGAGCTCGCGCGTGTTGAGGAGCCCGTTCATGAGCTCGAGCCGCGCCTGCTCCGCGGGGGAGCTGCCGTGAAGGTAGGTCTCGGTCATGGCCAGGCAGGGTAGTTCCAACGCGGGTGGCGGTTCGTAAGAAGATCCGCAATCGTGGCCGGGCGGGGAGCTCGCAGTCCGATGATCAAGTGCTTCGGATGCGATGGTCGTGACCGGGAGGCCCGGCAGGTTCGCGAGAACGCAGGCGAATCGGTAGATTCGGCGAGGCTCGTGTGCCGGCAGGGCTTTCCGGACGCGTGCAGCGCGCCGGTTGACTTGATCAGAGGGCTGCTAGACTCCGATCCCGCCCCGGCTTCCAGTGACCCGTTGCCCCGCTCCCGCGATGTTTTCCCTTCTGCACTGCGCACTCCTCGTCGGACCCCTGGCCGCGTCCGACGTCTTTCCGTGCGATCCGATCGACCTCGTCGCCGACGGGAGCGTCCAGGGTGAGCTCGAGCTGCGTCGCGACGACCAGCGCGCCGTCGAGGGCGTGCGCTTGCCCTTCGGAAAGCGCGTGCGCCTACGGCACGCCGCGACGCTGACCTTCAGCGTCGACGAGGGTGACGAGCTCTTCCAACGTCCGCGCACGCCATCCACCGGACGCTGAAGCTCGCATGTCCGACTCACCCTCGGCCATGGCTCCGGTTCCGGCGCCCCGAAGCCGGCGACTCGCGTTCGTCGTGTTCGCCCTGCTCGCCGCCCTCGTGCTCGCGCTCGATGTGGCGAGCTGGCGGCCGCCGCCGATCTACAAACGCTACCTCGTCGACGAGAACAACCCGGCCATGCCGATCGTCGAGCAGCGGCCCGTGCGGCTCACGTACGAGCTCAGCGGGCCGATCCCCCGGTCGCTCAGCTTTCCCGCCAACGCGGAGCCGGGCCGGGAGCTCTTCGTGCGCGTGACGGCCGGAGAAGCCGTGTTGGCGGAGGCGGTCCTCGCGAAGCCGTCCATGGAACACCGCGTGGCCCTCGCGCCCGCGCCGTCGCCAACTTCCCGCCTGGTCGTCGAGTTCTCGTCACGCGTCTCCCGCCCCAACCTCGCACCGCAGGTCTCGTACGCGACCATGGGGCCCGGTGACGACGGGCATGTCGAGCGCGGTCCGCCGAACCGCCCGGGGCTCGAGATCCTCTCGCCGTACAAGGGGCCGTTGCTCGTCTTCGAGTACGGGACGTGGACGCGGCACCTGCGCTTCGGGTGGATCCTGGCGCTCGTGCTGGTGCTCTTCGGACTGCGCCACGGGCGCGTCGCCCCCTGGGCGCTCGTCGCCGTGGGCCTGTGCGTCGTCGGCGCGAGCGTACGCCTCTGGCTCGCTCACTACGGGATCAACTCCTCGCACTACGACGCGGACGGCTACGCCCGCAACGCCCAGAACCTGTGGCGCTACCTGACCGTGCCCGAGGCGCGCGAGCGCTTGGTGGCCTGGTTCCACACCTACCCCCACGTGCAAAACTCGCTCGCGCCGAGCGTGATGGTCGCGGCGCAGGCCTGCGGTCTGGCGGTGACCCCGTCCTACGTCTTTCTGTCGGCTTGCGCGGGTTGCGTGGCCGTGCTCGTCTTCCATCGGAGTCTGCGTGAGGGCCTCGGACTCGAGGCACCTCTGGCCCTGGCGGGGGCCACGCTCTTCGCCGTACATGCCGGCGTACAACGCGCCTTCGCGCGCCCGGTGACCGACGCCTTGGGCCTCTGCCTGGTCGTGATCGGTCTCGACTTGCTCCTGGCGCGCTCGCGCGAGCCGCGGCGTGGTCAGCTGGTCGGGCTCGGGGTCCTGGCCTTTTTCCTGCCCCTCGCGCGACCCCAGGGACCGGCGATCGTCCTGTTCCTGTCCGTCGCTCTCGTCGCGCTCGAGCTGGCCCGGGAGCGGCGTCTCCTTCGTGCGCTGGGCCGCACCGTCGCGACCTTTTTCCCGGCGACGCTGGCGGTGCTCGCCTTGTATCTCGCCTTCGATTGGTTCCACAACACCGAGCTCATGCTGCGCAAGGCGCGCCTCTACCGTCGTTTCGCCACTTGGCCGAACCTCGGACTGAGCTTGCTCTACGTCGTGCAAGCGCTGCCGGTGCTCTGGTGCTTCGTGCGCCTGCGACGCGGCGGTGGGGGAGCCTTGCGTCGAGGAGCGCTGCTCTTCGTCGGTTGGATGGCCTTCTACGTCGTCATGTTGGTCGTCGTGCAGGCGCCCTATTGGCCGCGGCACTTCCTGCCGCTCGTACCCGGCGCGATCGGCCTCGCCGTGCTGGGCTGCGCTCGGCTGGAGGGTCGGCAGCGCGGATTGGCTCTGGCGCTCCTGCTCTTGTTGGCCGTGATCGATGTGGCCTGGGTCGAGTCGCTGATCGGGGACTTCCCCGAGCCCGCCTTCGCGCTCTGGATCGATTGAGCGTGCGCGCCGCTCGGCGCCAGGCCACGTCGACGGCGCCCGCCCGCGGAGAGGTGCTCAGGAAGCCTGCGGGTGGGCGCGCTCGTAGATCGCACGCAGGTGCTCGATCGAGACGTGCGTGTAGATCTGGGTCGTGACCAGGTTCGCGTGACCCAGGAGCTCTTGAACGGCCCGCAAGTCGGCGCCACGATCGAGCAGGTGGGTCGCGAAGCTGTGGCGAAGCGTGTGCGGCGTCGGATGGCGACGCAGGCCGCCGCGCAGGGCCGCCGCCTCGACGATGCGGCCGAGCGAGCGCGTCGTGAGGCGCCCGCCGCGCCGGTTCAAGAAGATCGCGTTGGTGGCGGCAGGGAGCGGGCGCGGTCGTTCCGCATCCTTCAGGTAGTCCTTCAACGCCTCGACCGCGAAGGGGCCGAGCGGTGCCAGGCGCTCCTTTCTGCCCTTGCCGCGCACGCGACAGATGCCGCGTGACAGATCGAGGTCGGAGTGATCGATACCGACGGTCTCGGCCGCACGCGTACCGGCGGAGTACATGACCTCGAGCAGGGCGCGGTCGCGGCGTCCCGCGCTAGTCGTCGTGTCCGGAGACGCCAGCAGAGACTCGACCTCGCCCTCCTCGAGCACCGTCGGCAACCGGCGCGTCGAGCGCCGCTGGCGCAGCCCCGTGGCGGGATGGACGTCGATCTGACCGTGGCGCAGGAGGTGGCGGAACAGCGAGCGAACGGCCGAGAGCTTGCGCTGGATGGTCGTCGCTGCGAGCCCGCGTTCGTCGAGCGTCATGAGCCAGGCGCGCAGGATGCGTGGGGTGACCGCGCGGGCCTCTTGCAGTCCGCGGCCATCGAGGAACGCCAGGAGCTCCTCCAGGTCGCGGCCATAGGCGCGCAGCGTGTGCTGTGAAGCGCCGCGGCTGGCCGCGAGCTCGTGCAGGAAGCGATCCGCCTGGCCCCTCAGGGTCGGACGATTGCGCCTGGGAGTCTTCGCCATGACGCGTCAACGCTCCCAGTAGGCGGTGCGTTCGTGGGCGACGAGCTCGAGCGTGCTTCCGTCCGCGCCGGCGTAGCGGACGAGCGCATGCAGGTAGGGGGCGTTCCCCTCGGCCGCGAACCAGTAGCTCGCGTGCCCATCCTCGGGGCGCGACCCCGTGACGCGCAGCTCGTAGGCCTCCAGCGTTCCGATCGGGAGCGCGAGCGTCGAGCGACCCCGGTAGGTGACGTTCGCGCTGACCGGTTCGAAGGAGACTCGGTCGTTGTCCTTTTGGCTCGGCACGAGCTCGAGCGGAAACGCGACGCTCGCGTCCGGCTCGGACTCGAAGGGGAAGTCGCGCAGCAAGAGCGGTAGTTCGTCGGTGAAGTGCAAGTCGGCTCCGGCCAGCTCGCCCTGGGCGATGCCGGCGCCGGGCAGATAGACGGATTCGAGCCAGGCGAAGCGGGGGGCCTTCGAACGCAGCCGCCAGATCGACTTGAAGCTCGTCCCGCAGTCCTCCTGCGTTCCGACCGTCAACCGAAACGCGCCCAGGTCGTCCGTGCGCGTGAACGTCGCAGTGGAGAAGTCATAGTCGTAGGCCTCGGTCGGCACGCGCTCGGACCAGTGGTGCTTGAAAACTTCGACGCTGTCCGTTCCCGGGCTCCCCGCGAGCTTGACGCCGCTGCGCGGGTCCATGTGCTGCTTGTTCGTGTAGGCGAATGCGGTATACGCACGCGCGACGCCGTAGATCGGGCGCGAGGCCCTGTACGTGCACTTCTCCGCCTGGCCGTCGTACCAAGCGGCGTCGGTGCGCCAGTTGTCGCGTGTCTCCCACGGCACGGTCGCTTGCGCGGAAGCCGTGACAGAGCTTGCGACGAGGCCCGCGAGGACCAGGGCGACGCGGCGACGACGGGGTGTGGCCGGACGAGGGAAGTGCATCCCCCCAACATAGACCGTGTCGACCGCGTGAACGAGCGTGCGCTCGTGGAGGTCGCTCAGCGCCGGCGCTGGCCCTGCTGAACGCCTACTTCCTCGGGCGTTTCTTTCTTCGGTACGGCCGGCAGGTCCTCTTCGAGGCTTGCGTAGTAGCCCCGCAAGCCGTCCAGGAGGACCTCGCGCGAGCGGAAGTTGATGCCGGCCGTGAAGCCGAGCTTTTCCGATTCGGTCAGGGTCCCGAGAACGCCCTGGCCCGCCTTCGCGTGCGCGTGCAGGTAGGCGACGGTCTGCACCAGGAGCTCGCGCGCTTCCTCGTTGCGACCGCGCTCGTCCGCGAGCTCGTGCTCGAGGCTCTTGACGCGGGCTTCGAGGTCGTTCGTGTTGCCCTGCGGTACGGCCGCGGCGGCCAGGACGCACAGACCGAGGAGGGCCAGCGGTGATTGCTTCTTCATGGCCCTCACCCTATCGGAGCTTGGCGGCCGGGACTGGAGAGCCGGGCTTCGGAGCTCGCTCGAGGTGCTCCCCGGCGGCCCTCAGGCCGTCTTCGGGGGTGCCGTTGGCTTCGGCCCCGCGGGCCCCGGCGGCCCTGGCGAGACGGGGGGCAGTCCCCAAGCCAGGGCCAGCGGCAGGAGCAGGAAGACTGCGCCCGCCAGATAGGGCCAGCGTCCGCCCCCTTGCCAGTACAGCACTCCCCCGAGGAGCGGGCCGAGCGCCCGGGCCAGCGAGCCCATCGATCGGAAGGTGCCGAGCGCGAGACCCTGGATGTCGTTCGGTGCGTAGCGCGAGGCGAGAGACGAGAGGCACGGCATCAGCAAGGCGCTGCCCACGGCAAGGCAGAAGAGCCCGAGATACAGGACGACCACCGACGGGGAAAGGCCGACGAGCAAGAAGCCCGGAAACAGGAGCCCGAAGCCCGCGAGCGTGAGCTTCTTCTCGCCGAGGCGTGGAGCGAGTCGTCGGACGAGACCGCCCTGGACGAAGGCGATGACGAGACCGACGAAGACGAACATCCACATGTTGTCCCTTGGCTCGAAGGCGAAGCGATCGACGGCCAGGAAGGTCAGCGTGAACTCCATCGCGCTGAAGGCCGTGAGATAGAACAAGTAGACGAGATTGGTCCGCAGGAGCCCCGGCCCGGAGAGTCGCGCGATGCCGGCCAGCGGAAACAAGCCGTGCGAGCGTCGGGAGCCACGCTTCTCGGCCGGATTCGTCTCCGGCAGGCGCATGGCCACGAGGGCCAAGTTCACGAGCGCGAGCACCGCCGCGATGAGCGCCGCGCCGGAGAACGGGTTGAGCGCAAATCCGAGCTCCCAGCTCCCCTCCGTCCCGGCCCCGAGGTCGAGGTTCCAGAAGATCCCGCCAAGGGCGGGGCCGAGCACGAAGCCCAGTCCGATCGCCATCCCGACCATGCCCATGCCGCCAGCGCGCTTCGAGTCGTCGGTCGAGTCCGCGATGACGGCCGTGGCGGTCGAGATGTTGCCGGCCATACAACCACCGACGAGGCGACTGGCGATCAAGAGCAAGAACGACCCCGAGAAGATCCAAAGCACGTAGCTCGCCAGCGTCCCGAAGAGGGTCACGAGCAGCGTGGGGCGACGTCCGATGCGGTCGGAGAGTCCGCCCCAGACCGGCGCGAACAGGAACTGCAAGATGGCATAGAGCGACCCCAACAAGCCGCCGAACAGCGTGACGACCGCATACTCGTCAGCACCCGCGATCTCGCGCAGCTCGGCCACCAGCTTGCCAAACGTGCTCGTCGGCCCCTCGAGCACCAGGTAGTGCTCGAGCATGGCAGGGAAGAGCGGGAAGACGATCGAGAAGCCAACGATGTCGAGAAACACCGTCAGGAACACGAGGCCGAGGACGGAACGGGACTGCGGAGCTTTCACGCGCACCTTGTACGCGGAGCGCAAGGCGAAGGGAACGCCGAGCGCTGATTCGTCGCACCGGCCATGCCCCCTCCAAGGGCCAGACAGCAGCACCAGCCGACGACCGTCCAAGCCCCGGCACCCGAAAGCCACGGGCGCCCTCGAGCGCAACGGACGGCACGAGCACAACGGACGGCCTGAACACAATGGGCGCCCCGAGCACAACGGTGGCCCCTGAGGACAGCAGAGCCCCTGAGGACAGCGGAGTCCCTGAGGACAGCAGAGCCCCTGAGGACAGCGGAGTCCCTGAGGACAGCGGAGTCCCCGAGGACAGCGGAGTCCCTGAGGACAGCGGAGTCCCTGAGGACAGCGGAGTCCCTGAGCGCAATGGAGGCCCCGAGCGCAACTGGCGCCCCGAGTACAACTGGCGCCCTGAAGACAACGGGCGCCCTGAAGACAACGGGCGCCCTCGAGCGCAACGGACGGCACGATGCCCGAATCCGTGCTCCAGGCGTTATCGTCGGACCGGCGCTCGAGGCGCCGGGCGGACCAGGATGACGAAGATCGAGGACGAACGAATTCCGTGGAGCCCACGGGTTGAACGGCTAGGAGAAAGCGTCGCCGAGCTCGCGCCGTCCGACGTGGCCGCTCGCCTGCGCCACCACGGAAGCCTCGCGCTGCTCGACAGCTCCGGGGGCCTTCCGCGGCACTTCAGCCTCCTCGGATTCGACCCCGTCAACGCGGCTCCTCCGGACACCTTGCTCGGCCTGCGCGCCTACGTCGAACGGCTCGCGCGTGCGGGCGGCGACGATGTCCCCGGTCCCTTCGCAGGCGGCTTTCTGGGCGCGCTTTCCTACGACCTGGGCGTCGCCGGCGAAGAGCTCGCCCTGCCACGCGACCCCTGGAACCTACCGCGCATCGCAGGCGGTCTGTACACGGACTTTCTCGTACTCGATCACGACGCGGGCGCCGCCTGGCTCGTGCTCGACGCGAATGAGCGCGACGGACGCCCTACGCACGAAGCACGACGCGAACGGATCCTCGCGGAACTCGCCACACCATCTCCGCGCCGCGCATTTTCCACGACCCGCCCGCTCGAGCGCCTCGTCGACGAGCACACGTACCGCGCCCGGATCGAACACGTCCGCGACGCGATCGCCGCCGGCGACGTCTACCAGGTCAACCTTTCGCACCGCTTCGTCGCGCCGACCGAGGGCGACCCCCTCGACCTCTACCTCGGCCTACGCGACCTGCAGCCGAGCCCGTACGGCGGCTTCCTCCGCTTCGCCCAGGGCGCCCTGGCCTCGGCCTCGCCCGAACTCCTGCTCGCCCTCGACATCGACAGCACCGGTCACCGCACCCTGCGCACGCGACCGATCAAGGGCACGATCGCCCGCGGCGCGACCCCAGCAAAAGACGAAGCGAACCGCGCCACCCTGCGCGCGAGCCAAAAGGACCTGGCCGAGCTGGCCATGATCGTCGACCTCGAGCGCAACGACCTCGGCCGCGTGGCCCGACCCGGCACCGTGGTCACCGGGCCCTTTCCCGAGCTCGAAACCTACGCCAACGTACACCACCTCGTCACCGACGTGCACGCCGAACCCCGCCCCGACATCGACGCCATCGACGTCCTCGCCGCACTCTTCCCCGGCGGCTCGATCACCGGCGCTCCCAAACTCGCCAGCATGGAACACATCGCGGCCCTCGAAGGCGAAGGACGCGGCTTCGCCTTCGGCGCCCTCGGCTTCCTCGACGTGACCGGCCGCTCCTGCTTCAACCTCCTCATCCGCACCCTGATCTGGCGACCCACACGAACTTTCTCCTTGCCGGCTGCACCTGCCGCCAGCCCAGGTGAAGTCAGCTACCGCGTCGGCGGCGGGATCACCTTCGCTTCTACGAGCGCGGCAGAGGACGAAGAGACCCTCATCAAAGGCCAAACACTCGCTCGAAGCCTGGCTGATACGCTTGGCTGATGCCCGGTTCGATGAAACATCCTGGATCACTCGTCCGATGAAACTAGGAGACCGGTGGTCTGCGCTTCCAGGCCGCGATGGTCGTGCCCCCTTGGGCCAGCGGATGCAGGCTCTCCCGACTCCAGTCCTGCCGCCAGCTCAGAAGCTCCGTCACTCTCAGACGTCTAGGCACGAATCCCAGAAGCTGAGCCGGTGATTCCTCGTCGTAGTTGAAGCGCCGCCGAACATAGTTGCGCCACGTTCCCCACAAGGCCAAACCGAGATCCAGATATCGTCGGAGCTTGCTTGTCAACCAGGAGTCGCGACGCAACCGACCGGTCAGATCCCGGATCATGGCCTCGGAGTGGTTGATGGGGAACAGCGGATTCAACGTGTCCCGAGCTACTTTGCTGTTCGTTCGGACGTGAACAAGTCGGCTCTCTCCGAAGACCTCTCTTGCGATGCCCGGGTAGATCGACTTCTCATCGGTGTGGAGAACGATGAAGGTCAGGTGTTTTGCTACATCCGCTCCACGCTGCATTGTGCGCCGAATGCCTCGTGCCGAAAGGTCCTTTCGAGGACCGTGGCGCCGTTCCGAGGCCTGAATTGCCTGCTTTCGCTTCTCGGACATTCGACCGCGCGGACGGATCGGTGCGGCTTCGGACCAAAGCACATACCGTGTCTTCCCTTCGATCAAGAAGGGCACACTCAAAGGGCGCGTATTGCGTTCGCCTTCGTAGGTTTCGAACTCGTCGAACTGAAGCGACGAACCTGGCGGCAAGGAACCCCGAAGATTGAGGTCGAGGCGACGCAAGTGCCGGGCGATCTTTCTGAACTTCAACTGGGTGCAGGTGAGAGACAGGTTCAACTGGCGAGCCGATTGGCGGAAACCGACTCCGGACACGAGCAATCGAACAAGGGGAGCATTGAGGTGCGGTTTGTGATCCCTGTAGTCCATCCGAAACGTTTGGCGCGAGAAGCCGCGGCCGCAGGTACGGCAGAGGAATCGTTGGATGGGGCGGGGACGGCAGCTGGCCCGGTAGAAGCCATTGCGTCGGCAGAAGCGAGGCTTGGGGTCATGGTGTTGGCGGCACTGCCGGTTCGGGCACCGAGGGGGTTGAAACATGGTGGAATGTCCTCTTGCGAGCCCTTCCGGGGCCCGTCTGAGAACCAGACCGGGTTCAACTCCTTGGGTTGCAGGAAGATTCGAATCTTGCCGCCTCAGGCAAGCTCATCAGTTCCCTTGACATTCCGGGTCGGGTGTCGCGAATTGACCCGCCGCCCCCCCCATCTCTCGAGATCTCGCCACCCCCCTCAGCCCTCCATGAAGGACGTTCCCATTCTCGCGCTCACGCTCTGTGCCCTCTGCTCCCTGCCCTCAGCGGGATCCCCGCTACCGAAGGGCGGCGCCAGCCCGAACGACCCGGCGAACGACCCGGCGAACGATCCGCTTCCCGCACCCACGAACCCGAACGGGGAAGACCCCTGGGCCGAGCTCGATCGTGAGCTCGGGGTCCTCGGTCGGGCGCAGCACGGTCGGGACATCAGCTCGTTCGGGGCCGTGGTGCGAGCCTTCTACAGCTTTTCGGACGCGGACATCGCGACGTTGGGTGCGGAGGACTTGAGCGGCTTCGCAGTCGATGATGTCGACATGTACTACGAGGTGGGGCAGGGCGACTTTTTCGGTCGGATCCAGTTCGACTTGTCGTCGGGCAATGCGGTCCTCGAGGACGCCTACGCGACCATGTGGGTGACGCACCAGGCTCGCATCACCGTGGGGCAGTTCAAGGTTCCGGTCTTGCGCTCGAACACGATCGATCCGGAGCGGCTCGCGTTCAAGGACCGCACGGTGCTCGGCACGCTGTTCGACGAGTGGCAGGTGGGAGCGATGTTCGCCTATGTCGACGATCTGTTCGGTCTGTGGGCCGCGCAGACGAATGGGGACAACGGCCAGGTCAGCGACTCGCGCACGAGTGTGCGGGCGGAGGTGGTGTCGTACGAGAGTGGGGCGCCGCTCATCGAGGGTTCACACGGGGCGTCCGAGTATCTCCTGATGACGATCGGGGCGGCCTATGTGAACGACAACACGGGCCCGGACCGGGACACCATCTGGGGAGGGGACGTGGCGATGAGCATGGGACCGTACAGCGCTGCGGCCGAGTGGATGGACTTCGACGACGGTGCGGGTGAGAGCTTTTCGCAGCGGATCGCCAACCTGACGTTGGATGGGAACTCGAAGCCGTGGAGCCTCACGTTCGGGACGCTGTTGGCGGACGATTGGCAGGCGCTCGTACGTGGGCAGTGGCTCGATGACACCGCGGATACGCAGGTCTATTCCTTCGCGCTCAACCACTTTCCCAACGAGGGGCCCGTCAGCTGGGTCTTGGACGTCACGAACTACGATCGCGAAGGTCCCGATGGCGTGATCTTCTCGGTCGGCGTCAACGTCGGCCTCTCGCGACGCTTGCGCATCGGGAACGAGCTGTATTGAGGCTGCACCTGTGACCGAGTCTTACCCTGTCTTCGCGAACGGTCGGATGTACGCAGCGGGCGAGCCTGTGATCTCGGCCGAGGACCAAGGCTTCTTGCTCGGGCTTTCCGTCTTCGACACGTTGCTGTACGAGGAGGGATGCATCTACTTTCTCGAGGAGCATCTCGAGCGACTCGCCTCGGGCGCGGGAGAGTTGGCGATCGCGTGGCCGCCGCCCTGGGATCCGACGGCGGCGCTGGCCGAGACGGCGCGGGCGCTCGGCGGGCGTGACGCAGCCTTGCGGATCACGTTGACGCGCGGTGTTCCCGGCAAGGGCGCGACGATGACGGTGACGCCGCGCGCGCTCGAGTTGCCGGCCGACCCCGGTGTGCGAGTCTGGGTGTCGTCCTACCTCAAGCTCGGCGGAGAGCGGCTCGAGAGCGTCAAGTCGACGAACCGCCTGCGCAACGTGCTCGCGCGCGAAGAGGCCCAGGCCAACGATGCCTGGGAGGCGTTGCTGGCGAACCACGACGGCGACGTTTCGGAGGGCACGGTCTCGAACCTGTTCGTTGTGCTGGATGGTGCGCTTTGTACGCCCTCGATCGATCGCGGTTGTCTGGGTGGGATCGTGCGTGCGCAGATCCTGGCCGACCTCGAGCGTGAGCCGCTTCGAGCGGAGGGGCGCGTGATGCCGGTCCGCACGTGCCGGGTCGACATCGCGGATCTGGCCCGGGCCGAGGAAGCCTTCCTATCGAACACCACCGGACGCGTGACGCCGATCGTCGAGATCGCCGGCGATGTGCCGGGACTCGCGGCCCCGAGGCGGCTCCCAGGGGCCGCTGGCACCATTACACGCGCGATACGAACTCGCGTGCAGGCCCTCGAAGCCG
Organism: Planctomycetota bacterium; assembly: GCA_029259595.1. Taxonomy (GTDB): domain Bacteria; phylum Planctomycetota; class UBA1135; order UBA1135; genus OFTM43. The sequence continues at coordinate 19,600 of JAJDEW010000084.1, read as the reverse complement.
GCTATCGCCGATCCGAGCGCAACCTCGCCGGCCGCGTGCGTTAGTCTCTTCGGATCACCCGTTTCCCATGGCTTCGGCTCCGGTATTTCGATGAAGGTTCTCCCCGCCATTCTCCTCGCCTCCCTGCCCCTCGCCACCTTTGCCGCGCCCGCGCCAGCGCACCGTCCCTTCCAGGACGAGGACAAGGAGGAGGTGGTGGACAAGCGTCCCGAGGTCAAGGACTTGCTGAAGGAGCTCTCCAGTCAGATCAAGAAGAAGGGCGACGAGGACGACGAGGCGATCGGAACGATCGATGCCTTGCTCAAGGAGTTCGGCCAGTCGGGCCCCAAGGATCGCGAGGCGATCGTCAAGGGCGTCGAAGGCTGCTTCAAGGTCAAGCGCAAGGAGCTCGAGGACGACGTCCCCGACGATCGGCTCTACATGGCCTCGGCGCTCGCGTTGCAGAACATGGCGCCCGAGAGCGTCAAGCCGCTCATCAAGCTCACGTCGAACAAGACCGTGGAGGACAACATGGGCCTTCACGCGCAAGTCATCCGATCGCTCGGGAAGACCAAGAGTGAGGATGCCGTCGAACCGCTGCTCGATTTTCTGAAGTACAAGGACCCCGAGATCCAGGCGGCCGCGGCCGAAGGGCTCGGCAACTACTCGGAGCTGGACCAGGACAAGCGCAAGGAAGTCTTCAACGACCTCCTGAAGCTCATGATGGGGGCCAAATCGCGTGTGGACGCCGACTCGACCGATGCGATTGCACGCGAACGCTGGGACATCATCTCGGGTCCGATCATCACGACTCTCCAGCTCCTGACCGGGCAGGGGGAATCGAACCCCGAGAACTGGCAGCACTGGTGGAACAAGAACAAGAAGGAAAACTGGGACGACCTGGGCTAGACCCGTCCGGCTCGGAACCCGCTGCACCTTCGGGGTCGCTCGCGGACACCGGTGACGCGGAGCCCCGTCGGACGGCCCGGAGGCCCGGGCCGCTGGTGCTCTTCCTTCCGATCCTCGCCGCGGCGGTGGCGATCGCGTTCCTGTCCGGTCGGAAGGCCGGGCGGCCCGCCGGGGAGCGTAGCGTCGGGCCACCGCTCGGCGTCGAGGGGCCCGAGACGCTCGCGGGCTTCACGGCTTCGGAGGCCGGCGTGCACCTGCGGCTCTCCCCGTTGTACCCCGCTCCCTTCGAGAACGACGTCCAACGGCGCGCCGTCGAAGCGCGGCTGGGACGCACGGGCGAGCTCTGGCGCCTGGAGATCCTGGTCGACGACGAAGCCGCGGCCGAATTCCTGTCGGGCGAACTGCGCGTCGCCGATGGGCGCGGAACGGCCCTGCGGCCCCCGAGCGCGTTGTCGGGGGAGTCGAGTGTCCTCGATCCCTTGCAGGCGCTGCTTTCGACGCGACCGGCGCAGCCAAGCGCGGGGCGTCCCTTGATCCGGGTCCTGTTCGGACGCCGACCGGGTGCCGAGTCGCGCTTGGAAGCGGGCGGACATGCGGTGCAGCTTTCGCCCACGACGCTTCGAACCCAGGACTTGCCGCGGCCCTGGGTCGTGATCGCCGAGCGCGACGCGCCGCCGGCCGACGGTGCGTCGTCGGAGTCTGCCGCGGGGCGCGTCTTCGCTGCGATGCCCGTAGCAAAGGATGCGGACGGGGCACGGCTCGATCCGCGCGAGCTCGAGCTGGCCGAGCTGCGAGCCCTGCTCGAGCGCGAACGGCGTCGCCGCCAGGAGCGCGAGCTCGAGTGGCACGAGTTCAACAAGTCGCTCTTTGCTCTGGGGGTCGACGGTATCGTTCCGGCTTTCCCCGTGGCCGACGACTACCGCCCGCAGGAACCCGCGGACGCTCCCGTCGACGCTTTCGACGAGGAGCTGGCGCGTCAGCGCACCGCGCGCGCCGTGCGGCTCGAAGAGCTGCGGCTCTCGCTGCGCGCGCTCATGAAGATCGAGGAGGTGCGCGGTTTCGACGTGCTCGAGCTCGGCGAGCTCGGCGAGGATTTCGTCGGTCCGGTCGTCTTCCGCATCCTCGACGACCGCGGCCGCCTCGCCGGGAGCCTGTCGGCCGCTCGTCTGCACTTCGAGGCCGCGCGTGCGGCGCGCGTCGTGACCTTCGTCTTCGAGGACGGCAGCGAGGCTCGCGGCGGGACGCGCACGCCGTTCGAGACGCGGCGCTTCCCCGTTCCGTACGTCGATCCTCTGCCATGGCTGGAGGCGCTACCCGAGCTCTTTTCGACCGCGGATCTCGTCGGGCCCGAAGACGACGGACTGTGGCGTGTCGAGGACGTGCGGCTCGAGCTGAATCGGCTTCTGGCCCTGGACACGAGTCTCGGCTGGTATCGCCTGCGCACCCTGGGAGGAGTCTCGGGCGCGGAGCTGGTCGAGGTGCAGCTCGAGGCCCTCGACGCCGACGGTCGAATCGAAAAGCGGCTCTTCGCCGATCGGATGTCGATCCGCCGGGAAGCGCCCGGCATCCGTCTGGTCCTCGAGGAGGGAGCCATCGTGCGCGGCGACGAGAAGACGGCTTTCTTGCAGGGGCGGTACGAGATCTATCTCGCCCGCGTCGATGCCGAAGCCTGGGAAAAGGCGCGCTTGCCGGGCTCTGCCGCCGCGCGCTCGGGGCGCGAGCCCGAGCGTGAGACGAAGCCTGACGACGGCGAGGGTTGACCCGCCCCACGAGGGGAGAGATAACGGCCCACCATGCCGCGCCGTGCCAAGGAGACGCCCCGTGAGGGGCCCGGTCTGTTCGACGCCGCGGCGAGCCGGCCGGCGCCGCCCGCTGGTGAAGGGCGCGCAGCGCAGAGCCCGTCCCCCGACGCGAACGCCGGGCAGGACGAGCCCCGCCCGACCCGGACGCGCGGGCCCGAGCCTGAGCCCGAGGAGGATGCGGCGCTCTCCGTTTCCGAGCTGACCGAGGAGATCAAGGGCAGTCTGGGCGCCTTCGGCCGCGTGCGCGTGCGCGGCGAGCTGTCGGGTCTGAAGCGCGCGGCCTCCGGCCACGTGTACTTCGACCTGAAGGACGAGGGCGCGCGGCTCTCGTGTGTGATCTGGCGCGGCTCGGTCTCGCGCGCTCTGCGCTTCGAACCCGAGGACGGTCAAGAACTCGTCGCCCACGGCCGCCTCGACGTCTATCCGCCGCGCGGTTCCTACAACCTGATCGTCGAGCGGCTCGAGCCGATCGGCCTCGGCGCGCTCCTGATCAAGCTCGAGCTGTTGAAGCGCGAGCTGGCCGAGTTGGGGCGCTTTGACCGTCACCGCCCGTTGCCGGCGATGCCCCGCACGGTGGGCGTCGTCACGAGTCGAGACGGTGCGGCCCTGCGCGACTTCCTGCGCACGCGGAGCCTGCGCTTTCCGGGCTACCCGGTGCGTCTCTGCCACACGGCCGTGCAGGGCCCCGGTGCCGCCGCGAGCATCGCCGACGCGATCGCGCGCCTGGACCGCTCCGGTGTCGACGTCATCGTCGTTTGTCGCGGCGGGGGCTCGCTCGAGGACCTGTGGGCCTTCAACGAGCGCGCGGTGGCCGATGCCATCTGGAACGCGAGCGTCCCGGTCGTGAGCGGTGTCGGGCACGAGTCCGACACGACGCTGTGCGACCTCGTCGCCGATCACCGTGCGCACACGCCGACGGATGCGGCGCAGACCGTCTTGCCTGACCGCGCCGAGCTCGCGGCCGGCCTCGAGCGCTGGACCAACTTCCTCTTCCAGGCGGCCGACCGGACCGTCAGCGAGCGCGCCCGTCGGCTCGGCGATCTGGCACGCCGACGCGTGCTCGTGCGACCGGACTGGATCCTGGGCGACCGGGTCGCGCACCTGGACGCAAAGCGCAGGCGCCTGATCGGTGCCCTCGAGAGCGCCTTGCGCGGACGCACGAACACGCTCACGCGCCTGCTCGCGCGGATCGAGCGGCGTTCGCCGGGCGCGCGCTTGCGCGAATTCGAGGGACGCCTCGTTCATGCCGCGAGCCGCCTCGCGGCGGGGGGGCAAAGGGCCGTCGATACGCGCACCGCCGACCTGCGCGGGCTGGCCCGGGCGCTCGAGGGCGTGTCGCCCCTGAAGGTCCTCGGACGGGGCTACTCCGTCACACGTCGGGCCGGCGAGACACGTCCGCTCGCGAGCGTGAAGGGGCTCGCCGCCCGGGAGGAGATCGACGTCCGTCTGCACGACGGCACCATCCGAGCCGCGGTCGTCTCGACCGAGCCGGGCGATCCGGCGGCGAAAGAGAAGCGATCGTGATCGAAACGACCTTCGCCGTCGTCGTCAACTGGAACGGCGGGGACGCGAACCTGGCTTGCGTCGCTTCGCTCCTGGCTGCAGGCCTCGCAGAGGAGCGGATCGTCTTCGTCGACAACGGCTCGTCCGATGGCTCCCTGGAGGCCGTGGTCGCTCGACATCCAAAGCTCATCGTCCTGCGCAACGCGACGAATACGGGCTATGCCGCCGCGACGAACCAGGGGCTCGAGCGCGCCTTCGAACGCGGGGCCGAGCTGGCCTTCCTGGTCAACAACGACGTCGTGCTGGACGAGGACACGCTGCAGATCCTGGTCGAAGCCCTCGCCGCCGATCCGGCCCTGGGAATCGTCGGGCCGCGCGTCGTCTACTTGGCACAGCCCGAGCGCATCTGGTGCGCCGGGGGTCTTCTGACCTTCCGCCAGAACCTGTCGACGATGCTCGGTCACGGCGAGCTCGACGCAGAGCGCTTCCAGATCGATCGGGACGTCGATTATGTCCCCGGCTGCGCCCTGCTCGCGCGACGCAGCTTGCTGGAACGCATCGGGCTCCTAGAGGAGGGCTACTTCGCGTACCACGAGGACGTCGAGCTGTGCCTGAAGGCACGCGAGGCCGGCGCGCGGGTGCGGCTCGTGGGGCGCGCCCGGATCCTGCACGACGCCCACCACTCCACGGGCGGCGGCTACAACCCGCGCCGCAAGTACATGATGGGCCTGAACACCGTCTGGTTCCTGCGCCGCCACGGGAACGTCGGACGCTGGCTGTCGTTCGTGCTCCACGACGTCCTGTCCTTGCCCCTCGTCTTCGTCTACCGCGCCTTCCGCGGGGAGGGCGGCGCGGTCCTGGCGAAGGCGCGCGGCATGTGGGACGGGCTGCGGGGCAAGCGTCTCGGGACGTTCTCCGGGGCGGACGAGGGCGAAGACTCGCTCTGAAAAAAGGCACGACGCGCTTGCTTCGGTGTGCGCACCTTTCTACTGATGAGCCCTCGATGAGCTTGCGCACGGAGAAACCCTTGAAGGTGAAACGCCCGGGACAACCCGGTGTGCCCCCGTTCTAGGGACTCGAAGCGCAGTTCGACGTCCAAGAAGCCGGCCGCCGGGATCCTCCTGGCGGCCGGCTTTCTTTCTTCCACAACGAACCTGACGACGAATCATGACTACGACGGAAACCACCGTTGCCTGCACCGAGTGCGAGGCTCCCGTACGGATCGAGGCCGACGCGCTCGCAGGCGAGATCCTGGCTTGCGGTTCGTGCGGTGCCGAGCTCGAGCTCGTGCAGCTCACCCCCGCGCGTCTCCAGCTGGCCCCCGAGGTCGAGGAGGACTGGGGTGAGTGACCTGACACCCCGCCTTCGCATTGGAGAGCCGCGCACGGCTGTCGAGGTGAACCCGTGAAGGTCGGCATCCTGCAGAGCCGGATCCGGATCGAGGAGAAGCTCATCGTGCGCGAGCTCGAGAGCCGCGGCGTCGAGCTGGTTCCGATCCCCGTCGAGCGCGAGGTCTTTCGACTCGGCGGCGCGGCGGACGGCGGGCGCGACTGGGCGGCCCTCGACGTCGTGCTCGAACGCTGCGTGAGCCACTCGCGGGCGCTGTCCGCCCTGCGCATGCTCGAAACCCTCGGCGTTCCGTGCGTGAACGCTTGGAAGGTCGGCGAGGTCTGTGGCGACAAGCTGGCGACGAACCTCGCGCTGGTCGCGGCCGGCGTGCCGGTTCCGGCAGCGCGCGTCGCCTTCACGCCCGAGTCGGCTCTGGCGGCGATCGAGGAGCTCGGGTATCCGGCCGTGATCAAGCCGGCCGTGGGGTCGTGGGGACGGTTGCTGGCGCGCGTCAATGATCGCGATGCGGCCGAAGCGGTGCTCGAGCACAAGGCGACACTCGGGACCTACCACCACTCGATCTTCTACGTGCAGGAGCACGTCGAAAAGGGAGGGCGCGACCTGCGCGTCTTCGTGGTCGGGGACGAGGCCATCTGCGCGATCGAGCGGCGTTCGGACCACTGGATCACGAACACCGCGCGCGGCGCCGTGGCCTCGAAGCGCGAGCTCGATGACGAGCTCGTGGCGATCTCCCTGGCGGCGGCCCGCGCCGTCGGGGGCGGGATCGTGGCGATCGACCTGTTCGAGACTCCGGCGGGCTACCTCGTCAACGAGGTGAACTACACGATGGAGTTTCGCAACTCGATCGAGCCGACCGGTGTGGACATCCCGGCCAAGATCGTCGACTTCGTCCTCGCGGTCGGCGAAGGGCGGGAGCTGTCCGCTCTCCCGGCGCCGCCGCGGGCGGCGGCGGGGGTCCCCTCGTGATGAGGGCGTCGATCGTCGGGGCGGCCGGCTACGGCGGCGGGGAGCTCCTGCGGCTCCTCGCCGGCCATCCGCGGATCGAGCTCGGTCAGGTCGTTTCGCGCAGCCAGGCCGGGCGTTTCGTGCACACCGTGCATCCCAACCTGCGCGGGTTCGTCGACCGTACCTTCGTCGCACCCGACGAGCTCGAGCCCTGCGACGTCCTCTTCCTGGCCTTGGCCCATGGTGAAGCGGCCGCCTCGATCGAGCGTTGGACGGCGGTCGCGCCGCGGATCGTCGACCTCTCGGCCGACTTTCGCCTACGCGACGCGGCGGCCTACGAACATTGGTATGGCGCGCCGCACGCCGCCCCGGATTGGCTCGGGCGCTTCGTCTACGGCTTGGCCGAGACGCGTCGCGACGAGCTGCGCGGCGCGTCGTATGTCAGTGGCGTCGGTTGCAACGCGACCGCCGTCAACCTGGCGCTCCTGCCCTTGGCGCGCTCGGGCGTCATCGAACGCGCGATCGTCGATCTGAAGGTGGGCTCGTCCGAGGGCGGGGCGCGCGGTTCGGCCGCGACGCATCACCCCGAACGCGCCGGCGTCGTGCGCTCGTTCGCGCCGACGGGCCATCGCCACCAGGCTGAGGTCGTCCAGGAGCTCGGAACCTTCGACCTGCACCTGACGGCGACGGCGGTCGAGCTCGTGCGTGGTGTGCTCGCGACCTGCCACGTGTTCTTGACGGAGGACCTGGCCGAGAAGGACGTGTGGCGCCTCTATCGCGAGCACTACGAGGCCGAGCCTTTCGTGCGGATCGTGAAGGAGCGGCGCGGGCTCTATCGCTTCCCCGAACCGAAGATCCTGTCCGGCTCGAACCAGGCCGACGTGGGCTTCGCGCTCGAGGAGGGCACGCGCCGGCTCGTGGTCTTCTCGGCCATCGACAACCTGATGAAGGGAGCCGCCGGCAGCGCCGTGCAGGCGCTCAACGTCATGGCCGGCTGGCCCGAGGATGCCGGCCTGCGCTTTCCGGGGCTACATCCGTGCTGAGAGAAGCACTGCCCTTTCCATCCGACTGCAAGCCTGTGTGTCCGGCCACGAACGTCCTTGCCGTAGGAGGCTCACGGTGATCGTGATCAAGCTGGGAGGTAGCGCGGGCGTCGACGTCGACGCCGTCTGCGCCGATGTGGCGGCTCTCGCCCAGGACCGTGTCCCGCTGGTGTTCGTGCACGGCGGCTCGCACGCGACGAACGAGGTGGCGCAGGCGCTCGGACACCCCGCGCGCTTCGTGACGTCCCCATCGGGCTACGAGAGTCGCCTGACCGACCGCAAGACGCTCGAGATCTTCGAGATGGTGTATTGCGGAAGCGTGAACAAAGGCATCGTCGAGCGCTTGCAGCGGGCCGGGGTCGACGCCGTAGGCCTCTCGGGTCTCGACGGACGGTTGTGGGAAGGCAAGCGCAAGAAGGCGCTGCGGGCCGTGGAGAACGGGCGCGTGCGCGTCGTGCGCGACACGTGGACGGGAACGGTCGAACGCGTGCGGACGGGCCTGTTGACGATGCTCCTGGAGGCCGGCTGCGTGCCGGTGCTCTCGCCACCGGGAGCCAGCGAGGACGGCGAAGCGATCAACGTCGACGGCGATCGCGCGGCGGCGGCGACGGCGGCGGCCCTGGGCGCGGACACGTTGCTCCTGCTCTCCAACGTGCCCGGCGTCCTGCGCGACAAGGACGACCCGTCGACGCTGCGCTCGGAGATCGCGCGCGACGAGCTCGAGGCGGTGCGCGACGAGGTCGGAGGGCGCATGAAGATCAAGCTGCTCGGGGCCGCTGAGGCACTGGCCGGTGGTGTGAAGCGGGTCGTCATCGGGGATTCGCGGGGCGAAGCCCCCGTCCGACGGGCGCTGGACGGGAAGGGGACGGTGATCGCATGAATCGGACTCAGGAACGCGAACTACGCCACACCTCCGGCGTCGTGCCGCTGCGCGACATCGCCTTTGCGCGCGGGGAGGGCGCGCTGCTCTTCGATGAAGAGGGACGTCGCTACGTGGACTGCGCCGCCGGGCACGGTGTCGCGGCGCTCGGCCACGCCCATCCGCGTCTCCTGGCGGCGCTCTCCTCCCAGGCCGAGCGCCTGATCACCTGCGCGGCTGGCTGGCCGAACGCCGTGCGGGCGGACTACGTCGCGCGGCTCGTGTCGCTCTTGCCCGCGGGGCTCGAGCGGGTTTTTCTCTGCAACTCGGGCACGGAGTCGATCGAAGCGGCCTTGAAGTTCGCGCGGCTCGCAACCGGGCGGCAAGGGGTGGTCGCGCTCGAACGTGCCTTCCACGGACGCACCTTCGGCGCCCTCTCGGCCACCGCCAATCCCAAGTACCGCCAACCCTTCGAACCGCTCGTGCCCGGCTTCGCCCACGTGCCGCCGAACGACGTCGCCGCGCTCGAGGGTGCGGTTACAGCGGAGACGGCCTGCGTCCTGCTCGAGCTCGTTCAAGGCGAGGGCGGCGTCCACGCGCTCGAGGCGGCCTTCGTGCAGCGCGCGCGCGAGCTGTGCGACGAGCGCGGGGCGCTACTCGTGGTCGACGAGGTCCAGACGGGCTTCGGGCGGACGGGGCGGCTCTTCGCGTGCGAGCACTACGGACTCGTTCCGGACCTGCTCTGCCTCGGCAAGGCGATCGGGGGCGGTGTGCCGATGGGCGCCGTCGGGATCGGGCCACGCGTCGGCGAGCTGCCGCCGGGCAGTCACGGGTCGACCTTCGGGGGCAATCCACTGGCCTGCGCCGCGGGACTCGCGGTGCTCGACGCCTTCGCGAAGGACGGACTGACCGAACGCGCACGCACGATCGGCGCCTGGTTCCACGAGCGACTGCGCGGGCTTTCGTCCGAGCTCGTCCGCGACGTGCGCGGACTGGGGCTCATGCAGGCGATCGAGCTCCGCGTGCGCGCCGCACCCTTCGTGGCGGGCCTGCTCGAAGAAGGAATCCTCACGATTCCGACCGGGACCATGGCGATCCGCTTTCTGCCTCCGCTCGTCATTCGGCGGGAGGAGCTGGAACAGGTCCTCGCAGCGCTCGAACGCGTGCTGGTACGTCCCACGCGGGAAGGGGCGAGCGAAGAGGTGCGTTCGTGAACGCGGTCGACTTTCTGACGCGCCTGGTCGAGATCGAGTCGGTTTCGGGGAACGAGGCCGAGGCCGCGGCGTTCTGCGTCGAGCGCATGCACGAGCTGGGTTTCGACGCGCGCGTCGACGAAGCAGGCAATGCGGTCGGACTGAAGCGGGGTCCGGACGCCGGCGGCGAGGCGAGCGCCGCGCGCACGATCGTTCTGCTCGGCCATATCGACACCGTTCCCGGCCACATCCCCGTGCGCGTCGAAGAGGGCCGGCTCTGGGGACGTGGCTCGGTCGACGCCAAGGGCTCGTTCGCGACCTTCGTCGAAGCGACGGCGCGTGTCACGCCGCCTCCGAACACGACGTTGGTCGTCGTGGGCGCGGTCGAGGAGGAGAGCGCCAGCTCGAAGGGGGCCCGTCACGTCGCGCCGCTCTTCGCCCCCGAACTCTGCTTCATCGGCGAGCCGAGCGCCTGGGACGCCGTGACGGTCGGCTACAAGGGGCGCCTGTTGGTCGACTACGAGGCCGAGCAGCCCGGCGGCCACAGCGCGGGGCCCGAAGGGGCGGTGGGAGAGGAAGCCGTGCGCTTGTGGAACGTCGTCGTGGGCCACTGCGAGGCGTACAACACGTCGCGCCCGAAGCTCTTCGACCGGCTGCTCCCGAGTCTGCGCTCCTTCAGAACCGATTCCGACGGGCTGACGGACCGCGTGACGGTTCGCCTCGGCTTGCGTCTGCCGCCGGCCTTCTGTCGCGCCGAGCGAGAGGCCTTCGAGGGCCTGCTCCTGGAGGGCTTTCCCGACGCACGGCTGCGGTTCAGCGGGCACGAGGGCGCCTGGACGACGCCGCGGACATCGGTGCCCGCACGGGCGCTGGCGCGGGCGATCACCCGCGCCGGTGGCCGCCCACGCTTCCTGCACAAGACCGGCACGAGCGACATGAACGTGCTCGGGCCGCACTGGAACTGCCCGATCGTGGCGTATGGTCCGGGCGACAGCCTCCTGGACCACACGCCGACCGAGCATCTCGAGTTGGCCGAGTACGAACGGGCGATCGAGGTCTTGAGCGACGCACTCGCGACGCTCTGACCGCGCTCAATCCTGGAGCAGCTCGATCTCGGACAGGGCGGCGTCGATGACCGCCTCGTCGAGATCGGACGAGTTCGCGCGCAGCGCGTCCTCGAAGCCGTCGGCCTCCGTCTGGCAGTCCTCGGCCGCGAGTTCCTTCGCGACGCAGCCCGGGTGCACCTGGATCGGAGTCGAGCGGAACTGGTTGCCGAAGGTGACCTCGCGGAGCAACGTGATGCGCGGCGTGCCCTTCTCCATGATCTCCTCGCAGGACTTGCACTTCGCACGGCTCGTCGGCGCGACGTCGACGTAGGGCGCGGTCTTCTTCTGAGCGCGCTTTTCCTCCGCCTTCTCCTTGAGCAGCTTGAGCTCTTCGAGGGGCGGGAGCTCGGTGCCGGGCGAGGCGGCGTCCTCGGCGTAGGCCGCTTCGACGTCCTCGAAGCGGCGTCGCGCGGCACAGGTCAAGTGGTGCCACAGGTAGCCCGTGCCGTACGGGCCTTCGAGCAGGATGCCGATGCGTACGCTGCCCTTGTCGATCTTGCGCTTGCAGGTCCGGCATTTCGACCGGCTCGAGCGAGCGCCTTCGATGAGGTACGGAGCGAGCTGTTCCTCGGAATCAGGATCTTCAGAAGCCATGGGAAGGGTGCGGAGAGGGAGGGTTGGGAAAAACCGGACCCGACGAGCGAGTCGATCGTCAGGTCTCGAGGGAAGCGAGCGGATAGGGGGTCTCGGAGTCCTGCGCGGCGGAGTGGGCGCGAACTTCGTCGAGCAAGCGTCGAGTGAGCTCTTCGCGCCGGTCCATCAATCGGTAGCCCTCGGCGGGCCGCAGGTAGCCCTTCGCCTCGGGGTGCTTCTCGAACAGGGCTTCGCGGCCCATGCGTTCGGCCCAACGCTCGAAGCGAGCGCGCTTTTCGAGCAGGGCCTTGGCCAGGAAGGGCATGACCATCGTGTAGTCCGCCAGCATGCTGACGCAGGTCGAGCGGTATTCGTCCTTGTCGACCTTGCCCCAGGTGACGGCCTCGGCCGGCGGGCACGAGGAGAGGGATCCGTCGGTGATCGGCGCGGTCGTGATCTGGATGTCGTAGAGGTAGCCGGGCACGTCTTCGAAGCCCATGATCTGGCTGAGCGTCGGCTCGGGCTGCAGGTTGAAGTTCTTCGGAACGCCGCCGCCGAGGATGAGCGTGCCGATCGCTCCGACCTCGGTGTCCTTGACGCCCCAGCGGTGGAAAGCGCAGCTCTCGAAGACCTCGCGGTGCAGGTCCAGCTCGAAGCGATGCGCGGCGCCGCCGTTCTCGTTCTCGGTCCAATGGGCGACCGAGTTCAAGAACACCGATCCGTCGGCCGGCGCTCCAACGAAGATCGGGATCCCCTTGCGCCAGCACAGGGCCAGGAGTCCCTCCTTGGCGCCGACGTGTCGCTCCTGCGCCGCGTAGCGCCTGCCGAGCAGGTGGCGGAACTCCGGCCCGCTCATCTTCTTCTGAAACTCCTCCTGCCGCAGGATCGTGCGCAGGAAGCGGTCCTGCTCGAGCAGGATGTCCTCGCTGAAGCCGATGTCCGTGACGCGGATCGTCCGCTCTTCGCGCAACGAACCGTCATCGCCGAACGTGTCGACGTGGAAGAAGGGCGCCTCCTTCGCGATCGAGAGCGTGCGGTGACCGTCGTGGTAGCAGACCGCGTCGGTGGTCGAGACGAGCAGGAACCAGCCCGTGTCGAGCAGCGGGTTCAGCCAGGTGTAGGTCTGGCCCGACAGGGTCACGGGGCCCGAAACGGCGAGCGCCAGCGGGACGCCGCGGCCGATCGCTTCGTCCAGGAGCTGCCAGACCCGTCGCAGGTAGGCGCCCCCGAAGGCCGGCAGGGCGTCCTCGAAGACGCGGTCGAGGGTCTCGAGCTCGAGCACCGAAGCGGTGACGAGCTCCTCCCGGGGAGCTCCGCCGCCGGGGCAGGCGGAGCGCTGGTCTTGACGGGTGGGGGACATGGGGCTTTGGGCACTGGGGCAGGCGGTTAGCATACGGCGATCGCCGCCCGGTCCGAAGCCTCGCTCCGCCGACGGCCCCCTCCCCCCCTGCTGGAGCGTCCCGACCCCCGGGGCCGTCCCTGATGACCACCGAGTCCCCTTCTTCCGTTCCCAGGCCCGACCCCGCGGCCGCCTTTGCAGAGGCCGTTCTGGGCCTCGAGGACGAGCTCGACTGGGAGCTCCTGGGACGGCTTTATTGCGCCGAGGGTGGGGAGGACTTCTTCCCGCCGGCGCAGGTCGAGGCCATCCGGGAGGCCGGATTGCGCTTTGCCGCGGATCTCGGCGCCGTGCTGCCGGCGGTCGCGGGTCCCCTCGGCCCGGGAGGGCCCGCGAGCCTCTATGTCGGCGCTGGCGTGGCCGAGCTGATTCCGGCCCTGGGCGAGGCGCTCGTGCTCGGCCGGCGCGTCGTCTTCCAGAACCTGGAGGGCCCGGAAGGGGACGAGCTGAAGCGCGCGCTCGGCGCCGTCGCCGTGATCCGCGCGGCGCCGCTCGAGGTCTTGCTCGGCCCGCTCGAGGACGTGGTGCCCGAGCGCGAAGCGGCCTTCGGTCATGTCTGGATGACGAGCGTCTTGACCGACCCGGAGGCCTTTCCGAGCCTGCACGACGAGGCCTATGGACGTGCGGATTCCGGTCCCGTCCGACCCGCCGTCCTCGAGCGCGAGCACCGTTTGGCCAAGCGCCTCGTGGCGCGGGTCATCGACCGTCTGGAGGTGCCCGGCATCCTGACGACGACCGATGAAGAGCTGCCCTTCTTCGAGGCCGCCTTCCTCCACCGCGGACTGCGCCTCTCGGCCCCGAAGTCGGCGCGGCTCTCGGCCATCGTCGGAGACCCCGTACGGACGTCGCGTGTCTCGATCGGCGTCGAGCCTCCGGAAGGCGGGCTCATTTGACGGCGCGCGTTTTGACAAGTCTCCACCAGATTCCCAGGCTGGTCGGACGAGCACGAACGACATGACCGAATTCAACGACAAGGCGCGCACCGCCTACTCCGTTCAGGACTACTCGCCCCAGCGCCAGATCGAGGGTCTGGAGATCATCCGCCTGCGTCGCTTCAACGACGACGGGGGTTCGATGACCGAGCTCGGGCGGATCGACAAGGGCGCCGTGCAGGGGATCGACGGCTTCGAGCTGCGGCAGTTGAACTACAGCGTGATGGAGCCGCTCGCGATCAAGGCCTTCCATCTGCACAAGCGCCAGACCGACGTCTGGTTCGTGCCGCCGTCGGACAAGCTGCTGCTCGTCGTCGCCGACGCGCGCAAGGGCTCAGCGACGGAGGGGCTCGTCAAGCGGATCGTCCTGGGGGATGGCAACTCGTTCCTCGTGCGGATTCCGCCCGGCGTCGCCCACGGCTGCCGGAACCTGCGCACGGCCGCGCCCTCGGTCATCATCTACTTCGTCGACGTGCAGTTCTCGACGGACGAGCACTGCGACGAAGGGCGCCTGCCCTGGGACCACTTCGGAACCGACGTCTGGGAAGTCGAGCGCGGTTGATCGCGTTCGGCCGGCCGCGGTTCAGCGCCGCGCGGCTTCGGTGACGGCGATCATGCGTTCGAGCGCCGTACGCGCGTCCGTCGCCAGCTGCGCGCGCTCGTCCTCGGTCAATCTGTCGCGCCGCATCGTGATCTCGTCGACGACGTCGCCGGCGAGCACGCGGTTGGCATCGGGCGCTTCGCCGCGGCGCAAGAGGTCCAGGATCCCGGCGAGGTGCGGCGGATCGTTGCGGCTCATCGTCGCGCAACCGCAGCCCTTCTGGGCGAAGCCCGGGACGTCGGCCAGATGGACGACTTCGACGCCGCGCTCCTGCCCCAGGGCGATCGCGTTGTTCACGAAGTGGCCCTCGGTTCCGATCGCGAGACGCTCGCCGCGCTGGGCCTTTTCGACCTCGTTCCACAGGTAGTTCGTGCTGCCCGCCCCGTCGGCCAGGACGACGGTCTCCAGGGGGGACTCCGGGTGGATGAGGACGCGCCGCCCCTGCTCCTGGTGGTAGCGCACCATGGCCGGCGTGAAGATCGTATGGACGCCGCACGAGGAGCCCCAGTGAACGAGCTCGGCCCGGTCGAGGGCCTCCAGGCCTCCGGGGACGTCTTCCAACCGCAGCGTTCCCTGGGCCGGTGAAGGCAGGACGAGCTGGCGGTCGGCCGCGATGCCCAGCCGGTGAGCCGTGTTGCGGCCGAGGTGCTGGTCGGGAACGAAGAGGATCTTCTTCTTCTGTTCGCGGGCCCAGGCCAGGATCGCGGGGGCGTTCGAGCTGGTGCAGACGGCCCCGCCCGTGCGCCCTGCGATGGCCTTGATGCGGCCCGACGTGTTCATGTAGGCCACGACGACGAAGCCGTCGCCGTAGCGTTCCTCGAGCTGATCGACGACGGGCAGGACGTGGAAGTCCTTCGCGAGCAGCTCCATCGTGCAGCCGGCCTTCGGATTCGTGATCCAAACGGCCTGGTCCGGATGGGCGAGGATCGCGATCGATTCGGCCATGAAGTGGACGGCCGACTCGACGATGACCTTCTTCTGGGGATTGTCGCGGGCCTGGAGCGCCAGCTGGTAGCTGTCGGCGACGCTGCCGCCGTAGCGCTCGACCAGCTTCACGATCTCGCCGCCCATGTAGAAGTGGGCCAGCAAGAGCAGGGCGTCGCCGAAGTGCTCGCGGGCGGGCAGGACGTAGCCGTCGAGCCAGCGGAAGATCGTCTCCGCCCTGCGATCGGGGAGCGCCAGGTACTCCTCGGCATACGGACGCAGCTCGTCCTGGTACCAGTCCAGCGGGAGGTCGGTCTGGCAGAGCGGAACGTCCGGCTGCAGAGCGAACCGGTTCCGAGAAGGAGGGGCGGAGGTGGCGGTCATGGGGCCGTTCGCCCGCGCTCAGGCCTCGTCGAGGAAGGGATAGCGCCAGTCGGTGGGGGGGACGAACGTCTCCTTGATGGTCCGCGGCGAGACCCATCTCAAGAGGTTGAGCAGAGATCCCGCCTTGTCGTTCGTGCCCGAGGCGCGCGAGCCTCCGAAGGGCTGTTGGCCGACGACGGCGCCCGTGGGCTTGTCGTTGACGTAGAAGTTGCCGGCCGCGAAGCGCAGGGCGTTCTGCGCGCGCACGACCGCCCGGCGATCGTTGGCGAACACGGCTCCCGTCAGGGCGTAGTCCGAGCCCTCGGCGCACAGCTCGAGGGCTTCCTCGACGCGCGCATCGTCATAGACGTGGATCGTCAGGACGGGGCCGAAGAGCTCGGTGCACATCGTCTCGTAAGCCGGATCCTGGGCTTCGAGGACGGTCGGTTGCACGAACCAGCCCGTCGAGTCGTCGCACTCGCCGCCGAAGAGGACCGAGGCCTTGCCGCCGGCCTTGCGGGCGCCTTCGATCGCGCCGGAGAGCTTCTTGTAGGACGAGCCGTCGATCACGGCGCCCATGAAGTTCGAGAAGTCCGTCACGTCGCCCATGCGGATTTGCGCCATTTCGGCGCCCAGGCGATCCTTGAGGTCCGGCCACAGGCTCTTCGGGACGTAGGCTCGGCTCGCCGCGGAGCACTTCTGACCCTGATACTCGAACGCGCCGCGCAGGAGCGCCGTGCAGAGCGCCGCGTTGTCCGCCGACGGATCGGCGAAGACGAAGTCCTTGCCACCGGTCTCGCCGACGATGCGCGGATACTGCCCGTACTTCGAGATGTTGTTGCCGACCGTCTTCCAGATGCCCTGGAACACCGCGGTCGAGCCCGTGAAGTGAATGCCTCCGAGCCGACTGTCGGCGAGGACGGGATCGCCGACCTTGGCGCCGCTACCGGGCACGAAGTTGATGACGCCCGGCGGCAGCCCCGCCTCCTCGAACATCTTCATCAGGTAGTAGTTCGAGAGCACCGACGTGGAAGCCGGCTTCCAGATGGCCGTGTTGCCCATCAGGGCCGGCGCCGTCGGGAGATTGCCGGCGATCGACGTGAAGTTGAAGGGCGTGATCGCAAAAACGAAACCGTCGAGCGGGCGGTGCTCGAGACGGTTCCACACCCCGGGTCCGGACTGCGGCTGCTCGGAGTAGAGCCGTTCGGCGTAGTGCGCGTTGAAGCGGAAGAAGTCGATCAGTTCGCATGCGGCATCGATCTCCGCCTGATGTGCGGTCTTCGACTGGCCGAGCATCGTCGAAGCGTTCAGACGATCCCGCCAGGGCCCGGCCAAGAGCTCGCTCGCACGCAGGAAGATCGCGGCGCGTTCGTTCCACGGCAGCGCGTTCCACTCGGCGCGGGCTGCGGTGGCGGCGTCGATCGCGAGGGCGACCTCCTTCGCTCCGGCACGATGGACCGTGCCCAGCACGTGCTTGTGGTCGTGCGGCATCACCATGGTGGCGGTGTCGCCCGTCCTGATCTCCTCGCCGCCGATGATGAGCGGGACCTCGATCGTTTCCTTGGACTGTCGCTCGAGCTCGGCCTTCAGCGCGGCCTTCTCGGGGGAGCCGGGCGCAAAGCCCAGGACCGGTTCGTTTCTCGGGGGCGGAGTCGTGAAGGTGCCGTGCGTCATGGAAGGATCGTGGGCTCGTTCTTCGGGTGGCACCTCCCCGCGGGGCGGGAGCTGCCCGGGGGGCAATTCGAGGGGAACATGGTAGGGAGCCAGGCGCTTTTGGCGAAGTGCCGAGCTTGACATTAGAGTGTGCGGCCGCCGTGGGCGTCCCGAGCACGGAACCGACCCGCGCGCGGCCCACTTCCTGACGATGTCGACCTACATCTTCGTACGCCGCCTGATCGAAGAGCGCCTCGAGCGCCGACCCCTCGAGTGGTTCCGGGCCTCCGCCAAGGAGGTCGGCGAAAGCCTCACGGACGCGCGCTTCAGCCAGCTCTTCGCCGTCGCCTCACGACACGTCAAGAACGTCCCCCTCGGGCCGACGGCCGAGGAGATCGCGGCCGGAAGCAAGCTGGTCGAGGGCCTCTCCGTCGAGCGTTGGTCTCTCCTCGAGGCGGTGCGCGTCGGCCTGATCCTCTCGCGCGGGGATCTCGCGGAAGAATCCGGGGCCGTGGCCCTGTCCGAGATCTTCCGTTACGCCGATGAGGGCGAGCTCTGTGCGCTCTACCGTTCGTTCGCGCTCCTGCCGGAGGCGCACCGCTTCCTGTGGCAAGCCGGGGAGGGCTGCCGCACGAACATGAAGACGGTCTTCGAGGCCACGGCGCTCGATACGCCCTATCCGGCACAGCACTTCGAAGACCCCGCCTGGCGTCAGGTCGTGATCAAGTGCATCTTCATCGAGTCGCCGCTCTGGCGCCTGCAGGGGCTGGACGGTCGTCTTTCTCCGGAGCTCGCGCGGATGGCGCTCGATCTCGCCGACGAGCGGCGCAGTGCGGGACGCGACGTGCAGCACGAGCTGTGGTTGTGTCTCGGGGCGGAGGGCGGCAAGCGCGCCGTGAAGTCGCTCGAGCTCGAGCTCTCCGCCGACAACCCGAATACGCTCGGTCGCCGTGCCGCCGCCTACGGACTCGCCCGCGCCGGCAAGGAACGCCTGCTTCGCAAGCGCGCCGATGCCGACGACGTTCCGCTCGTCCTCGAGGCGATTCGCGACGCGTTGGCCGGGCCCACCGACCAATCCGTCTTCCGACGCCTCGATCCCCACCTGGCCTGAAAACGACATGCGCTTCTTCGACCCCCACATCCACGTCACGAGTCGTACGACCGACGACCTCGAGAACATGGCCCGCGCCGGCATCCGCGCGATCATCGAACCCGCCTTCTGGGTCGGCCAACCGCGGACCAGCATCGGGACGTTCGTCGACTACTTCTCGAGCCTGACGGGCTGGGAACGCTTTCGCGCCTCGCAGTTCGGGATCGCCCACTTCTGCGCGATCGGTCTGAACTCGAAGGAGGCGAACAACGAGGGACTCGCGCGTGAGGTGCTCGAGCTGGTTCCGCGCTACGCCCTGAAGGAAGGGGTCGTCGCGATCGGTGAGATCGGCTTCGACGAGATCACGCCGGCGGAAGAGCGCGCCTACACGACGCAGCTCCAGTTCGCGAAGGACAACGACATGGTCGTCATGGTCCATTCGCCACATCGTGACAAGAAGCGCGGCATCCTTCGGTCGATCGAGATCGCGAAGGAGGTCGGTCTGGCGATGAACATGCTGGTCATCGACCACAACAACGAAGAGACCGTCGACGATACGCTCGACAGCGGCGCCTGGGCCGCCTTCACGATCTATCCGCACACGAAGATGGGCTCGGAGCGGATGGTCGAGATCGTCAAGAAGTACGGACCCGAGCGCGTGATCGTCGACAGCTCCGCCGACTGGGGCGTCAGCGACCCACTGGCCGTGCCCAAGACCGCGAAGCTCATGCTCGAGCGCGGGATCTCCAACGAGGCCGTCGAGCTCGTGACCTGGCAGAATGCCCTCGACGCCTACGCGCAGTCCGGCCAGATCGACGTCGAGGCGCTCCTCGAGAAGCCCGAAATCGACCAGACGAAGCTCTTCCACGACAACTCCGTTCTCCGTGGGCAGGATCCGCGCATCGAAGCCCCCGTCCCCAACTGATTCTGGTGGCCATGATGAAGTCGATGATTGTCACACTCGCCCTCGCCGGACTCGCCCTGGCGAGTCCCCAGGTCCGCGCGCCGAAGGCGTCCGCGCTCACGTCGGAGAACGTCTCCGCCCGTCTCGAGGAGGTGGACAAGGCCTTCCAGGACAAGAGCTACGGCCGCTGTGTGGCCTTGCTGCGGGAGCTCTCGGCCTTCGCGGTGGAGCAGCGCATGGACCAGATCCGCGCCGTTCTCCCGACGGCCGCGGGCTTCGAGGTCGTCCCGGACAAGAATGCGGAAGCGCTGAAGAACAACCCCCTCGCACAGGCGCGGCAGTCCGAAGGAAGCGCGCGCATCGAGATGACGCTCACACTCGATTCACCCCTGATCGGGATGATGAACATGGTGTTCTCGAATCCTGCAGGAGTGGATGGGGAGCTGATTCAGTACGACGCGCACAAGGCGCTGCT
>JAJDEW010000083.1 GCA_029259595.1 Planctomycetota bacterium | reverse complement strand
GCGCGCTGCATGCGTCCGGAAAGCCCGGCCGGCACACGAGAGCCTCGCCGAATCGACCGATTCGCCTGCGTTCTCGCGCACCTGCCGGGCCTCCCGGTCACATGCATCGCATCCGAAGCACTTTTTCATCAGGCTGCTAGGGCCAAGCCACGGAACGCGGGAAGCTCCGGCATCGGGTAGGATGCCGCCCGGCCGTGGGGAAGCTCCTCGCGGCGAGGGAGGATCGCCGCCGGGCCCGCGCTCGGCCCGTGGAAGGGGCGGTCTCCTTCGACCGGACGCCACCCGGTTCCGTGACCTTCGCCGACGAGACGTCCATGCTGACTCCCAACGTCGTTCCCGACTACACCGCGCTCCGCATCGCGGTGGTCGGCGACCTGATCGCCGATCACTACGTGTACGCCCATCCGACGCGCCTCTCACGCGAGGCGCCGGTCATGGTGCTGCGTCACGTCGGCGAGGCGATCGGAGCGGGGGGCGCCGCCAACGTGGCGCGCAACCTCTGGTCCCTGGGCGCTCGGACCCGCCTCTTGGGCGCCGTCGGTCAGGACGCGAACGGCCGCGAGCTCCTGCGCATTCTGGACTCCGAGCAGATCGACGTGAGCGGGGTCGAGGTGGTCTCGGGCTGGGTCACGCCGACCAAGACGCGCGTGCTCGGTGCCGAGCCGGGTCGCACGATGCACCAGATCCTGCGCATCGATCGCGAGCCCGAAAACAAGATGACGCCCGACGTGTGCCGCGCGGTGGCGGCCGAGGTGCGCAAGCTGCGGGGACAGGTCGATGCCCTGCTCGTCTCGGACTACGGCTACGGTCTCGTCGACGACGAGGTCGCGGCCGCCGCGCACGAACTGCAGGATGCGGGCGTCGCCGTGGTGCTCGATCCGCGCTCGAACTTCCAGCCCTTCCGGGGGCTGACGGCCTTCACGCCGAACCTGGCCGAGCTGGCCTTCGCGGCGGGGCTTCCCGTCGACGAGTTGGCGGACACGGGCGTGCTCACGCGCGCCGCGAACGAGGTCCTCGAGCGCTACGAGCCGCGCTGGCTGCTCGTGACGATGGGCAACCGCGGCATGCGGCTCTATGCCCGCGAACATCGCGAGGGCATTCCGATCCGGCCGGCCGGCTCGGAAGTCGTCATCGACGTCACCGGCGCGGGCGACACCGCCGCGGCGGCCTTCTCGCTCTCGCTCGCCGCCGGGCTCGCAGGCCCGCGCGCCATGCGCATCGCCAACGCCGCGGCCGGCGTCGTCGTCATGGAGAACGGCGCCGCGGTCTGCTCGCTGTCCAAGCTGCGCTCGGCCTTGCCGCTGGCGCCTCAACCGACGTTCTCGAGCGCGGTCGTCTGAGCGTGGCGGGGATCGGGCTGGAGCGTGACGCGCTCGTTCGCGAACTCGCCGAGACTCGTGCGAACGGGCGCCGGATCGTCCTCGCGAACGGCTGCTTCGACGTCTTGCACGTCGGTCACGTGCGCTATTTGGAGGCCGCCAAGGCCTGCGGTGACTGGCTCGTCGTCGCGCTGAACACCGATGCGTCCGTGCGCGGCCTCAAGGGGCCGGGTCGGCCGCACGTTCCGCTCGAGGAGCGGGCCGAGCTCGTGCTCGCGCTGGGTTGCGTCGATCGCGTGGTCGCCTTCGACGAGCCGGACCTCGAGCCGACGTTGCGTGCCCTGCGACCCCACGTGCACGCGAAGGGAACCGACTACACCGCCGACACGGTCCCCGAGCGCGAGGTCGACCGCGAGCTGGGCATCGAGATCGCGATCTGCGGCGACATCAAGACGCATTCGTCGACCGAGCTCCTGGCACGGCGGGTCGCGGCCCACGCCGAAGGCGGATGACGGCGGCACGCGAGCGCCGGTTGCCGCCCCTGTTCTTGGCCCTGACCGGAGCCGCGATCGGATTCGTCGGCAGCCTGTGCGGCATCGGAGGCGGGCTCTTCGCCGTTCCGCTGCTGCACGACTTCGGACGCTTCGAGCTCAAGCGCGCCGTCGCGACCGGGCTCGTGCTGGTGTTGGCCACGACGGCGGCGGCGACGGTCACCGAGCTGCTGGGGCCCGCGCCAGAGCTGACCGCTTCCTTCGTCCTGCCGCTCGCGGTCGGCGTCCTGGCGGGGGCGCAGCTCGGCTTCGCGACCTCGGAGCGCATCTCGACGCGGGCGCTGAAGTTCGTGTTCGTGTTCGTCCTGGCCTACAGCGGTTGGAAGCTCTCGTTCGAGGGCGGCGCCGAGACGAGCGTCGTCGTCTCGGCTGCTCACGCCGCGCCCTGGGCGGCCTTCGTCGTCGGGTTCGGCGGCGGCTTCGTGGCTCCGCTGCTCGGCGTGGGCGGCGGGCTCGTCCTGGTGCCGGCCCTCGTGCTGGTGGTGGGCCTCGACTTCGCTGGCGCGCGCGCGACCAGCCTGGCGGCCGGGGCGATCGGAGCCTCGCGGGCGCTGGCCCTGCACTCCCGCGCGGGGCGCGTCGTCTGGCGCCCCGGACTCTGGCTCGGCGCGGGAGCCCTGATCGGTGCGACCTGTGGCGTTTTGACCCTGGCGGATCCGTCCCTGCTCGTGCTCGGACGCCGGCTGTTCGGCGGGATCCTGTGGTTCGTTACGGCCCGCTTCGCGCTCGACGTGTTCGGGCGCCGGAAGGGGGAGCCCGACCGGATCGACCCCGTCGAGGATCAGGCGTAGATGCCGCGCATCTGGTCCGCGCGCGCGACGCGCTCGACCGCCAGCATGTTCGCCGCCATGCGCATGCGCACGCCGTAGCGCAGCTGGAAGTCGCTGACCGAGTGCCAGGCCTCCGTCATGAAGCGCGAGAGCCGCTTCTGGACGACGGGGTAGATCCACGTGAGGCCCTGGCGGTTCTGGACCCACTCGAAGTAGTTGGCCACGACCGCACCCGCGTTGGCGAGGATGTCGGGAACGACGGGGACGCCGCGATCGTCGAGGATGCGGTCCGCGCGGGCGGAGACCGGTCCATGGGCCCCCTCGAGGATCAACTTGGCCTGCACGTCCCGTGCGTTGCGCGAGTGGACCGCGTTGGCGATCGCACAGGGGATCAGCACGTCGCAGGGAGTCTTCACGAGCTCGGCGTTCGTGATGCGCTCGAACTTGCCCTCCAGGCCTTCGAGCGTGCGGTGCTTGGCCCGGTAGGCCAGGATCGACGGGATCTCGAGGCCCTTCGGGTTGAAGAGCGCACCGTGCACGTCCGAGATCCCGCAGACGTGGTGTCCGTCCGCGTGCAGGATGCGCGCCAGGTGCCCGCCGACGACGCCGCAGCCCTGGATCAGGACCTTCGTGTTCGTATCCGGGATGCCGTAGCGGTCAAGGGCGAGCTGCAGGATGACCCGCAGGCCCTGCGCGACGGAATCCGAGTTGCCGAGCGTGCCGCCGAGGATCGTGGGCTTGCCCATCACGACGGCGTTCTCGGTGTGGCGCTCGTGGGAGGAGACCGTGTCCATGACCCAGGCCATGACCTGCTCATCGGTTCCGATGTCGGGCGTGAGCACGTCCCGGTCCGGCCCGATGACGTCGAGCAGGTCGGCGGTGTAGCGCCGGACCGCGCGCTCGAGCTCGCTGCGGCTGCGGCGCTTCGCGTCGATCCGGATGCCGCCCGCGGCGCCGCCGAACGGCAGGTTCAGGACGGCGCACTTCCACGTCATCCAGGCGGCGAGCGCGCGCAGATCGTCGACGCGGATCGACTCGGACAGACGCATCGGGCCGAGGAAGGGACCGAGCCCCCGGTTGTGCTGGACGCGATAGCCGTCGAAGACGGTCCAGGTGCCATCGTCGAGCGGGACGGGGACGGCCACCGTGATCTCACGGTCGGGCTTGCGCAGGATCGCGTAGTTCGATGGATCGACACCGAGTCGCGCGGCGGCCTCGTCGTAGAGGCTCATCATCGTCGCGAACGGCGATTCCTCGTCCAGCTCCGGCGTGGCCGGAAGGTATTCCGGTTCCTTTTCGACGACTTCCGTCATGGCGCGCTCAGGCGAGGATGCCGCGCATCCGGTAGACGGAGACGACGCGGTCGATCGCGAGGATATAGGCCGCCGTGCGCATGGACACGTCGTACTTGCGAGCGGTCTGGTGGACCTCGTCGAAGGCGGTGACCATCGTCTGTTCGAGGCGCGAGTTGACGATCTCCTCGGTCCAGAAGTAGCCGACGCGGTCCTGGACCCACTCGAAGTAGGAGACCGTGACGCCGCCCGCGTTCGCGAGGATGTCGGGCACCACGACGATGCCGCGCCGCTCGAGCTCGATGTCCGCCACGGCCGTCGTCGGGCCGTTGGCCCCTTCGACGATCAGCTTGGTCCGGATGCGGTCGACGTTGTCCGACGTGATCTGGTTCTCGGTCGCGGCGGGGACGAGCAGGTCGCACTCGAGCTCGAGCTGCTCCTTGTTCGGAAGGTGGTCCGCATCGGCGTAGCCTTCGAGCCGTCCCTTGTCGCGCAGCCAAGCCATGACCGCCGGCACGTCGAGGCCCTGGTCGTTGTAGACCGAGCCGTACATGTCGCTGATCGAGAGGACGTTGTAGCCCTCACGATGCAGCAAGAGCGCGCCGATGCCGCCCACGTTGCCCGAGCCTTGGACGACGACGCGCGTATCCTCCGGCCGCATGCCGATGGTCTTCAGCGCCTCACGGCAGGAGATCATGACGCCGCGTCCGGTCGCTTCGCGTCGTCCACGGCTGCCACCCAATCCGAGCGGCTTGCCGGTCACGACGCCGGTCGCCGTGCGACGCATGTGCATGGAGTAGGTGTCCATGATCCACGCCATCGTCTGTTCGTTCGTGTTCATGTCCGGCGCGGGCACGTCACGATCGGGACCGAGGATGTCGAGAATGCTCGCCGTGTAGCGACGCGTGATCCGTTCGAGCTCGCCCATCGACAGCTCGCGCGGTTCGCAGATGACGCCGCCCTTGGCGCCACCGAACGGGAGTCCGACGACCGAGCACTTCCACGTCATCCAGGCCGCCAGAGCGCGCACCTCGTCGAGGTGGACGTCCGGTGCGAAGCGGATGCCACCCTTGCACGGTCCGCGCAGGAAGTTGTGCTGGACGCGGTAACCCTTGAAGACGCGGATCGAACCGTCGTCCATCAGGATCGGGATCGCGACCGTGAGCTCGCGATCCGGAGTCCGCAGGACGTCGCGGATGCCGGAATCCAGCTCGAGGTGATCGGCGGCCGTCTCGAAACGCTGGGCCATCGCGAGGAACGGGTTGAACTCGTCCTGCTGTCCTCGCATCGCCGCGACGGCGGTTCCTTGGGACATCTTTGGGGAGGGGTGGCGCAAGCGCCGGGGGGTGCCGGGGTGATCGGGGCTCTCGTTCCGCTCGGAACCGTCCCGTCGGGAGGGTGAGGAGTGCTTATTCGATCCTCGCGCCTGCTCCGGGGGAACCCCGGGCGCCTTATTTCCTTCCACCGTGACCGGAGCGCGTCCCGGCCGCGAAGCCGTGCACCCTGCTTGACCTCGTCCGGCGGGCCGGTTCCCATGCTCCGATGCGGCCCGTCTTCCGTGGCGTCGGCGGAACCGGGGGTGCTCTCGCCGAGTCCTTCCGGGCGGAGGACGTCTCCTGGCGCGCGACCGCCTTCGGGCCCGTTTTCCGGCCGCAGCTCGCCGAGGCGGGCGGTCTCGGGGATCTGGCCCGCATGCTGGCTGGACTGGTTCCGGCGGAGTTCGCGCGCCGCGTGCCCGGGCGGGAGAGTTTCGCCTGGCCCGGTCGCCCCGAGCTCTTCGTGAAGCGCCTGCGCGGAGGCGACGCGCGCGACTTCTGGTTCGAGCGCCTCCACCGCGGTCCGAACCGCTCTCCGGCGCGGCGCGAGGCGGAGAACCTGGCCGCGCTGGCTGCGGACGGCTTCGACGTTCCGAGACCGCTCTTGTGGCTCGAGGCGCGCGGGGCCGAACGCCACCCGCACTGGGGGGGCCGCGACCGGGTCAGCGTCCTCGTCATGGAGACGATCGCCCATCGGACGACCCTGCGGGCCGCCCTCGAGAGCGCCTCACCTGCGTTGACCGCGCGTACGCTCGAGCGTCTGGCCGAGCTCGTCGCGCGCTTCCACCGCGCGGGCTGGTACCACCGCGATCTCTACCTCGAACATCTCGTGCTCGCGGAGGGCGAGGATCCGGGCACGGCGCGCTTCGTGCTCCTCGATGCCGGTCGCGCCCGGCGCCAAGCCCTGCCGCGGACCCGCTGGCTCGTGAAGGACCTGGCCGCGATCCGGTCGTCCCTCGGCGAGCGCGTGGGGACGGACGAGCGCTTTGCGGCCTTCCTCGTGCGCTGGCTCGAGCTTGCGGGCCGGGGCGCGCCGGAGCGCTCCGCGACCTGGCTCCGGCGCGTCGACCACAAGGCCCGCGCCCTGCGCGACCACGCGCCGCGTCACGTTTTCACGGCGACGAAGCCGGGCCCTTTGATGGCGGAAACGGGGAACGCGGGTACCGGCGCGACCCCGGGAAGGTCCAAAGGCCGAGGGGCGGAGCGCGACGCCGGGGCCGCTGGGGCCGCGCGAGGGGTGCAGGGCCCGTGAAGCGTCTGCTCGTCCGTGCGCCGAACTGGGTCGGGGACCTCGTGATGGCGACGCCGGTCCTGCGGGCCGCCCTCGTCGATCCGCGCTTCGAGGACGTGCGGATCGTCGTGCGGCGGCACCTCGCACCGCTCCTGGACGGGCCGGAGGGGCCCGAGCCCGGGCGGCTGCTCATGATCGAGCGGCGCGCCCGCGGCGGGCCCGATCCCGAGCTCGCGCTTCTGCGAGCGGCCCGGGCCGACGGTGCGCTTCTCCTGTCCAATTCGTTCGGCTCCGCGCTGCGGGCCTTTCGGGCGGGAATCGCGGCGCGGGCGGGCGCGGCGCTCTCCCGACGCGGCTTCCTGCTCACCCACAAGCTCGTTCCTCCGACGCTCGATGGCCGGCGCGTTCCGATTCCGACCGCCCATCTGCTGCGCGACGTCGCCGGGTTGTTCGGAATCCGCCCGCGCGCGCTCGCCCCCGAGCTCTCGGTGACGAACGACGCGCGGCGGCGCACGAATGAGCTGCTCGCGCGTCAAGGGCTCGCGCCCGGCGACCCGTTCGTCCTGTGCGCGCCATCGGCCGCCTTCGGCGCCGCCAAGCTGTGGCCGCCGGAGGCTTTCGCCCGGGCCCTCGATCTCCTGCACGAGACGCTCGGCTGGCCCGCGCTCGTGACCGGCGGCCCCGGCGAGGAGCCGGCCCTGCGCGCGGTCGTCGGCGCCTGTCGTCACCCCGCGCGCTCGCTCGAAGACGAAGAGCGCGATCTCTCGCTCCTGAAGCCGCTCGTGGCGGCCAGCCGCTTGCTGGTCGTCGGCGACTCCGGTCCGCGTTGGATCGCGGCCGCCTTCGGGGTGCCCTGCGTCAGCGTCATGGGGCCGAACTTCCCCGCACTCACCGCGAGCTCGCTCGAGCGCTGCATCGTCGTGCGGCGCGACGACCTCGAATGCGCGCCGTGC
Source organism: Planctomycetota bacterium (assembly GCA_029259595.1). Classification (GTDB taxonomy): domain Bacteria; phylum Planctomycetota; class UBA1135; order UBA1135; genus OFTM43. The sequence continues at coordinate 34,793 of JAJDEW010000083.1, read as the reverse complement.
CTCGAACGCGTCTGCCCGCTCGGACACCACCGCTGCTTGACCGGTCTCGAGCCCGAGCGCGTGGTCGCAGCCGCGCTCCGTCTGCTCGAAGCCGAGCGCGACCGCACGCGTCCGACGGCGGACTCGGCCGGATCGGCGACGCTCGCGGGCGGGGGCGTCGGACGGTGATCGGGCCGACGCTGGATTCGCGCGCGCGCGTGCTCGTGCGGATGCCGGAGTGGGTCGGCGACTTCGTTCTGGCCGAGCCGGCCCTGCGCGCGCTCGTCGCCGCCCAGGACGCGCCCGGGCGTGTGACCGTCGTCGGACCCGAGGCGCTGCTCGAGCTCTACGCGCCCACCAGCCTGGCCGAGGTGCGGCGCCTGCCGTCCGCGACGGCGCCGGGGGACGGGCGCGGCGGCGGCTGGCGGGGTCACGACGTCGCGGTGCTCTTTCCCGGCTCGTTCCGCAGCGCCTGGACGGCCTTGCGGGCCGGCATTCCACGCCGCGTGGGCCACGCGCGCGACCTGCGTGGGGCGCTCTTGACCGACGTTCTGCGGCCGGCGCGCGAAGGTGGCCGGCCGGCGCTCGGCAACGGCTGCAACGGAGCCTGGCCGCGGATCTTGCCGCGCCCCTATGGCGCGACCTGCGTCGAGCTGCTCGGACTCCTCGGCGTGCCGGTGTCCGACCCCCGACCACGGCTCGAGCTTCGAGCCCGCGACCGCGAGCGGGCCTCCGCGCGCCGGCGGCACGTCGGCTTTCCGGCGGGCGGGAAGCTGCTCCTGGTCCAGGTCGGCGCGCGCCCGGGTTCGGCCAAGGGCGTTCCGGCCGAGCTCTGGGCGCGGGCGATCGACCGTGCGGAAGCCGAGCTCGGGCTGACGGCGTTGCTCGCCTGTGGGCCCGGTGAACAGGAGCGCGTGGAGGCGGTCCGCGCAGCCTGCGGGCGGTCGGTACCGGCCCTGCTCGAGCCGGTCGCGGGCCTCATGGAGCTCGCGGCCCACGCTGCCGCGGCGCGCCTCGTCTGGACCGCCGACGGGGGCGCTCGGCATGTCGCGTGCGCCGCCGGTGCGCGCCTCGTCGTGCTCTTCGGACCGACGGATCCGCGCCATTCGGCGGGGGCCGACGTGCTCACGAACGAGGTCCGCATCGAGGTCGCCTGCGGTCCCTGCCACCGCGAACGCTGCCCGTTCCCGGCCTCCGCCTACCTGCGCTGTCTGCGCGGGATCGAGCCGGAGGCGCTGCTCGCGGCCAGCCGTCCCTTGCTCGTCTGAGAAGGCGTTCTGCGAGCCCGTCCTTGCGGGGGTGAGGGGACAGGCGAGGAAGCTGCAGTCCGAGGACGGGGCTCGGGTAGGATGCCGCGCGTCATGAGCCAGGCCTCCCTCGATTTTTCCTCCGACGTCCCCGATCTGCCCGAGCTGGTCCACGCCTCGCGCGAGGACGACCTCGTCACCCTGACCATCCAACGTCCGGAGGTGATGAACTGCCTGTCGTTTCCGACGCTCCGGCGCTTTCGCACGCTACTCGCGGAATTGCGCGACGACCTCACGCTGCGCTGCATCCTGATCACGGGCGCGGGCGACAAGGCCTTCTGCGCCGGCGCGGATCTGAAGGAGCGCAAGAGCATGCCGGACGAGCGCGTGCCGCACTTCGTGCGCAACATCCGCGCCCTGATGGACGACGTCGAGGCCATGCCGCAACCGACCGTGGCGGTGATCAACGGCTTCGCCTTCGGAGGGGGGACCGAGCTGGCGCTCGCCTGCGACCTGCGGATCGCGGCCGAGGACGCCAAGCTCGGGCTGACGGAGACGGCTCTCGCGATCATCCCCGGAGCGGGCGGGACCCAGCGCCTCCCGCGCCTGATCGGCAAGTCGCGCGCCAAGGACCTGATCCTGACGGCGCGCCGCATCGAGGCCGCCGAGGGGCTCTCGATCGGACTCTTGAACCGGGTCGCACCGCGCGCGGAGCTCGCCTTGCAGGCCCGGCGGCTGGCCGAAGCGATCGCGGCCAACGGACCGATCGCGGTCCGGGCCGCGAAGGACGCGATCGACCGGGGCGCCGAGCTTCCGATCGACCAGGGGCTCGAGCACGAGGCACGCTGCTACGAGCGCGTGTTGGGGACCGAGGACCGGCTCGAGGCCCTGGCGGCCTTCGCGGAGAAGCGCAAGCCGTCCTTCCGCGGCGTCTGAGGTCCGCGAGTTCCCGGTAAAGCCGGCGCGGGATCCGTCCGAAATCCGCTCGCGTGCCGTAGGCTCACCGTCGCATCGTCCGCCCGGGGAGGGTCCCGAACATGTTCACGACCGCTCGTTTGTTGGCCGCATCGGCCCTGTCTGGCTTGCTCTTGTTCTCGAACACTTCGGCCTCGCACTCGATCCCCGACCCGACGGACGACAACCCGGTGGAGCTGGGCTCCGTCGCCTGGGGGCGCGATCACGACGCGGCCTTCGCGGAGTCGCGCGAGAGCGGCCGCCCGGTGCTGCTCCTGTTTCAGGAGATTCCCGGCTGCAGCACGTGCAAGGCCTTCGGACGCGGGCCGCTCTCGCACCCCTTGATCGCCGAGGCGATCGAGCGCGAGTTCGTTCCGCTCGCGATCTACAACAACCGTCCCGGTGTCGATCAGAAGCTGCTCGAGCGCTATGAGGAGCCGGCCTGGAACAACCCCGTCGTGCGGCACTTCACGGCGGACGGCAGCGAGCTGTTGCCGCGCGCCGACGGTGTCTACGACGCGGGTTCGGTGGTCGAGCGGATGATCGCCGCCCTCGAGAAGGCCGGGCGTCCCGTTCCGCGCTATCTCGCGTTGGCACACGAAGAGCTGCTCGCGCCGCGACTCGAGCGGGCGGTGTTCGGCATGCACTGCTTCTGGAAGGGCGAAGCCGAGCTCGGCGGGATCGACGGCGTGTTCCGCACCCGCGTCGGTTGGCTGGACGAGCGTGAGGTGGTCGAGGTCTTCTATGATCCGAAGCGGCTCCCGTTCGTGGAGCTCGTGCGCAACGCGAACGACGCAGGTTGTGCCGACGTCGTGTTCGTGGGGGATGGAGACCGTTACGAGAGTGCGCGCGAGGTGCTCGGGGGCGACGTCAAGCTCTCCGTGGAGGCTCTGCGCGCGGCCAAGCCCTCCGATGAGAAGTACCACCTCGAGCATTCGAACCTGCGTTTCGTGCCCCTGACCCCGTTGCAGGCCACGCGCGTCAACGCCTGGCTCGAGCGACACGAGGACCCCCGCCCGCTCTTGTCGCCTCGCCAGGCCGAGCTCTGGAAGGCGATCGCGACGCTGCTCGCGGACGATCCCGATGCGTTGGCGAAGTTCCAGCGCCCGGATTCGATCGATGGCTTGAGCGCCTACACCCGCCGCCTCGAGAGCCTCCTGACCGCCGGCGTCTGAAGGCGATCAGTCGGGGTCTTCGAGCTCGACGCCCAGCCCGTCGACGATGCGATTCGCGTAGGCGTAGTAGGCCGTGACCTCCGCCAGCGCGAGCACGTCCGCATCTGCGAGGCCGACGGCCGCGAGGGCTCGGACGTCGTCGCGCGTCATGGCAGCAGGCGTGCGCGTCAGCTTGGCGGCGTAACGCAGGAGCGCGATCCGACGCGGGCCGAGCGCGAGCGCCTCGAGCCGGTCGAGGTCGGCGCCCGCCGCCTCGATGCCGTCGGCCAGCGCGTCGTCCCGCAGCAGTCGGCGCAGACCGCGCCGGTGGTGGGTGATTCAGTAGTGGCAGTCGTTGATCGTGCTGACGAGCACCGCGACGAGCTCGCGCTCGACCTTGCGCAGCCCGCGCGTTCCCGCCATGGCGGCGCGGTACACCGACCAGTGGGCCGCGAGGCCGTCCGGATGCAGGGCGTGGATCTTCAGCACGTTGTCGACGCGCTGGGACCCGGGGTCGAGCATGCGTGCGTAGAGCTCTTTCAGAGGTCCGCGGGCAGCGCCCTCGTCGATGGTTTCGATCCAGGCCATGACGCAGAGCGTAGCCCGCCGCGCTCCTGGGCTCGCGCGTCTTCCCGCACGCTCCAGCTGCGAGGAGCCTGTCGTCGAGCCGCGGCGAGCCCCTGACGCGGGCCGGCTCGCGGGCCTGCACGCACCCGGTTTGTGGGCAAGGGGGCCGCCGAGGCCGCAAGTTCTACGAACTTCGATCCCGATCCCGGAGCCCTCGAACGTGACCGGGTGTTCGAACCGCTATCCTTTCGGGGCGCGCGCCCGCGGCCTGCCCGACGGAGATCGATCGCGCAGGAACGTGGTGGCCCCGCGCCGGTTGTTCTCCAAGCGGGCAAAGCCGGCTCAAGCGGCCCGTCGCGCACGTCCGAAAGACTTTCCGACCGATTCCCTCGCCCTTCCGACCGACTCGCCCTCCGCCCGGGCCTCCGTGCCCCGCGCCCTCCGTCCATGAAAGGTTTCCCTCCCGCGCGCTTCAGCGAATCCGAACAGGGGCTCTTCACGCCCCGTGAGATCCGCCACTTGATGCGGATCGAGTTCGAGCGCGCCATGCGGTACGAGTATCCGCTCGTCCTCATGCTGGCGGAGATCGACCGGCTCGAGTACCTGCACGACCTGTACGGGTTCGAGTCGCGCGAGGAGATCCTGCAGGCGGTGGTCTCGAAGCTGCGTTCGATGACGCGTGAGAGCGACTTCCTCGGATGCCTGATGGGCAACCGTGTGATGGCCGTGTTCCCGCACACGTCCCTGGGCGCGGCGCGCGCGCTTGCCGGCCGCTTCTTGCGCAGCGTTCGCCAGCTCACGTTCCAGAGCGACGGCCGGACAATCCGCTCGACGCTCTCGATCGGGATGTCCTTCGCCGATCCCGGCCGCGCAACGACGTACGAACAGTGGTTCCAGGACGCCGAGGAAGCGCTCGCCTTCGCGAACGACTCGGGTGGCGACCGCTTCGTGCAGCGCGAGAGTGCGACCGACCTGATCCAGGGCCTGCGCGAGGATCTCGAGCGTGAAGCCCAGCGGCTCGCGAGCGAGACCGCGCCGGTCGTTCCGCCCGCCCCGGTCTCCCGGCCGGAGGTTCCGCCGGCCGGCTCGACCCCCGCCCCGCGCCCGCCGAACGAGCTCGACTTCCGGGATCTGCCGGGTGCGTCGCTGCCCGAGCGCATCACGAACGTCTTCCAGGCCTTCGATGGCGCCTCCGACGAGCTGGACCGCCTACGCGAGCAGGTGCTGGTCGCCGCGGCCGACTGCATGCGGCTCGCGAAGGAGCGCGCTCGTTCCGACATGGTCGATCAGCACCAGGGTCAGATCGAGGTGCTCGAGCGACGCGTCGTCAAGCTGAAAGGACTGTTGGACCTGACCGAGGGCGAGCTCCGCCGCGTGGCGCGCACGAAGGGGATCGACCCGGGCGTCGCGTCGATCTATCGCACCGTCCAGGGAGTCAGCGGCGACGACGACGAGGTTCACCGCAAGAACGACATGTTGACGCTCATTTTCGAGGCCAACGTCAACTTGCGGAACGACATCCAGAAGAAAAAGTCCGATTGACAAGCTGACGGCCCAAGGGCCGCTCCATCCCAAAGCAGAAGCAGGCAAGCGATGAGTTCAGGAAGCGATCCGAAGAAGGACCACGGCGTTCTCTATCTGGGTATCGATCTCGGTACGTCTCGAACGTCCGTTTCGGCCAGCAACGGCCTTCGCGAGACCGTGGCGTCCTTCGTTGGCTATCCCAAGGACGTAGTGAGCCGCAAGTTGCTCAAGAAGGACGTCTTGTTCGGCTCGGAGGCCGTCGAGCACCGGCTCTCGTTGAATTTCTTCCGGCCGCTCCAGCACGGCGTCTTGAAGTCGAACGACGACGGCGCGGCGAACCAGGACAACCTGGGCGCCGCCAAGGACCTGATCTCCGAGATCATCCGCCGTGCGAAGCCCCGCAAGGACGAGCTGATCTACGCCGTGATCGGTGCGCCGGCCCAGGCTTCGATCAACAACAAGGAAGCGATCATCGAGGCCGCGCGCCAGTCGGTCGACTCGGTGATGCTCTGCTCCGAGCCCTTCGCGGTCGCGTACGGCCTGGACATGCTGGACGACGTGCTCGTGATCGACATCGGTGCGGGCACGGTCGACCTGTGCCGGATGCACGGCACGATGCCCGAGGACACGGACCAGATCACGCTGACGACCGCCGGCGACTACGTCGACGAGGAGCTCGAGAAGCTCATCGCGACGCGCTACCCGGAGGCGCAGTTCACGATTCAGATGATCAAGTCGATCAAGGAGCGCCACGCCGCCGTCTCCGAGGAGATGGAGAAGGTGATCGTCGATCTGCCCGTGCGCGGCAAGCCGACGCCCTTCGACATTACGGCCGAGATGCGCGAGGCCTGCCGCAAGATCGTCCCGCCGATCGTCGAGGGCCTCGGCCAGCTGATCGCGACCTTCGATCCCGAGTTCCAGCAGCGGTTGAAGGACCGCGTCCTGCTCGCGGGCGGCGGCAGCCAGATCCGCGGCCTCGATTCGGCCATCGAGCGCGAGATGCACGAGAACCTCGGCGGGGGCCGCGTCCTGCGCATCGAGGAGCCCATGTACGGCGGTGCCAACGGGGCCCTGAAGATCGCCCACGACATGCCGGCGGAGTACTGGGAGAAGCTGAAGTAGGTCGCGCGCGGGAGCCGAAGGGCGCTCGGAAGCTCGTCCGGTCGCCCGGCTCGTCGTGACCCGTGTTGCGTCGCACCCGACTTTCGGCTGCGATGGCGCCTCGAGAGCCCGCTCGCGTCGCACGGTCGTCGAACCGCGCTCGCGAGCGCTCCGCATCGATGGGAACCGAGAGCACGCAACCGGAGCAGAGCGCGGTCGAGCCGGGGCCGCCCGCCCGGCGGCTGCTTCGAAGCGCCTCGAGCGGGTTCGTAGTCCTCCTGCTCGTGCTCGCTTCGGCGACCGTTCGGGTCCGGACCGCACTCGCCGACCCCGAATTCGACGCGGTCGAAGCGCGCGGCCTGTTGAAGAGCGACCCGGCGCTCCTGTTCTACGTCACTGAACGGATCGTCGAGGCCGGCGGCGGTGTCCCGGACGACTTTCGCGCCGATCCGCGCATCCAGCACCCCGAAACGACCGACATCGCGGCCGAGTTCACGGTCGGCCAGGAGTTTCTGACCGCCTGGTTCCATGCCACGCTCGGCGGGGGCCGGCCGCTGCACCTGAACGCGCTCCTCCTGGCCGCGTTGCTCGCGAGCCTCGTGCTGCCGGCCGTCTGGATCGGCGCGCGCGCGCTCGGCGCGAGCCGCTGGCTCGCGCTTCTCGCGACGGCCCTCGCGGCCGTTTTGCCGGCGAACTACCGGACGATCGGCTTCATCCTCGTGCGCGAGGACCTCGCCTTCCCGTTGTTCGCCCTGCACGTCGCCTTCGGCCTGCGAGCGGCGCGGGCGAGGCGCGGGGTGGACTTTCTCGCCAGCGGCGGCTTGCTGGCCGCCGCCTTGGCGACGTGGCATGCGCTGGCCTTCTTCTTGCTCCTGGAGCTGCTCGTGCTCGTCGCGTGGCGGCTCGTGGATCCGCGCCCGCTCGGCGCCGCCGCTCGCCGGGGCCTGCTCGCGCTCGCCCTGCCGCCGCTCGGCGCCGCCCTCCTCGTGCCGGCCCTGCGCGCGAGCGACCTCGTGTTCTCCCCGGCCTTCGGGCTGGCTGCCGGTCTCGTCGTGCTCGGTTGTCGTGGAGGATCTCCCCGGCGGGGGAGCGTCGCACTCGCGAGCGGCTTCGGCTTGGGACTCGCGCTGCTCCTGCGGGCGGCACTCGGTAGCGGTGGACACGACCACGTCTTCGAGGTCCTCGTGGCGAAGCTCGCCCACGGCGGCGTCTTGCCCGCGGATCCCGCGCGGATCTCGTTCGACGCCCGGCTCCTGTGGCAGGGCCCCTTCGCGACCCTGACCCTGCGCGAGGCGTCCTGGTTCTTGGGCTTGGTCCCGGTGCTCGTCGTCGGCCTGGCCGCGCTCCTTCGTCGCCGCCTCGAGGCGGGAGCGCTCGCGGCCGTGCTGGCCTTCGCGGCGGCTTCGCTCGTCATGGCCTGGCTGGTCCAGCGCACGGCGCTCCTACCGGGTTTCCTGTTGCCGCTGGCGCTGGCCGGGCTCGTCGCGCGCGTAGATACGTCGCTCAAGAGCGGAATCCCGGGAGTCGGTTTCGTCCTGGCGCACGCCTTTCTGCTCAGCGCCTACCTGCGCGACTTCCAGAGCCCCTGGTACCAGCCGCCGGGCCGCAACGCGGAGATCCGGGCGCTCGTGCGCTGGGTCGAGGCCGAGCTGCCGTCGGAGGCCGCGATCCTCGGCGACTTCATGAACTCGACCGCCATCCTGGCGCACACGCGGCGCGCGATCGTGTTGCAGCCCAAGTACGAGACCGAGCGCAGCCGCCGTCGCGCCGAGGACTTCTTGACGGCCTACTTTCACGGCACTCCGGCCGACGTTCGGCGCCTGGCGACGGAGCGCTTCGACTGCGGTTACGTGCTGTTCGACCGCTACACCCTGGGGTACCTGTCGCGGTACACGGGGGGCCTGGCGGTCGATGCCCGGGCCTGGCCGCCGGGCTCGGCGGCGGAGACGTTCCAGAGCGTGGAGGCCGACGTGCTCGAGAACGTGCCGGGCTTCGAGCTCGTGTACCGCAGTCCCACGACGATCCGGCAGTCGAACGGCGCGCCCTACGACCTGTTCCGTCTCTACCGCGTGACCGACGTGCGGTAAGGAGCGCGGACAGGGACGACTGCGGGCCTCACTCCTCCAACCACTCCTCGTTCTCGCGCGCGCTGCGTTCAATCTCCTCGCGCCCGTGCAGCTCGCCCTGGCCGGCTCCCGGGCAGATCCCGCAGACGGTCTCGTTCCAGCGCCGCTCGTCGAGGTTCTCCTTCCAGAAGGGCCAAGTCCGGCACTGCATCGGGCGCACGGGGTAGATCCCGCAGCTCTTGTCCGGCTGCAGGAAGGTGCAGGCAGCGCCCGTCTTCAGGGTCAGCCAGCCGTCCAGTTCCTCGACGTGCTGGGCCCGAAAGTCCGCCTCCGATTGGCCCAGCCAGGCTGCGATGGCGGTCACGTCGCGGCGGCTCACGTAGAGGTAGCTGTGCTCGCCGTGGCTCGTGCAGCAGTTGCCGCAGCGGCTGCACGAAAACTGTAAGCCTTTGTCATACCAGGGTTTGGGCGTCATCGATGGCGATCTCCTCGGCAGCCGTGCGTGACCGAACACCGGTGGGGGCGTAGAGACTGAGCGAATTCACACAGGCGAGCGTCGAGGCGCTCGTCGGCCCGCGTCAGGAGGCGTCCCCGCAGCCCATGAAACTCGTCATTCAGGAGGATGGTACCCGCTCGGAGCTGGAGTTCGATCGCTCGGTGATCCGGATCGGACGGGGCATCGACAACGACATCCGGCTCTCGAATCCGCACTCCTCCCGGCATCACTGCCGGATCGAGGTGGACGACAAGGGCGCCTGGGTCATCGACCTCGGCTCCTCGAACGGGACCCAGGTCAACGGGGAGCGGGTGCAGCGCAAGCTGCTCGTCCGCGGCGACGTCGTCATGATCGGCGGCGCCGAGCTCGAGCTCGACGGTCATGTGGCCCGCCCCGAGCGTCAGCCGGCACGACCCGCGCCGGGCGACACACAGGAGCTTCGCGTCGGGAACGTGGGCCCGGAGAAGGTTCTCGGCCCTCGCAAGAAGGACGTCGGCGATCAGGGGTCGGACACGGTGACGGGCGATGCCCAGCGCGAGCGCGCGAACCTGCGCGTCTTCGCGAAGATCACGCGCGCCTTGGCGCGCGAGACGGACGAGGCTCCGCTCCTGCGCTTGATCGTCGACTCGGCGATCGCGCTGGTCGGCGGCGAGCGCGGGTTCCTCTTGCTCGCGGGACGCGAAGTGAAAGGAACGCCGGATCCGGCGGACATGAATGTTCGCGTGGCGCGCTCGTTCGATCAGAGCGATATCCCGATCCCCGCGTCGCGCGTCTCGACGGGCATCGCCAAGCGCGTGATCGAGAAGGGGCGGCCGCTGCTCTCGGTGGACGCCGGTCACGATGAGCGTTTTCGCGGAATGGCGAGCGTCGAGGACTTGCGGCTGCGATCGGTCCTGTGCCTGCCCGTCATGCTCGACGGTCGTGTCGAGGGCGTGCTCTACATGGACAACCGGCTGCAGCGCGGGGCCTTCACGGAGGACGAGCTGGACATGGCGGAGCTCTTCGCGAGCATGGCGGCGATCGCGATCAAGAACGCACGCATGGTCTCCGAGCTGCGGGAGCGCAACCAACGCCTGCTCCAGTCCACCGAGCAGATCCAGAGCCTGAACGAACAGCTGGGACGCAAGATCCGCGATCGGGATACCGAGCTCGCGGTCGTGCGCGCCGAACTCGGGCGCGAACGGGGTCGCTACGACTACACCGCGATCGTCGGCGCTTCCGACGAGATGAGGCGCGTCTTCCAGGAACTCGACCGCATCATCGAGACGGAGCTGCCCGTCCTGATCCAGGGCGAAAGCGGCACCGGCAAGGAACTGATCGCCCGTGCGATTCACTTCAACGGTCCGCGCAAGGAGTGCCCGTTCGTCGTCGAGAACTGCGCCGCCTTGCCGGATACGTTGCTCGAGTCCGAACTCTTCGGACACACGCGCGGGGCCTTCACCGGAGCCGATCGCGCCAAGAAAGGGCTGATCGAACAGGCCGACGGCGGAACGCTGTTCCTCGACGAGATCGGGGACATGTCGCAGGAGATGCAGAAGAAGCTGCTGCGTGTGTTGCAGGAGGGTGAGCTGCGGCCGCTCGGCTCGAACCAGAGCATGAAGGTGAACGTGCGGCTCCTGGCGGCGAGCCACCGCGACCTGACGGAAATGGTCGAGGGCGGGGACTTCCGCGAGGACCTCTACTACCGGATCAACGTGCTCTCGCTGCGCCTTCCTCCGCTGCGCGAGCGACGCGACGACATCCCGCTGTTGGCGGATGCGCTCTTGGCCCGGGCCGCCCGCGAAGCCGGTCGGCAGGCGCCCATCGTTCCACATGAGGTGCAGGCCGCTCTCGCCGCGCACGACTGGCCGGGCAACGTGCGCGAACTGGAGAACGAGATGCGTCGCATCCTCTTGATCGCGGGCGACGCCGTCGAGCTCTCCAACCTGACCGACACCATCACGTCGAAGTCGAAGACCAAGAACGGGGCGGCGGCCGTCGAGCTGCCCGTCGTGGTCGGTGACCTCCCCGCGGCTGTCGCGAGCTTCGAGGAACGCGCGATCGAGGAGTCGTTGCGTCGAGCAGGTGGCAACAAGAGCCGCGCGGCAAAGGAGCTCGGGATCAGCCGCTTTGCCCTCCAACGCAAGCTCGACAAGTACAAGCTGAGCGTCGACGATTGAGTATGCTGAGGGCCCATGGCTTCTGAACCCTCGAAGCCCTCGAAGCGCGAAGCGCGGCGCCCCGAAATCCCCGGCTACGAGATCGAGGAGCCCCTCGGCCGTGGTGCCACGGGTATCGTCTACCGGGCGCGCCAGAAGGCGGTCGACCGCGAGGTCGCCCTCAAGGTTCTGCACCCGGAGCTAGGTGCGAAGTCCCGCATCGTGCGACGCCTGCAGCGCGAGGCGCGCACGACGGCTCGCCTGGCGCACCCGAACGTCGTCTCCGCCATCGACATGGGCGAGACGGACGGGTGTTGGTGGTACGCGATGGAGCTCGTCGACGGTCCCTCGTTGTCCCTGCGGCTCAAGCAGGAGGGACGCCTGAAAGAGCGCGAGGTCCTGCGGCTCTTCATTCCGTTGTGCGAGGCGCTCGAGCACTTTCACGAGCACGGCGTCGTCCACCGTGACATCAAGCCGGCCAACATCCTGATCGACCGGACCGGTCGTGCGCGATTGGCGGACCTCGGGCTCGCGTTCGTGGACGACGACGACCCGGAGTTGACGAAGCACGGCGGCACGCTGGGAACGCCGCACTACATGAGCCCCGAACAGGCGGTCGATCCGCGTACCGCGGATCATCGCAGCGATCTGTGGTCGATCGGTGCGACCATGTACAGCGCGGTGTGTGGTCGGCCGCCGTTTGCTGGCGAGAGCGCCGCGGAGATCCTGTCGGGCGTGTTGTATGCGCGCGTCGAGGATCCACAGGACCTCGAGCCGAGGCTCTCGAAGGGCTTGTCGTTGGTGCTGCGCAAGTGCCTGACCCGCGAGCCGGACAAGCGCTACCAGACTCCGCGCGAGCTCCTGCTCGACCTCGAGCGCGTGCGCGAACGGCGCTTGCCGAAGGTTCGCCGCAGGGGACTCGATCCCGTCCTGCGGCGGGACGACCCGCGGCGTGTCTGGCTGGTCGTTCTGGTGTTGTTCACGCTGTTCGGTGGCGGCGGATGGGCGGCGTGGAGCTGGAAGCGTCCAGTCGACGATTCGTCGCTGAACACGAGCCACGCCTTCGAGCCCTATGCGCCGCTGGAGGATCTCGCGGAACGGGCGCGCGGCAATCCTGCGCTCTTGGCGCAGCACTTGAGCGAATTGGCGGACCTCGCGTCAGGGCTACCGAGCGAGTACCAGTCGCGCTGGAACGAGCTCGACAACCGACTGCGCAACGAGGTGCGTAGCGAGGTCCTCGACGTGCGCAAGGACATCGAGCGACAAGTGCAAACCGCGGTTCAAGCCCGGAACTATGCCCGTGCCAGGGAGCTCGTCCATGACGAACTCGAGAAGGGCGTCTTTGCGCGAACGGGCTTTCGGTTGGCTGCGCTGGAGGGCGAGCGCGTGTCGATTCGGCCTTGGATCGAGGCCGAGCGGGCCCGGCTCGAATTCCAGATCCAAGAGCTCATGGACGACCTCGCGCGCTCGCTCGAGGCCTGGCACCAAGACCTGATCGAATCGGTCGAGCAACGGCTCGCCGACCAGGATTGGCGTGGGGCGCGCGCCCTGTTGAAGGTCGACGACGCCACTCTCCTCGGCGCCGTCAACTTCGCCGAGTTCCGCTTTCCCGCGGACCGCGTCAGCGACGTCCTGTCGACCGTCCGCATCCCGATGAACATCCGTCTGCAGGACATCGGGGACCAATGGCTCGCCGTCGACATCGACCTGCGGCGCTGGATCGAGCGCCGCTCGGAGACGCTGGGTGGACAGCTCGAGCGCGGCCCACCCTTCCCGGCGGCCGCGCCCGAGCTGCGCGAGGCCTTTGCCAAGGAGCTCGAGGAGCGCCGGTTGACGGCGGAGAAGCTGCCTGTCGACTTGCCCGTCCAGTCGCTGCAGACCCTCGCGCAGAGCGCGGAAGAGCTCACCCGCCTCGAGGACCGCTTGCTCGAGGAAGAGCTCCGAGCCGACCAGGCCCGCACCATGCGACGCAGCCGGCGTGCCGAGAGTGACCGCGCCTACGAGGAGGTCGTGGCCCTGTGGGAAGGTGCGCGCGAGCGCATCGAACGGGTTCGGGACGAGCTGGGGACCACCTGGCGCGAAGGGTTGCTGCAGACGGCCGCCTTGCGCGTCGAGGAGGCCCGGCTCATGTCCGGCTTGGTTCGTCGCGTCGCCGCGAACATCGCGGGCCTCGATGGTCAGGAGATCGAACTGCGGCTCGGCTCGATCCTGCACACGGGAGTTCGCGTCGACGCGCCCGAGAACCCGCTCGAGAACGGCTTCTCCCTGGCGGGCTTGCCGCAGCGCTTTCGTGTGCGCGAGCTGCCGCTGTCGGCCTTCGAGCGCTTTGCCGCGTTCGGAGACTCGAACGCCGAACAGTTGCTCCGTGCAGTTTTTCTCTTCTACGAGCGCGAGGTCGTGGAGGCCGACCGACTCCTGCGCGGAATCGAGGGGCTCTCGGGCGAAGAGCTCGCGATCGCGACCGACCTGCGCTTGCGCATCACGGAGTCCTTCGAAGCGCAGGCCGAAGTGCGCAAGACGCGCGAGGAGGACGCGCGCTTCTACCTGAAGCGGACGGGCGAGGAGCAGGCCACGCACTCGCCCGAACGGACGCTCGAGACCATCGACCTGCTGCTCGAGGAGTACGGCGACGTGCGCGAAGTGCGGGACGAGCGCCAACGCCTGCTCGAGTTGCGGGGCCGCTTGCGCAACGTCGTACGTCGAACCGTCGATGCACGCGACGAGCGCAACGCTTTCGGGGCCGCCTTCCGGATCGACGACGTGACGTTCCCCGCCTTCGACCGCGTGCGGCTGGCCTTCCCCTTCGATCGAGCGCGCGTGGGATCCTGGTCCTCGGGCGACTGGACCTTCGACGGCCTGGCTTGGAACCTCACCGCGAACACGGCCGATTGGGAGGCCTTCGAAAGCCAGGTCGGACCTTCGCTCGTTCTCCTCGAGCCACTCGAGATCGATACGGGCAGCCTCGAGGTGGCCTTCCGGATCGAGCAGCCCTACGAGACCGGGCCGCCCCAGCTCGTCGTTCTGTCCGTCGCCGGTTTCCACATCGGCCTGCGCGGCTCGGGCTTGCCGGGCGACAAGCGTGGAGCCGGTTGGCTGGTCGGAACGGAGGGCTTCGAGAAGCTCGTCGGTCGGTTGCGCGCGGGCGAGGGACGCGCGGTGCCCCAGCTCCTGCAACAGGGGGCCACCCACGAGATCGTCGTCCGCGCCACGCGCGGAACCGGACGCCTCGTGCTCGAGCTCGACGGACACGAGATCGGGAAGGTGGCGAAGACGGCGCCCGACCCGGGAGACCGCCGCGTCATGGTTCGCGCCTGGGATCCCGTCCGGCTCCTTCGAGTCGAAGTCGAAACGCAGCGCTGAGAGCCTGCGGCCCCTCCATTCGTGCGCAAGGCAACCTCGAGCGCGATGGCACCTTCCGGTGCCTTCCCGGGTGTTCCAGAAGCGCTCGACAGGCCGTCGGCGACACGCGGCGGATCCGGGTGTCGGTTCAGCCTGCGAAGCGTGCCAGGACCGCGGTCGCACGCCTGAGGCATTCGTCCGAACCTCCGCACGCCCGGACGAGCTCGAAGACCTCGGCCAGCTCGTCGCGTGCGGCTCCCACGCGCAGGGCGCCGCGCACGTGGGAAGCCAGCTGGCGGTCCTGCCCGGCTGCGGCGAGGCAGGCGCAGGCGTACAGCTCGCGTCGTCTCGGCTCGAGACCGGGTCGGGTGAGGACGCGGCCGTAGGCGTGGCTCTCGATCCAGGCCGCGAGGTGGGGGTGGAAGCCTTCCAGCCGGGCCGACACGGGCTTCGCGTTGTCGCCGTAGATCGTCTCGAAAAGGGCCGCGCCCGCTCGTTGGCGCTCGGCCTCGGGGGGCTCGGGCGCGCCTTCGTCGTCCGTTGGGGCGCCGACTCCACCGGCCTCCGCGAGCACCTCCCAGGCCTCGACGAGGCGCGGGAAGCCAGCGAAGAGATGGGTCTGCAGGAGCGCTTCCCGCAGGGCGCGGTCGAGTCCGTCGGGGGCCAGCTCGGCGCGCACCGCACGCAGCGCTTCCCAGTCGCCGGCGCAGACCGCGAGGGACAACCGCACGTGCCGGCGCTCGGTCGCGTCGAGCGTCATCCGCGGGCGGGCAGGCCGGCGGCGTCTTGCTGCGCGAAGACGCCCAGGCTCTCGCCGAGCTTCACGCTCGAGCCTTCCACGAGTCCGTCTCGGAGCGCGAGCCGGCCCGGCGGGAAGATCAGCACGACCGTCGATCCCATTTCGAAGCGCGCGAGCTCCGCCCCGCGTTCGAAGGGGATCTCCGCCGGCGGGGAGGTGCCCGGCGCAACCCCGATCACACGGATGCGACCGACGTTCAGGGCTCCGACCATGACGAGGAACCAGGACCCCTCGTCGTCGGTGAGTTCCAGGACCGCGCGTTCGTTGGTCGAGAGGACTCGATCGCGCCGCGCCAGGACGTTCGGGTTGACCGAATGGCGGCCCCCGTCGGACCAGCGCACCCGGCGCAGGCGGGCGGTTCCGGGCGCATGGACGCGGTGGTAGTCGCGGGGCGAGAGGTAGATCGTGAGCGCCTGGCCGCCTTCCAGCTCGTGTCCCTGCTCGAGGCCGTCGAGCAGCTCGGAGACGGAGTACTTGCGGCCCTTGGCCTGCAGGAGGGTCCCCGCCTCGATGCGATCGGCGCGTTGGACCGTGCCGTCGCAGGGCGAGACGAGCTCATGCTCGCCGGCCAGAAGCGGGCGTGCGCCGTCCTTGAGGCGCCGGACGAAGAAAGCCCCGAGGCTCGCGTAGCCGCGCAATTCGAGCTGCGCTTCGGTCGGATCGGCACCGGTCAAGCGGCAATAGCAGCGGTAGATCGGAGCGCGCAGGGCGGTCGGAATGCGCCGATCGGCGAGCCAACCGACGACGTGGCTCAGGAGGCGACGCGCGGGAGTGGACATCGCGTGAGACTAGCCCGTTTGCACGGGGAGCTCCCGCGCCATTCCCGCCAATCGGCCGGCTTCCCGCCTAAGAGCCCGTTGAAGAAGTGCTTCGGATGCCAGGGCGGCGGCATCCGCTTCGGTGAGGGCCCTGGAAACGCAGGCGAATCCATGGATTCGGCGAGGCTTTCAGGTGTCTCACAGAAGTGGAGGACGTTGCTCTGGCGCCGGATGACTTTTTCAACGGGCTCCTAAGGCCGGTCGCCCTCGCCGGACGAGCTCGCGCGTTCGACGCGGCCGCGCGGGCGTTCAGTTCCCGCCGCGACGTCCGCCGCCACCGCCGCCGCCACCGCCGCGACGTCCACCGGTTTCGCCCCCGTCGGGGCCTCCGCGGCGGAAGCCACCGCGGTCGTCCAGCTCGCCGATCCGTCCGGCGATCTCGGTCCCGAAATGGGAGGCCAGGCTCTCGCTCTTCCAATCCCGAACGGCTTCCATCTCGGTCCGGATGGTCTCGCGGGCGTTCGGATCGAAGCCGGTCGTGCGCATCGTGTCGAAGACCGCGGTGCGCCGCGTGGACTCCTCGAGGAGGACGCCGTAGAGCGTGTCGCGGTCGCGGGTCGCGAGTCCTAGGGCCGTCGCGATCCGATCCGCGCGGGCGAGGGTGCGGTCCTCGAGCTCCTGCTGGCGCCGCTGCGCTTCGGCGGCCTCCTGCTCCTGTTCGTACTGGTTGATGACCTCGAGGATGATCTCCCGGCCCGGCTCGGGGCCGGACGCGAGCTTCGCCAGGAGCTCGTCGGGCACCGTTTCCGTGGCCTTGTCGAGGGCGACCGGCCGGCGTTCCTCCGCCGCCGACAACTCGGAGAGCCGCGCCTCGAAGCCGCTCAGACGCAGCGCGAGCTCGTCGAGGCGTCGGGCCAATTCCCCCGTCTCGCCGCTGGCGGGCTCGGACGCGCTCGGCCGGGAGACCGTGCCGCGGGTGGTCGCGGTCGCGTCGGGGACGGCGGTCGGTCCGAGGAGATGGAGGCCGGCCGCGGTTGCGACCGCGGCCAGGAGGGCGGCGGAAAGGGCGGTTGCAAACTGATTCATGGGAGCTCTCGGGCGGTTCTCCGGAGGACGTCGTACGGGACTCCGGGCGTCCAGGCTAGCCTGGCACCGTCATCATGACGGATCTCGAGCCTTCGAAAACCCCCCAAGCGTCCTCGAGTCGCGGCCCATCCTGTCATTCCCTCGAAGAAGCGCTGGCGGCGATGACCTGGGCCGTCGAGCCGGGGCGCTTCGCGCTACTCGGTTTTCCCGAGCCCCCGGACGTGGACGATTTCGCGGCTCTGCGGGTGCCGGGGGCGTCCTCGCCCCCCGGCCAGGTCATCCGCGAAGGGGGGGAGACGACGCTCCTGGTCTCCGAAGGGCACGTGGCCCCCTTGCTCCAGCGTCATCCGGGCGCGGCGGTCGAGCCCGATCTCGTCTGGATTCGCTTCCACGCCCCGATGGCGTGGGACCTCGTGGGCTTCCTGGCGCTCGTGACCGGACGGTTGGCCGCGGCCGGCGTCGCGCTCGGCGCGGTCTGCGGCTACCAGCGCGACCACCTTTTCCTCTCGGAGACCCACCTTCCCGCCGCCGTTCGCGTGCTCACGGAGCTCCTCGGCCCGCCGCTCACGCAGGGGCCGAGCGTTGACGGGCGAACGAGTGTCGATCTATAACGTTCGCCCTTAACGCGCGGTGGGATCGCCCCTCCGTGGCTCCGCCTTTCCGCCTGCGGGTCGCCCCAGGCCCCTCCGCTCCTGCTCCGTTCATGGGTTCCACCACATCGGGTCGAGCCGCGAGCGTGGTCATCCTGGCCGCCGGCCAGGGAACCCGCATGCGCTCCAAGTTGCCGAAGGTCCTGCACGAGCTGTGCGGGCGCCCGCTCTTGGGGTATGTGCTGGACCGGGCGCTCGAACTCCGACCCGAGCGCGTGATCGTCGTGACCGGTCACGGTGCGCAGGACGTGGAGACTTGGGTTCGGGACGCGTACCCGGATGCTCCCATCCGGTTCGTTCTCCAGGCCGAACAGAACGGCACCGGACACGCCGTCCAGGTGGCCGCGTCGGAGCTGGCCGAGACGGACGGGCCGGTCGTCGTGCTCTACGGCGACATGCCCCTCTTGCGGCGCGAGACCCTGGAGGCGCTGTGCACCGAGGCGGGGGTGGACGGGACGGCGATGACCACCGCAACTCCGGAGCGACCGCGCGGCTTCGGCCGGATCCTGCGCGCAAGTGGCGTGTTTCGCGCCATCGTCGAGGAGCGCGACGCCTCGCCCGAGGAGCTCCGAATCCGCGAGGTGAACGTCGGCGTGTACGCCTTTGCCCGGGCGGACCTCGTGCGGCTCTTGCCTCGGCTCACGAGCGACAACGCCCAGGGTGAGGTCTACCTGACGGATCTCCTCGGCCTCCTGGTCGAGGAGGGGAAGGTCGTTGCGCTGCACGAGCTCGAGGACGAGCGCGAGGCGATCGGAATCAACACTCTGGCTCACCTGGCGGAAGCGCGCGCGGCGATTCAAGAACGCATCCTCGAGGAGCATCTCGCGGCGGGAGTCTTCATCGAGGATCCCGCGACGACTTACATCGACTACGGCGTCGAGATCGGAGAGGGGACGCGCGTGCTCCCCTGCACCGTCATCCGCGCCGGAGTGAAGATCGGTGCGGGTTGCGAGGTGGGGCCCTTCACCCATCTGCGCGTGGGGACCGTGCTCGAGGACGGTGCGGAGATCGGGAACTTCACCGAGACGAAGAAGTCCCGCGTCGGCAAGGGGACGAAGGCCAAGCACCTGTCCTATCTCGGCGACGCTCAGATCGGTGCGGGAACGAACATCGGTGCGGGAACGATCTTCGCCAACTACGATGGCAAGGACAAACACACGACCGTGGTGGGGGAGCGTGCGTTCATCGGGAGCGGTACGGTCCTGATCGCACCCTGCCGGGTCGGAGACGGGGCCTTGACCGGTGGGGGAGCGGTCGTGACGCGCCATACGGAAATTCCCCCGAACGAGGCTTGGGTCGGGGTTCCGGCTCGTTCGCTGACGAAGCGGACCGCGTCCACGACCACGACCGAGGGGGGGGCCAGCGGTCCCGCAAAGTCATGAGCGGCTTCTACAACGATTCGATCCGACTGATCGCTGGAACGGCGCATCCGGACCTCGCACGGTCGATCTCCGAGCACATGGACGTTCCGCTGTGCGACGCATCGATTGGGCGTTTCCCCGACGGCGAGATCGACATCAAGATCAACGAGGACATTCGCGGCAGCGACTGCTTCGTGTTGCAGCCGCTCTGCCCGCCCGTCAACGAGAACTGGATCGAGCTCTTGCTCTTGCTCGATTGTCTGCGCCGGGCCTCGGCCGGTCGTACGACGGCGGTGATGCCCTACTACGGCTACGCCCGCAAGGACCGCAAGGACGAGGGGCGGGTGCCGATCTCGGCCAAGGTCGTCGCGAACACGCTGATTCAAGGCGGCGCGGACCGGGTCCTGACGATCGACATGCACGCGGCCCAGATCCAGGGCTTCTACGACATTCCCGTCGACCACCTTTACGCGAAGCCGGTGCTCCTCAACGCCATTCGCAAGATGAAGGTGGAGAACCCCGTGATCGTGACGCCCGACGTCGGGGGCATCAAGATGGCACGGTCCTACGCGAAGGCGCTCGGTGCCGACCTCGCGATCGTCGACAAGCGCCGTATCTCCGGCTCCGAGATCAAGCTCGAGCACGTGATCGGCGAGGTCGACGGGCGCAACGTGATCCTCGTCGACGACATGATCTCGACGGGAGGCTCGATTTCCGAGGCCGCCACGATCCTCAAGAAGCGTGGCGCCAAGAAGATCGTCATCGCCGTATCCCACGCGGTGTTGTGCGGTTCGGCCGTGGAGCGCCTCGATGCGTGTCCGGCCGACATCGTGTTGATCACGGACACCATTCCCAGTCGTGGCGTCGCGCCGAAGCGCCTCGAAATCGTCTCCGTCGCCCCGCTCCTGGGCACGGCGATCCAGAACCTGCACGCCTCCAAATCGCTCAGCGTCCTCTTCGACACTTTCGACGAGGACGACGCCTGACGGGAAGCCTCGAGCTTCACTGACCCCTTCCCCTGTCGTTCGAACCATCCAGGGAATTCAAACATGAGTGCCAACCTGAACGGTGCGGTCCGAGACAAGCTCGGCAGCCGCTTCGCCCGCAAACTCCGCCTTCAAGGCCGGGTTCCCGCCAGCATCCAGGGCGAGAACAAGGACAACGTCCACTTCTCGTTCGAGGAGGCCGCGTTCCTGACCGCGCGGCGGCATCACGAACACCTCTTCGACATCCAGATGGACCGCGGCGAGGCCGAGACGGCCCTCGTGAACGAGCTCCAGTGGGACGCGTTCGGTGAGCGCATCGTCCACGTCGAGTTCCGGCGCGTCATCCGCGGCCAGAAGACGGAAGCCGAAGTGGCGCTCGATTTCATCGGCCACCCCAAGGGCGGCATCCTGAACCACCTTCTGACGCACCTGACCGTCCTGGCGTTGCCGTCGGAGATTCCCGACCTGCTCGAGGTCAAGGTCGACAGCCTCGAGCCGGGCGACCACATCCTGGCCGGCGAAGTCCCGTTGCCGGAGGGCGTCGAGCTCGCGTCCGACCCCGAGGCCCAGGTCGCGGTCGTGGCCGTGCCCAAGGGTGACGAGGACGAGGCCGCAGCCGAGGAGGAGGCCGAAGGCGAAGCAGCCGACGAGGCCGGCGGCGAGGCCGCGTCCGAGGACGCTTCGGACGACTGAGCGCAGCCTGGCGGGGAGGTGGGCCACGGCCCGCCTCTCCGTCCGGCGGTTTCCGGGCTTGCGGCCTGGCCGGACCGCGCGGGCTCCGCGCGCGGCTGACAGGGCCGTCCGCCAAGCGGTTGCGAGCTTGACCGTTCGCGCTCGCTCCCTATGATGTTCGCCCCCGTTGCGCACCGGCCCCCGGGCCGACGCACCGGGGGTCCCTCCTTCGGAATCGACCACGATGGAAAGGCCCAGGAAGCTGGTCTTCGGACTCGGCAACCCCGGGCCGGAGTACGAGGACACGCGACACAACGTCGGTTTCCGCGTGCTCGACCATCTGGCCGGAGACGTTGGATCGCTCTTTGAGTCTGCCCGTCACCTCGACGCGAGCTATCGAGGTCCCAAGAAGTTCCGCCACGCACGCCTGTTCGACTCGAACGCGCTCTTGGTGAAGCCGGAGACCTGGATGAACCTGTCGGGGACCGTCGTTCGTCCTCTGGCCGATTGGGCCGGGGTCGCGCCGCAAGACATCCTGGTCGTCTACGACGATCTGGACTTGCCCGTCGCCGCCCTGCGCATCCGTCCGCACGGGGGGGCCGGTGGTCAGAAGGGCATGCGCTCCATCATCGACGAATTGGAGACCGACCGCTTCCCGCGCCTGCGCGTGGGGATCGGACGGTCGACCGACGCGGCGCGTCATGTGCTCTCCGCCTTTTCACCGGCGGAGGAGACGGAGATCGAAATCTCGATCGCGGAAGCGAGCGAGGCGATCACCGACTGGCTCCTCCACGGTGACATCGAGGGGACGATGACGCGGTTCCACAGCCGCTGGAATCCCTAGAAGGGCTCAGGCCCGCACGACAATCCAAAGGAGACATTCATGTCCCGAATCTATGAAGGCATGTTCCTGATCGACAACGACACGGTGCGGGCTGGCTGGACCGGCGCCAAATCGAAGGTCATCGAACTCGTTCAAAAACACGGTGGGACGATCCACACGGCTCGCCGCTGGGACGAGCGCAAGCTCACCTATCCCATCCGTCACAAGAACCGCGCGACCTTTCTCCTGAGCTACTACGAGGTACCTCAAGAGAACATCCCGCACTTGATCCGTGATCTCGACATCAACGAGACGGTGATGCGGTACCTGCTCCTGAAGGCGGATGCCGTTCCCGACGAAGAGCGCAAGCTCTCCGAGGCGGAGAACGCGACCGACTTCGTCGTCCCGGAGCCGCCTGCCGACGACGCTCCTGAAGAGCGGGAGTTCATCCCCACGGAGTACGACGAGGATGGAGAGCCGCGGCCGGTGCGCCGGCCGAGGGAGCCCAGGGAAGCGCCGAAGGAGTCCAAGGAGCCCAAAGAGTCCAAGGAACCCAAAGAGGTCAAAGAGCCCGTGGAGAGTGCCGAAGCCGACGGTGCCGCGGACAAGGACAAGAAGGAAGAGGCTGCAGAACCTGCGAAGCCCGAGCCGGCCCTGGCCAGCACGGAAACCAACGAAGACACCGAGAAGGAGGGCTGACCCGTGGCATTCGGAAACACCAAGAAACCCCGCAAGCTCAACCTCGGTTTGAAGCCCGACGATCCTATCGACTACAAGGATCTGGAGCTGCTCACGAAGTGTGTCGGCCCGCAGGGCCAAATCGTGTCACGACGTCGCTCCGGCCTGAATGCGAAGGGGCAGCGTGCCCTCAAGCAGGCCATCAAGCGAGCGCGTCACATCGCTCTCATGCCCTTCGTGGGTTGATTCGGAGGCCTGTCACCCATGAAGAACGTCACGATCCTCCTTCGCGAAAACGTGAAGGACCTCGGGCAATTCGGCGATGTGGTCCGCGTGGCTCCTGGCTATGCACGCAACTACCTCATCCCCCAACGGCTCGCCACCGAGGCGACGCCTGACAACGTCAAGATGATCGAGCGGCGACGTGTGCGCTACGAGGCCACACTCGTCCAGCACGAGGCGGAAATCTCGGCTCGCATCGAAGCGCTCGGCAAGCTTCAGCTCGTCACGCGCGAGAAGGCCGATGACACCGGAACGCTCTATGGATCGGTTTCGGCCCAGGTGATCGTCAAGCTCCTGCGGGATGCCGGGCAGGTCGTGGAAGAGCGAGACATCCGTCTCGACGAGCCGATCAAGTCCGTTGGCAATCACGAGGTTCCCGTCCATGTGCACGGTGAGCACTACGCCGGCGTCCAGGTGCTGGTCGAAGCCGAATCCTGAGACTTCCGGAGCCTGGATTTGGACCGGATTCTCGCCCGGGTTATCCACATCGGCCCGTCTCCGCGACCCGCGGAGGCGGGCCGCTGCCATTCCGGCGGCAGAAGCCGCCGCACGCGGTGTGGCGATCGGTTCCCCCTCCTCCCCGCGACCGCTATGCTTCGCGAATGAGCGGTGAGCGAATGGAAGGACGGACTCCGCCGAAGAACGTCGATGCCGAGCGCTCGTTGCTCGGCGCGCTTCTCCTGGATGCCGACCGGATTCCGGAGGTCGCGGAGATCGTGCGCGCCGAGGACTTCGCCGACCGCCGTCATTCGAAGCTCTTCGAGTGCCTCCAGATCCTGAGCGAGCGTTCCGACCCCGTCGACTTCGTGACCGTCGGCGAGGCCATGCGGGCCAACGGCGCGTACCACGAAGTGGGCGGTTCCGAGTTTCTCGTCGAGCTCGCTGGCAGCGTGACGTCGTCCGCGCACGCGGCCTTCCACGCGAACTTGATCGCCGATTCCGCCACGCTCCGACGGCTGATTCGCGAGTCCACGGAGATCATCACGGAGGCGTACGACACGCGGCCGGACGGAACCGCCGTGCGCGACTTGCTCGATGCCTGCGAGCAGCGGATGTTCCGGCTCGCTCGGAGGGAGGAGTCGGCCGGACTCGCGCCGATCACGGAAGCGATCACGGAGACCTTCAAGCGGATCGACGCGACCTCGCACCGCTCGGGCCTGACGGGCTTGACGAGCGGCTACCTCGATCTGGACCAGCTCCTCTGCGGTCTGAACAAGGGCGAGCTGATCATCCTCGCGGCGCGGCCGTCGATGGGGAAGACGGCGCTGGCTCTCAACTTCGTCGAGAATTCGGCGCTGTCGCAGCCGGACTGGCTGGAGCGCCCGCCCGTCGTGCTGATGTTCAGCCTCGAGATGGGCAATCAGCAGCTCGCGAGTCGAATGCTCTGTTCCCGCGCCGAGGTCGATGCGCATCGCCTGCGGACCGGGCGTATTCCGCACGAGGATCGCGCCGAGCTGGCCTCCGCGGCGGACGATTTCTCCCGCTCGAAGATCTACATCGACGACACGTCGGGTCTCAGCATGATGTCCCTGCGGGCGCGCGCACGGCGCCTCAAGGCCCGCGAAGGGCTCGATCTCGTCGTGGTGGACTACCTGCAGCTCCTGTCGTTTCCCAAGTCCGAGAGTCGCCAGCAGGAGATCAGCAACATCTCGCGCTCCCTCAAGGGGCTCGCGCGAGAACTCGACATTCCGGTCATCGCCCTGGCACAGCTCTCCCGTCAGGTCGAGATGCGCGATCCGCCGCGCCCGCAACTCTCGGACCTGCGCGAGTCCGGTTCCATCGAGCAGGATGCGGACGTCGTGTTGCTGCTCTATCGCCCCGGCTACTACGCTCGGCGCAACGGCGTGGAGGAAGATCAGGAAACGCAGGACTTGGCCGAAGTCATCTGCGCCAAGCAGCGCAACGGGCCTACGGGCACGGTCAAGCTGACTTTCTCCGACAACACGATGCGCTTCAAGAATCGGGCCCCGAACATCACCGAAGCCATCACGCTCTGAGCCCCGTCGCGTGCGCCTCCTCGTCGCCCTCCTTGCAGCCCTCGGCCTCTTCGTCGCGCCTGTCTTCGGACAGGGCGAGGAAGCACGTGGCTCACAAGGGGCGGCCGAGAACTCGGGGCGCCTCGTACGCGACATCCGCGTCGAAGGCAACCGCAGGTACCGCAGCTCCCAGTTGATCTCTGCCTTCGGCATTCGCCAGGGTGACCCCGTGCGACCCGAGGACGTCACGCGCGGGATCGGGATCCTGTGGGACACGTTTCGCGTGCGGGCCGACGTCTACTTCAGGCCCTTCGAGGGGGGGACGGCGGACGAAGTCGAGCTGCTGCTCGTCGTCGACGAGCTGCCGACCGACCTCGAACCGCGCTTCATCGGCAACGTCGAGATCAAGGACGAGGAGCTGCGTGAATGGGCGGGGATCGGGCTCGATGCCGAACTCTTCCTCTATCGCGCGCCGCGCATCCGAGAACGCCTGCTCCGCGCCTACGAACAAGAGGGTTATCACTTCGCTCGCATCCGCGTGGTCGAGCGTTCTGGCGGCGTCGATCCGGAGACCGGTGAAGTGACCGTGCCGGACGTGATCTTCGAGATTTCGGAGGGACCCAAGGTTCGCGTGCGGAACATCGTCCTGAACGGGAACGAGTTCTTGCCCGATTCGGGCTTCTGGTTCTTCCGTCGCGGCTTGCGCAAGCTGGCCGGCATGGAGATGCGGGGGCCGCGGCTCTTCCGGCTCTTCTCCAAGGCCTTCGTTCAAGAGTCGCTCGATGCCGACATCGTCGCCCTGCGTGACGTGTACCGCGACTACGGGTTCCTGGATGTGGTCGTCGAGCTCGAGAAGCTCGAGTTCTCGGACGACGGCAGCTGGGTGACGATTCACATCGCGATCGACGAAGGGGAGCCCTACACGGTTCGTTCCGTCAAGGTCCACGCGATCTCGCTCACTCCTGATCCGACGTCGTCGTCGGGTTGGCAAGAGGTCGCCGTCGAGCCGGTGCTCGACTCGGACGAGCTCGAATTCGAGCTGAAGGCCGGCGAGCGCTTCGAGCAACGCTTCATCGACGCGGACGAGCGGCTGCTGCGCGAGGCCTACGGCAAGCTCGGCTACCTCGATCACCCCACGATCCCTCAGGACGAGCGCTGGGACTTCCTGACGCCCGAGCTGACGTTTTCCGCCGATGAGAATGCCGTCGACGTGACCTACATCCTGTTGCAGGGCAAGCAACAGTTCATCCGTGAGGTCCTGATCCGCGGCAACCTGCACACCCAGGATCGGGTGATTCGGCGGATGATCACGGTCAAACCCGGCGACATCGCGGATCCGACCGAGATCGCCTCCTCGCGCAACCGTATCCAGGGAAGCGGGCTCTTCTCGAACCCGCGCAACATCCTCGAGCACCGCGAGCCGACCTTCCGTTTCGTGGAGACGGAAGATCCGAACTGGAAAGATCTCGAGTACGTCGTCGAGCAAGGCCAGGTCCTGACCTTTCAACTCAGTGGCGGAGTCAGCACGAACACCGGTGCCTTCGGAATCGTGTCGGTCGAGCACCGCAATTTCGACGTGACCGATCTGCCGAGCTCGCCCTGGAGCGCCATCCGCGAGATTGCCGAGCACGAAGCCTTCCACGGCGCGGGCCAAGAACTGCGCCTGCGCGCTGCACCGGGTACCGAGGTCTCGTTCTTCAACGTCCTCTTCCGTGAACCGGATCTGTTCGGCAGCCACGAGAACCGGATCAGCCTCACCTTGCGTGCGCTCAAGCGCTTTCAGCGCTTCGATTCCCACGACGAGGAGCGCAACGAATTCGGCTTCGATCTGGGACGGCAGGTCGGGCTCGATTCGTTCCTGTTCGCGGGCTACACGGTCGGTAGCGTCGAGTTGGACGACCTGGACACACAGGGCGAGCCGCAGCTCAACCAGCCACTCTCCGTCCCTGCGCTGCTCAAGGCCCAGGAAGGCAAGAGCGATCTCGGTCACGTCTCCGTGTCCTACCGCCTGCGCACGACCGACGACCGCCTCTTCCCGCGCAACGGCTTGGCCTTCAGCACCAGCCTGAAGTACTACGCCGAGGAGATCGGTAGCGATTTCGATTTCATGAAGGCCGAGGCCGGCTGGGACTGGTACTTCGAGCTGGACCCGGAGGGGCCGCAGGTGTCGGACCGCGTCCATGTCGAACTGCGCGGAGGCGTCGCCTTCGGAATCGGAGACACCGAGGACGTGCCCTATTCCGAGCGCTATTTCCTCGGCGGTCAGAGCAGCCTGCGCGGTTTCGACTACCGCGGCGTGGGACCCAACCAGAACGGCTTCGCGATCGGAGGCGAGACCATGCTCTACGGGACGCTCGAGTATCGCCGGCCCCTGGTCACGACCACCCAGCCTGGGACGTATCGCGAGCTGGAGACCGTCCACTGGGGGTTCTTTCTCGATGCGGGCATCCTCGATCCCGAGGACTTCTCGCTCGAGACCGACGAATTGCGAGCTTCGGCCGGGATCCTGTTCGGCCTGTCCGTGCCCCTCCCCATCACCTTCAGCTTCGGTTGGCCGCTCGAAGAGGGGCCGGGAGATGACACGCAGGTGATCGGCTTCCGGATCGGAGAATGACCCCCTGGCTTGACTTCTCGCTGGTGGAGGCCTAGACCTCGACTTCCCGAAACGCGATAGGGGGCCAGTCCGCACCGTAGGAAGGCCACGGGATCCCGAGATCGGGATCCGTTCCCCATGATCACGAAGACCGTTTCCGAACTCGCCGAGCTCTGCGGCGCGATCCTCGACGGCTCTGTTCCTGCCGGAGGCGCACGTCGCGTCACCGGCCCGGCGAGCCTCGGGGAAGCGACGTCGGAGGAGGTGAGCTTTCTCGCCAACCCACGTTACGCGCCGGAGCTCGAAGCGACTCGCGCGGCCGCGGTCCTGGTCCAAAAGGACGTCGAAACGGGCCGCCAGGATCTCGTGCTGTTGCGTTGCGAGAACCCGAACAACGCCTTCACGCGTGTGATCGAGGCCTTCCGGGACGATGGTCCGCCTCCGGTCCCCGGCGTTCACCCGGCCGCCACCGTAGATCCATCGGCGAAGATCGCCGCGGACGCTTCGATCGGACCGAACGCGACCGTCGGAGCGAAGGCCGTCGTCGGCGCGCGGACGATCGTCCATCCCGGAGCTCATATCGGTCCCGGAGCGAGCGTGGGCGCGGATTCCGAGCTCCATTCCGGCGCGATTCTGTACGCGGGCGTTCGGATCGGAGCACGCTGCATCATTCACGCCGGTGCAGTCCTGGGCTCCGACGGCTTCGGCTTCGAGCCCACGGCCGAAGGCTGGAACAAGATCCCGCAGTGCGGAACGGTCGTCGTCGAGGACGACGTCGAGATCGGCGCGAACTGCACGATCGACCGTGCGCGCTTCGGCGAGACGCGAATCGGACGCGGCGCCAAGCTCGACAACCTCGTTCACGTCGCCCACAACGTGACCGTCGGTCCAGCGGCGCTCCTGATCGCCCAGGTGGGTGTCGCGGGCTCCGCCAAGATCGGCGCGCGCGCGATTCTAGCGGGACAGGCGGGAATCATCGGCCACATCACGGTCGGTGCCGGTGCACGGGTCTCGGCCCAAGCGGGCGTCGGGCGTGACGTTCCACCCGGCCAGGACGTGTTCGGGTCGCCGGCGCGCCCCCAGAAGGACGGGCTGCGCGTTCAGGCCTCGCTCGGCAAGCTGCCGGAGATGGCGCGGCTCGTTCGCGAGCTCGAGCGGCGCATCCAAGCGCTGGAGTCCGGACGATGATCCGTGCTCAGCGTACCTTGCGGACGGCGGTCGAGTTCTCTGGGCGGGGTCTGCACAGCGGGGAGCTGGTCGACGTTCGCATCCTGCCCGCACCACAGGACACTGGCATCGAGTTCCTGCGCACGGACATCGAGGACGCCGTACCCATCCCGGCGAATGTGCGCTTCCATTCGAACAAGGATCGGCGGACGCGGCTCGAACGGGGAAACTCCTGCGTCGAAACCGTCGAGCACTTGCTCGCGGTCTGTAGCGGGATGGGCGTCGACAACCTGCGGGTCGAGATCTCAGGAGACGAGTTGCCCGGCCTCGATGGCAGCGGCAAGACGATCGTCGAGCTCTTCCAGCAGGCGGGACTCGTCGAGCAGCGCGCCGAGGCCAAGATCTACCAGCTGCGCGAGCCGATCTATGTCCGCGACGGCGAGGCCACTCTGGTCGCCTTGCCCGCGGACCGGGACTTCTTGACCCTTCAATACATCGCCTCCTTCGAAGACCCCGAAGTCGAAGGCGGTTCGTTCCAGTTCGACGTCACGCCGGAGTCCTTTGCCTCGGAGATCGCCTCGGCCCGGACGTTCTGTCTGGCGTCGGAAGTCGAGAAGCTCCAAGCCGCAGGGTTGGGGAAGGGAGCCACGCGCGAGAACACGGTCGTCTTGGGCGATCCCGAGACCGTCTTGCGCATGCCTCACGAGCCCGTTCGTCACAAGCTGCTCGATTTGCTGGGGGACTTGCACCTGCTGGGTGCCGAACTTCACGCCCACATCATCGCGACGCGCTCGGGCCACCGGACCAATGCGGAGCTCGTGCGCCGTCTCGTCGACCGGATGGAAGAGGACCAAACAGGCGGGATCATCCGCCGGGAGACCGGTTTGGACGTGCGCGAGATCATGCGCATGCTTCCTCACCGGTATCCCTTTCTCTTGATCGACCGTGTGCTGGAGATCGAAGGCTATCAGCGCGCCGTTGCCATCAAGAACGTCTCGATCAACGAGCCCTACTTCATGGGGCACTTTCCCGAAAAGCCCCTGATGCCAGGCGTTCTGCAGCTCGAGGCGATGGCGCAGTTGGCCGGGGTCCTCCTGCTCCGGAAGATGGAGCACACGGGCAAGCTCGCGGTGCTCTGGTCGATCGACAAGGTCAAGCTGCGCGGACAGGTCCAACCCGGCGACCAGCTGCGCATCGAAGTGGAGACCCAGCGCCTCAAGGGAGAGATGGGGCAGGTACGGGCGAAGGGGCTCGTGGCGGGGCGCTCCGTTTGCGAGGCGGTCTTGACCTTCGGGATGGTCGAGCCTTGAGGAACACCACGTAGAGATCCGCAACATGGCAACCGAGATCCATCCGAAGGCCGTCGTCGACAAGAGCGCCGAACTCGGCGCCGACGTGTCGATCGGCCCCTACGCCTTGATCGGCCCGCGCGTACGCGTCGGCGACCGGACCCGTATCGGACCGCACGTCGTGGTCGATGGGGTTACGTCGATCGGGAGCGACAACGTCTTCTTCGGGCAAGCGAACATCGGCGGCGCGCCGCAGGATCTCTCCTACGAGGGCGAGCCGACGCAGCTGGAGATCGGCGACCGCAACCGAGTGCGCGAGTTCGTGACCATCAACCGTGGAACCGTCAAGGGCGGAGGCGTCACCCGGATCGGGAGCGATTGCCTCCTGATGGCCTGTTCCCATGTGGCCCACGATTGCGACGTGAAGGATCGGGTCATGCTCGCGAACAACGTCCTTCTGGCCGGGCACGTCGAATGCGGGGTCGGCGCCATCATCAATGGCGCGGCCGCGGCCCACCAGTTCGTGACCGTGGGAGCGTTCGCCTATGTCGGCGGTCTGACTCGCGTCATCCAGGACGTGCCCCCGTACCTCGTCCTCGAAGGCCATCCGGCCCGCATCCGCAAGGTGAACATCATCGGGCTCGAGCGGGCAGGCCACGAGCGCGAGTCCATCCAGGCGGTACGCGCCGCCTATCGCCGGATCTACCGTTCCGGCGAACCTCGCCACCGCGTTCTGCGCCAACTCCAAGAGGAGAGTCTCGACGGACTGGTGCGCGATCTGGTCGAGTCCTTGCTTCGCACCGAGGTCGGAGCCAAGGGGCGCTTTCGCGAGACTCTGAGGCAGGAGTTTCAGAGCGAAGGCGAGGAGCGCGTGTTGCGCAACGCACGGGTCAACTGATGGCTAAACCGCTACGCGTCGCTGTCGTTGGCGTCGGCCACCTCGGGGCGATTCACGCTCGGATCTACGCCGAGAGCGATCAGGCCGAGCTCGTGGCCGTCATCGACCGGGACGGCGAGCGCGCCGAGACGCTGGCTCGCGAGCTGGGTTGTCGAGCGTTGTCCGATCCGGCCGAGCTCGGAGACGACGTGCAGGCCGTCAGCATCGTGGTCCCGACCGTTTTTCACGCGGACGTCGCCGTTCCTTTGCTCGAGCGCGGCATCCCTTGTCTCGTCGAGAAGCCACTGGCGGAGAACCTCGAGTCCGCCGATCGCATCCTTGCGGCGGCCGAACGCGGTGGGGCGGCTTTGGCCGTAGGACATGTCGAACGTTTCCAGCCGGGTGTGCGCAAGCTGCGCGACCTCGGGCTCGAACCCCGCTTCATCGAGTGCCACCGCCTGTCGAGCTTCAGTTTCCGAAGCATGGACGTCGGGGTCGTGCACGACCTCATGATCCACGATCTCGACCTGGTGTTGCACCTCATGGACGATGAGGTCGAATCCGTCGACGCTGCCGGTGGAGCGCTGTTGACCGATGCCGAGGACCTCGCTTCGGTTCGTATCGTCTTCCGCCGGGGCGGCCGTGCGAACGTGACGGCGAGCCGCGTTTCCTTGACGCCGATGCGCCGCTTTCGACTCTTCTCGGGCGAGAGCTACGTCAGCCTCGACTTCCAGAAGAACTACGGGCTGATGGTGCGCAAGGG
Organism: Planctomycetota bacterium; assembly: GCA_029259595.1. Lineage (GTDB taxonomy): Bacteria > Planctomycetota > UBA1135 > UBA1135 > OFTM43. The sequence goes on along the minus strand of JAJDEW010000083.1, from coordinate 3,468 downwards.
CGCCGATTGGGAGAGCGGGCGCGAAAAGCTGCGCTCGATCGACCCGCGCGAACTGGCCGAGCGACCGGAGCTCGTGACAGAAGGTCTGCTCGACGTCTCCGAACTCGAACTCGCGGGCGAAGAGCGCCCGCTGCAGGCCGAGCTCGCTTCCTTTCTCGCCTGCGTTCGGGACGGTCGTCCTCCCGAGGTCGACGGTCAAGCCGGTCGGCGCGCCCTGGCCCTCGCGGACCGCATCGTGGCCGAGATCGAGAAAGAGAGCTGGTGAGCGCTCGCGGAGCGCGAATCCCGGCTCGGCTCCGGGTAGATTGGGAGGACGGAAGTCTTCCTGGCGACGCAGGTGAACCCGGCATCGCCCCTCGAGCCTAAGTAGAACGTCGAGGGCCCCCCTTCATCCGCGACGGCAGGACCGTCCGGTATCGGGCCCACCTGAACTTCCAGGTTCAGGGGAAAACCCGGGCACGGCATCGCCGGGAGCTTCCTTCTGCCAGTACGGACGGCCACGCCCAGCGGCACGGCGACAAGCCCTGGGATCGAACGAACGCAGTCGTCTCGTTCGGCTCGGGAGACGCGTCCCCGGACTCTGCGAAGCGTGTTGCGTCGATCGCCCTTCGGGTCCGCGGCTTCGGTGGTACCCCTCCGCGCGCTTTGGCATGATCCGCCTTCCCCAAGGAATCCAACCCCGGGAAGGGAAGGGTCGTTCATGCGTGCTTTCGGATTGCTCCTCGTCGTCGTTCTAGCGGTCTTCCTCGTGGTCCGCTTCTATCCCGCCTCCTCCGATTCCGCCCAGGATCAGGCCCACGCGGCGGTCGGCGAGGTCTTCGAACCCGGTGGGACCGCAGCAGCCCAGCCCCGCTTTCTTTCCCGTCCGGAGCCCGATCCGCAGGAGGAGAGCCCGCTCGAGCAGGTGGCCCCTCGGGACCCCGACCCCTCCCTTGGGGCGGAGGATTCGGCGGCCGCGGGCCGGGGACCGGTGCAATCTCCGGGAACAGAAGCGGGTTCGGCCCGGCCATCGTGGCTCGATGACGTGCGTCCCGCTACGGCCGTCCCGCGCTCGCTGGATGAGATACAAGTCGCGGCGGAGGTGCTGCACGGTTCGCCCGAGAGCGTCGCGCGTCGTCTGGCGGGAGTCGAGGCGAGCTTCAGCGAGGACCGGGGCCGGCTGATCGTGGCCTTCTGCCACGCCGTCGCGGGAGGCACTCCGCGCGCCCTCGAAATCGCCCGCGAGATCCGGGACGAGGCGGCCCTCGACCCCATCGAACGCCAGCTCTTCCAAGCCGCTGTCGGCGGGGCTGCCGTGGTCGCCCAGCCGGCCGCGATGGCCTCCGTCGGACCGGTGGCGCTCGCTTTTCGACTCGCACTCCTGGCCCGTGAGGCCGAGCTCTACCTGGCCCAGAAGCGCTATCCGACGGCCGCGGTGGCCTATTCGGAGCTCATTCTGGGTGAGCTCGACGCGCCCTGGGATCCGGGGCGCGAGGCGCTGTGGGGCTGGGCCGAGCAGCTGAACAAGGCCCAGGAGAACCACCGCTGGGATCCCCATGGGGACTGGCCTCACCGCCAGATTTCGGTCGAGCCGGGCGACAGTCTGTCGCTGATCCGCCAGCGCTACCTCCGTGATCATCCCGGAGCCTGGATCAGTGCAGGATTGATCCAGAAGGCGAACCGGATCCGCGGCTACATCCAGCCTGGCGACAAGCTGCGCATCCCCACGGACGAGGTGAGCGTCCTGGTCGACCTGGAAGGCCGCCTGCTGGTCTTCCTCTTCGATGGGGAAGCGGCCTGCGCCTGGAAGGTCGGCGTCGGACGACCCGGGGAGGAGACCCTGGAGGGGGACTTCACGGTCGGGGTGAAGCTGGAGGACCCCATGTGGACCCGCGTGGGGCAGGCTCCCGTTCCGGCCAGCGACCCCAAGAACCCGCTCGGGACCCGCTGGATCACCTGGATGCGCGACGGGCGCAAGACCAGCTACGGGTTCCACGGGAACAACGACCCCGCCAGCATCGGACAAGCCGATTCGGAGGGCTGCATCCGCATGCACAACCCTGAGGTCGAGGTTCTGTTCGAGATCCTGCCCGTCGGAGCGCCGATTCACGTCCGTGAGTAAGACGTCGCTTCACGCAAACCCCTGTGCTCCAGAGGGGTTAGGGCTGCGAGGGATGATTCCCGGCAAAAACGGCCCAGGCGCTTGACGGGCCCCGCGAAACCCCTATGATCCTCGGCCCGCCTAGAGGAACGAACGCGTTCCTCAGCGGGTCACGAAGCGCCCCCTGACCCCCCCCCTTGTCGGAGCGATCCGGCTCACCACGGGAGCGCCTCGAGACCAACGTGAAGAACAGCCGCGCGGCCGGAGTGTCTACGGACAGACCGCCGTGCAGCGGCTCTTTGACAATCAGGGTGACTCTTTGAACTCATGCGAGCGTTGGATCGGCGTCCTACCCGGACCCGGTCCGAGAAACCAAGAGATCAACATCATTCAAATCAATTGAAGGGTTTGATCCTGGCTCAGAACGAACGTTGGCGGTGTGGATTAGGCATGCAAGTCGAGCGAGAAAGCCTTCGGGCGAGTAAAGCGGCGAACGGGTGAGTAACACGTAATCAACCTGCCCTCGAGATCGGAATAACCACTGGAAACGGTGGGTAAAGCCGAATGGTCCACGCGGAAGGATTCTTCTGCGTGGTAAACGGTGACTTGTCACTGCTCGGGGAGGGGATTGCGGCCTATCAGCTTGTTGGTGAGGTAATGGCTCACCAAGGCTATGACGGGTAGCTGGTCTGAGAGGACGACCAGTCACACTGGGACTGAGATACTGCCCAGACTCCTACGGGAGGCTGCAGTCGAGAATCTTCCGCAATGGGCGAAAGCCTGACGGAGCGACACCGCGTGCAGGATGAAGGCCTTCGGGTTGTAAACTGCTGTCACGCTATAGGAACCGTGTGTGGGCAACTACACATCTGACCAAAGCGAGAGGAAGCACCGGCTAACTCCGTGCCAGCAGCCGCGGTAAGACGGAGGGTGCAAACGTTGTTCGGAATCACTGGGCATAAAGAGCACGTAGGCGGCTAAGTAAGTCGGATGTGAAAGCCCTCGGCTCAACCGAGGAACTGCATTCGATACTGCTTGGCTCGAGGACGGTTGGGGTGAGTGGAACTCCTGGTGGAGCGGTGAAATGCGTAGATATCAGGAGGAACACCAGTGGCGAAAGCGGCTCACTGGACCGTTCCTGACGCTGAGGTGCGAAAGCTAGGGTAGCGAACGGGATTAGATACCCCGGTAGTCATAGCCGTAAACGATGGGCACTAGGTAGGGGGAATTCCTATGGTTTTCCCTGCCGTAGCAAATGTGTTAAGTGCCCCGCCTGGGGAGTACGCTCGCAAGGGTAAAACTCAAAGGAATTGACGGGGGCTCACACAAGCGGTGGAGCATGTGGTTTAATTCGAAGCAACGCGAAGAACCTTACCTGGCCTTGACAT
>JAJDEW010000082.1 GCA_029259595.1 Planctomycetota bacterium | reverse complement strand
CTCGTCCGCGCGGCCGTCGCCGTCGGTGTCGCGCCAGAAGGCCAGCTCGGGCGGCGCCAGCACGAGCGCGCCGTCGCGCACCGGCGTCACCGCGCGCGGCAACACCAGGCCGTCGAGAAAGACCGTACGCCGGTCCATGCGGCCGTCACCGTCGTCGTCGTTCAGGACGACGATGCTGCCATTCGGCTCCCGCTCGCCCGTGCCGTCCGCGTTCGGCATGTAGCCTTTCATCTCGCAGACCCACAGACGGCCGTCGCCGTCGAAGGCCACCGCGACGGGGTCCTCGACGAGCGGCTCGGAGGCGACGAGTTCGATCGCGAGCCCGCGCTCGAGCGTGAAGGCCGCGAGCGCGTCCTCCGGCGAAAGCACCGGCGCCGGCGGAACGACGAGCTCGTCCGGCAGGCCCGCCTGCACCTCACCCGCGACGTCGCCGTTCTGTGCGCTGGATGCGCTTCCGAGGAGGACGGCGACGAGTGCAGCTCCTCGGAAGGCGTCCACTCCGCGCCGATCGCCGCCCTTCACGAGATCGGCAGCTCGAAGTCCGGCGAACGCACGGGACGGCGGCGCTTCAAGCAATACGGAAGGTTCGCGAGCACGGAGAAGCCGGCCTTGACCAGCACCCCGAAGGCCCCGGGCGTCTCGCGCAGAGAGCGACCGATGCCGATCGTCCCGGTCGCGTCGGTGACCGCACCCTTTTCCTCTGCACTCGAGCGGCGCAACAGGACCTTCGTCACCACCAGGAACGGCAGGCGCACGAGGTCGCCCAGCGGCGCGTACTTGAGCATCGTCAGGAAGGCGTTGCGCGCGTGGTAGTACAGGCTGCGCTTGCCCATCTGGATGCCGAAGGGCGTCTTGTGGTGCGTTTCGATCTCGGGGTCCTGCAGCACGCGGAAGCCCAGGTTCAAGAGGCGACAGGTGAGGTCGCGCTCGTTGCCGTAGATGAAGAGGCGCTCGTCGTAGAAACCGGCCTGCGCCAGGATCTCGCGGCGCGCCAGGCTGCCGCAGCCGCGGAAGGTGCTCATGTAGCGCCGGCCGGCGGCCTTGGATTGGGCGATGTAGGCCTCCGGCATGCCCGGCTCGATGACCTCGGTCGAGACGACAGCGGTCGTCTCGGGCTCCTCCATCAAACGCGCCGTAGCCATCTCGAGCCAGGTCGGCGGCAGCGTGATGTCGTCGTCCAGGATCGCGATCAACGGCGTCGTGGCGCTCGCAAAGCCGATGTTGAAGGTCTCGCAAGCCCCGTAATTCGAGTGCGGCATGCGGATCAGGCGGACGTCGGGATAGCTCTCGGCCACCAGCTCGGCGGTACCGTCCGTGCTCGCGTTGTCGACGACGACGATCTCGGCGAAGGGCAGCGTCTGCGCGCGCAAACTGTCGAGATTCGCGGCCACGACGTCCTTCTTGTTCCAGGTCGAGATGACGGCCGTCGTCTCCGGCCAACCGCGCGCGACGGCCGGCGTGCTCTCGGCCGCGAGCAGGGTCGTCAGCGTGCCGAAGAGGCCGCGCTCGTAACTCGCCAGCCGATCGCTCGTCAGGTCCGCGAAGCCCTCGAGGTAGTGCACGTTGCCGTCGGCCACGTTGACCGTGCGCGCGCGGTCGATCGCCTTGCCCTTCGTGACGAGGTCGTGATAGACGAGCTGGCTCTTGAAGCAGTGGATCGCCTCGATCTTCGCCTCGAAGACCGACGTCGTGTCGAACAGGATGCCGGCCATCACCTGCGAGTTCACGCCGTACAGGAACACGCGCCGCGCGGGCCCGCGCGCCAGGGCCGCGATCAGCGCGCGCGAGGCGGCGCGGTGGTCGGGATGCAGCTCTTGCGGCGAAGGGATGTAGACCAGCTCGGGCGCGAAGTCGTCCAGCTCGGTCACGATCCGCTCGATGAGTCCGCTGGCCTCCGACAGGCCGCCGTCGACGAAGTCGAGGAAGCGGTAGTCCGCCACGCCGAGCTTCTGCCCGGCCTCCTTCGACTCGCGCTGACGCGTCTCGGCGATGTCGCCGTCGTAGGCATCGGGGTCGCCCGACGCGCCGTCGGTCAGGATCAGGACGCGAACGGTGGCGCCGGCGCGCGCGTGCAACGCCATCATGCCGCCGCAGCCGAAGACCTCGTCGTCGGGGTGCGGCGCGACGACCAGCACGCGCTCGGGCAGCGTCGCCGGGTCGGCGATCGGGGGGAACAGGGGCTTCAAGCGGAGTGGAGGAGGCTCTGGTACAGCTGAGAGAGCTCGCGGGCCGCGTCGCGCGCCGTGCGCACCGTCGCCGCGGCGGCGCCGCGTTGGACCTCGAGCCGTTCGGGGTGGGCGAAGATGGTAGCGAAGGCCCTCGTCCACGCGGCCGGATCTTCGGCCGGAAGGACGAGGCCCGCGGCACCGATGCGCTCCTGAGGTGCACCGCGGTCGCTGACCCACGTCGGCAGCCCCAGCGCCAGCGCCTCGTCGACGACGAGGCCGTAGCTCTCGGCCACGCGCGAGGGAGCGGCGGCGAGATGGAAGGGACCCTCCGCGCGCAGGAGCTGCCCCAGCTCGGCCGGGCCATAGGGCGCGTGGAAGCGCAGCCGCGCGGCGCCCGCGCAGCGCGTGAGCTCGGCGTCGAGCCCGGGGTCGAGCTCGTCGCCGAAGGCATCGAGGCGGACGCGACTCTCGAGTTCGGGCGGCAGACCGCCCAGCGCGAGGGCCAGATCCCGGATGCCCTTCACGGCGGTGCGATGACCGAGATAGACGAGGCGCAGCTCGCCCGTTCCGTCCCAGGCCGCGGAGGCGCGCGCGCCGAGCTCGCGGCCCAGCCCGTGCGGCAGGACCCGCCAGCGCGCGTCGACGGCGAGGTGCGGTGCGAGGTTTTGCTGGTGCGAACGGCTGGGAGTCAGGACCAGCGCCGCGGCCTCGAGCTCGGCCGCGAAGGACGCCATGCGCGCCGCGAGACCCGTGTGCAGGAGCTCGGGCGCGACACCCGGCGCATCGGGCGTGAGGCAGACGACACAGGTCTCGAACGAGCCCGGCGGCGGACAGCTCTCTACGAGGCCGAAAGGGACGCGGAAGAAGCGCGGGCAGGTCGTGAAGAGATCGTGCAGCGTGACGACGACCGGAACGCGCGGGGCCAGGCGGCGCACGAGCCCGCCGTCGAGCGTCGACCAGTGGTGCAAGTGGACGACGTCGACGTCGGAGAGCAGCTCGAGCACCAGCGCGAGCACGCGCGGCCGTTCGAGCGCGAGGTCGTACGGCTCGTCGGGCGTGCGCGGAACGAAGCGGACGGGCAAGCCGTCGACCTCGGTCGCGAGCAGGTCCTGGCCCGCGTGCAGGCGGTCGGTTCCGCTGACGATGCGCACCGCATGTCCGAGCGCCGCGAGCTCGCGCGCCTGCGCCCGGACGACGGACTCGGTACCCCCTTCGAACTGCGGCGCGTACTGCGGCGTGACCAGCCCGACCTTCATCGCTCGCCCGCGAGCAGGGCCGCATCTTCCGGCGACGGCGCGCCGAGCGGCCGAAAGGCCTCCCCGTGGCGCGACTCGGGCCGCAGGTAGATGCTGCGGTGCGCGGTCAACCAGAGCGTCTTGTGCACGAGATCCTGGTAGTCGAGCTGGCTCGCATGCTCCCGCAGAGCCGCGACCTTGCGCTCCCAGACCTCCGAGATCTCGACCACGCGCGTCGGCACGAGCGGCGACCAGACCTCGTAGCCCCAGGCCTGCCCCTCGAAGTCCGCCAACACGAGCGCCAGGCGCGCCACGCGGGCGAGGGTGTAGTGGTCGACGTGGTAGTCGCCGATCCAGGGCGCGTAGACGATGTCCGGCGCCAGGGCACGGACATGCTGCGCGAGCCTGCGCGCGGCGACCATGAGCTCGGCCGCGCCCGGCTCGTGCCCCTCGGGATAGTCCCAGAACTCGTAGCGCGACAAGCCGAGCTGGCGTCCGCCCGCGCGCGCCTCGCGCTGACGCAGCGCCACGTACTCGGCCGGATCGTAGCGCCCGTCCGGATCGCCGGCAGCACCACGGAACGCGATCAGGACATGGACCTCGTCTCCCCGCGAGACGTGCCGACACACCGTCCCCCCCGCCCCGATGATGTCGTCATCGTGATGCGGCGCGAGCAACAACACGCGCCCCGCGGGCAGGTCGTCGTAGATCGGCTCGGGCAGGGGAGAGCGCTCGGACATGGGAGAGATGATAGCGGCTCGAGCGCGGGCTCCGCGCGCGGGTTCTGCTGGCGACGACCGAGGTCGCGGAGGAGCCCCCGCTATCAGCCTTGGGAACTCGGAGCGACGACTCCCTCAGACGGCCCGGCCGCCGAAGACCCGCTCTCCATACTCCGCCAGCTCGTGATGCTCCAACGGATGCAGCCGGCCCGGCGTCGACTTCGCATACGTCCACGCGCCCAACACGTCACCCGTCTCGAGATCGATCGCGCGTGAGAAGTACGGCGCCTGGAAGAACCAGTTCCAGGCTTCCTGGGGACATACCCAACGCTCTCCCTCCCCGAGCACGCCGACACAACTGATGAACGTCGCGTCCATCGAGATCTCGACCATGAAGCGGGTCGAGCGTGGCAGGGCGATCTCGACGGGTTCGGCGAAGGTTCCCAGGTCCTTCAGGGTGTGCATCGGGCGGTTGACCTTGGTCGGCGGCCAGGCTCTCTCGAGCTGGGCGCACAGCGCCAGTGTCAACTTTCCGAGGCCCCCGTAGTACTTCTCGAAGTAGCGGCGCATCGAGCGGCCGTGGCGGGCGTGCGGGTCGCCGAGGTAGGCGTCGCCGACGCCGGCTGAGCGAGACCAATGGTGCAGAATGCGGGCGCCGCCGTGGTGGACGAGCTTGTAGCCGAGCTTCGTGACGCGGCGGAAGAGGTCGGTGTCTTCGAAGTAGAGCGGGAAGCTCGTGTCCATCGGGCCTTCGAGCCGGTCGAGCACCTCGCGGCGCGTGAACAGGCAGCAGCCGGACAGCATGTCCGAGTCGAGCGGGCCTTCCGCCAGGAGCCACGGAACGGCCTTCTTCAGGCGGCGGTCGCTGTAGCGACGGCTCAGCCAGGGGTGGAGGCGCGCGAGTGTGACGCCGACCTGGTCGCGCGGCGTCGGCATCAGGTTGCGTGGCAGGTTCAGGACGCCGAGCGGATCGATGCAGGCGCGCGGGTCGACGAGGCCGACCGAGGGGTCGCGCGCGAGCTCGCCGAGCAGGGCGGTCACGGAGCCCGGCAGGAAGTAGAGGTCGGGATTCAGGATCGCGACCGCGTCGCTCGGGATCCCTTTCGTCGCGGCGTAGGCGCGGTTCACGCCGCCCGAGTAGCCGTCGTTCACGTCGCTGCGCACGACCGTGGCTCCGAGCTTCTCGAGCGCCTGGAGGAACGGCTCCTGGTCGCTCGGCGAAGCGTTGTCGACGACGACGACGTGCAGGAGCTCGCGCGGGCGGCCGTCGCGCGTCCAATCCGCGACGAGGGACTCGACGCAGCGCACGCAGAAGGCGCCCGAGTCGTAATTGATGACGAGCGCGGAGAGTCGTTGCTCCACGTTCACGCCCCTTCTCCGGCCTTGACCTTCTCCGTTCCCTCCTGGGGATCTTCGCGGGCCGGAGGAACGGCGTCTTCGGTGAACTCCCATTCGTGCTCGAGGCGGAACAAGCCTACGTCGCGCGTGTGCGTGCGGACGGTCAGGTTGTCGGGCATCAGGTACTCCTGGTACTTGTGCACGCCCTCCTCGTCGAAGAGTACGACCGGGACCAGGAACTGACCGGACAGGAGATGGATGTCGGGGATGCGCACGATCGCGCAGCCGCCGGTGCCGAGCAGCTCGAGCCCGTCGAGGTGCGTGCCCATGCCACCGCACGTGGTCATGTCCTGGCGCATGAAGGCCAGACCGAGGTGCACCGGCGTCTCTTCGGGCGTCGGATTGAACCACCAGATCCGGATCTCGATCGAGTCACCGGTCGTGATCTGGTAGATCTCTTCGTCGGTTCCCAGCTTGTAGATGCGCGCGTCCTTGATCCCGGGCAGCTGGCGCGGCGCCTCGTCCTGTTCGAAGGTCTTCGTCGGGAAGATGTCACCCAGGACCTCTTCCATCTCGCCGATGTTGTGGCGCTGGAAGGCCGAGTACTCGTTCGTGACGAAGACCGAGTCCCCTTGCGCCATCACCTTGCCGTGGTTCAGCCAGATCGCCTCGTCGCACAGCTGGCGAACGTCGTAGAGGCTGTGGCTGCAGAACAGGATCGTCTTGTTCTTGCGCTTGAACTCGTAGACCTTGTCGACGCACTTCTTCTGGAAGTACATGTCGCCTACGGCGAAGACCTCGTCGATGATCAGGAGATCGGGGTCCACCGCCACCGCGACGGCGAAGCCCAAGCGCAGCCCCATGCCCGACGAGTACGTCCGCACGGGTTCGTCGATGTAGTCGCCCAGCTCGGCGAAGTCGATGATCTCGTCGACCTTGGACAGAATCTCGCGCTTCGAGAAGCCCATCATGACGCCGTTCATGACGATGTTCGCGCGGCCGGTGAACTCCATGTGGAAGCCGGCCCCGAGCTCGAGCAGGCTCGCCACGCGACCGTCGATGCGGTAGCCGCCCTTCGTCGGAGCCGTCGTGCCCGCGAGCACCTTGAGGAGCGTCGACTTGCCCGCACCGTTCGCTCCGCAGAGCCCCATCGAAGCTCCGGGCGACAGCTTGAAGCTGCAGTTCTGCAACGCCCAGAAGGCGTGGTGTCCCTGGTAGCGTCCCCAGGTCAGGGCCTCGGCGATGCGCTTCGCCGGACTGGGGTAGATCCGGTAGGCCTTGCCGAGCTCGGTAGCCTCGATCGCGATGCGCTTGGGTCCCGCCACCGTCAGACCTCGTCCGCGAAGCGCCGCTGCGAGAGGATGAAGAGCACGTAGCCGATGATGTAGGCACCGAGCGCCCAGAGCGCGAAGATGCCGATCGAGGACGCGATCCGCGTCGTGTCGATCACGGTGGTCGGCACGCCGTCGAGAGGCACCGTGACCTCCCCCATCAGGACGCCCCGCCAGGCCTGCACCAGGTGGTAGACGGGATTGAGCTCGATCATGCCTTGGTAGGGCTTCACGCTCTCCCCCATCAGTTCCGGCACCCAGAAGAGCGGGGTGACGAACATCCAGACGGTGGTGACGACCCCGACGATCTGCAAGGTGTCGCGCAGGAACACCTGCAGCGTCGAGAGCAGCAGCACCAGCCCGTAGGTGAAGAGCGCCTGGACTCCGAGGAGGGCTGGAATCCACAGCAACAGGACCGGGTCCGGCGGCGGCCAGATCGGCGTGAAGTAGCAGCCGCCCAGGAAGACCGCCAGGGCGAACCCGAACGTGATCATGCTGACCAGCGTCACGTTTAGCGGCAGGATTTCGGACGGGAAGGCGAGCTTCTTGATCAGGTTGCCGCTGTCGACGATCACGTTGGTTCCGCGCGTCAACGACTCGCTGATCCCGGCCCAGGCCATGATGCCGCAGAACATGTAGATCCCCATCGCCGACTCTTGACCCTCAGGCAGCTCGGGAATCTTGAAGTTCAAGAGCTTCGTGAAGATGAAGTAGTAGACGATGAACAGGAACATCGGATGGATCAGGGGCCAGATCCAACCGAGCAGAGTTCCGCGGAACCGGATCTCGAGGTCGCGCCGCACACTGGTCGTGATGAGGTCGCGGTGCTCGAGCACGAGCTTCGGCAACATCACGAGCCGCGCCAACACTTCGGTGAAGGGCGTGGGGCGAGCCGTCACCCAGCCGTCTTCTTCCCGCAGGGGAAGCGACGCAGAGGATGCGGCGGCGACCGCCGATTCCGGTTCAGGATTCATGGGGAGGAGGGAGGGGCGCGAGACCCTCCTTCGACAAGTCGTCCACCGGGAGCCAAGCGTTCCGCCCCATAATCATGGCGCGAGCGAGCCCTGGGAAAGAACTACCGGTCCTTTTTGTCCTCGATCGCTTTCTGCCGCTCGAGATAAGCCTCGATCGGATCCTCGGGCGCATCCGAGAGCTCGATGTCTTCCTGAAGGAAGGAGCGCACGTGTTGGACCAGCACGCGCGCCGCCACGACGTCGTCCCCCGTCCACTCCCACTGGGCGTATTGCGGGTCGAGGGGCTTCACGAGCGACTTGTTGATCTGGCACCTCACGCGCGCTTCGACGTCCCACACGCCGCGCGCGGACGGCTTCATGCGCACCTCGGCCTGACGCCGCGTCCCCTGACGACTGAAGGGCGCGAGATCCAACTTCCAACCGGTCGTCAGCTGCATCGACGAGGGATCGAGTCCCCCCCCGAGCGGAAAGCCGCCCTTTTCGAGCGACAGGAGCGTCACCTTCCACAACACGCGATCCGAAGGCGAGGGCACTTCGACCCGCTGCCAGACGGGATCAGGCTCCTTCGGGGTCGTGCTGCAAGACGTCCCGAAGAGAGCAAGCGTGAGGGCGAGAGCGAGGATCTTCTTCATGGGACATGGCCTCGAGCTACGACTCGGGGAAGAGAACGTTCTTCGTCTTGTCGCGCAGGACGATGTGGATCGGAACCTCCTCGAACGGCAGCTCCTTGCGGATCCGGTTCTCGAGGTAGCGCAAGTAGTCCTTACCGATCAAGCGCTTGTCGTTGACGAACAAAACGAAGGTCGGCGGCGAGGTCTCGGCCTGAGTGGCATAGAAGACCCGCACGCGATGTCCGCTCGAGCTGGGCGAGCGCGAGGCCAGCGCGACTTCGAGCACGCGGTTCAGCTCGCCCGTGCCGACGCGCACTTCGGCCTTCTTGTGGACCTCGCGCGCCAGGTCGAAGAGGCGCCCCACGTAGTGGCCCGTCTTCGCCGAGAGGAAGCACGCGGGCGCATACGACAGGCCGGGCAGCTCCTGGGCCAGATAGTCCTCGAAGTCGACCGGCTCGAGCCCTTCGACGAGGTCCCACTTGTTCGCACCGAGGATCACCGTCTTGTAGTGGTCCTTGATGTAGCGGGCGAGCTTCTTCTCGATCGCCGACAGCTTCTGCGTCGCGTCGAAGAGCAGGATGACGACGTCCGCGCGCCGGATGGCCTTGTAACTGCGCGCGTCCGAGAAGAACTCGACCGCATCCTCGTGGCTCTTGCGCTTGCGAACGCCGGCCGTGTCGATCAGCACGAAGTTCTCGCCGTTGCGCTCGATGATGACGTCGACCGCGTCACGCGTCGTTCCCGGTGTCTCGGAGACGATGACACGGTCCTCGCGCGCGAGCGAGTTGACCAGGGTCGACTTGCCGGCGTTGCGGCGCCCGACGATCGCGATCTTCAGCGAGGGCGGCACCCAGACCTCGCCGGGCTGCACCGCCGGCAGGCGCTCGGCCATCGCGTCGTACAGCTCCATGAGGTTGGTGCCGTTCTGCGCGCTGATCGGGATCAAGAGGTCGCCGACGCCCAGGCGGTAGAAGGCGTCGACGTCCCAGACGAGGCGCTCGCCCTCGACCTTGTTGCACACGACCAGCACGGGCTTCGCGAAGCCACGCAGCCGCTTCGCGACCTCCATGTCGAGTGGCGCGACGCCCTCGCGCACGTCGACGACGAACAGAACCAGATCGGCGCGCACCAGTGCGGCTCGGATCTGCTCCTCGACGTGCGGACCCAGGTCCTGGCGGTCGACGATGCCGACGCCGCCCGTGTCGACGACCTCGATCGAGCGGTCGCCCCACTCGGTCGGTATGCGGCAGGGAACGCTGACGCGGTCGCGCGTCACACCGGCGGTCGGCTCGACGATCGACACGCGACTCCCGACCATCCGGTTCAGGAGCGTCGACTTGCCGACGTTGGGTCGTCCGACGATGACGACGCGGGGAAGGGCCGGCACACTCATGGCAAGCGCAGGAAGCGATGCACCTGCGGGACGACTCGGGCGGCCAAGCCGTGCTCGAGCGCACGGTCCACGACCGCATGCAGCTCGGACGCCTTCGGCGCGCGCACGCCGGCCAGGGGCGTCACCGGTTGGAGGAAGAGCGGCAGCTCGGGCGCGAGGCGTTCGACGTCGTCGAGGAGTTCTTCGTAGTCGTCGGCCGAGCGTCCGCCCGTGACGATGATCTTCACCGCGGCGTCCTGCCCTTTGACGAGCTCGAGACAGCGCTCGCGTGCGTCGGCCCACTCGCCCTCGGTGTGCGGCGTCGCCTCGACCACCGCGCGCTCGGGCCCGCCGCGCGCGCGCTCGAAGGTCGCGGGGTCGGTCTCCGGCGGATCGAGGTCGTCGGGCAGCTTCAGATCGAGACTGACGTGATCGACGGCGGGGAGCACGCGTTCGAGCGCCGCGGGATGGCCACCGGCGGTCTCGAGGTGCAGGCGCCGACCGCCGAGGAAGTCGGGGAGAGAACGCAGGAACTCGGGCCACAAGAGCGGCTCGCCCCCGGTCACGCTGACGGCGCGCTTCGCTTCGGGATCGAGCGAGGTGATCCAGGTCGCGGCGCGAAACGGCGTGGCCCAGGCCTCTTCGGACTCGACGGAGCCCGTCCGGCGCACGCGCGCGGTAGCCTCCCGCGGGATCGACCACGAGCCCGGCGTGTCGCACCAGCGACAGCGCAGGGGGCAACCGAAGAGGCGCAGGAAGACCTGCGGCTGGCCCACGTAGAGCCCCTCGCCCTGGTAGGAGGCGAAGACTTCGAGCACCGGCGCGGCCGACTTCACGTCCCCCGACTTCACGTCCATGCGGGGCTCCGCCAGCGAGGGATCGAGGACGCCCATGGTCGTGCGTGGGGCAAGTCGCGGGATCGAACGTCGGCGGGAGCGGTCCCCGGGAGCCGAACGCGCGACCCGCGGTCTCGCCTCAGCCCTTGGCGGGCTTGGCGGCCTCGGCCTCGTCGTCTTCCTTCTTCTTCTTCTTCGTGCCCAGGATCTTGAACTTCGTGCGGACCTTCGGGAGCCCCCAGGCGGAGGCGTCCTCGGGGTTCAGCTTCTTGTCCTTGGCGAGCTTCTGGATGCGCTCGATGCGCGTGAGGACACTGCGCTCGCCGCGCAGGGTGTCCACCCCTTTCAAACTGCTGTGGATACTCATCGTCTCTTCTCTGGCCTGCGATGGTCGGAGGAACGCGCGGTCTCGACTCAGCGGTCGATCAAGCGATCGATGCGGATCGCGTACGCGTCCTTGTAACTTTCCTTGGCGCCGTCCCACCCGGTCAGGTTCCGGATGGCTTCCTTGGTCTGCGCGAGGTCTTCGACTTCCGGCTGGGCGCCCACGAGGACGAGGATGTCCTTGCCGACCTCGGCCGGCGGGAAGACGGGAAAGCCCTCGTCGGCGAGCTGGTCGTGCGTGGCCCAGGCGAAGTCCTCTTTGGTCCGGCCGTAGGTCGCCACCACCAGCGTGTAGCGGTTGACGGGATCGTACAGAGCCGAGGCGCGCGAACTGGAGCCCGGCGCCGGCGCGCTCGCCTCTGCGTTGTCGCCCTGGATCAGCTCGCTGCGCGGAACCAGGTCGTTGCGCGGCTTGAAGCCGGAGTTGGGCAAGGAGCCCTCGGCCAGACTGGCGTCGCCCTCGGCCCGGACCTCGGATCCGCCGATGCGTCCGACCAGGATCCCGAGCAAGAAAGCGATCGAGACCGCCGCGGCCAGCGGCATCCAGATCGGCGGCACGCGCGGGATCTCCGACTCGGGGATCAACCGTTCGCTCTCGGCCGGCTCGCCCGCTGCGCCGCGGGCCGTGTCGACCGGCAGGACCGGGGGCTCGACCCGCGCCTCAGACTCGTGGGTCGCCGCCTCGGTTTCGGCCTGCGCTTCGGCCTCGGCCGCCTCGACTTCCGCGCGGACCCGCGACCGCAGGCGCGAGCCTTCGGTCCCGAGCGGATCGGCCTCGCCGGCGTTGCGGAAGGCTTCGAGCAGGTTCTTGCGTTGGATGGCCACGAGGGGGGGGCTCCGATCGACGCGAGACTCCGCGCCGGCAGGGGGCGACAGGGTACGCTCGCGCACGGCGGGCGGTCAACTCCGGGGGGCGGGGACCTGGTCCTCTTTCGCGGCTCCTGGAGAGCACCAGGGCGGACGAGGGCCCGCGCGGGCCTGGCCCGGTTCCGGAGTTTCTCTGAGGCACCCTGCCGAGCGGCGCGCCATCCTCTGGGTGGTGCCCCTCCTTCCGCAAGCCCGCCCCACCGCTCTGCTCGCAGCCCTCGCTCTGCTCGCGGGCTGCGGCGGCCAGAGCCCCCCTCCCTCGGCGGACGCCGGGACCGGGGCCGCCTCCCCCCCGCCGGGGTCGCTCGGGAGCTTTCCGGACGAGGCGCAGGCCCGTGGCCTCGTCTTTCACAACGTCTCGGGGACGAGCGCGAAGGACACCGTGCTCGAGGCCAACGGACCCGGCGTGGCGCTCTTCGACCTCGGAGACGACGGCGACCTCGACGTGGCTTTTTCCCAGGGGCTCGCGACGGTCGCGGACCTGGCCGCGGGCCAGGGTGCGAAGCTCGGACTGTTCGTGAACGAGTCCGGCCGCTTTCGCGAGCAAGCGGCCCCGGCCCGCGCCCGCTGGTGGACCGGCCTCGCGGCGGGCGACATCGACGGGGACGGCACCACGGACCTCGTGGCGGGCTCCTTCGGCCAGCTCGTCGTCTTCCGCCAGGAAGCCGGCGCGCTCGACGCCGGCCGGGTCGTGGACGTGCGGCCCCTGGAGTCGAAACATGCCTCCTGGTGGACCAGCGTGGCGCTCTTCGACGCCGACCGCGACGGCGTGCTCGACCTCTACGGGGGCCGCTACCTCGACTTCGATCCGGCCGCTCCGCCGCGTGGCGAGCTGGGAGAGCCGCCCTTGACGGTGCCCTGCTGGTGGAAGGGCCAGCCGGTCTTCTGTGGGCCGCGCGGCCTGCCCCCCCAGCCCGACGCCCTCTTGCGCGGGACGTCCCCGGACGGCGGGGCGGACTTCGTCGACGTCAGCGCGACGTGGCTCCCACAAGCCCCTCCCGCCTTCACCCTCGGCGTGGCGCCCTTCGACGCGGACATGGACGGCGACACCGACCTCTACGTCGCCAACGACAGCGTCGCCAATCAGCTGTGGATCAACCGCCTCGACGAGACCGGCCGCTTCGAGGAGCTGGGGCTCTTCGCCGGCGTCGCGCTCAATCCCGACGGAGAAGCGGAAGCCGGGATGGGCATCGCCATCGGCGACGTCGACCGTGACGGGCGCTTCGACCTGGCGGTCACGAACTTCAGCGGCGAGCCGACCCAGCTCTACCTCGCCGACGCGATCGGCTTTCGCTGCGCGTCGTACACGCTCGGCCTCGCCGCGCTCACCCGGCCGCTGCTCTCGTGGGGTGCGCACCTCGTCGACTTCACGGGGGACGGCCAGCTCGAGCTCTTCACGGCGAACGGCCACGTCTACCCCCAGGCGGACCGGCCCGGCACGAACACGCGCTACGGCCAACCCGACAGCCTGTTCGCCCTCGCGCGCGGGACGGGCACCGTCACGGACCTCGCGGCCGCGCTCCCGAACTCCGTCTTCGCGGCCGAGCTCGGCACGCGCGGCTCGGCGGTCGGCGACATCGACGGCGACGGACGCGCGGACCTCGTGCTCGCGCGCATCGATGCGCCGGCGGCGCTGGGCATGAACAGGCTGGGCGCCGCGAACACGCGCCTCGTCGTGCGCTGCATCGGCGCCGCCGCACCCCATCCGGCAACCGGCCGTCGCACGCCGCGCGACGGCCTCGGCACGCGCGTCGTCCTGGTCGTCGGGACGAACGACACGGACGCGACCTTCGCACTCTTGGACGAGGTCCAGACCGCGCGCGGCTTCCAATCCGCCTCGAGCCACGAGCTCACCTTCGGACTGGGACGCGCGACGGGCTACCGCTCGCTCACGCTCCTGTGGCCCTCGGGTCGGGTCGAAGAGCTCGCCGGCGGTCCGGGCGGTCGCCGCCTCACGGTGCGTGAAGGCGAGGGGATCGTCACCTCGGAGGAGCTGAAGTGAGCCTCGCCGTCCGCGGCCGGCTGGCGTGCGCGCTCCTCGCGTTCGCCTTCGTGTTCACGCCTTCGACGTCCACGCAGGAACGCGCCACCGGCGGGCGACACGAAGGCCGGGACGAGCTCGTCGAACTCTACGAGCTCGGCTCCCCGTCCGAATTCGTCGAGCACGTCCGCCCGCTCCTCGCAACCGGCGGTCCGCTCGCGAAGGACGGCGAGATCCTCGGCCTGTTCGCGCGCGCCCTGCACGCGACCGGCGCGCGCGACGAAGCCTTCCGCGTGCTCGACGAAGCCCCGCTCGACGCCCAGCCCTACGCGCGCATCGAGCTCGCCCGCGCACGCCTCTTCCTGGCCGAAGATCGCTTGCAGGAAGCCTTCGAACGCGTCGCCGTCCGCGCAGACACGACCCTGAACGTCCGCCACCCGCGCGACCCGGAGAGCCTCCTGCTCCTGGTTCGCATCCTGGCGCGCCAGAACCGCTTCGCCGACGCGGAGGCGGCCTGCGCGACGTTCCTCGAGCGTGCCCCCCTCCACCCCGAAGCCCCGGCGGTGTGGCACATCTGGGCCCAGGCCGCCGTGCGACGCGGCGCTGCCGACCTCGCCCAGGAACGCTTCAGCGAAGCGCAACGCCAGCGGCGCTGGCAAGAGATCGTGCGCGTCCGACGCCTGCAGATCCGGCTCGATCCCGACGCCGACCTGCCCCGCCTCGGCCTGGCCCTCGCGTGGCTCGAAGTCGAACGCTTCGAACGCGCCGAGGTCCTGCTCGAGGCCCTCGTCCAACGCTCCCCGACCTTCTGCCGCGGTTGGCGACACCTCGCCGCGTGCCGCCGCATGCGCGGCGACTTCGAAGGCGCCGAACAGGCCGCGGCCCAGGCCCGCAGCTGCGACCCGAGCGACCCCGGCGCGCTCTACGAAGCGATCCTCGCCGCCCACGCCGCCGGCCACGCGGACGTGGCGCTCGAACGCGCCCGCGAGCTCGCCGGACGCACCGACCTGCCCGTGGACTTGCGCTCGGTCTGGCTCGTGATCGAGGAGCTCGAACGAGCACGCGGCAACGAGGCCGCCGCCCAAGCGGCCCGGGACCGATTCGAAAAGGAGTGACCGGCGGCCGCGAAGCGCAGGCCCGCCGCAGGCGGGCCGTAGCGCAGCCTCGGAGCCGCAGGCTCCGTGCTGGTGCCGATGCGCGGCGCGAGCCGCGCAATCAGGCACAGGCGCGCGACGCAGTGCGCGCCGCGACCTGAGGTGGTTGGGGCTCGCGGCTGCCCGAGCCGGAGGCCTTCGGGTTGCGTCCCGCGCGGCCGTGCCGTCCCGTCCTTGCGAACACGTCCCTGGCGCGAGCCGATTGCGAGCGAAGCGAGCGAGGCGAGCGAGGCGTCCAGGTGAGCTCCATGTTCCCTTCCGTGGCTGGCATGACCGGAGGCGACGGACTCGCTCGCTTCGCTCGCAATCGCTGTGCGCGATGACACGGGGTCGCGCAAGGGCGATTCGATCCTCGCCGCGAGGGACGCAACCCGAAGGCCGGGCGGTCCGAGGGTCGCGGCCCGGCACTTCCTTTTGGACGCGGCGCGCACTCCGTCGCGCGCCTGTGCCTGATTGCGCGGCTGCGCCGCGCAACGGCACAAGCACGGAGCCTTC
>JAJDEW010000081.1 GCA_029259595.1 Planctomycetota bacterium | reverse complement strand
TGCCTCGTCGAGACCGTGCATCGCCTCGACCATGCGCGTTTGCGTCGCACGCGAGGCTGGCGCACCGCGGCCCGCGCTGACGCCGAGACCCCTCACTGGTCCCTCCGCGTGCGGCGCAGCCGCTTCTATCAAGCAGCCTCTTGCGCCCGCCGCCAGGCCATGCTCGACTCAGAAACCAACCGTGCTCGACGACGTGCAGAACGCCACGCGATCCTGCGCACACTCGAGCAATTCAAACTGATCCGATGGAACTGAGGCACGGAGCTACCCGAGCGGCAATTCCTGGCAGGAGTTACCTGAGCACCACATCCAAACCGAAGGCGGCGGCGAAACGGCAGTCGTGATGCTGAGCCTGGTCATGACGGCCAAGGCCGCCGGTATCGATCCACGCAGCTACTTACGGGACGTCCTCTTGCGAATCGCGCGCGAAACCAATGTCGCCAAGCTCACGCCGCACGGGTGGCGAGAGCACTTTCAGGATGAGGTCGAGGAGGAACGCCAGGCCGCGACAACCGCATTTCTCGGAGCCTGATCGTCGTACTATCGGGCACCGGATCGGTCTAGGTGGGCTTCAAGCGACAGTTACTGGTTACCCACATGGAACCGAAGCATGGTTCGCCACTCAACACCGTCCCCTCCGCGCTGCAGCCCCTCGTCAAACAGGCCTGCATCCTTCGACTCACGCTCGTTCACGGAATTACAGACACCAGGCTGCACTACCGATCGCCCCCAGGGGTTGGGTCAGAGCCGAGCCCGCCCCTTAGTACCGACCGATCCTGATGCTGATCGCGTTGAGCAACTCGATACGGTCTCCAGGTGCCTCAATACGCGCACCTTGGGCGATGAGCTTGAGGCCAAGCAGCTCACACTGGTTTGGGATCGCAATTTGATGCAACTCCTTGGTCTCGATGGAGACATCGAGGATGGGCGGCGCAATAAGAAGCTCTCCCCACGTGGTCGTGGTGGCAGCACCAGAGGTAGAAATCCCAACGAGCGTAACTACAGGGGGTGGGCCGAGAATCTCGGTCTCCCAGACCCTGCCCGGAACTGCCGGCGTGTTCTGCCGGAAGTCCAGTGGATTCACGCCAGAGCCATTCGAAACTTGGGCGTCCGAAGGAACTACGCCACAACTTGTAATCCTGTAGACGTTGTTGCTCAAGAGACCTGACATCGCGAGATCGCCTTTCGAATTGACGTCCAGGCCAAAGAATCCGGCCACGTTCGCAAGGGGATCTCTGTGCGTGTCTACCGCAGACACGGAGCCATCGGGCGCCAGCATCAGCAACCCGCCCGGGTTATTGCCCCCAAAACTCGGGACATAGACGTTATCGAACATGTCGACGGCGGCAACGGTTGAGCCGAAATGCGCAATACCGCCTCCACCCTCTTCCCCGATCGCGACGGAGATGTCTCCGGTGGGAGAGATTCGAAACACCTGAAAGCCAAGCTCGGTTGCGTATACGTTTCCAACGCTGTCTACAGCCAAGCCCCACCCGGTCCCATACGTCGTCATGCCATCTCCCGTCGTGTCCATGAGAAGGGACACCGAACCCGATGGGGTGACCTTGAATACGTTCGCGATGAAACCGTCACCTCCTGCGACGTAGACATTCCCTTGGCGATCAACAGCCACTCCGACGGGGTCCAATGAAGGGTTAGGAGGAACTCCCTGAGAGGTAAGGAGGACCGACATCACTCCATCGGGTGTAATCTTCACAGCCGTTTCTGAGACCTGGCCGACTACGTAGACGTTGTCATCCTCATCCAAGGCGATCTCACGAGCTCCAATCAATAGCGGTGAAGAGTCGGCAATTCTCTCAGCGTCTTGACCTAGCTCGATCCTAAAGACTCCCCAAATGTCAGCGACGTACAGGGTCCCAGTGTCCCGATCGACCTCGATATTCTGTGGAAAATCAAGCGGAGTCCCAGGCCCCGCCCAGGAGGAGTTCAAGATAGAGAAGATCTCGCCTGTTGGGTCGATACGAAATACGCTATTTGAGTCACGGCAGGCGACAAACACGCGCCCGCAATCGTCAACTGCCACAGCTCTTGGGGTCTGGCAAGGATAGACGCCATCACCGGAACCGTCCAAGAGCTGGGTAGTCCCCTGCGCCCCATGCGGGAGTGCCAAGGATGCGGCAAGGGCTGTGGCGACAAGTATTGACTTCATCTCCCATCCTCCGGGCTGGTTGAATCTGGGCACCTTGAAAACGTCCGAAACACTCCACTGTCCGTCGATGCAGTTATCTTCCCAGACGTACTGGTAGTAGAGGTCTTTGTTGAAGACGCCTTTGGGCATACCCGGGAAGTTCTCAATATACCCCGCGTCATCCGCCGTGACTGTTATTCTGGGCAGCAGCTCCTGGGCTGCATCGAGGTATACCAGGGCTCCATTCTCTGACACGGTGTCAAAGACCGCCTGGCAAAAGCCACTCTTGGTTCGGCCAAGCGGAGCCACCCAGAGGCCGTCAGAAACGCGTCTGAGGTGTCAGGAAAACCCGTTCCGAGGCGGTTGGAAAAACGAGCCCGGACGGGCTGGAAAAACTGGTCCTCTGGTTCGGCCAAGCGGAGCCACTCGCCATTCGTTCATCCAGTCTTCGCGCCCTTCGCGCCCGGCGGGTTGCGGTAGGAGTGCCCGTCCATCACGACGACGTGCGCGTGGTGGAGCAGCCGGTCCATGGCCGCCGACGCCATCAGGTCATCGGGAAAGAGCGGGTACCACTCCTCCAGCGCGCGGTTCGAGGTGATGATCATCGAGCCCTGCTCATAGCGCTCGCGGATGATCTCGTAGAGGTCGATCGGTTCATCGCCTTCGAGTGGACGCAAGCCGAGGTCGTCGACGACCAGCAGATCGGATCCAGTGAAACGCAGGAGCTTCTTGTCGTAGCTTTGATCAGCGCGGGCCGCACGCAGCCGGGAGAGCATGCCGCTCGAGGACCTCGTCCGCGGTCAAGCACTCGACACATCCGCTTGATCGACGAGAGGCCGCCGGTGTAGTCGGGATCGTGCAAGCGCAGCCAATCATGGATGGCGCTCGACACGCACGCTCGCCGATAGCCTGCGCGAGGTGGGACTTCCCGACGCCGGCAGGCCTGGGGACATGACCTTCATCGGCCGCGTCGCCTTTGGGGACCAGAAGTTCACCTCGTCGAGCACGCCATGGTTCGCGGATGAGGCCAGGTAGTCGAACCAGTCCTGGTCCGTGACTGCGATGAAGGGCTCGACTCCGGGATGGGGCATGGCGTCGCTGAGGTGGTGCCCGAAGATAGGGGCTCCTGGCCTTTGATTCCCTGTCGAGGCGTCCATCGGCGGTAGGGGGGAGGCCGGCCACCTTGCCATAGCCTTGCCGGCCAGCCACACTGCTTCCCAACTCACTCACCCTCAGTGACTTGCGACCGTAGAGCACCGGTTTCCTAACCGGATTGCATTGTCCCTGCCCGGAACGCCGAACCAACCCCCTCAGTTCCCGTAGCCCAAGTCCTCGAGTTGCTGCAAGTGCTCCGGGGCGATCGTCGCATCCTTGGCGTCGACGCGGGGGCTCAGGAAGACGGCGGCCGGGCCGCGGAGGTCTTCGAGGACTTCGAGGGGCCAGGCGGCGTTGGTGTCGAGCAGGTTCTTTTGCTCGTCGGGGTCCCGGCCGAGGTGGAAGGCGGCCCAGAGGTCGCCGTCTTCGAGGGCGTCGGTGTTTTCGAAGCCGATCAGTTTGCGGGACGCGTCGATGATCGCGAGGGTCGAGGCTTCGAGGTCCAGGTCGCACTGGAAGGCGAAGACGGGGCGCTCTTGTTCGAGGCGCAGGAGCGAGGTGCCGAGCCAGTTCGAGGGGACCTCGAGGCCGGCCAGGTCGAGGAGCGTCGGGGCCAGGTCGATCAGGGAGGCGGCGTGTTCGTTCACACGCGGTTCGATCGAGCGGCCGGCGAGGGCGAGCGGGATGCGGATCTGTTCTTCGTAGACGCGGCCCATGTGGAAGACCTCGTCGTGTTCGCCGAAGGCTTCGCCGTGGTCGCTCGTGACGAGCAGGACGCCGCTCTCCAGCAGGCCTTGGTCGACCAGCATCGCGTGCGTGCGCGCGAAGCCCTTGTCGAGGTCGATCGCGCCGCCGCGGTAGACGCGCTCGATCTCGGTTGCGAGCTCGCGTCCGCGGTCGGTGCGCAGCTGCAGCACGCGTTCGTCCTGGCTCAGGGAGCGCAGCTCGCGATGCAGTTCGACGTCGTCGCGCGTCGTGAGGGACAGGCGTTCGCCGTGCTCGTGCAGCGTCTCTTCGCTGACGACGTAGGGGCGGTGCGCGCGGTAGGTCTGGATCCAGAGGAAGACCGGGCGGCCGTCGTCGCAGGCCAAGAAGTCGCGCGCGCGCTCGAGCGTCGCGGACATGTCGAGCCGGCGTTCGTCGAACCACTCGAAGCCCTGCTCCATGTGGTAGGCCTGCGAGACCAGGCCGGCGTCGGTGATCGCGCCGGTGCGGTAGCCCTGGCGCGCGAGGTGTTCGGCAACGGTGGTGAGCTCGTCCGGTAGCGAGCGTCCGACGCCGCCCGCCGCGCACTGGCGCGGGAAGAGCCCGGTGAACATCGACGCGTGCGCCGGCAGCGTGAACGTGCTGACCGACCAGGCGCGGGGGAAGGCGAGCGCGCGCTCGAAGAAGCCGTCGAGCGCGGGCGTCAGCTCGAGCTCGCCGCCGTAGAAGGCCATGTTGTCCGCGCGGAACGTGTCGGCCAGGAAGACGACCAGGTCCGGACGCGTCGCTCCCCAGGGCCGCGCGCCGCGTTCGCCGACGTCGGCCGGACCGATGACGGGAGCGGCGAAGGCGGTGTAGGCGAGGTCGCCGCGCACCTCGAAGGCCAGCGTCGCGCCACGGCGGCCCTCGGGCGGTAGCTCGACCTCGTGCCAGCGGTAGGCGCCGTCCGCCTCGACGACTTCCTCGTGCTCGAAGAGCGTTTGACCGTCGAGCTCGATGCGGAACTGCACGCTGCGCTCGGCCTCGGGCAGGTCGAGCAGGCGCTCGACGACCGTCGCAAAGCGCAGCCGCGAGCCGGCCGCGAACGGCACGCGCCGTTCCCAGCGCGCACCGGGCCAGATCGGGAGGCCCTCACCACTGAAGCGGTTGCCGATCAAGCGCCAGTG
>JAJDEW010000009.1 GCA_029259595.1 Planctomycetota bacterium | reverse complement strand
GCTCAACTCCGGGCCGCTCCCGGGCCGATCCCTCCATTCATGCGTCCCCCCCCGCTCTCGTCCCTGCGGCCTTCGCGGACCAGAGGACTTTCCATGATCGAAGTCCTCGTCGCGACCGCGATCCTGTCCATCACGTCCCTGAGCGCCTTCTCGAGTCACGTCGCGAGCGGAAAGTTGCTCGAGTCGAGTCGCGATTCCGACCTCGGCATGGAAGTCCTGCGTTCGGCGATGGATCGGCTCCTCTTGATCTCCGTCGCCGACCTGACCGACGCCGCGGGCACCTATCCCATCGGCCAGGCCATGAATCTCGGCGACGGTGTGCTGGAAGACCAAACCGTCGTCTTCACCACGCCGGGCTTCACCCCGGGCGATCCGACACCCGCCGTACTCGACCTGCGGCTCACCTTGACTTGGACGGACACGGGCGGGAGAGCACGCACCATGAGCTTGATGGGCGCGCAACGATGATCCTCGCGAGATCATCCCGAACCGGAGGCCGCGCGGGCTTCACGGTCATCGAAGCGGCCCTCAGCATCACGATCTTCTCGATGCTCCTGGGAGGCTTCTTGTTCTCCGTCTCCCGCCTCCAGAGCGTCGCCGACACGCGCGCCGTGCAGTACAAGCTCGCCACGGAAGCGCTCGAGGTCGTGAACTCGATCGCCACGGACCTGCGGCGATCCGGTTACACGACGGAAGGGGGTCTGGACTACCCGCTGATCTACTCCGTGGGCGAAACTCCCAACGGCTTCGAAGCGTTCGAACACGGAGAGATCCACGAGATCACTGCGGACACCGCCGCCAGCAACGAGCTCGTCTTCCTGCTGCCCGACGATGCCGACGATGATGGCTGGCCGGACGTGGCCGGTGCCGGCGTCCTGTGGTCGCCGACGACGGTCGCGTACATCCTCGTCCCGAATCCCGACGGGACGAATTCGTTGATTCGCCGCGACAGCAATGGGAATCAACTCACGCTGTCGCGCTCGGTCACGAGCCTCACCTTCGAGACCCCGGCGGACACGGGCTTCACCATCCCGCTCGACACGATGCGCGTCCGTGTCCAGATCGCAAAAGACGGCATGGACGGCAGAGTCTATTCGACCGAGTCCCAGGTCGTGGTCAGTCTGCTCAACGGATGGCTCGCACCATGAAAATCCGCTCGCACCCGAAGACCTCCAAGCCCGAGAGCGGGGTCGTCCTGCTCTGGGCGATCTTCGCCGCCTTCGTCTTGATTTCGAGCTCGTTCATCGCTGCGACGATGGCCGGGGCCTCCGCGAAGCGCTCCGACCTGAACAGGAACAAGATCCAGGCCGACTACCTGGCGCTGGCGGCGACCAACCACGCGACGCGCGTCATCTACGAGTCCGTCAAAGCTTCGACCGATCCGCCGGCCGAGGGCACCGTCACGATCGGAGACCTGCAAGTCGACTACACGATCACCCAGGTGGACTTCGCCGTCGGCTCGAGCGAATCCGGGCTCAACCGGGTCGAGTACACGTATCACGTGGAGGGCTTGGCCGACGTCGGCAACTCGCACGAGCGCGTGCGTCGTGTCGTTCGCGCCGATCTGGTCCCGCTCTTCCAGTTCGCCCTCTTCTACGAGGGTGACATGGAGTTCCTGTATCCGGCGCCCATGGAGGTCGACGGCCCCATTCACGCCAACGGCGACATCTACGTCTATGCCCAGAACGGCCTGAAGTTCAACACGAACCACATGAAGACTGCGGGCGGCATCTACAACCGTGCGCACTACTCCAACTGGACATCGTCGCTCTACAACTGGGGGGTCAACAATCCGGCGGAGATCCGTCGCTGGGTCGTCGACCCCTTCGACAGCAGCGAGCCGGTCGAGTACTCCGACCTCGAGACCAAGTCGCAGCTGAACTGGCGTGGCATCCCCTCGGACAGCGGTTTCGACTCCGATTTCGGCGGCTACGACTCGAACGGGGACGGCGACTACTACGACACCTTCGACTGGCTCCCCTTCGGCCCGCGCGCCCGGGAGCAGTATGGCGAGCCCGACTTCTATGCCGATGGTTCTGGCTCGACGCTCCAAACCACGACGCACGGCGTCCAGACGGTCGACACTCCGGACGTCGAGAGCTGGGCCATGTTCGTGGCAGATGACAAGGGCGACTACATCTACAACGGTACGACCGGCGAGTACTCCGAGGTCGCGTCCGGCTCGGGGACGCACTCGAAGGGGCCCTTCCACGGCAACGCGGACCTCACGATCATCTCCTACCCGGACTTCACGTGGAAGGCCTTCAACTCCCAGGGCATCGACGTCACGGATGATCTCGAGGACGCGGACGTCGTCTCGGTCACGACGACCTACGACGCCCGGCAGGCTGATGGCAACGGCGAGAAGATCCAGATGACCGTCATCGACGTCGGGGAGCTCGGCGACTCGGGCTACTTCCCGGAGAACGGCCTGCTCTACGTCGCTGGATATGGCGCGGGCGAGGGGACCGACGTCAAGGGCTTCCAGTTGACCGAAGGAGAGGAGCTCCACGGCAACCTCAGCGTGGTCTCGCCCGACTCCATCTACGTCCAGGGCGACTACAACACCGTTGCCAAGAAGTCCGCCTCGGTCATGGCCGACGCTGTCAACTTGCTCTCGAACAGCTGGGACAACGACAAGTCCCCGGGATCCCTCCCCACTGCCTCGAGCACGACGTACAACCTCGCGATCTTGACCCGCGACATCCCGACGGACGCGAACACGTTCAACGGCGGACCGCAAAACCTCCCGCGCTTCCACGAATACTGGAGCGGCAGGACGGCGCGGATCGTCGGCTCGCTGGTTTGCCTCGGCACCAGCACGAAGGCCACGGGTGCCTTCAAGGTCGGAGGCGACTACTACAAGCCCCCGAACCGCAAGTGGTCCTACGACGAGGACTTCAACTCGATCGACTCACTCCCTCCCTTCACCCCGACCTATGTCGACGTGGTCGACGTTGCCATCTGGTAGTGGAATCTCCCACGAAGTCATGAGCGAACAGCAAGTTACGTATAAGAGGAAGAAGAAGCTCGTGGACCCCAAGGTCCAGGGCAACCTCATCCTCCTGACCCTCTTCTCCGCCGGCGTCGCCGTGCTCGTTCACGCGTCCTTGACCGCGCTCTTGCTGTCGAACCTCGCATCGAACGTTCCGAACGACGGACGCGAGATCGTCGAGGCGCTTCCGAGCACGGTCATCACGGGCTCGCTCCTGGCCCTCGTGGTCACGGTGCCCCTGTTCGCCATGCTCGGGATCTCGGCGACGTTCCGAGTCTTCGGCCCGCTGTATCGCTTCCGCGTCTTCCTGGAGGGAGTCGTCAAGGGCGAGCACCCGGAACCGTGCCGCATTCGCAAGGACGATCACTTCCAGGACTTGTGCGACCTGCTCAATCAGGCCACGGAAGCCGTGCGCGCGAAGTCCGAGAAGGCTGGCGACGACGTGACCGAAGAGCAGCGCCAGGCCGCCTGACCTTCAGCGACGGTCAGGCTCACTTCGGCCCGGGTTCGTTGTCGAGCCCGAGGCCGAAGCGCAGCACCTCCCCCACTTCGCCCAGCAATTCCTCGGGGGCGATCCGGCGCAGCTCCTCGAGAGCAGCCGGCTTGCCCTGCGTCCGCCAGAGCACGACCAGCCGCTTCAGGCGCTCGCGGTCGTCGTTGATCCACTGGAAGAGCCGTCGCGAACTTCGGTAGCTCGCCTCCGCGTCCCGCCAGATCCCGAACATCTCCGCGGCTCGTTCACCTCGGAAGCGGTAGACGTGCAGGATCGGAGCCCCTTGCACCAGGATTTCGAGTTCCGGATCCTGCCCTTCGAGCGCGCGAAAGGTCGTGGAGTGCGGCGCGAAGGGGCGGCTGTTGCGCATCACGATCAGCTCGCGCGGCGGCGCGTCTCCCACCGACGGCGGGAAGACCACGTCTTCGCGCAGGCGTACGGGAGCCGCGCAGAGAGCCACGTGCTCGGCCCCGGGAACGACCAGCGTCGCCCCCTCACCCGCGTGCTGGCTGACCCAGGCCAACCCCTGCCAGTAGGAGTTGCCCCAATAGTCGTCGCCACCTCGGATGCGACGCTCCCGCGCTCCGGACAGTCCGCCCACCAGGCCGTTGAAGTAGCAGATGCCGTTGGGGTAGGTCCCGACCGTCTGCCAGGCGCCGGGGAGGATCAGGACTCCGACGACACACGCCTGGGTGAAAAGCAGCTTGCGTCCATCGGCCAGGGAAGCCGAGGCCGCCTCGGCCAAGCGTCCCGCGCCCAGCGCCGCCAGGCCGCACAGGAACGGATAGAACTCGAGGTAGTGGCGCACGCCATCGTAGTCGCGCATCCCGGGCAGCGCCGTGCGCGCGATCGGAACGCAGACGCCGAGCCCCAGGAAGAGACGCTCTTCGAATGGAACGTCGCGCCGCAGGACGCCCACCAGGGCGCAGACGAGCAGTACCGTTGGCGTGGTCCAAAGGACTCGCCGCACCGCCGCGAACTCGATCGCACCCCATCCGAAGGCTCCCTCGCCGCGCAGCAACTCCGTCGAGCGAAAGTAGAAGTCCGCCTGTTCCCTCAGTCGCACGATGGGTTCCAGCCATAGCGCCGGGACCGCGAGCCAGTACGTCAGGGCGAACAGGGCGACCGCCAAGGGCAAGTGCTTCGGGTCGAGAACGACGCAGGAAGCCTCCGAACGGCGCCGTCGGAAGACGATGGCGATGACGAGGAAGGCCAAGATCTGCCATGGCAGAAAGAGCGCGTTGGGACGCTGGGCCAGGGCCAGGCCGAGCAAGACTCCCGCTCCCGCCCAGTCCTTTCCTGACCTCGAACGCAGCGCGGCAAAGAACGCACAGGCAGTCGCGAAGTAGAGAAAGACCTCGGGCGCGTCCTTCAGATTGTTGAAGGAGTGTGCGACGAAGCGTGGCGACGAGAGCAGGAACAGCACCGCCGCAAGGCCGCTCGTGAGCCCGAAGCGCGCCCCGACCCAGCGCACGAGCAACCAGATCAGGAGACTGGTCGGCAGGATCGCCGCGAGGTTGTGGGCGACCAGCGGCTGAATCCAGCCGAGCTCGGTCCAAAAGAGCTGGCACGCCGCTGCGCCGAACAGGCTCGCCAGCGGCCAGGACGCGTACCACGGCAAGCGACCGAGCGAAAAGTCCGGGTGCGGTGCACGCTGCTCGAGCTTCGGATCGAAGCGTAGCGCGAAATAGTTCGGCTCGGCGTTCAGGATGCAGCCGAGAAAAGCCTCACCGTACGGATACTCCGTCTTGACGGCGTCCCACGTCGGTCCGAAATCCCGTGCCAGGAAGAGTGCGACGAAAAAGTGTGCGACCGCAACGAGCAGGCCGACGCGCGAGGCCCGTCGCACGTCCGCACGGGATGGAGCCTTGGCGCGCGCGTGTTCCATGGTCCGCTCCCGACCGCGTTAGCAGCCCGCCGAGGGAATCAAGCGCGCTGCCCGCGTCCAAGGGCCCTGGCCGGCCGACTGCAGCTCGACCGCATCCACGGATTGCTCGCCGTTCCCGCGCCCCCGCCAGGCCTCCTGACCACGCACTTCACATCCGCGCCTGCACTTCATCCAACGGTTAGCCTCGCGCGACCGCATCGCGCGCGGCGCGTACGCGCCGCTCGGCTTCCTCGGCCGTGGCCGCGATCACACTGAGGTGGCCCATCTTGCGCCCGGGTCGCGGCTCGGCCTTGCCGTAGAGATGCAAGCGCAAGCCCGGATCGGACAGGGCCGCATCCCAGGCAGGCGCGCGCGACTCCCACAGGTCGCCGAGCAGGTTCGCCATCGCCCCCGCGGGCGCGAGCGGCTCGACCGCTCCGAGCGGCAGACCACAAACGGCTCGCACCTGCTCCTCGAACTGGCTCGTGACGTGCGCATCGATCGTCACGTGACCGGAATTGTGCGGCCGCGGAGCGACCTCGTTGACGAGCAGCTCACCGCCCTCCAGGAGAAAGAGCTCGACACACAACACTCCGCAGACGTCGAAGCCCTCCAGCACCGCCCGCGCGATCCGCTGCGCCTCCCGGCGCGTGGCTTCCGTGATGCCTGCGGGAAAGACAGTGACGTCGAGAATGTGATTCTCGTGCCGATTGAGGAACGGCTCGTACAGCGCGATGCTCCCGTCCAGGCCACGCGCTCCGATGACCGAGATCTCGGCTTCGAACGGCACCAGGACCTCGAGCACGGCCCGCCCGCCGCCGATCTCCTTCCAGGCCCGTTCGAGCTCTTCCGCGCGCTCGATCCGCGCTTGCCCCTTGCCGTCGTAGCCCCAAGCCGCCGTCTTGAGGATGGCGGGAAAGCCGACCTGCTCGGCGGCTCGTGCAAGCTCCTCGGCACTCTCGATCGCAGCGTGAACCGCAACGGGCAAGCCGAGGTCGACGAGCGCCGCCTTCTCCCGCAGGCGTTCCTGCGTCGCGTAGAGCAGGCGCCCCGCCGGCCGGACGGGTGCATGGCGAGACGCGGCTTCGACCGTCCCGGTCGGGACGTTCTCGAACTCGAACGTGACGACGTCGACCGTGCGCGCGAAGTCCGCGACCGCGTCGAGATCGTCGTAGGAAGCACGCACCTCGCGGAAGGCGATCTGTCCGGCGGGCGTGTCGTCCTCGGGCGCGAAGACGCTGACCCGATAGCCCATGCGCCGTGCAGCCAGCGCGAACATCCGGCCGAGCTGCCCCCCACCGAGGACTCCGAGCTCGGAGCCGGGGAGTATCGGTGAGCTCATTCCAGCTCGGACTCCAAGGCCTGCGCGGCCTGGCGCGCCGCGAAGGCCTCCAGGGCGGCCCGCAAGGATTCGTCCCGGGTCGCGAGCATGCGCACTGCGAACAGGCCGGCATTCTTCGCACCCGCCGTTCCGATCGCCAGGGTGCCGACCGGAACACCGCCCGGCATCTGAACGATGGAGAGCAGCGAGTCCACGCCCTTGAGCACGCGGCTCTCGACGGGAACGCCCAGGACCGGCAACGTCGTCCAGGCCGCGATCATCCCGGGCAGGTGCGCCGCCCCGCCGGCTCCGGCGATGATGATTTCGAGCCCGCGCGCCGCGGCCCCGCTCGCGAAGTCGCGCATGCGTTCCGGAGTCCGGTGCGCCGAGACGACCGCCCGCTCGCAAGGGACGCCGAATTCCTCGAGGATCTGCACAGCGTGCCGCAGGGTGGGCCAATCGCTCTGGCTCCCCATGACGACCGCCACTCGGGGGTCCGCAGTCGGGCTCATCGGGGAACTCGTAGCAGAGGGGGCTGTCCGCGTCCAGACCCAAGCCCAGGGGCTCGCGACCCCACCGCCGCTTCAGAACGAGCCGATCGTGATGTCCAGCGCGTTCTGCAGCGTGAGCTGCCCACCCTGGAAGACCGCCGCCTGGGTCGCGAACGTGCGCCCCAGGAGCTCGCAGTCGGCAGGAATCGCGATCGCGTGATCTCCGCCCGCCACGTCCGTGAGGAATGGCCCCAGCACCAAGAGCTCGCCCACGAGCGCACCGTTCAAGATCACGCCGGGGAGCGGCCCACCGAGGCTGATCACGACGACGCTCGCGGCCCCCCCGGCGAGTTCCACATGACTCTCCCAGACGCCGCCTGAAACGGGCGGAGCGACCGGCGTGAACCCGACCGGATTCAACCCCGAGCCATTGCGCACCAGCACCGCGGAAGCCTCACAGTCGTCCGGGATCCCGTTCGCGTTGCAATCCACCTCGCAAGCGTCGATCACGCCGTCGCCGTCGCAATCCGGTTCGCAGACATCGGGGATGCCGTTTACATTGCAGTCCAAGGCTCCGCCAGCGATGTCGCAGTTGTCCGGGACGCCGTTGGCGTCGCAGTCGGGCTCCGTCTCGCAGGCGTCGATCACACCGTCGCCGTCGCAGTCCGGCTCGCAGACGTCCGGGATGCCGTTGGCATTGCAGTCCAAGGCTCCGCCAGCGATGTCACAGTTGTCCGGAACGCCGTTGGCGTCGCAGTCGGGCTCCGTCTCGCAGGCGTCGATCACACCGTCGCCGTCGCAGTCCGGCTCGCAGACATCCGGGATGCCGTTCGCATTGCAGTCCAGCGCTCCGCCAGCGATGTCGCAGTTGTCCGGGACACCGTTCGCGTCGCAGTCGGGCTCCGTCTCGCAGGCGTCGATCACGCCGTCGCCGTCGCAGTCCGGCTCGCAGACATCGGGGATGCCGTTGGCGTTGCAGTCCAGCGCTCCGCCAGCGATGTCGCAGTTGTCCGGGACGCCGTTGGCGTCACAGTCGGGGTCCGTCTCGCAGTCGTCGATCACGCCGTCGCCGTCGCAGTCCGGCTCGCAGACCTCCGGGATGCCGTTGGCGTTGCAGTCCAGCGATCCGCCAGCGATGTCGCAGTTGTCCGGGACGCCGTTCGCGTCGCAATCCGGTTCACCTTCGCAGGCGTCGATCACGCCGTCGCCGTCGCAGTCCGGCTCGCAGACGTCCGGGATGCCGTTGGCGTTGCAGTCGAGCGATCCGCCAGCGATGTCGCAGTTGTCCGGGACGCCGTTCGCGTCGCAATCCGG
>JAJDEW010000080.1 GCA_029259595.1 Planctomycetota bacterium | reverse complement strand
CCCTGTATTGACGTGACTCGCACGAACTCGATCCGTAGTTTGCTTCACTTGAGGCGCCTCGCTCCGACCCATGGAAGGTGTGGTTACCCCATGAATCGGCGCGTTTCGGCGCCTCTTTCCGTCTAAGCGCTTATTTCAGGGCTAGGAGTCCGAGCGAAGAGTGCTTCGGATGTCTGCAGCTCGCCGGACGACTCTTTCATCGCGTCACTCCACTAGGCCTGGCTCGCTGTGCTGCAAGTCGGCGATGTCCTCGATCGCGCCCCCTCCGACGAACAGGTTGTAGACGTGCGTCAGCACGTGATCGGACTCGTGAAACGGACGGTGAGACCGAAGCAGAGAGAGGTGCGCGTCGATCGCCTGAGACACCCGCAGCTTCGCGACCAGACTGGACGCCAAAGCAAGGCCGCCGTAGGCCGTCGACTCCGTCGCCTCGATCTCGACTCGTAGCTTGGGGTGGCGGAGCTGACGTTCGCCCCGCCCTCCCCCGGTCAACTCCGTGCCGCAAAGGGCCGTCCCTGTATTGACGTGACTCGCACGAACTCGATCCGTAGTTTGCTTCACTTGAGGCGCCTCGCTCCGACCCATGGAAGGTGTGGTTACCCCATGAATCGGCGCGTTTCGGCGCCTCTTTCCGTCTAAGCGCTTACTTCAGGGCTAGCCTGCAGCTGAGCACCTCGGACGGCAGGCGGAGGTCAGCGCGGGAAGCGCGGGAAGTCCTGGGCCAGGCGCTCGATCAGGCTGCGCGCCACGAGCGCGTTGCCGTGCGGGTTCAGGTGCCCGTCCGGTAGGTAGAGCGTCTGGGCTTCGCCCGCGGGTAGCGCGTCGAAGACCTCGCTGAGGTCGTGAAAGGGCACGCCGAGTTCGCCCGCGGTCGTCCGCAGCCAGGCCGCGAGTCGACCCGGTGCTCCGGCGTGGCGATCTCGCAGGGGCACGAGGACCAGCGCCAGGTCCTGACCCTTGTCGCGCGAGCGTCGAGCGAGGTCCGCGAGCACGAGCCGGGTGAGTTCCGGAAGCGCCGGAGCGGGCGCCTCGCGCGCGGGTCGCCGGTAGTCCTCCGACGAGCGTCGCCAGCGCCGCAGGGCGCGCGACAGAGCGAGGCCCTCGACGAAGCGCGCGCCGCCCTGGCTCGCGTCGTTCCAGGTGTCGGGGATGGGCTCCGTCGGCAGGACCAGGGCGCCGTTCTCGAGCGCCAGGCGCGGCTTGGCGTAGCCGTCGAAGCGCGCCTCGGCCATGCGGTCGAAGTCGGGCGCGATGAAGGTGAACAACAGGAGGTCGCTGTCGAGCTCCAACCCATCGCGCAGGTACCACAGGTAGCACTGGTCGATGCCGTAGCCGCCCTGGCCCATGTTGACGGCCTGGATGCGCGGTTCGAGCGCTTCGAGCTTGGCGGGCAGCGTGCTCGCGTCGCCGACGCCGTAGCCCAGCGTGAACGAATCGCCCAGGCACACGACGCGGTAGCGACCGGCGGGAACGGCGACGTCGATCTCCTCACGACCTCGAAAGCCGCGCGCGTTGGTCGTCAGTCCGAGGCCGGGGCCGTAGAGGTCGGGCGCTTCGAAGCTCGGTCGGTGGCTCCAGCCGAGCTCGGGATCGTGGACGCCGTGTGCGACCTCGGCCAGGGCGGGCGTCGCGGTATCGCGCCAGGCGAGCAGCGCGCTCGCGAGGCCTTCGAGGACGAGCGCGAGCAACAGCGTGCCGACGAGCGAGGCCGTGAGCGGACGGCCGAAGCGGCGGCGTGGAGCGCGCTCAGCGTCGTCGACCACCCTGCTCCTCGTCGTCCTTCGCAGGCGGCTCGATGATGAAGTCGTCCTCGGCGTGTCCGACCATCCGGCCGCGCACGAAGACCGCGGCGTGGCCGCGGTTGCCTTCCCAGACGATGCGTCCGCTGTCGCGCCCGGGCTTCTTGGGATGGTCGAGTTCGATCTTGCCGCCGTTGAACTCGCAGTCGCGAACGATGAGCTCGCTGCAGCTCTTGATCTGGACCAGCGGCCGGTTCGGAGCGCGGTGCGCGATCCGGACGCGCGTCAGCTCCGTGCGTCCCTGTCCGAAGGGCGCCTCGAAGTCGGCCGGCAGACGCTCGGGCCGC
Organism: Planctomycetota bacterium; assembly: GCA_029259595.1. Lineage (GTDB taxonomy): Bacteria > Planctomycetota > UBA1135 > UBA1135 > OFTM43. Next base: position 10,271 of record JAJDEW010000080.1, on the reverse strand, counting down.
CACCACACCGGCTTCTCCGGCCGACGCGGATCGAAGCCTTCGGGCTCGATCAGGAGCGCGCCGCCGGTCAGGTCGCCGGGAAACGTCGTCCCGTCGAGCCCTGCGAGGATCTCGACGTCCTCCAGCACGATGTCCTGGCCCGTGCCGAAGATCGAGACCTGGAAGCCGCCGCGGTCGGGGTTGAAGCCGTTCTCGCGGAAGCTCGTGTGCCGGACCGTGATGGCACCGGCGGCGGCCGCGCGTGGCAGGACCGATTCCTTCGGACGGTTGACGAGCTGGAGCGCCTGGCCGCCGTTGTGATGGATGTCACAGTGCTCGATGGTGAGCGCGCCGGCGACGTTGAAGTAGATGCCGTGGCCTTCGTCGTGCTTGCGCGTGACCTTCCCGAAGCCGGTGATCTCCACGCGCTCGAGCGTCGTGTCGACCATGTCGTAGCCGCGGATCGCCCAGTACGAACGATCGAGCGGCAGCGTCCCCGGCTCGACCTTGACGATGCAGTTGCGCAGCGTCGTCCCCGTGTACGGTCCGCTGCCCTGGTAGGCGATGAAGGCCGTGCGCGCCGAGGCCTGGATCGTCGTGTTCTCGACCAGGAAGTTCTCGTCCTGATGGCGCAGCGTGATCGTGTCGGACGACTCGCCGGGCAGAAACCGCATGAGCCGCCAGGAATCCTCGTCCTCGGGCAGGACCGGACCGATGTCGGTCAGGGGCGCCAGGTGTCCGTCGCGCGCAGGAGCCCCCTCCTGACCTTGCGCGCTGCTCGGCGCGAGAAGAGCGAGGGCGAAAAGAACGGACAGGTGTTGGGGAGCGCTTTGCATGGGGAGAACGTGTCAGGCTAGCCGGGCGCCGAGTCGCGCTCCAGCTCCGAACCGTTCATACGCTCCCGGGTTCCGAACGATGGTTCGCGATGCGCTCGAGGAAGGCCGGTCCGAGGTCGGCGGCCTTCTTTTCGCCCACGCCGCGCATCGCCAGGAATTCCGCGGGTGTCTTCGGCTTCGCCGCCGCCAACCCGGCCAGCGTCTTGTCGTTGAAGATCAAGTAGGGCGGAACGCCGCGCTCGCGGGCCAGCTCGCGGCGGAGTTCGCGCAGGCTCTCGAAGAGCTGTTCGTCGACGTCCTCGCCCAGGTCCTCGTGCGCTGTCGTGCGGCCCCTCTTCTTGGCGCCCTTGCGCTCCGGAACCGCGAAGAGCGTCACGTCGCGTTCGCCCCGCATGACCTCGACGCCGGATTGGGACAGGTACAGGATCGGATAGCGGTCGCCGGACACGCGCAGGTGCTCCTGGCCGACCAGCTGGTCGATCCAGCCGCGTACCGCGGCCATCGAGGCGTTCTTCAAGATGCCGTACGTCGTCAGCTCCTGGTGTCCCGCGCGGCGGATCGCGGCCGTGTCGGCGCCGCGCAAGACGGCCGTGACGTGGGCCGAGCCGTAGCGTTGGTCGCAGCGCACGACGGCCGAGAGGATCTTCTGCGCGGTGACGAGCGAATCCTCGATCGCGCGGATCTCTCCCAAGCACACGTCACAGGCGCCGCAGCCGCCCGTCTTCGCCGTCCACGTCTGCCCGAAGTACTCGACCAGCTGCTTGTGCCGGCAGACGAACCGCGACGTGTAGTTCATCATCTGCCCGAGGCGCTCGATCGTCGCGTCGAGCACGTCCTGCGACGTGGCCTTGCCCTCGGCCCGCGCCTCTTCGTGCCCGCGCTCGAGCATCGACTTCCAGCTGAAGTAGTCCGTGCCCGAGTGGAACAGGACGCATTCGGATGGCAGGCCGTCACGGCCGGCGCGACCGGTCTCCTGGCTGTACTGCTCGACCCCCTTCGGCATGGCGGCGTGGATGACGAAGCGGACGTCCGTGCGGTCGATTCCCATGCCGAAGGCGACGGTGGCGACGACGACGTCGATCTCCTCGTTCAAGAAGTCGTCCTGCACGCGCTTGCGCACGTGGCCGCCGAGACCCGCGTGATAGGCCGAGCTCTTGACGCCGGCGGTGCGCAGTTCCTGGGCGATGCGCTCGACCTCGCGGCGCGAGATGCAGTAGACGATGCCGGCCCGCCCGGGATGACGTTCGATCACCTCCAGCACCTGGCGCGTCAGCTCGCGCCGCGGTTGCACGCGGTAGGTCAGGTTCGGGCGATCGCAATGGCCGATGAGGACGACCGGGTCGTCCATCGACAGGAGCTGGGCCACGTCCGCGCACACGCGCTCCGTGGCCGTCGCCGTGAAGGCATGGATCGGAACGTGCGGCGCGCGCCGCTTCAGGTCGCCGATCTGGCGGTACTCGGGGCGGAAGTCGTGGCCCCAGTGGCTGATGCAATGCGCCTCGTCCACGGCGATCCCGCTGAGCCCGAGCGCCAGGAGGCGCTCGAAGAAGCCGTCCATCATCAGGCGCTCGGGAGCCACGAACAGGAGGTCCAGCTCGCCGGCTTCGAGGGCGCGGTGGACGTCCTGGCGCTCGCCCGAGTCCTGAACGCTCGCCAGCATCGCCGCGCGCACGCCGTTCTGCAGGAGCCCGTCGACCTGGTCCTTCATCAGGGAGATCAGCGGGCTGACGACGACCGTCAGTCCCGCCCGATAGAGCGCCGGGGCCTGGTAGCAGAGGCTCTTGCCGCCGCCGGTCGGCAGCACCAGCACGAGGTCGCGGCCGGCCAGGTTGGCGCGCATCGCCTCCTCCTGCAGCGGACGCAGGCGGTGGATGCCGAACGTGCGCGAGATGAGGCTGACGAAGCCATCCCAGGCGGGCTCGCGACCGCCGGTTCCCTCGGAGGCCGGCTCGGCGCCCGTTTCGGTGTCTGTCGCGTCGTCGAGCATGGTCCCCGGACCGATTCCAGCGAACCCGGGTTGCGGTTCCAAGCAGAATGCCGCGCACCCCGGCCGGTCGACCCTGCTGCGAGGTCGAGAACGCGCCATCGCAAGGCGCTCGCCGAGGGGGCAATCCGGGCCCGAAAGGTGCCGGACGAGCACCGCAGGAGCGTTCGGGCCAGAAGTGTTCGGGCAGGCGTGGCCGAGCCGTTCGTCGAATGCGGCGGAGGGAGGCCCGGGAGGGTCGCGAGGCCGGATCCGGACGCAACTTCCCGGTGCCCCGCGGGCCCGGAGCCTGGATTCGGGGAACTCCGCCCCTGGGCGTGTCTGCGTCCTGCGCGGATCGGGCCGGGCGATTACCATGGGGCGACGTTCGACTCCGCTCGCCGCGCTCGCGGCGTCCTCCGGGAGCGCGCCCTCCCGACCCGCTCGAAGCCCATGCAAGCTCCCTCTCCTCGCCCCTTCGTCCTCACCGCGCTCGCGCTCGCCCTCGGTCTGGGCTCCACGCACGCGCAGAGCTGGGAGCGCGCCGTCGATCACCCCGGCGATCCCGGCTACGTCCAGCTCGACTATCCGGTCGCCTTCGTCGCCACGACAGGGCATGCCGACCCCGGAACGCAGACCGCGCCGCACTTCGGCCTCGACGTGATCTCGGCTTCGAACGTGTCGCCGCACGGCAACGGCGGCGGGCTGCACGTGCTCCTGCCCGACGGAGCGGTGAAGAAGCTCTTTCCGCTGCCGGTGCACGACGCCGAGCCGGGTCTGATCGATACGCCGACGGGCGAGCTCTGGCGTGGAGCGGTCGTCGAGCCGAACGTCTCCGAGAACGGGCGCACGCTCTACTTCGCCTGGTTCCACGATGCGACCTGGGAATGGAACGGCGGCGGCTGGCAGAGCGCCGAGCTCTCGTTCAAGGGCGCGGACCTCTACCGGCTGGACGTCGGTCCGCTGCTGGACGATCCGAGCACGGACCCGGCCACGCTCGCCGTGAAGCGGCTGACCTTCAAGCAATACAACGGGCCGGCGAAGACGAACGTGACGCAGACGGCGGCGAGCCGCCTCGCGCATGCGGCGAACCCGAGCCTGGCCCTGTCGGGGGCGGCGAACTACTGGGGCACGATCGACATGCATCTCGTCGAGATGCGCACTGCCACGGGACTCAAGGCCGTCTGGGTGTCGAACCGCGCGCGGCTGGGGAACTCGAACCTCGAGTTCGGCGACCCGAACCACAACTTCAACCTGTACATCGCCGACATCCGTTCCGACGGCAGCCTCGGGCCGGCCGAGCAGTGGCAGTACTACACGACGACGTCGGCCCTGAGTCCGACGCCGATGCGCGACGGGATCTCGTTCTCGTACCAGTCCACCACGGAAGGTGCGCGCCGCTGGGACATCCAGGCGATCGACTCCGTGGGGCGTTGGGCGCCCTTGCTCGGCTATGCCCATCGTTCGGAGCTCTTCCACCTGGGCACGCTGATCGCCCGGCCCGACGGCGCCGGCGGCATCGAGGATCACTTCATCGGCGTCAAGTACTACAACTTGAACGACGGTGGCTTCGGCCAGCTGCACACGCTGCTGACGAAGGACGCGGGCGTGAACACGTTCCAGCCCGGCGTCTTCGCGACGGTGCCCGTTCAGCTCTCGACCCTCCTTACGATCGGGGTCACGGCCGAGGACGCACCATCGCCGACGGTCCAGGTCGGCGGTGAGACGCGCTACGTCGGCAAGTTCTCGAGCCCCCGCGCGGGGCGCTTCGGCGGCGAGTACCTGATGGCCTATACGCCGACCAGCGCGAACCGCTGGCTGAACGACGCCGAAGGCAACACGGGCGTCTTCGAGGCCTACATCGCCTATCGGCCGAACCTCGAGCCCTTCGAGCCGCACGAGCCCGTCGACGTCGACGCCGGTCGCGGGCTGCGCACCCTGATCGCCGACGCGACCAAGGGCTATGACGCGATCTGGCCGACGCCGTTGTTGTCCTGGATGGAGCGCACCGGCAAGCCGCGCCAGGACTTCCAGATGTCCGTCGTGCATCCGACCACGCCGATCGCCCGCGGCCTGCCCTTCGCGGAGGTCGGGACGTCCGCGATCTACAACACGGACCTGCGGCCGTACGATTGCTATCGCGCCAACACCGGCTCGACGCCGTGGCATCCGAACGAGCTCACCGCGAACGAGAACATCGCGATGAACGAGAGCGTCGACGGCCTGCGCTACGTGCAGGATCCGGACGACTTTTGCCACTACCTCCAGCCCGAGACCGTGCTCGGAATCGCGGTGAACATCACCAGCAACGAGGTCGATGCCGACGCCCCCGACCAGCCCGGTTATGAGACGGACACGCTCGGTCAGAAGGAGTTGATGGAGCGCCTCGGCGTCTACTCCGTCGCGGATGAGAACGAGGCCGACTGGTCGTTCATGGCGCGCATTCCGGCCAACACGCCCTTCGACTTCCATCTCCTGGACGTGCGCTACGGCATGAAGCTGGTCGACGTGCGCAGCTGGCACAGCCTGAAGCCGCGCGAGCGCCGCACGAACTGCGGCGGTTGCCACCAGCACGAGGCCGGAACCGCGATCCCGTTCCAGGGCAAGGAGGCCTCGCGCAAGCCGGCGCTCGACATGACGCGCGAGACGAAGTACGTCACCTACGACGCCGACTGCAAGCCTCAGCTGGCCGTGGCGTCGACGCCCACGCGCTCGATGCCGGAGTGGACCGAGGACGTCTGGCCCGGCTTCGACCAGCACTGCGGCGCGTGTCACAACGCGACCGTCTCGACGAACACGGCGGCGCTGGCGGCGCTCGACTATGTCGACGAGGCCAACGCCTACCGTCGCATCCGCGGGCGCAAGTACGCCAACAGCATCCAAGGCGCGCTCGGCAGCCCGGCCTTCTGGGCGGCCTATGGGGCGCGCACCGACGGGCGCGACAACGACCTGCCGCAGTACCAACCGAACTACCCGGCCGGCGATTGGGGCTTCTTCCACTCGGACGTGCACGCGACGGCGCCGGGGCTGTGCGCCGCGTCGAACCCGGCTTGGGCCGAGTGGGTGCATACCTTCGGCCTGTGGATCGACAACCACATGCCACGCGACACGGGGCAGACGCCCTACGGCTCGAAGTTCGACCGCTTTCCGCCCACGATCGACTTCGGTCTGACCGACGACCTGGCCTCGCTGCGCGTCGGCTTCTGGGACAACCGTGGCGTCCAGCACGTCGAGGTCTTCGTGAACGGGATCCGGCTGGGAGCGCTCGTCAGCTTGCCGAACGGCAGCTTCACCGTTCCGGTCCCGTCCTTCACCGCCTTCGACCGCATCAAGCTCGTCGCGACCGACGGACGCGGCAACCGCAACATCCGCGAGAAGACGGTCCAGGAGCTGCTCGACGACATGGCCAACGAGTTCCAGCGCGGGACCTTCGGGTACCACCCGGTGCGCTGAGCGCGAGCGCCCGACGGTCGGCGCGGCCGGCGGGCGGATGCACATGGGAAAGGCGAGGGGCCGGCGGCGAGCCGGGCGGCGGCGCGCGGATCACGAGCTTCTCGAGAATCCGCGTGACCGTTGGGGTCTCCGGCAGGTCAACGGGGTCCGAGCGAACGCCGCGACCCCCACGAGGATCCCATGGAATTCGATTTCAGCACTGTCGAGGACATCGAGACGTACGCCTCCGTACCGGAGGGCACCTACGAATGCCGCATCGCCGAGGTGCGCGAGACGACGACAAAGGACGGGTTTCCGCGCTGGGCCTTCCGGCTCGAGGTGGCCGACGGCGACCTGGCCGGGCGGACGGCGGCCTGGGACGGGCTGACCTGGAGCGAGCGCGCGCTCCCGCGGGTCAAGCACGTGCTCGACGTCCTCGGCTACGACGTCTCGGGCAAGCTCGTGCTCGCTCCGGTCGAGCTCGAAGGCAAGCGCCTGCGGGCGACCTTTCACGAGGAGACGCACGAGGATCCGCTGACCGGGCGCAAGATCGTCCGGATGCGGGTTCCCTTCTTCGGCTACGAACGGAGTGCGGTGGAGGGGGCGCCCTTCTGACGGCGAGGCTTGCCCGACCACCGCTGGGAAGCGGCGCTCGTCGCGCCGGTCGACGGGGCGAGGCTCTGGACAAGGCCGCGTGCGGGATCAAACTGGGCCGCATGGAAGGCCCTTTTTCGATCCAGCGCGCGGCGGGACGCGGGCGCGCCGGCGGTTCATCCGTCGCTCGCGCCGTGCCGACGGGACAGGACGCGCGATGACGAAGTCTGCTGCGAAGCGCGCGGCCGAGCTCCGGGCGGAGCTGCGGCGCCACGACCGGCTCTACTACATCGAGTCGGCGCCCGAGCTCTCGGACGCCGAGTACGACGCGCTGTTTCGCGAACTGGTCGCGCTGGAGAGTGCGCACCCCGAGCTGGTTGCGCCCGACAGTCCGACGCAGCGCGTGGGCGCTCCGCTCACGGACGGCGAAGGCTTCCGGAAGGTCGCGCACGAGGTCCCGATGCTCTCGATCGAGAGCCTCTTCGGAGAGAGCGAGGTCCGGGAGTTCGAAGAGCGCATCCTGCGCTACCTGAAGCTGGAGGCGGGCGACGAGCTCGCCTGGGCGCTCGAGCCCAAGTTCGACGGTGTCAGCGCGTCGCTGACGTACGAGGACGGGGCCTTGGTGCGGGGCGTGACGCGCGGCGACGGCAGCGTGGGCGAGGACGTGACCGCCAACCTGCGGACGGTGCGCAACATCCCGCTCGCGCTCGTGGGGGAGAAGCGGGCGCTCCCGCGCCTGCTCGAGGTGCGCGGTGAGGTCCTGATCAACCGCGAGGCCTTCGGCCGCTACAACGAGTGGCGCGCCGAGAACGACCAGCCCGTGCTGGCGAACCCGCGCAACGCGACCTCCGGCGCGATCCGCCGCAACGATCCGGCCGAGGTGGCGCGCTATCCGCTCGAGTTCCACACCTGGGCCGTCGTGCGCTACGAAGGCGAGGAGACCTTCGAGACCCACACCGAGCTGTTCACGGCCGTGCGCGACTGGGGGCTGCCGGACTCGGGCTTCGGTCAGTGCGTGAACGGCCTCGCGGCCTGCCTCGCCTACCACGACGACTTCGAGGCGCGCCGCTTTTCGATCCCGTTCGACATGGACGGGATCGTGGCGAAGCTCGATCGACTGGATCTGCGCGAGCGCCTGGGGCGAACGGCGCGGGCGATGCGCTGGCAGTACGCCCACAAGTTCGCGCCGATCGAGGCGACGAGCCTCCTGCGCGCGATCGAGGTCATGGTCGGGACCAACGGCCGCCTGACGCCCCGCGCCCACGTCGATCCGGTCGAGGTCGGAGGCGTCACCGTGCGGCACACGACGCTGCACAACGCCAGTCACGTGGCCCGGCTCGGGATCTCGGTCGGCGATCGCGTGTTCCTCGAGCGCGCCGGTGACGTCATCCCGCAGGTCGTCGGCGTCGCCAAGGCCGCGGCCGGCGCGCAGGCGGCGGATTGGGACACGAGCGTCCCCGACGAGCTCCTGGACGAAGGCGAGGTGCGCGCCGGGGTCTTCTGGCGCTGGCGCGAGACCTTCCACATGCCCGCGCACTGTCCGTCCTGCGGCACGGCGACGGTCGAGGAGGGCAAGTACTGGAGTTGCCCGAACGGGCTCGCGTGTCCGCCGCAGCTGATCGGGCGCACCGAGCTCCTGGCCGGTCGCGCGGCCTTCGAGATCGATCGCCTGGGCAAGAAGCTGATCCGTCAGCTGGTCGAGGCGGGGCTGGTCGCGAGCCCGGCCGACGTCTTCCATCTCGAGCCCGAGCGCCTGCTCGAGCTCGAGCGCTGGGGTCAGAAGAGCGTCGACAACCTCATGTCCCAGCTCGCCGAGCGGCGCCACGTTCCGTTCGACCGCTTCCTGGTCGCGCTCGGGATTCCCGACGTCGGCGGAGCCACCGCCAAGCTCCTGGCGCGCAACTTCGCGAGCCTGGACGAGCTCGCGACCGCCGACGAGGAGACGCTGCTCGACCTCGAAGGCGTCGGCCCCGAGCTGGTCGCCTCGTTGCAACGCCACTTTGCCGACCCGTCCGCCCAGGCGCTCGTCGCGCGCCTGTTCGAAGGCGGCGTCGAGATCGTCTACCCGGACGCGCTCGACACGACCTCCGGTCCCTTCGTGGGCAAGACGGTGGTTTTTACGGGCACGCTCGAGGAGCTCTCCCGACGCGAGGCCAAGACCCTAGCCGAAGAGCTCGGCGCCCGCGTCTCGTCCTCGATCAGCGCGAAGACCGATTTCCTCGTCGTGGGAGCCAACCCCGGCAGCAAGCGCAAGAAGGCCGAGGAGCTCGGCGTCTCCGTCCTGGAGGAGCGCGAGTTCCTCGAGCAGGCGGGTCGCTGACCGCGCCCAGGGACCTGGCGCGCCGCACGCGCCCGGCCGTAGCCACGAAAGCGAGCCCCCAAGATCGCCCCCGAAGCCTTTTCACCGCCAGCCTGGCCTCGATCGCATTTCCTTCCTTTCCGCCGCGCTTTTTGCCCGGTACGCCGTTTTCTGGAGGTAAGGACTCCGGCCGCCGTGCGTTCCGACATGGTGCAGAGACGCGGGCCGGGATACTGTTGGAACGCAAGGAGCGTGCTCGATGGCAACCCAAGACGACGAAGGCAAGAAACTCCAGGCTGTCCCGGCCAAGGAGATCCCGCGTCCCCAAGGCAGCGCTCCGGAAGGCGAGGCGGCGCCGGAGACCGGCGCGGGCCTGCCCGAAAGCCTGCAGACCGCGGCCACGCGCGCGCTCGTCGAGCGCGCCCAGGGCGGTGAGGTCGAGGCGCTGAACGAGCTCTTCACGGGTTACTACGGCTACCTCATCGATCTCGCGCGCCGGCGGCTCGGCCCCCGGCTGCGCATGAAGGAGGAGGCCGACGACCTCGCCCAGACCACCTTCCGCGAGGCCACGCGCGACTTCTCGCAGTACCAGTACCGCGGCGAGGGTTCGCTCCTGCGCTGGCTGATGCGCATCCTCCAGAACAAGATCCGCGACAAGGCGGAGTACTACTCGGCCGGCAAGCGCGACATCTCCCGCGAGCGCCCGACCGACGACATGCGCGACAAGGGCGACGGCCCGATCGCCCGCTTCGAAACGGTCAGCGACGACCTCTCCGTCACCCGCCTGGTCGAGCGCAAGGAGGAGTTCGGAATCCTGCGCGAGGCCCTGAAGGACCTCTCCCCCGACCACCGCCGCGCGATCGCCCTCGTCTTCTTCCAGGGCCTCACCCTGCGCGAAGCCGGCGAACGCATGGACGGCCGCTCCGAGGACGCCGTACGCATGCTCCTGCGCCGCGCCGAAGGCCGCCTGCGCGACCTGACGAAGGCCCGCCTGACCGAAAGCCGCGACTGAGCGCCCCACCCCGGCGCCAAAACCCGCGCCCCCCTTGCGAGCCGCCGACCCTCGGACTACCCTTCTCGCCCTCTACAAGGGGCCACTAACTCAATTGGTAGAGTGCCATGTTCACAGCGTGGAAGTTACTGGTTCGAGTCCAGTGTGGCCCACCAT
>JAJDEW010000079.1 GCA_029259595.1 Planctomycetota bacterium | reverse complement strand
CCGAACGGTCCGTTGGCGCCTCCGCCCTGGGGCTGATTGGAGGCCATGAAGCTGTACCAGTTGACGAGGTCGACGCCCGCGTTCTCGAGCAAGGGGATCAGGTCGAGGACGTAGGCGTCGTACATTTCCGGCAGGCTCTGGGCCGCGCTGGCCGCGCCGGCCCACGGTTGGAAGCCCGCGATGAAGGACTGTCCGGCCTCGTAGACAGAGAGCAGCGGTGAACTGCCGTCCGGGTTGAGGTGGGCGTCGGCGATGGCACGGTGTGCCTGCAGCGGTGCCACGAGGGTCGTCATGTTCGCGCGGGCCGCCAGGATGACCTCCTGGGCGGTCGGACAGCGCGGACAAGTGCTTCCGCTCGCGCCAACGAGCCAGCCGGACACGTCCGCCGGATTGGGGCGGAAGTAAGTCGCGGGGCCGACCGCATCGACGTGCAGTCCGGCTGGGAGGGCCGCGAGGATGTCCGCCAGGAAGCTCGGGTCCGCGATCCACCCGCCGACGAACGTGCGCAGCCGTGAGGCGTCGGGACCGGAAAAGACCTCGTCGGCGATCTGGAAAACGCGCGTGATCTCGATCGCGATCTGCTGCTCGAGCGTGCGTCCGTTGGCGGTCGCGAGCGACTGGAGCCAGGAGTTCACGACGAAGCCCGGGTTCCAGAGCTCGTTCGAGTATTCGAGCGTGACGGTCAGCCCCTCGGCGAGCCCTTCGAAGGGGCGGTTGCCGTTGATCCCGGGGACGGCCGGCGAGCCGTCGCGGATCCGTGTCAGCACGTCGCGGACGTAGGTCTCGTAGTCGGCGCCCGACATCTGATTCGTCTTGTGCGGGACGCTGAAGTGGAGGTTTGCGCCGAGCTCGTTGCAGAACGCGACCTGGAACTCGGGGCAGACGCCGCGCCGCGTCCCCTGGCTCGGACTGCGTGGCGTGATGCGTCCGTCCAGGTCGAAGTCGAACGCACCGTTGATGCCGGTCGCGCCGTAGTAGCGGATCTGGTTCCAGTCGAGCGTCCGCCACGTGTGCGGTCCGGTGCCGTTGTTCATGGCGCGCACCTTCTCCAGGAAGGGCGGCCAGAAGAGCGGCTTCTCCGCCTCCATCCCCGGGAGCCACACATGCACGTCGCGAACCGGATCGGCGGAATGCGACGCGTCGATCACGAGTGCGAGCTGTCCGTCCGTCCCCCCGAGCGCGGGGTCGACGAAGACGGCCACCCGGTTCGGCCCGCGGTTGGCCTCGGAGACGACGAGCGAGCCGATCAGGCTGCAGGAGCCCGTCCCGCTCCAGACCACGACGTAGGGCTCGACCGAGCCGTCGGGGATCCGTCCTTGGACGTCGCCGAAAAGCCGTGACATGGGCTTCCGACCGGGCTCGAGCGCCGCGAAGTCGGGCCAGCCCTCGCCGAGCATGGGCGGGGCATGACCCCTCGGGATCGTCGGCGCGGGTTCGAAGGTGGGGGTGATCCCGTCCAGGATCCCGAACTCGAGCCCGCGCGCCATCGCGTCGGCGAAGACGACCGCGGGGCTCGACCAGGAGTTCACGCTGGCGTTCATGCCGTAGTGGAAGGCGGGGGACTTGACCTCGAGCTCGTAGCCGGCGGTCGTGTCCGCGCCGCCCGGCCCGGCCACGGTGAGCGTGACCGAGTACGTGCCCGGCTCGATGTAGCGATGCGAGGGGTGGCGCGTCGCCGAGGTCACACCGTCCCCGAAGTCCCAGCTCCAGCTGGTGACAGCGCCGCTGGAGGTGTCGGTGAAGTGGGCGTCGATCGGGGCGACGCGCCCGACCTCCTCGACGTCGAAGCCCGCGTTCGGGGCCTGCGTACCTTCGACCGTGATGTAGCCCGGGACGATGAGGCCGTCCGAGCCACCCGGTCCGATGGCCGTCAGGGCGACGTAGTACGAGCCCGTACCGACGAACGTGTGGACCGGGTTGCGTTCGGTGGACAGCGTCCCGTCCCCGAAGTTCCAGACCCAGGCCGTCGCGTGGCCCGTCGAGGCGTCGGCGAACTGCACGGTCAAGGGTGATGTGCCGCTGCGGGGAAAGGCTTCGAAAGCGGCACCTGGTGGTGGCGTGTTGACGCGTATCAGGTCCGCGCGCGTTCGTTGCGAGCTGCCGTTCGGCCCCGTGGTCGTCAGGGTGACCGTGTAGAGACCCGCGGTCGTGTAGACGTGGTTCGGTTCGGCCGCGCTCGAGCCGCTCCCGTCTCCGAAGTCCCAGCTCCAGCTCGTGATCGCTCCCGTCGACAGGTCGTCGAAGGACACGTTCAAGGGGGCGACCCCGTAGGTCGGGAGCGCCGTGAAATCGGCCTGGGGCGCGGCAGGCGAGGCGACCACGTAGTCGAGCTCGAGCGAGCGGTCGAAGCCGGCCGGGCCGCGCACGAAGAGCAGGACGGAGTACGTGCCCGCTGCGGTGTAGACGTGGCGTGGGTGTTGGATCGTCGACCTCGCTCCGTCTCCGAAGTTCCACTGCCAAGCCGTCACGCCTCCGGTCGAGAGATCGAAGAACTGGACCGCGAGGGGTGCCGGTCCCTGCCGTCCCAAAGCGACGAAGCGCGCGTCGACGTCGTTCGGCGCCGGCCGCGGAGCGCTCGGGGTCGGAGAGCGTTGCGCGAGCGGGACAGAAGCGAGGGCGACGAGCAGGACGAACAGGCGCAAGAGCTCGGGGGGGCGAAGCATGGGCGTCGATCAGGATCGAGCCCGAAGGTAATGCAATTTCCTGGTTTCGCCTAGGAGTCCAGCGGCGGGAACGGCCGTCGACCGAGCGCGTCGACGGCCTCTCTGCGGGAGGTTCGCGGCGGTACGGAAAAGCTTGCGGGGGTGCTCGAGCCCGCGACTACTCGCTCAGGCGGAAGGACGTCAGGACGGCGCGCTCTCCGTCGAGCGAGCCTTCGACCTCGGCTTCGAGTCCGTCCTTGCCGCAGAAGGGCATGTGTCCGAGGTCGATCGCCGGCGGCGGCACGAGCTCGATGTAGCGGCCTTCGAGCTCGAGGTACTCACCGCAGACGCCGACCTCCGGCAAGGCGCATCCGCAGGCCAGCGCGTGGATCCCGGTCACGGCGACGGGAGCTTCGATCGAGTTCGAAGTGCTGCAGGCTCCGAGGAGGAGGCCCAAGAGAGCGGAGACGACACGGGGTCCGATGAGCTTCATGTCTGCAGCCTAACCTGCCTCCATACGAAGTGCCGCCTGCCTGGGGCGGTGCTTGCAGAGGCCGAACACGCGCGGGCCTTCAGGCGGCCCAGCGGGCGCTCTCGAACTCGTGCAAGGCGGTCGCGACGTCGCCCTGCAGCGCGACGCGCGCGCGCCGGATGCGCCGGACCATGAGGCGCAGTCGCATGGGGCCGTCGGCCAGGACTTGGACCAACTCCGCGCGCCGCGTCCGGAACTCACGATCGAGCTCCTGGACGACGACCGGGTCCACGCCCCGCGACGGGTCGTAGTGGAACGAGCGCTCGAGCTTCTTGCGCCACGTGATCAGCCGCCGATGGATGGCAGGGCCGAGCGTCGGAACCCCGGCGAGGCGCTGCTCGTCGACGTGCAGCGCCGTTTCGATGCCGTAGGATTCGAGCACCACCGCGACGGCCGACGTGATGGCGTCGATCTTTGCACGGGCGATGCGGTGGCGGTCCAGGTAGGAGCGCAGCTGGTGATCGCTCTTCTTCGACGAGAGCTCGCGCAGACGCTTTTCGTGGGCCGCATCGAGTCCGTCCAGCTCCTTCTTGGCCGCGCGCAAGCGCTGGCGCTCCGCATCGAACGGCTTGCGGGACGCGTTCTCGTCCCAGCGCTTCTGCACGGTCGTCAGGGCCCGGCGCGCCTCGTGCATCCGCGGCGTATCCGGGTCAGCGGCGACGCCGCGCTTGGACGCCGGCAGGAAGGCCAGGACCAGGAGCAGGCCGAGCAGCGATACGTAGCCCGTCGGAGCGGCGAGCGCCAGCGACGTGATCACGATCGCCGCCTGGATCGCCCAGCCGAGGAAGCGGTCGTCTTCGGAGGTCCCGGTCGCTGGCGTCCCCGCAACCGATCCCTGAGGGGCCTGCGGGGTGACCGTCGGACTCGCCAGGCGTGTCGCGGCCACCGGTTCCTCGGCCGGGGGCGGCTCGATCGAGCAGATCTTCTTCCAGATCGCGCCGACGTTGATCGCGACGCGCTTCGTGCCGCCGCCCTTCGTTCGGAAGATCATCGGCTGGTTGAAGAGCGCGGAGCCGGCCTGGGCTTCGAGCGGGCAGAACGGGCAAGCACCCCCGCTCAGGTAGGCGTGATTCGGGTTCGAGCGGCAGGTGCGGACGCTCGTCGCGAGGCCCTGCAGGGCCTTCGTCCATTGCTTCGCGGTGGGGCGCTTGCCGCCCGCGGACTTGGGCGAGAAGGCGCGCTCGAACAGCCCGGCCACCTCGGGGGTGACCGCCTCCAGCGAAAGCGAACACGGCGGCGGACTCATGCCGCGCTTGGCCGCGCCGGGCCCGTAGACGAAGCGGAATTCCTTGATCGAGCGCTCGAGCGGCAGGTCGCCGCCCTCGAAGGAACCGGAGAACGGATGCCGCGCCATGAACAGGAGCTGGAAGACGAGCACGGCGAGGCCGAAGTTGTCGTGGTTCTGCGTGCGCGTGAGTCCCCGGAAGGTCGTGACCCCCTGAAGCTCGGGCGGCTGGTGGGTGAGCACGCCCACGTCGCAGGAGTACGTCTGCTTGCCGCGCACGAGCTGGAAACTGTCACAGTCGACGAGTTTCACGAGCGCGTCGCGCGAGACGAGCGCCAGCTTGTCGTTGACGTCGCCGATCACGTGTCCGTGCGAGTGGACGACCGCGAAGGCGCGCGCCAGGTTCGTGGCCGCACGGATGAGGAATGGCCAGCTCGCGAGCGGAAACTCGCGCATGCGGCTGCTCGGTCCGTACAGGAGGTGGATGTCCTTGTAGCCCTCGACGTGCGGCATGACGACGCCCACGACGCGCTTCGAGGGGTCACGCAGGACCTCGACGGGCCAGGCCGCGGTGCCGAGGAGTGTCTCGGTGCCGAGGGCGACCAGGGCCTCGAGCTTCTTCGCCTTGTCGGGCGGCGGAGGCTCGTGGTAGAGCTTTGCGACGTAGCCCTTCCGACCGACGATCTCGTGGATCGTGCCTTCGCCGCCACGCGCGATCGCGCGTCCCAAACGCACGGAGGTACCCCGGCGGTCAGCGAGCGGGGTCTTCATCCGGGTGGGCGGCATGGCGTGAGCTCCGGGGGTCGGTTGGCGGGCGAGGGGCCGGCTCGGGCCCCCGCGGGCGGGTGAGCGCGTGGACGGGCGGAGCCGCTGGCGTGTGCGGAAGCGGAGCTCGCGGGGTGACGACGCGGCGGGTCGCGAGGACCAGGCTCTTGTCGTCGTCCGTCTTGGAGGTCACGGCGCGCGAGCCCAGGAAGTGCTCGAGGTGGCGCGAGAGCGCCGACGAGTGTCCCTGGGGCAAGCGCCTCACCGTGCGGAACATCGGCCTGAAGAAGCCGTCGTGGGGGCGCTTGTGTTCGTAGTCGAGCACGAGGCTCTGCAGGCCGTCGCTGAAGAGCGCGAGTTCCTCGACCTCGGCGTCGAAGGCCTCGAACTGCAGCACCTTGTACGCGTTCCAGGCCGTCGCGAAGAAGGTCTCGTTCGCGTACTCGCCTTGCTGCGGCCAGAACACGTATTCGTACGGGGGCTCGGGAAAGCGCGCGTCCGCGCGCGAGAGCACGATGGCTCCGTCCCCGACCTGAAAGAAGGCGCTGCGGCCCTGGCCGACGAGGGCGACGAGCAGCGTGCAGGCGAAGTCCCGCGGGCGTAGCTCACAGCGGCGTGCGACGCGCCCGATGATCGTCTGAAAGCGACGCAGGACGTGAAGGGCGAAGGCGCGGTCGATGTCGACGATGCCCTTGCCGGCTTCCAGCAGCTTGCGCGTCTCGTCCTGGACGACCTGGCAAGCGAGTCGGGCGCCGTTCTGGGACCAGCGTGCACTGCCGGCTCCGTCGGCCACCACGGCGACGAGCAGAGGGGCATCGGCGTGCGAGACGAACTCGCACGCCGATGCGTCCTGACAGGGCGCCCCGGTCTTCGCATGGGAAGTCCCCAGCGCCGAGGCGAGCGCAAAACGCCAGTCGGTCTTCTCCGTCCGACCACGTTCGGAGCGCATTCTTAGCCCTGTCCTCGTCATTGTCTTCTCCTTCGAGTTCGTCGGTTCAGACCGAGGTCCAGCCCGACGGGGAGGGCAGATCGACCTCGGTGCCGAACTGCGACTGCGAGACGCGCTGGAGCGAGCGGCTCAGCCAAACGAAGAGGTCGGTGAACCGCAGTCCGTCGAGCTTCAGCGGAGCGCGCGTCCCGAGCTTGGCCAGGACGTCCATGTTCGCGTCCTGCACGCCGACCGGGAAGAAGGCCAGGCTGCCGTCTTGTTCGGCGATCTTGACGAGGTGCGAGGCATTCTCCCACGCGTCGGTGGGAGAGCCGTCCGTGATCAGGAAGACCCACGGGCGGTAGTAGTTGATGCCGTTCGAGCGGTAGGTCTCCTTGCGCTCCTCGATCATGTCGAGAGCGTGCTCCACCGCGGAGCCCATCGGCGTCTCACCGGTGGCCTCGAGGTCGGGCGGCTCGAAGAACTCCGGCGTACCGAAGTCGGATTCGACGCGCACCGGACCGAACGAAACGATCGCGAGCTCGACGCGCTTCGAAGCCAGCTCGTCCTCGAGCAGCTCCTTGCGCAGGGCCTGGAGGCCTTCGTTCAGCTCGTCGATCGGCTTGCCCTTCATGGAAGCCGACGTGTCGAGCAAGAGGACGCAGGGGCAGCGAGGCTCCGGATTGTCCACGAACTCGGCGCCTTCGAAGGGGGACTCCTCCTCCGCAAACGGCTCTTGTTCCTCGAAGATGGGGTACTCGTCAGTCATGGGATCTCCCGTTGGTGTTGCGTAGGACGGCGTCCTCGCGTGCGGTTCTTCTGGCAGGGCCCTCTTGACCGCCGCGAGCGAGCTCGTGACGTGCGGACCTTCCCTGCGGTCCATGGGGCAACGGGAGTCCCGATCGGAACGTCCCAGATGCGTTTGTGGTCGCTTGCCCCATGTCCCGATCGTCCCGGGCCGAACGTGTGTTCGTGTGGCCGCCGCGCGACCGCTCCCCCCCGGGACGCGCTTGATTCGTCCGGGGCCGCGCGGAGTCTTGAGCCCCAACCGCGGCCTACGATTCGTGAACGCAGCGTCAGGGAGCTCTGTCGGCGCCCGCCCGGTCCCGAAGCGGACTCCGAGGCGTTGCGAGGGGGTTCCCTTACAAATCAACGACGTGAAGGCGGGCGGCAGGAGATTCTTGCGCTCAGGAGCGAGGGCTCCGGCTAGCATCGAAGCGTTCGCGAACGCTTGCCATGAACCCGACGACCGGACCGTTTTCGGCCGCGCTCGCTCTCTTGCTCGTTCAGGGGCAGGTGCAGCGACCCGCGACGCCGACCGCCTTGCAGCAAGGCCACGGCGTCGCCGCAGCCGGTCCGCAGGATGCGCTCGGCTTCCGCCTGCGCGATACCACGGCTGCACGCGGACTGACGACGGCGCTCGGGATGGTTCCTGGCATGGCGACCGGTGTCGCGGTGGCGGACATCGATGACGACGGCGATGTCGATCTCTTCTTGCCGCGACCCCTGGGGCGCGCGGATCGGCTCTTCTTGAACGACGGACAGGGTCACTTCACGGACGAGGCCGCGTCCCGCGGGCTCGGCGATCTGGCCGAGGAACGCGTCGGCCTCTTCCTCGACGTCGACGCGGACGCGGACCTCGATCTCCTGACGACGAACGACGACCTGTTCGCGACCAGCTCGTTTCGGCTCTTCACCCAGGACGCCCATGGCGGCTTCGGCGAGGTGACGGCCAGCGCCGGGGTCGAGCTCGTGTCCCTCGTGTCGGTCAGCACGCACCGCGGCGGGGCGTGTGCGGCGGACTGGAACGGCGATGGCTACCTCGACGTCTACTCCGCCTCGTGGAACGGCTTTCCGACGTTGTTCCTGAACGACGGGGACGGGACCTTCACGGATGCGACCGGGAGCTCGCAGACGGCGGTCTTCGAGCACGGCTGGCAGCCCATGGCGGTCGACGTGACCGAGGACGGGATCCAGGACATCTACGTGGCCGTGGACTTCGCCCCCAACCGGCTCTGGATCAATGACGGCAACGCGTCCTTCACCGACGCCGCGCCGATCGCCGGGTGCGACGTCGTGATGAACGACATGGGGATGTCGATCCTCGACTGGGACAACGACGGCGACTTCGACCTCTACACGACCAACATCTACGACTGGCCGGGCGCGGTCCCGGTCGAGACCTACAACGTGCTCCTGCGACGCGAGCCGCTCGTCGCCGGGCTGCCGCGCTACGTCGACGTCTCCGTCGCCGCGGGGGTGGACGAAGGCGCCTGGGGCTGGGGCGTCACGGGGGTCGATCTCGACCTCGACGGCTTGCTCGAGATCGCCGAGACGAACGGCTGGAACGCGCCCGCCTGGATCCGGCGCGTGCCGCGGATCTGGAAGCGTCCGTCCGTCGACGTGGACCGCTTCTCCGAAGTCGGGCGAGCGGCCGGCTTCGGGACCGCGGTCTGGGGAAGCTCGCTCGTCTCCTGCGACGTCGATCGCGACGGGGACGCCGATCTGGTCGAGGTCTTGATGGACGGGCGTCTGCTCCTGCACGAGAACCGGCTCTCCCCGATGCTCGCCGCCACGCGTCACAGCCTGGTCGTGCGACCGCGCTCGACAGGGCCCAACACGCACGGGATCGGAGCCGTCGTGCGCGTCGAGGTCGGCGAGCTCCGACTGATGCGGCTCGTCTCGGCCGGGGCGAGCCTGCTCGGCCAGGAGCCGGCGGAGGCCTTCTTCGGGCTCGGCGATGCGTCCCTGGCGGAGCGCGTCACGGTGACCTTCGCCGACGGAACGCTGGTCGAGCTGACGAACGTCGCCGCGGATCAGGTGCTGACCGTCCAGCATCCGTAAGGCCCGCGTGCGCCCTGCGCACAGAGCGCGCAAGGAACGAGCGGATCGCCACATGCGGCCTGTTCGCCGCGCGCGATCCAGGGCATAGTCGCCGACATGAAACTCCGGAACTGCCTGTCGCTCCCCGCGCTGCTGCTCGCTTCGTGCAGCCTGCTGGGGACGTCCACGAACGACCTCGTCTACGTCGCAGAGAGCAGCGGAGGTGGCTGAAGCGCCTCCGCCAAGGCCCGTGCGGCCATGACCTCCCTGGACGGCATCTCCGAGCTCCACATGAGCGGAACGCGCGCCGTGTTCCGCTCGGACGGCTCCGCGCGCCTCGACGCAGAGACCATCGCCCGCGCCTTCGAGGAGAACGGGTTGAAGTTCGAATCGCTGAGCACCAGCGAACGCCCGCGCGATCTCGTGCAGGTGCGCGTGGACTCGGGCATCACTTGAGCGGTCACCGCCGGTGAGGTCCGTGCGACCTTGCTCGAAGCGACCGGTGCCCTGGACGTCTACTTCGAGGACGAGATCCAGATCCTCTTCCGGCCCGGCCAGGAGCCGCCGATCGCCGCGGTGAAAGAAGCCCTCTCCGAGAAAGGGGTCGCCTACACCCGAGTCAGCGCGACTGAGTGAAGGACTCGCGGACGGGCGGGGCCGGCCAGTCGAAGGTGAAGGGGGGGGACGAACTCACCTTCCACGCGATGCTGTTGTTGCGCTCTTCGGACTCCGCGATGGCGTCGTCGGGATCGATCGAGACCACATAGGTTCTTCCGGGCAGGAGGCCCGGGAACGCGAGTTCGACGGAGGCACCCCCGGGAGGAACGACCACGAACTGTTCCGCGACCTGGGTCGAAGTCTCGAAGTCGAGCGTCGTCGTGACCATTCCGGCGACGGCGGAGAGCATGTTGCCCAGGTAGCAGTTCGGGACCGGCAGGCCGTCCTGGAAGTAGTTGCAGGTCAGCGTCGTTCCCGGCCCCGTGTGCACCAAGAGCTCGAAGTCGGTGATGCGACCCGAGTGCCAGCTCTGCCCGTTGTTGCTGCTCATCAGCCCGTAGGGACCCTCGTTCCACGTGATCGTGCCGTTGCCGTTGTCGACGAGCATCTTGCGGGGATCGGTCACGATCGAATAGCCCTGGGAACCCGAGATCTGGATCTGTCCCGAGAAGTGGACGGTGTCGTTCGAGGACTCCGGCAGGTGCATGTAGATACGAATGAGGCTGCGATCGCCGCCCAGGGGTTCGACGCGCGTGACGACGCCGCCCAGTCCGCCGGAGAGGTCGAGGGTCTGCAGGGCGTGCGGCGAGCTGACCGAGGCGAAGACCCGGACGGAGGTCGAGGCGCTCGCGTCCCCGTAGTTCTTCGGACGGACGACGAGCCGCAGGTTGGCGTAGTCGTAGTCGACGTCCTTGGCTTCGAGGCAGAGGTCGGGTACGGACGCGGGAGACATCCAGATCGGGCTGGTCCAGGCGCGGTGTTCGTCGGCCTGGAAGATGCGCAGATAGAACCAGGTGCTGGTGCCGTCGAAGACGCCGAGGTCCAGGGC
>JAJDEW010000078.1 GCA_029259595.1 Planctomycetota bacterium | reverse complement strand
CCGTTCACAGCGCACAGCGATTGCGAGCGAAGCGAGCGAGGCGTCCAGGGGAGTTCCAAGTTCGATTCCGCCGCCGTGGACCGAACAACGGTCGACGAGCTGGTCGAAGGATGCGAGCTGCGGCGTGGTCGACGGACTCGCTCGCTTCCCTCGCAATCGCTGTGCGCGATGAGACGGGTCGCGCAAGGACGATTCGATCCCGGCCGCGAGGGACGCAACCCGAGGGCCGCGCTGTCCGAGAGCCGCGGGCCGGCACCTCCGTAGGACGCGGCGCGCACTCCGTCGCGCGCCTGTGCCTGATTGCGCGGCTGGCGCCGCGCAACGGCACCAGCACGGAGCCTTCGGCTCCGAGGCTGCGCTACGGCCCGCCTACGGCGGGCCTGCGCTCCGCGGCCCCGTCACCGACCTCGGATTCAGGACCAGCGACCGTCGCCTTGGCGAGCGGCCATGGTCGCAGGTCCACGGCGAAGGGAGCGCAGGCCCGCCGCAGGCGGGCCGTAGCCTCGGAGCCAAAGGCTCCGTGACGTGCCGTTGCGCGGCGCAGCCGCGCAATCAGGCACAGGCGCACGACGGAGCGTGCGCCGCGTCCCCCCGAGAACCTCCCGGCCCTCGGGCCGCGCCCCTCGCGGGCGTACCGTTGCGCGCCTGGCGGAACCCCGTTCCGAGCGCACAGCGATGGCGAGCGCAGCGAGCGCGTCCGTCGATGTTGCCCGTCGCCGCCCCGGTCCTACTCTCCCAGCCGGGCGAGGATCTTGTCGAGGACCTCGTCGGCGGTGACGTCGTCGCTCTGGAGGTACTTCTCGGCGCGGACCTTCACGAGGGTGCGGTCCAGGTCGTAGGCCTGGACGGTGACCTCGACGGAGGCGCCGCCGACCTCGGTGTGGATCACGCGGGGAGTCTGTGTGACGGTCGTTTCGGCGCCGACGTCGGTCAGGATGCGCAGGGTTTCCTGGGTCGTGGTCCAGACGTGGTCCACGTCGTCGTTGACGTGCGCGGAGTGGACGTCGTCGGTGACCTCGCGGCTGATGAGGAAGCCCGCGCCGGCCGCGGCGCCGGCGCCAACGAGCAGGCAGCTCGAGGGCAAGAGTGCGAACAGGAGCGGGGTGAGAACGCGGGTGAGTCGTCGCATGGGTGCTTGGCTTGGGAACTCGTGGAGACGGTGCTTCGGATGCCTGGGACGGCAGCCTTCGGGAACGGGTCGCTCGGCGGGGCCGGATGACTTGTTCAACGGGCTAGGCCGGCGTGAGCGTCGCGTCAGCCGCGAACTCGACCATGCGGCGGTAGAAGGGCAGGCCCTCGCCCTCCGCGCGCGCGCCGCGTCGCGTCCACTGCGGGTGCTGCCAGGGGTGAAGGTTGCGTTCGGGGTGCGGCATGAGACCGAGCACGCGCCCGGTCGGATCGCAGAGGCCGGCGATGCCGGCGACGGAACCGTTGGGATTGGCGGGGTAGACCGCGGTGGTGTTCGGCGCCGCAGGGTCGACGTAGCGCAGGGCGATCTGGCCGCCGGCCTCGAGGGCGGCGAGAGTCGCCTCGTCGCGCACCACGAAGCGACCTTCGGCGTGGGCGATCGGTACCGGCATGAGCTCGCCCGGTACGAGCCACGGCACGGCGCAAGCCTCCGAGCGGAGCGTGACCCAGCGGCACTCGAAGCGCGCGGAGGCGTTGTCGGTCAGGGCGAAGGCACGCTCCTCGGGCGCGCTCGAAGGAGCCTGCAGGAGCCCGAGCTCGACCAGGATCTGGAAGCCGTTGCAGATGCCGAGCGCGAGCCCGCCGCGGGCGACGTGGGCGCTGAGCTCGCGCTGCAGGCGGTGGCGCAGCTCGATGCCGAACACGCGTCCGGCCGCGACGTAGTCGCCGTAGCTGAAGCCACCGGCGATGGCGAGGATCTGAAAGTCCTCGAGTCGGGCGGGTTCGCGGGAGAGCTCGTTCAGATGGACCAGCGCGACCTCGGCGCCGGCGGCTTCGAAGGCCTCGACGGTCTCGAGGTCGCAGTTCGTTCCCGCGGAGCGCAGGACCATCGCTTTGACGTTCGTCATCCTCGGAATCCTCCCGTGAAGGCCTGACGCGTGCTCTCGAGGGCGAGGTCGGTCAGGACGGTCGAGCCGGAGCGCAGGCGCAAGCGCGGCTCCGCGATCACCGCTCCGACGCGGCGGCAGGGCAGTGAGGCGAAGGCGCGTTCGAAGTCGGCCGCGTGCTCGGGCGCCACCTCGACGAGGAAGCGTGTGCACGACTCGGAAAAGGCGCGGACCGCGTCGGCGTCGTAGCCCGGCTCGAGCCCGGGGATCGTCACCGCGCCGACGTCGAGGTCGATACCGAGCTCGCCGGCGAAGGCCATCTCGGCCGCGGCGACGGCCAAGCCGCCGTCCGAAAGGTCGTGCACGCTGGCCGCGAGCCCGCCCGAGATCGCCTGGTGCATCGCCCGCAGGATCTGCGGCGCGAGCGCGAGGTCCGGGCGCGGGACGCGGCCGCCGAAGAGGCCTTCGAGCTCGAAGTACTGCGAGCCGCCCAGCTCGGCGCCCGTGGTGCCGACGAGATAGAGCTCGTTGCCCGCCTGTTTGGCGTCCATCGTGACCGCCCGCCGCACGTCGTTCACCCGCGCGATGCAGGTGATCAAGAGGGTGGGAGGGATCGAGATGGTGCGGTCACCGACGCGGTACTCGTTGTTCAGGCTGTCCTTGCCCGACACGAAGGGCGTGCCGTAGGCCAGCGCGCCGTCGTAGCAGGCCTGGCAAGCGAGCACGAGCGCGCCCAGCTCGCGCGGCTTGTCGCAGTTGCCCCACGAGAAGTTGTCGAGGATCGCGGCGTGGTCCGGATCGGCGCCGACGGCGACGGCGTTGCGCAAGGCCTCGTCGATCGCGGCGAGCGCCATCGCGTACGGATCGAGCTTGCCGTAGGACGGCAGCGCCCCGCAGGCGATCGTGAGCCCCTTCCATGAGTGCTGGAGCGGGCGCAGCACGGCGCCGTCGGACGGGCCGTCCGCGCGCACGCCGACCAGCGGCTTGACGACCGACATGCCCTGCACCTCGTGGTCGTACTGGCGGATGATCCATTCCTTGCTGGAGATGTTCGGCGAGGCGAGCAGCGACAGGAGCGCGCTCTCGAACGACTCCGGCCGCGGACACCCCGGATCGGGGACGTCGGGCGCTTCGAAGCGCGCGGTTCGCGTCGGGCGCGGAGCGCCGTCGTGCAAGAAGCCCATGCCGAGCTCGGCGACGACGGCCTCGCCGTCCTTCACGACGAGCGTCTTCGTGTCGGTGAAGCGCCCGATGACCGTCGCTTCGACGTCCTCGGCGGCGAAGACCGCGAGCAGCCGCTCGACGTGCTCGGGGGGGACGGCCAGGACCATGCGCTCCTGGGCCTCGCTGATCCAGATCTCGTGGGACGAGAGCCCGGGGTACTTCAGCGGCACGTTGGCCAGGTCGACCTCGGCGCCGGTGTGCTCGCCCATCTCGCCGACCGCGGACGAAAAGCCGCCGGCACCGCAGTCGGTGATCCCGCGGTAGAGGCCCAGGTCGCGCGCGCGCAGGAGCCCGTCGAGCACGCGCTTCTCGGTGATCGGGTCGCCGATCTGCACGGCCGAGCTGGAGACGGTCTCGGAGTGCTCGGACAGCTCGATCGAGGAGAAGGTTGCACCGTGGATGCCGTCGCGACCGGTGCGGCCGCCGACGGTGACGATGACGTCGCCCGGGCGCACCTCCTTGGTCGCCGCCGAGCGCGGCATCAGGCCGATCGTCCCGGCGTACACGAGCGGGTTCGCGACGTAGCCCTCGTCGAACCAGACGCCGCCGTTCACGGTCGGGATGCCCATCCGGTTGCCGTAGTCGCGCACGCCGGCGACGACGCCGCGCAGGATCCGACGCGGATGCATCGAGCCCTTCGGGACCGCGTCGCGCGCCAGGTCGGGCGGACCGACGAAGAAGCAGTCGGTGTTCGCGATCGGCTTCGCGCCGAGGCCCGCGCCGAGCACGTCGCGGATGACGCCACCGATGCCGGTTCCGGCTCCGCCGTAGGGATCGATCGCGCTCGGGTGGTTGTGGGTCTCGACCTTGATGCAGATGTCCCAGCCCTCGTCGAAGGCGATGATGCCGGCGTTGTCGACGAAGACGCTCACGCAGAAGTCGCGGTCCAGCTCGTGAGTCGCGCGGGCGATCGTGCTCTTCAGCAGGTTGTCGATGCGCTCGATCTCACCGGACGCGTTTTCGAACTCGACGATGCCGGTCAGCGTCTTGTGCTTGCAGTGCTCGCTCCAGGTCTGCGCGATCGTCTCCAGCTCGCAGGCCGAGGGTTCGCGCCCGAGCGCTTCGAAGTGCTCCTGGATCGCGCGCATCTCGACCAGCGTCAGGCTGAGCTGGCCTTCGGTGCTGATGCGCTCGAGCTCGTCCGCGTTCGCGGCCAAGAGCTCGACCTGGACGCGACCGCGTGCGGTCTGCGCGGTCGGCTTGCCGTAGGGCAGGTCCTCGCGGTCGATCCGGACGTTTTCGATCGTCTCGTTCGCGAGCAGCTTCTTGGTCGCGAGCTCGAGCTCGGTCGGGTTCGGCCCCTCGAGCTCGAAGGCGCGGTAGGTCCCGATGCCGGGCGTGCCCGAAGCCGGCGTGCGGCCGATCCGGACCAACAGGTCCTCGATCGTGCGTGCGACGGGATCCATGACGCCGGGCTGGCGTTGGACCAGGACGCGGTGCAGGCCCGGACGCTCGCCCAGGCCGAAGCCCTGGCCGGGAGCGGCGATCCGCACGACGTCGACCACGGGATCCGCCAGGAGCTCGCTCGCGATGGCGTCGATGGCCGAGCGGTCGTAGTCGGGTGCGAGCAGGACCCCGCGCGCGACGCGGGTCCGGCGGGGGGGCGTGAGCCCGAGCTCGCGGAAGGCGCCGCTCACGTGTTCGCCTTCGGGGTCCTCGCGATCGGGGTGGCGCAGGACCTCGATGCGCCAGGCCTCGGGGAAGGGCACGGTAGTCGCCTCCTCGTCGGAGGAGGCCTCGGCGGTTTCCATCATGCGGAGGCGCGAAGCGCGGCGGGCCAGGGGTGGGCTTTTGAGCGAGTCGGGCCCGGAGGGGCTCCCGCGATCGCCCGTCGAAGCGGCGAACGCCCATCCTAGAGACCTCCGCCAAGGCGACAAAGCGTGGATCGGCCCGGAATCGCGGGCCGCAGGGCTCCCAGGAAGAGCGCGGACGGCGGGCGGAGCGCCCTCCGTGGCGCACGACCGGCTTTCTCCGCGCGGCTCCGCCCTTGCGAAGTCGCCCCCGGTCTCGGACCATTCGTTGCCTTTCCCCTGGCGACGCCCTCGCGGTCCAGTGCCTTGACGAACCCGAAGAACAAGAAGGATGCCGGCGGCGGCATGGCCTTCGAGCGCAAGATCGAGGAGATCGAGGCGAAGATCGCCGAGCTCGAAGCCCTGTCCCTGTCGACGCATCTCGACATCTCACCCGAGCTCGAGGCCCTGAAGGCCAAGCGGCTCGAGGAGCTCGACAAGACCTACTCGGACCTCTCGGCCTGGGAGCGGGTGACCGTCGCGCGCCATGCCAACCGGCCGGTCGCCAACGATTACGTCACCGAGATCCTCGACGACTTCTGCGAGCTGCACGGGGACCGCACCTTCGGCGACGACAAGGCGATCCTGACCGGGCTCGCCACGATGGACGACCGGCGCTTCCTGCTCGTCGCTCACCGCAAGGGCCGCACGACCAAGGAGCGGCTCGAGTGCAACTTCGGCTGTGCGCACCCCGAGGGTTACCGCAAGGCCCTGCGCAAGATGCGCCTGGCGGAGAAGCTGGGCCTGCCGATCGTGTGCCTGATCAACACGCCGGGGGCCTATCCCGGGATCGGGGCCGAGGAGCGCGGGCAAGCGATGGCGATCGCGGAGAACATCGTCGCGATGTTCACGCTGAAGGTGCCGATCCTCGTGCTCGTGATCGGCGAGGGCGGCTCGGGCGGCGCGCTCGGCATCGGCATCGGGGACCGCGTCCTGATGATGGAGCACGCCTACTACTCCGTGATCAGCCCGGAGGGCTGCGCGGCCATCCTCTGGAAGGACGGCGAACGCTCCCCGGAGGCGGCGGAGGCCCTGAAGCTGACGTCGAAGGACCTCGACGAGCTCGGCGTGATCGACGAGATCGTGGCGGAGCCCCTGGGCGGGGCCCACCGCGCGCCCTCGGTGGCGATGGCGGAGGTGCGACGCGTGCTGCTGCGCAACCTGCGCGAGCTGGGGGAGATCCCGATCGGCGAGCTCCTGCTGGAGCGGCGAAGGAAGTACCGCCACATCGCCGCGATCGAGGGACGCTTCCCCGAACCCGTGGCCTGAGCGGGCGCCAAGGGCCCTTGCCGCGACGTTGGCCGCGGCGCAGGCCGACCTGGTGAGGGAGAGCGACGCCAACGTCGGGCCGGCTCGTGCGTAGGCGCCGTTGCGCCCATTCCTTATGTTGAGTCACGAGTCCGCCCACCCGAGCCCGAACGCAGCCCGAAAGTCCGTGCCCGACGCCCAAGAACCGATCGATCCGAACGCGCCAGCCCACGCGGATCACGAATGGATCCGGCGGGCCCAGGCGGGGGACGAGGCGGCCTTCCAGGAGCTGGTCGAACGCCACCAAGAGCGCGCCTTTCGGGTCGCGGTCAACCTGGTGGCGAACCGCGAGGACGCGCGCGATCTCGCCCAGGACGCCTTCATCCGGGTCTTCAAGAACCTCGCGCGCTTCGACTTCAAGCACGAGTTCACGACCTGGCTCTACCGCATCGTCACGAACCTGGCGATCGACCACCTCCGCAAGCGCCGCCCGCACGTGCGCACGCAGGGCGGTCCGGAGGACGATCCGATCGAATTCGACCTGGAGGACGAAGGCGCCGAGGCACCCTCTGCCGAGCTCGAGCGCGAGGAGACCGCCGTGCGGGTGCGCGACTGCATCGACCGCCTGGCGCCGCACTTTCGGGTCGTCATGATCCTGCGCGAGCTCGAGGGGTTGCCCTGCACGGACATCGCCGAGATCGTCGGCGCGACCCACGTGACCGTTCGTTGGCGCCTGCACCGGGGTCGAAAACTGTTCCAGGAGGAGTGGGAGCGGGCCGAGCGCCTGCGCTCCGGAGAAGCCGGGACAAATCCCGCCAACACCTCCTCGAAGCCGCGCGTAGACGCCCCTGGAGACACGGGCAACTAGGGACTCCCATCTCCGTTCACCACACCATGAAAGACGCTCTCCAAGGCTGCTCGGACGCCCTCGACCGGATTCCCCTCTTCGTCGGGGAGGATCTCGAGGACGACGAGCGCACGTTCGTGCGCGAGCACCTGGCCCTGTGCCAGGCTTGCGCCGAACGGGCGGAGATCGCTCGAGCGGCCCGGACGAGCCTCCAGTTGGCTCTGAGAGGTCGCGAGACCAACCGCCTGGACGTGGACCTGTGGTCCGGGGTTCGGGTGGGACTCGTGCGCGAAGGCCTGCTTTCCAGCACGACCCCGAACGCGCCGGACACGCTCGTGCCGGTGCGCTCTGCGGACCCGTCCGGCGCGCGGCGTGGACGCCTGCTGCGCTTTGCGGCTCCGTTGCTCACCGCGGCGGCTGCCGCGGTCTTGTTCGTTCAGCTCGGCGATCCGAGCGTTCCTGCCGATCCCGCCGGCGAAGGTCTGCGGCCCGGCGCCGCGCTGTCCGCGGTCGAGCCCGCCGCTGCCGGTCTGACGACGGCGGACAGCGTGGCCGGCACGCCGACCTCCAAGCCCGGTGGGCTCCGCAAGGTGGGAGCCGGCGAAGAGCGTTTGCTCGACGACGCCGAGGCCGCTCGAAGCGCGCCGCACTCCACCACGCGCCCCGACGACGAAGGTGCGCGCCTGGCCGCCGACGGCTATCGCTGAGCCTCCAGTCTCTCACCCGATTTCATCGGGAGGTCGAACCGTGAAGCTGCACCGCATCGCACTGAGTCTTTCTCCGCTGGTCTTCTGTCTCGCGCTCCCGGCGTCGCAACACGCCCAAGACGAGGGCGCCAAGGCCGGAGGCCTGCGCCGCGTCGAGCCCTCGCCGGACGAGGCTCTCCCCACGCCCGGCGCCTCCGCCCGCTTCGATCCCGAGGAATGGCTCGGCCTCCTGGAGGAGCGTGATCTCGATCGCCGCGAAGGACACTTCGAGCGACTCGTGAAGCGTGCGCGCAAGGATCCGAGCGCGCAGACCTTCCTCGAAGAACTCTCGCAGGACGGCAACTTCCCGGACCTGGCCTGGACCGCGCGGCTGGCCCTGCGCGAACTGCGCCAGCGCCCCGGGTTCGCCGTCGCTCCGCTCGACGAGTTCTTCGGTGGTCCCGGACAAGGGAGGCTCGAGGAGCTCCTGCCCGACTTCCAGGTCTTCCGGCTCGATCCGGATCGACTGTTTCCGCCTGGCTCGCAGTCGTGGTTCAACGCGCCGGGGACGAGCAGCGAGAGCCGCAGGGTCACCGTCGAGGAGACCGGGGACGGCTGCACGATCCGCGTGACGGAAAACGTCAATGGAGAAGAGGTCAACCGCGAGTACTCGGGCGAGAGCTACGAGTCGATCCTCGAATCGAACCCCGAGCTGCGCGACGAGCTGACCGATTCCCGCATGGGCGGGCTGCGCGTCCATCTCGGCGACAAGCCCCTGGGCGAGCTGTTCCAGTTCGGCCCGCTGCGCTTCGGTGACGAGGGGCGGCCGCGGATCTACTTCTCCCAGCGCGGTCTCTCTCCCGAGCCGATGCGGACCGACATCCTGGGCGTGCGCGTGCGACCCGTTCCCGCGGAGCGCGCCGCAGCGCTGGGCATCGAGCAAGGCACGGGGATGCTGATCGATTCGGTCTTCCCGCGCACGATCGCACACGCTCTCAACCTGCGCTCGGGCGACGTGATCCTGAGTGTCGCCGGAACGAAGGTCGCCTCGGCCGAGGACATCACACGCTTGCTCGCCGAACGCGAGACCAGCGACTTCACGGTCGGCTGGATCGATGCCGACGGCGTGCGGCACGAGGCGAACTGGGCCTCGACCCCGTCCGCGGGGACGAACGAAACCAAGAACGAGCGACGGGACTTCTAGCAGGGGGCTCCCGAGGCTCGAGGGGCGCGCAGGGGCTGGCAGCTCTGCGCGCCCTTTTCTTGGCCGGAATCAGCGGCCCTGGAGCTTCCTTTGACACTCCTTGCGGATGTCGAAGGCTTGCTGGATCTGGGGGTGCTCGAAGGCCTTCTCGGACAGCTCCAGGTAGCGGTCGAGATCGGTGATCGCCCGCTCGTTTTCACCCAGTCGGGCGTAGAGCTGGCCGCGTTGGCTGTAAGCCTCGGCCAGGTCCGGGCTCGCGACGATGACCGCGTCCATGTGCGGAATCGCCTCGAGATCGCGACCGATCTCCTGCAGGAGCGTCGCCGCGAACAGGTGCGTCTCGTGCTGCAGGCGGTAGGCCATCGCGGCGTTGGTCTGGAAGAGCTTCTCCTCCTTCTCCGTCAACTCTTCGCTGGTCAGCATGCGCTCCCAGACTCCGAGTTCCTCGGACGAGCGGCGCAGGAGCTCGCTGGACCAGGCGAGCGACTCGTCGTACTGCCCGAGCAGGGCGTGCACGCGCTGCAGGCCGTTCATGGCGTTGGTGCTGCCTTCACCTGCTTCGAGCGTCCGCTCGTAGAACTCGAGCGAATCGGCCCAATGGTCGCGTGCCTTCTTCGCGAGCTCGCGCGTGCGCGTTTCGACCGGCACGCCGTCTTCCGGCCGACGCTCTCCGCGGGCGTAGGCCCGGGACGTCTTGTCGTAGGCGAGCCCCAGTCGCTCGAGCGTCGTGGCCATGCCGAGCAGCGTCGCATTGGACTCGTCGCCCTCACGCATCAGCTTGCGGAAGAAGGACTCCGCGATGACGAGGTCTTCGTTCTTGCCGAGGCGCACGCGGATCCAGCCGATCATGCGACGCATCGCGACGTTCTCGGGATCGAGCACGAGCGCCTTGACCGCCTGGTCCTGCGCGCGAACGAGCGAGCCGTCCTCGTACAGGTAGGTCGCGGTCGTGACGTAGATCTCGAGCTGGGCCTCGGGGTCGAGCTCGGTCGACTGGTAGGCGCCGCGGCAGGAGCCGAGGCTCGCGAGGGCGAGGACGAGCGCCGGGATGCAGGCGGCGCCAAGGCGCGGGTGAAGGTCTTTCATGGCTCTGATCGCGGGGGGACACGTCCGGGGACGGGACCCGGGGACCGGCCATCCTATCCGCCGGTCCGTGAGCCGACTACCAACGGTGCCCGCGGCCCGGCCGTGCCTGGACGAGCGGCAGGGAATCGAGCCGTGAGTGGCATTGACGGCGCAAGGGGGCCATCCTGAGCCCCCGTCCGTGCTTCTCCGTCCCCTCCGGTCACGCCTGTGGCCAGACGTTGACGCCGCGGACCACCGCTCGCTGCCATGATGCTCGCGCCCGTTCGTCTCGCTTGGTTCTGTGCTCTGTCGGCCTTGCTCGCTGGCTGTGGTGGTTCCGAGCGTCCCGTTTTCCAACCCCTGGCCCGCGCCGCGCGCGGTTGGCAGCGCAGCGGGACGCCGCCGGTCTCGCTGGGGGGGCGCCCCGTCCGCACGCTCGAGCTGTCGGGCGCGAGCGGAGCCTGGGGCCTCGAGCTCTCGGTCGACTTTGCCCGGACCGCTTGGGAACAGCGCTTCGGCGCCTGGTCCCCGAAGTGGACCCCGGTGTCGACCGGGCGCTCTCCGGACGCAACGGAAGAGCTCCGCATCACGACCCCCGAGCGCGAGCTCGAGCCGTTTCGGCGCACCACGCGTCGCATCCGCTCGCTGCCGACCCCCGGGCAGTTCCTGCTCCTGCGCTCGGGCGACGTGCTGGTGCGCCTGGAGGAGGGTGAGGAACCGGAGGACGGCTGGGAGCTCGCGACCTTCGTCGAGCGCGAGCGCGTCGAGGGACGCACGCTGCGCGTGCGCGGACGGCGCTTCTCGGGCGAGGGCCTCGTCCTCCTGCCGGGCGAGCGCTCTGCCTGCCGCCTCGAGCTTGCGCCCGAAAGTGCCCTGTCCTTTCGGCTGGCGGTCGAGCCCCTGTGGAGTGGCGTAGGACCCGCGCTCGAGCCCGTGCGGGTGCGCGTGGAGCTCGACGGCGAGCTCGTCGGTGAGCGCGAGCTCGCCGTCGGACCGGAAGGTGCGCAAGCCTTCGTGCGCTTCGCCCTGCCGCCCGCGGCACGCGCCGACGCCGAGCTGGCCATCGCGCTTTCCGGCCCTCTCGTCTGGAGCGCCGTTCTTGCGCCGGTCCTGGGTCCCGCAGCGATCGGCACCTACGGACAGCGCCCCTGGGGAGCGGGCCGCCCCGACCTCGTCTGGTTCCTGGCGGACACCTTTCGGGCCGACAATCTGTCCCTGTACCGCGGGCCGGGCGACACGGATCCGCGAGCCGAGGCCGAACACCTCGAGGCGCTCTTCCGCGGCGGCCTGCGCTTTCGCAACAGCTGGTCGACGAGCACGTCGACGCTGCCCTCGCACGCGGCGCTCTTCGCCGGAATCTACCCGCGGCAGGCCGGTATCGCCGGCCATGCACGCGGCCTGGCGCAGAGCCTCGACACCATCGCGGAACACCTCGCTCGCTTCGGCTATCGCACCGTCGCGATCACCGACTCCGTCGTGCTGTCGAACCAATTCGACCTCGACCAGGGCTTCGGCTTCTTCGACGAGCGGAACGGAAACGTGGCGGACACGGTCGAACGCGCTCGCCGCACGCTCGCCGACGACGACGGCCGGCCGCTCTTTCTGTACGTGCAGACCTATGCGACGCACCTGCCCTACACGATCTCGTCCGCCACGCGTGCGCGCCACGGCGCGCAGCTCGGACTGCCCGAGGCGGACTTCCCCACGCTGTGGAGCGCCTTCCAGGAACTCGAGCCGCAAACACGCGACGCGCGCCTGCCTGCCTTCCTGCGGAACATGCGCGCCTACTACCAGGCCGCGGTCCTCGAGCTCGACGGGGCCTTCGCGGAGTTTCGAGCCGAGCTCGAAGCGCGCGACCTGCTCGAATGCGGAGCCCTGCTCTTCACGAGCGACCATGGCGAGTCCTTCCACGAACACCGTCAGATGTTCCACGGCGGCGTCGTCTACGAAGAGCAGGTGCGCGTTCCCTTCGGACTCTTCGGCCGAGGCCTGCCCACGCGCGTCGTGAATCACCCTGTTTCGAGCATCGACGTGCCGCCGACCCTTGCCGCCCTGGCCGGCGTCCCCCCCGCGCAGGGCTGGGTCGGCCGCTCCGTGCTCGAGCTGCGCCGCACGCGTCCCGTTTATCTCTTCCAGGCCGCCGCCCCCGCGGCCGGTTCCAGTTGGGCCGTCGTCGAGAACGGCACCCATAAAGCGCTCCTCAACGAACCGACGCCGACCCGTTCCGACGCCCCGTTCTTTCTCGGCGCCTTCGACCTGGCGAGCGATCCGGACGAAGCCCTGGATCAGCAGTCCGAGGCCTGGGCCCGCCGGCTCTACGAACGCGGCCGCCGAGCCTACCCCCCGCTCGTGGTCCCCCGGATCCAACTGCGCGCGGCGGCGCTCTCGGCGAGGAAGCAGGCGGAGCTGGAAGCGATGGGGTACGCGGGGGAGGAGTGAGCGGGGGGCTGAACGCTTCGCTCGCCTTCGGCTCGCGCTGTGAGCGGGTTCGAGAGGTTGAGGCGGTTCCGCCCGCGAGGGACGCAACCCGAGGGCCGAACTATCCGAGAGTCGCGGGCCGACACTTCGCTCGCCACCGGCTCGCGCTGTGGGCGGGTTCGAGAGGTTGAGGCGGTTCCGCCCGCGAGGGACGCAACCCGAGGGCCGAACTATCCGAGAGTCGCGGGCCGACACCTCCTTGTGACGCGGCGCGCACTCCGTCGCGCGCCTGTGCCTGATTTCGCGGCTGCGCCGCGAAACGGCACCAGCACGGAGCCTTTCGTCTCCGAGGCTACGGCCCGCCTGCGGCGAGCCTGCGCGGCACGGACCATCGCCAGAACCTTGGACGGGCGCGACGGCTCTGGTGATGGGCTTCGAACGTGAGCGGTGACGAGGGGCGGTGACGAGGGGCGGTGACGAGGGGCGGTGACGAGGGGCGGTGACGAGGGACGGTGACGAGGGACGGTGACGAGGGACGGTGACGAGGGACGGTGACGAGGGCTGCGGAGGCGCGCCGCAGGCGTGCCGTAGCCTCGGAGCCGAAGGCTCCGTGACGTGCCGTTGCGCGGCGCAGCCGCGCAATCAGGCACAGGCGCACGACGAAGTGTGCGCCGCGTCCTAAGGAGGTGCCGGCCCGCGACTCTCGGACGGGTCGGTCCTCGGGTTGCGTCCCTCGCGGAAGGAATCGAAGCGGTCTAGCCAACCCCGCGACACCGCGCGAGTCGATTGCGAGCGAAGCGAGCGAGTCCGTTGTCGTCGTCCGGATCGTTTCGGAAACGACCGCGGAGCTTCGCTGGACGCCTCGCTCGCTTCGCTCGCCATCGGCTCGCGCTGTGAGCGCGTTCGAGAGGTTGAGGCGGTTCCGCCCGCGAGGGACGCGACCCGAAGGCCGACGCTCGGTCAGTCGCGAGCCCCATCCACCTCAGGACGCGGCGCACACTCCGTCGTGCGCCTGTGCCTGATTTCGCGGCTGCGCCGCGAAACGGCACCAGCACGGAGCCTTTCGGCTCCGAGGCTACGGCCCGCCTACGGCGGGCCTGCGCGGCACGGACCATCGCCAGAGCCTTGGACGGGCGCGACGGCTCTGGTGATGGGCTTCGAACGTGAGCGGTGACGAGGGGCGGTGACGAGGGGCGGTGACGAGGGGCGGTGACGAGGGGCGGTGACGAGGGACGGTGACGA
>JAJDEW010000077.1 GCA_029259595.1 Planctomycetota bacterium | reverse complement strand
GGCGCTCGATTTCTGCGGCTTTCGGCCAGGCCCCGAAGGCGTTCCGATCAACTGGCCAGAGGGAACGGTCCGCGAATTCCCCGGGGCCGCGCGCAGGCTCTCGTTCGGCCCGGCAACGCGGGTGGGCCAAGCCCTGCGCGTCACGCTCGAAGGCGCACCCGGCGAGCTCGCCTTTGTCGCGACCGCCGCTCCCTTGCGTCGTCCGTTGGCGAGCGCCTTCAGCCAAGGCTGGCTGGCGCTCCAGCCGCCCTGGCGGATTCTTGCGGTTACGACGATGGATGCCGGCGGAACCCGGAGCCTCGACTTTCCTATCGGCTCGATCGGTGGAGAGGAACGGATCACGCTCTTCGGCCAGGCGCTCTTCCTCACGCAGGCGGGGCCCGTGCTCTCTTCCCCCAGCATGGCCGTGATTCTGGAGCCTGCGTTGTAACGCCAATACAGTGTCAGGCACCTTGTTGGCATCGTTCAACAAGGACAACAACAAGGTGCCTGACACCGTATTCAATCGGCCGGTGGCCCCTTGTAGACCGCTGCCGCTTTCGGCACTCCCTCGTCCAGGTAGGGGCTGACGACCGGCAGTGTGAGCGTCTGATTGATGTTGTCCCAGTGCCCGAAGGGGCCGTTCGAGCCGCCCTGCGCGGTGTTGGACGTCATGAAGCTGTACCAGTTGACGACCTCGACACCCGCGGCCGCGAGAAGCGGGACGAAGTCGAGCACATACGCGTCGAACATGTCGGGAAGCACCTGGGCCTGGTTGGCGGCGGCGCCCCAGGGTTGGAAGCCCGCGACGAAGGACTGGCCGGCTTCGTACAGCTCGAGCGCCGGATGAGAGCCGTCCGGATTGAGATACGCGTCGGCGATCAGCCGATGGTCCAGGAGCGGAACGAGAAGGTCGGGCAAGAACGAGCGGGCGGAGAGGATGACCTCTTCTGGAGTCGGGCAGTTCGGGCAATCCTGCCCCACCGAGCCCGCGAGCCAGGCATCGATGTCCTCGCTGCGCGGGCGAAAGTAGGCCGCAGGACCGACGGCATCGACCTGGGTTCCGGCAGGCAAGGCAGAGAGGATGTCCGCCAGGAAGGTCGGATCTCCGATCCAGCCACCGACGAACTTGCGCAAGCGTCCCGAGTCGGGGCCCGCGAAAACCTCGTCGGCGATGTCGAAGACGCGTTCGAGCTCGATGGCGATCTGCTCCTCGAGCGAGAGGCCGTTCGTCATCGCCCGATCGACCAGCCACGAGTGGACGACAAAGCTGTTGTTCCACATCTCATTGGAGAGTTCGAGCGTCAACGTCAGTCCGGGGTCGAGCCCGGAGAAGGGCTGACCAGCGTTGACACCCGGCACCGCGGGCGAACCGTCTCGGATTACGGTGAGCGCATCCCGCACGAAGGTCTCGTAGTCCGCGACACTCAGCTGATCCGTTTGGTGCGGAACGATGAAGTGCAGGTTGGCACCGACGAGGTTGCAGAGCGCCACCTGAAATTCCGGACAAACGCCGCGGCGGGTGCCCTGGCTGGGACTGGCCGGCGTGATGCGACCTGCCAGATCGAAGACGAACGAAGCTGGTTGACCGAGCGCTCCATAGTGGCGGATCTGATTCCAGTTCAGCGTCCGCCAGACGTGTGGGCCGGTACCTCCGTTCATGGCCTGGACCTTTTCAACGAAGGGCGGCCAAAAGATGGGCCTCGTCGTTTCCATACCCGGGAGCCAAACGTGCGCATCGCGCACGGGATCGAGCGGATCGGAAGAGTCCATGACCCAGACCAGCTGACCATCGCCCCCGCCTCCCTGTGGATCGACGAAAACCTCGACCCGGTTGCTGCTGCGGTTCGCTTCCGAGACGACCATCGGACCGATCAGACTGCAGGAGCCCGTTCCCTCCCAGGTCACGACATAGGGGACGGTCGACCCGTCCGGAGCTGACCCGTTCATGTCGATGAAGAGTCGCGACATCGGCTTCTCACCGGGGGCCATCTGCGAGAAGTCCGGCCAACCCTGCCCGAGCAGGGGAGGCTCTTGCCCCAAGGGAATCAGCGGCGCAAACGTGAAGGTCGGAACGCTCCCGACCAGCGTCCCGAACTCGAGTCCACGGGCCAGAGCATCCGCAAACGGAATGGTCCGCGCCGCCCAGCCGTTGGCACTCGAATTCATCCCATAGCGAAAGGCCGGAACCTGCGCACCGATGAAGCCCGTCTCCACGCGCGTGTCCATCCCGCTCGGACCCGTCACGGTCAGCGTCACGGAAAAACTCCCAGCAAGTGCGTAGACGTGCGTCGGGTTCTGGAGCGAAGACGTGCCTCCGTCCCCGAACTCCCAACTCCAACCGCTCACCGCGCCCGACGACGCATCGCCAAATTCGACGAGCAAGGGAAAGACTCCCTCGGTCGGCGTCGCGCCGAAGCTCGCGACGGGCGGGGGCTCGTCGACCGTGATCAGGTCCGTCTGTGTGGTCGTGTCGAAGCCGCCGGGGCCGGTCGCGGTCAGAGTCACGCTGTAGGTGCCCGGAGTCAGGTACGTCGTGCTCGGGTTCTGCTGTGTGGAGGTCGAGCCGTCACCGAAGCTCCAGCTCCAGGCCGTGACCGTGCCCGTCGAGGAGTCGGTGAAGTCGACCGCCAGCGGCGCTGGTCCGTTCGCCGGCGTCGCGCCGAAGCTCGCAACGGGCGGGGGTTCGTCGACCGTGATCAGGTCCGTCTGCGTGGCCGTGTCGAAGCCGCCGGGGCCCGTCGCGGTCATCGTCACGCTGTAGGTGCCGGGAGTCAGGTACGTCGTGCTCGGGTTCTGCTGTGTGGAGGTCGCGCCGTCGCCGAAGCTCCAGCTCCAGGCCGTGACCGTTCCCGTCGAAGAATCGGTGAAGTCGACCGCCAGCGGCGCTGGTCCGTTCGTCGGCGTCGCGCTGAAGTCCGCGACAGGCGGGGGTTCGTCGACCGTGATCAGGGCGGTCTGCGTGGCCGTGTCGAACCCGCCGGGGCCGGTCGCGGTCAGCGTCACGCTGTAGGTGCCCGGAGCCAGGTACGTTGTGCTCGGGTCTTGCTGTGTGGAGGTCGCGCCGTTGCCGAATCTCCAATGCCAGGCGGTTGTGGTTCCCGTCGAGGAGTCGCTGAAGTCGACCGCGAGCGGAGCCGTTCCGTTCGTCGGAGTGGCGCCGAAGTTCGCGACGGGTGGTGCTTCGTCGACCGTGACGAGGTCCGGCAGAACCAGCGTGCTCGTGCCCTCGGGACCCGTCGCCGTCAAGGAAACGGGATAGACACCGGGATCGCGGAAGGTGAGCGTGGGGTTCTGGAGGTTCGAGCTCGCGCCGTTGCCGAAGCTCCAGGTCCAGGAGGTGATCGCGCCTTGGGAATGATCCTCGAAGGCAACCAAGAGCGGCGCTGTTCCACGCGTGGGCGTGGCGCTGAAGTTTG
Source organism: Planctomycetota bacterium (assembly GCA_029259595.1). GTDB lineage: Bacteria > Planctomycetota > UBA1135 > UBA1135 > OFTM43. The sequence continues at coordinate 3,169 of JAJDEW010000077.1, read as the reverse complement.
CGACGGGACGAATGCCGAGCGGGCTCTTGTCGGAAAAGTCTCCATCCAGGTTCGCGTTCCGGGTCGACACCACTTCGTCGAGAGGCTGGGAACGGGGAACGAACGGGAGAGCCCGACGCAAGACCAGGAGTGAGCCCGTTCGTGTCCGCACCCATGCCGTCCAGGTCCACACGCTTGCGGTAGGTCCGCCGCGATCCGGAAGCCTGGGGATCGTCGCCTTCAGTCGGCCGGCTCCAAGAGAAAACAAGGGGCCGCCAAGCCGCTTCCGTGCACGCGAGGTCAGCGTCCATACGCCTTCGGCAAAGCCCAGGGAAGCGAGTTCGTCGCTCCAGGCGAATACGCTGGCTCGGGCGTCCGAAGGGTCGATGGTCCCCATCGGACGGACGTGCGTGTCATCGAGAAAGACGATGCCCGAACTCTGTGCCTGTGGCAGAGCACAGAAGAGACACGCAGCGATCCAAAAACGGAGTATGTGTTGTCGGGCGCCTTCCTTCATCCAATCTCGGTCCACGCGAGTCCCTGGCCGATCGTGACGCGTGGTAATCCGGTCGATCGAGCGAGAGCAAAAAAATGGCACCGAGGAGTGGCGAAGGATGATTGGACCCAGCTCCCTGACTCTCGCCCCAAGAGGCTAGGCGAGGTGCTCTATTGTCGCCATGGGGGCACGAGTGGCTTTCGGGCGTTATTCGTCGGCGTCGACGAGTTTGCTGCGAGCTGCGCTTGCGGCAGCACGGGCTGTACTCGAAGACCTCCTCCACGATCAGGGTTTCTACCGATTGACTTTCCATGGATGGTCATCTGCTTTCGAGAGATTGAAGGGGTTCCGTGTGCGGCCAACCTGCGCGGCGCCGATCCCTTCGTGCCTGCGGCCCTCGCGCGCCAACCTTCGCGAGCACGATTCCCACCCCGCATCGCAAGCCCGTAGGATGGGGAGTTCCCGAAGCATCCGGGCCCCCGTACCTCTTGGATCGAGAGACCACTCCCCATGTACACCGGGCAGCGACTCGTACAGTTCTGTGTCCTCCTCGTGCTGCTCCTCGATGGTGGCGCGACGCACGCCCAAGAGCGCGACCTCTGGTACGTCTTGAGCCACGGCGAACAAGAGATCAGCTCGGTCCATGTCCAGGTGACAAGCACGGGCGATGACAACTTCCGCTACGTGTGGGAGTCGAGGGTTCCCGTGAACTTCCTGGGACAGCTTCAGGAGACCACGACCAAGACCGAGTACCTCGTGACGGGTGATCTGCGACCGGTGACCATGCGCTCCGAGATGTCGAAGATGTCGGGCGCGACGACGGTGCGCGGTGAGCTCGTCGACGACACCCTCACCGTGACGTCCGTGGAGGATGGAGAGGAAACGACCCTGGCATCCAAGGTCGCCGGGGAGCAACTCGTTCTCTTCGACTCCTGCCTGGGGGAGTGGCTCGCGAAGCAACCGGCAGGGACCACCGCCGTGACGCTCCAGGTGATCGACGACGCAACCTGGGGGCTGGCGCAGGTCGAGGTTGCCGCCCTAGCGCCGGAGGACGGCGACCCACGCTGGCGGGTCGAGTACCAGGACGCGACCTACAACATGACGGTCGAGGTGGGCGCCGACGGCTTCGAGACGGAGCGCTTCTACGAGAAGATCGACCTTCGCATGCGGCGGTGTTCTCGCGAGGAGGCGGAGAGCATCGCGCCCCTCGATCAGACCGGTCGCCAGGTCTTGTCCTTCCCGGTCGACCCGCCGATCCCCACGCCCCATCGGTTGACGGAGCTCACCGTGGAGCTGCGCTGGAAGGGCATCCCTCTCGACGACTTTGAACTCGAGGACGATCGTCAACGCCTTGTCGAACACAGCCAAGACGGGGAGGACCATCGCGCCCTGGTGGAGGTCTTCGCGCCCGAGCCGATCGACGCCGACCTCACGTTCCCGATCGCGGCAGAGGGCCTCGAGCTCTATCTCGCGGAGACGGAGTTCATCAAGCCTCACGACCCGACCATCCGGGCCGCCGCCGCGGAGATCTGCCAGGGAGGAGGCAGCGCACTGGAAGCCGTCCAGGCCTTGAGCACGTGGGTGTTCGGCTATGTCGACTCGGCGCTCATCGCGGAGACCTTGAGCGGTCCGCAGGTGCTGTCGCGCAAGACCGGAAAGTGCACGGAATTCTCCACGCTCTTCGCCTCACTGGCCCGGTCCGTCGGCATCCCCACCCGCATGGCGCTGGGGGAACGGATGGTCGCAGGCCAATGGGGAGGCCACATGTGGAACGAGGTCTACGTCGGACGGTGGATTCCCGTGGACGCCAGCGCGAACGAGGTCGGCGCCACGTTCGCGCTGCTCAAGTTCATCGACAGCGACACCGTGGCCGGCACGCAGCCCCTGCGCATGGCGCTGCCCGCAAGCCTCGTCATCCGCGTCCAGGACTTCGCACTCAGCGGCGCCGACCTGGCCGGTCAATACGAGTCGGGGATCGTCGGGAGCGTCTACACCAACGTCGACTACGAGTGTCGCCTGACGGCGCCGCAACCCGACTGGGTGCTGCACGATGACTCGGCGTCGGGCGTCGCCACCATCCGCTTCGAGATCCCCGGCGCCAAGAGCACCTTCATCCACTTCGTGGCCTTCGGCCTCCCTCCGGGGACACCGGCCAAGGCGCTCGCCGAGTCCCGGATCGAGCTGTTCCGCCCCAACTACGACGACTTCGAAGTCACCACCAACAAGCCCATCACGGTCGAGGGAGCGCAGGGCCACACGACCAGCTTCCAAGGCCGCGCGAAAGGCTCCGAAGTCGAGTCGGGCATCACCGAGGTCATCTGGTGCCAAGGATCTTTTGGCTACATCCTGAACCTGATCGCCACCAAGGCCGAGCACGAGGAGCACTTCGCCGACTTCGAGGACCTGCTGGCGAGCTTCGAAGTGCTGACCTCGAAGTGATGACCCTACAACGTCAGACTCCTTGTTGTTGGCACCGTAGCCATGCCAACAACAAGGAGTCTGACACCGTATGATTCGTCGAGAGCCCCGTTCGCGCCGCTCCCTAGGCCTGAAATAAGCGCTTAGACGGAAAGAGGCGCCGAAACGCGCCGATTCATGGGGTAACCACACCTTCCATGGGTCGGAGCGAGGCGCCTCAAGTGAAGCAAACTACGGATCGAGTTCGTGCGAGTCACGTCAATACAGGGACGGCCC
>JAJDEW010000076.1 GCA_029259595.1 Planctomycetota bacterium | reverse complement strand
GCGCCGATGGGAATCGACAGGCTGTAACCGCCGCCGTTGACGTCGATCACGACCCGGGTCGGGGCGCGGCACGCGAGCCGCCCGTCCAGGTATTCGTACACGGTGGCCCCTCCTTCCGGGCGCCTACTCGCCCTTCAGCTTGAGGCTGAGCTCGGCCAGCTTCGAGCGCAACTCCTGCAGCGAAGTCTGTCCGAAGTTCGGCATGCCCAGCAGCTCCTCGGCGGAGTGCTTGGTGATGTCGCCAACGGTCAGGCACCCGAGGGTCTCGACCGTGCGCCGCGCGCGAATCGAGAGCTGCAGCTCGAGGATCGGCTTGTTCATCACGTCCGAACGCTCGCCAGAGCTGGCGCGCGCGGCGTGGGCCTCGATGCTCGCGACCGCCTCCTCGCGGGGCATGCCGAGACGCAGACCCTTCGAGTGCAGGATCTCCTTGATCTCGGTGAGGGACGTCTCCCCGAAGTTCTTGTAGGAGAGCAGCTCCTGTTCGGTGCGCTGGACCAGGTCGCCGAGCGTCGTGATCTGCATCTTGTTGAGGCAGTTGCGCGCCCGTACGGAAAGCTCGAAATCGGTGATCGGGATGCGGAGGATCTGGTTGAGCCGGTCCTCCTTCTTCTCCATGTCCTCGTCGTAGAACATGTCCATCGCGGCGCGCGCGTCCTCGAGGTACTTGCGCGCCGTCTCGTCGGTCGGAGCGTTCTTGACGACGATGTCGTAGCAAGAGGCCGCGTCCGAATCGCGCCCGAGATCCTCGTACATGACGCCGAGGTTCAGGAGCACGCCGCGGTCCGTGGGAGGGATGGCGAGCAGGCGCTCGTAGACCTGGATCGCGAGATCGTCCAGACCGTGACGCTCCGCCAGGTGCCCCATGCGGCGCAGGAGTCGGCGGTGATCGCCTTCGAGACTGCGACCCGCGTCGTAGCGATCGAGCGCCGTTCCCCAATCCCGGCGCAGCTCGGAGCAACGTCCCAGGAGGTAGAGTCCGTCGACCAGTTCCGCGAAGCCTTCGGGAGCGCTCTCGATCTCGCGCTCGAGCTCGTCGGCCAGCTCGGCTTCGTCCGCACCCCGCGCGACTTCGACCTCGAGGCGCGTCTCGAGCCACCCGGCCCGCGGGCGGGGCTCTTTCGGATAGGCCGTCGTCAAGCGCTCGAAGATCGGAAGGGCTTCCTCGCTACGGCGCAGGGCGAGCAGGGAGCGCGCACGCGTGTAGGCGGCGGTGTCGTCCTTCTCGTAGTTCGCCAGCTCGCTCTCGCAGCGGTCGAAGTCGGACAGGATCCAATGACCGAGGGCGCGGCGCCGGCCCTCTTCCCCTTGCGTCGAAAGGCTCTCGAGCGCGCGGGAGAACGTGTTGCAGTGCTCGGGAGACTCGTAGACCTTCCCACGCGCTTCCTCGAGGACAGCGAACGACAGCGGCTCCGCGGTCTTGATGTCGAAGTTGAGCGGAGCGGGAACGGGCGGCGCAGCCACCGTGTATTCGTTCTCGTACTCGTATTCGTCATCGAGCTCGCCGTCGTCATCGAGCTCGCTCTCGCTGCTGCTGTCGCTGTCGTTCTCGACCTCGCTGCCGTTCTCGTTGTCGTTGTCGTCGGCTTCGTCGATGGGTTCGGCCGTTTCGATTTCGGTCATGATCGTAGTCGTTCTCTGGAACGGTTCGGTCCCGGTCGGACGTTCGGGGGCAGGCGGGCGTTCGGCTCGCTCGGGTCCTCTCCCTCGGAGAAGGCGGGGCCAGCCCTGGTCGCATGCTGGGACGGAGGTGGGATCGGGATGCGCGCTTCGGTCGGGGCCTGACGAGGTCTCCGGCGTGCGGTGAAGGTGCTTCGGGAAGTCGGTCCGGAGGGCGCTGCTTCGCACTCACGGGGCCTCGACGAAGCCGTGCAGCATAGAGAAGGGGCTTTCTCCGGTCAAACCCGGCCGGCCCGCCCCGCCGTCCGGGACCTTCAGGCGACGGCCCCGACCCCTGGGGCGCGCGCCTTGCGCCCGCGCTCCGGGCGCAGGAGCGAGAGGTGAGGAACGCGGGTTCGAAGCCGCCCATTGATCGGCCCGAGCGGGTTCGTATCGTTCGAGTCGAGCCCACGAAGGACGGCCATGGACTGCCTCTTCTGCAAGATCGCGAACGACGAGATCCCGGCCGACAAGGTCTGGGAGAACGAGACCTGCCTCGCCTTTCGGGACATTCGCCCCCAAGCGCCGAGCCACGTGCTCGTCATTCCCCGGCTGCACGTGGACTCCCTCTGGGAGCTCGAGGACGTGGCCCTCGCCGGGGCGCTGCTCGACGGCGCCGCCCGCGTGGCCCGCGCGGAAGGGCTCGAGGCCGGCTGGCGTCTGATTGCGAACACGCGCGAACACGGCGGCCAGGAGGTCGCCCATCTGCACCTGCACGTCGTCGGGGGCAAGCCCCTCGGGCGCATGCTCCCCGGTTGACCTGGGCCTGGGCACCCTGTTGAAGTCGCCGTTCGACGCCCACACGACATCTTTCGCCTCGGTGGGGGCCACGCCCGCCTCGCCAAGACCACCGCTTCGACCGCGTTTCCAGCCTCTTCACGGCGACGGATGCCGTCGCCGCGGATCACGAAACGCCTGCTCAACGGACAACTAGGAAACGCACCATGGACGTCTTTGTCGTCGAAGGCAACGCCACCATCTCCGGCTCGGTCGGGATCGTGGGAGCCAAGAACTCCGTGCTGCCGATCCTGGCGGCGTCGCTCTTGACCTCCGAGCCGCTCGAGCTCGAGAACGTCCCTGCACTGGCCGACGTCGCGACGATGCTCGGCATCCTGAGCGAGCTCGGCTCCGACGTGCAACGGGACGTGGCCAAGGCGAGGCTCTCGATCTGCTCGGCCGCCACCATCGAGCCGACCGCTCCGTGGGAGCTCGTGCGCAAGATGCGCGCCTCGTTCGAGGTGTTGGGCCCCTTGCTCGGGCGCACGGGCCGCGCCCGCGTCAGCTTTCCGGGCGGTTGTGTCTTCGGCCTGCGGCCGGTCGACGTGCACCTCAAGGGCTTGGTCGCCCTGGGGGCCAACGTGCGCCAGGAAGGCGGCTATGTGATCGCGGAGGCCCCGCGGGGGGGGTTGCGGGGCGCCGAGATCTTCCTCGGGACGCCCTTCGGTTCCTCGGTCGGTGCGACGCGCAACGTGATGATGGCGGCTGTGCTGGCCCACGGCCGCACCGTCCTGCAGGGCGCCGCCTGTGAGCCCGAGATCGTCGACCTGACCGAGTGCCTCGTGAAGATGGGGGCCCGGATCGAAGGGGCGGGCAGTCCCACGATCGAGATCGAGGGGGCCGGCGACCGTGCGGCCCTGGGCGGGGCGAGCCATCGCGTCATCCCCGACCGGATCGAGGCGGGGACCTTCCTCGTGGCCGGCGCCTTGCTCGACGGGCGCGTCCGGGTCGAGGGCTGCCGCCCCGGCCATCTGGCTTCCCTGTGCGATGCCTTCAGTCGTGCCGGCGTGGCGCTCGAGCGCGGCGAGGATTGGCTCGAGGTGCAGCCGCGCGGCGGAGAGCCGCTGCGTCCGACCGACGTCACGACCCAGCCCTACCCCGGTTTCCCGACCGACCTCCAGGCCCAGTGGATGGCGCTCATGTGCCGGGCGGAGGGAGTCAGTGTGGTGACCGAACGGATCTACTCCGACCGCTACATGCACCTGGCCGAGCTCCTGCGCCTCGGGGCCCGCATCCGGCGCGAGGGAGCGACCGCCGTGGTGGAGGGCACGCCGACCTTGTCCGGTGCGAGCGTCATGGCCTCCGACCTGCGCGCCTCGGCGGCGCTGGTCCTGGCCGCCCTGGCCGCGAGCGGGGAGACCGAGATCCACCGCGTCTACCACATCGATCGCGGCTACGAGCGGATCGAGGAGCGCTTCCGCGGGCTCGGCGCCACGATTCGACGCGAACAGCGCTGAGGGGGCCGGGCGGGGGCAGCCCGAGAAAAAGGGCCGGCCCGAGCACCCCTGCGTAACCCGGACCGGCCTCGCCTCACAGGAGGTGAGCCAGAAGGACGGGAGGCGAGGCCGCTGGCCGACGCGGCGAGCACGCGCTGACCGTCACTCCCCTCTAGACGGGACCCCTCGGCAGTTCTTCGACAAACCTCGAAAATCTTGCCCGCCCCCGGAACCGTCCCGGTCGCTGACCCCGTTAGGATCCGGCGGCCATGTTCGAGTCGCTGACCCAACGCTTCTCCTCCGCCTTCGCCTCGCTCCAGGGGAAGAAGGAGCTCACCGACGACAACATCGAGGAGGGGCTGCGGGAGGTTCGCGCAGCTCTGCTCGAGGCCGACGTCCATTTCCAGCTCGCCCGCGAGTTCGTCGAGAACGTCCGCCAGCGGGTGGTCGGACAGGCGGTCGTCCCGGGCGTGGCTCCGACCGAGCAGTTCGTCCACGCGGTGCACGCCGCCCTGGTCGAGCTCATGGGCCCGGAGGATTCGGCGCTCGAGGTCGCGAAGAGCCCGCCGACGGTGATCCTCATGGCCGGCCTGCAAGGGGCCGGCAAGACCACGACGACGGCCAAGCTGGCGCGTTTCCTGCGCGACAAGCACGGCCGCCGGCCCCTGCTCGTGGCGGCGGACATCAAGCGCCCGGCGGCGGTGGAGCAGCTCACGGTCCTCGGGCGCAAGCTCGACGTGCCCGTCTTCCACGAGGAGGGCCTGACGGCGCCCGAGGTCTGCGCCCGCGGCGTCGCGCAAGCCAAGGCGCGCGGCTGCGACGTGGTCCTGCTCGATACGGCCGGCCGCCTGCACATCGACGACGAGCTCATGGAGGAGCTGGCCGAGATCGCCGGGCGCACGAACCCGCACAACCAGGTCTTGGTCGTCGACGCGATGACGGGCCAGGACGCGATCCGTTCCGCCCAGGTCTTCCACGACCGGTTGAACCTGACCGGCGTGATCCTCACCAAGATGGACGGCGACGCGCGCGGCGGCGCCGCGGTCAGCCTGAAGGCCGTGACGGGTTGTCCGATCCTGTTCCTCGGCACCGGGGAGAAGATCGAAGACCTCGACGCGTTCCACGCCGAGCGTATGGCCGGGCGCATCCTCGGGATGGGGGACGTGGTCGGCCTCGTCGAGGAGGCCCAGGAGAAGATCTCCGAGACCGAAGCCCAGGCGGCCTACGAGAAGATGGTCCTCGGGAGCTTCACGCTCGAGGACATGCTGGCCCAGATCCGGATGTTTCGACGGCTCGGCCCCATGAAGAAGGTGCTCGGGATGCTGCCGGGCATGGGGGGCCTGATGGACCAGGTCGACGTCGACGACCGCAAGATGAACCGGCTCGAGGCGCTCTTCACTTCGATGACGCCGCGCGAACGCCTGCACCCCGAGGTCCTGGACATGAGCCGCCGGCGTCGGATCGCCCGCGGCAGTGGCCAGGAATCGAGCGCGGTGAACGAGCTCTTGAAGTCCTTCAAGGCCATGAAGCAGGTCATGAAGCAGATGAACAAGATGGGCCTGGGGGCCAAGCTCGGAGCCAAGGCCAAGAAGAACACCTTGAAGGGCCTGTCCAAGGACGGGGAGCTGGCGGCCGATTCCGGGGGCCTCTTGGGGGGCCTCTTCGGGGGCGGGGGTCCCAAGCTGCCCGGCTTCGGCGGCGGCGCTGCGGGGGGGGCGGGAAGTGCAGGCCCCGGAGGGCTGGGGGGGCTCGGAGGCCTCGGAGACATGCTCGGAGGCGGCCCACGGCCCATGGGAAGCTCGGCCACGCGCAAGTCCGGCTCGAAGCGCAAGCAGAAACAGAAGCGGAAGAAGGGGAGAAAAGGCGGGGGGAAACGCTAGACTCTTCGCCCCTTTTCGTGCGGCGCTCCCATCGCCACCAGCCCCGCGGCGCCCTGCTCCGCGGTGTCCTGTGGCCGGGCGGGTCCGCATCGTCTTCCACGCGCCGCAGTGCGCGATCGGTCTCCATTCCGAATCCTCCATGTCCGTCGTCATCCGCATGAAGCGCACGGGGCGCCGCAACCGTCCCTGCTACCGGATCTCTGTCGCTGACCGCGCCCTGCCCCGTGATGGCCGGACGCTCGAGAACCTCGGCGTCTACGATCCCGTGTCCCCGCTCCCCGAGATGCGCCTGAAGCTGGACGTCGAGCGCGCGCGCGAGTGGGTGAAGAACGGAGCGCTGCCGAGCGATACGGTGCGTTCGATCTTCAAGCGCGAAGGGGTCTACGAAGGCTTCGAGCCGCCGAAGAAGCGCAAGCGTCCGGGCCGCAGCAAGCCCACCGCCAAGAAGACCCGGCGCCAGCAAGAGGACGACGCCCGTCTCGAGGCGAAGAAGGCGCGCCGTAGTGGGCGCCTCGCCCTCAAGCGCGAGGCCGCGAAAGCGGCCAAGGCCGCTGCCGGAGGCGGCGAAGAAAGCTGAAAGAGGTTCCGCGCTACGGGCCCGGTCGCGCCGACGCGGCGGACTCCGGGCGTGCCGCGACCGCTCGACCGCCGCTTCGTGGGGTCCCTTGCCGCCGCCGGCGTGCGGGCGTCCTCATCGCCCAGACCCCCGGGGATACGTTCCCGGAGGGTGACTGCATCGAACGTTCGAGCGCCGGAGCGCTCCCGTCTCCGACCGAGGGATAGACCCGCGTGAGCGATACCAAGATCAAGAAGATCGTCGAGGTCATGAAGACGATTCCCGTCGACTGGGAACCGCCGAAGCTCGACCCCGAGCTCTCGATCCTCGAGATGGGACTCCTCTGCATCCTGTCCCGCACCTTGACGGAGTCGCAGGCGGAGAAGTCCCTGCGCTCGCTGAAGGGTTCGTATGCCGATTGGAACGAGCTGCGCGTCTCGCAGATCCAAGAGTTCCGCGGGCAGCTCCAGACGAAGAGCATCGCGCTTCAGGACGAGACCGCGCGCAACGTGAAGACCTTCCTCCAGGAGATCTTCCAGGAGAACCACGGCTTCGATCTCGAGTTCCTGCGCGAAGACCTGGGAGAAGGTGCGAAGTTCATCTCCCAGCTCGAATTCCTGGGAGCGCGCGCGGGCTACTACCTCCTGTGGTGCGCCAATCCCGAGAGCCTTCCGGTCAGCACGGGCATCATCCGTGTGCTCGATCGCATGGGGCTGATGAAGCGCACGTCCTCCCTCAAGAAGGCCCAGGCCAACTTGGAGCCGGGGATCGGCGCCGGGCAACGGCAGCTCTTCGCCATCAGCTACGGCCTCGTTGTCGAGCGTTGGTGTGACTCGAAGAAGCCGACCTGTTGGGAGTGTGTCCTCGTCTCCGATTGCCCCTACGGCACGAAGGTCGAGAAGGACTGGAAGGTCCAGCAGACTCGACTCGAAGCGCAGCGCAAGCGCGATGAGGAGCGTCGGAAGAAGGACGAAGCGCGCGAGCGCAAGCGGGCCGAGACCGAGGCCCGGCGCAAGGCCCGCGAGCTCGAGCGCTTGCAGCGCGTCGACGAGAAGCGCCGTCAGGCCGAAGCGAAGAAGCGCGAGCTGGAAGAGGCGAAGAAGCGCAAGGATCGCGAAAAGGTCCAGCAGAAGAAGAAGCGCGCCGCCGACGAGAAGCGGGCGGTCCAGGCCAAGAAGAAGGCACAGAAGAAGCCCGTCACCAAGAAGAGCGCCAAGAAGAAGACGGCCAAGCGGGCGACCGCGAGGAAGACCGCGACGAAGGCTGCTTCGGGGCGCAAGAAGCCCGTCAAGAAGTCCACTAAGAAGTCCACCAAGAAGACGGCGCCGAAGAAGCCGGCCAAGAAGAGCGGTGCACGCAAGACCGGCGCCAGCAAGGTGACCAAGAAGCGTACTCCCGCCAAGGGTGGCGCTGCGAAGAGCTCGAAGCGCAAGACGACCAAGAAGGCGTCGCGCAAGAAGTCCTCGAAGCGGCGCTGAGGCTCGCTTGTCGAGCGCGCCGCTCGTCCTGGCCTCCGCGTCCCCGCGCCGTCGCGAACTGCTCGCGGCAGCCGGGATCGCCTTCGAGGTCATGCCGGCCGGGGTCGACGAGGAACTCTGCGAACCCGCGAGCCCCGAGGGCGCGGCCGAAGAGCTCGCGGAGCGCAAGGCCCGCGCCGTCGCACGCAGCCTGCGCGGGCTGGCGGAGCCGGTTCTCGTGCTCGGGGCCGACACCGTCGTCGCGGTCGGAACCGCGGAGCCGCCCGGTTGGTTGTTGCTCGGCAAGCCCGAGGATGCCGGCGCAGCCCGTGCGATGCTCGGCCGGCTCTCCGGAACACGCCACCGCGTGGTGACCGGCGTGTGCGTCGTCCGGAGTACGGACGAAGTGGCCTTCGTCGAGAGTGAGACGACCTGGGTCACCATGCGTGCGATCCGACCCGAAGAGATCGAAGGCTACGTCGCTTCCGGGGAATGGCGCGACAAGGCCGGTGGGTACGCCATCCAGGAGACCGCCGACCGTTTCGTCGAGCGCCTCGAGGAAGGCGGCTTCGACAACGTGGTCGGCCTTCCCGTCGAGCGCGTCCGGAGGCTGCTGGCGCGCGCCACGGCCGGCTGAATCCAAGCGGCCCGTGCGATTCGGGCTCCTGGGGGCGCTTGCGGACCGCCTGGCTCGCCGCTACCCTGCTTCGCCTCGAATTCCGAGAGGCCCCCTCGAAATCACCCGATGACGAAGTCCATCGGGCCCACCCGGGCCGAGCCCGGTACGAGTACGACCATGAAAGACGGTGTCCACCCCAAGTACGTCGACTGCTCCGTCACCTGCGGTTGCGGCGAGACCTTCCGGACCCACGCGACCGTGAAGGAACTGCGCATCGAGATCTGCTCGAAGTGCCACCCCTTCTATTCCGGCAAGCAGAAGTTCGTCGACGCTGCCGGACGGGTCGACAAGTTCCTCAAGAAGTACGGCAAGACCGGCGCCGCCAAGAGCTGAGGCATCCCCGCGCGGGGTCCCATGGAGTTCGCTCCCGCCATCGTCGAGAAGCTGCGTGAGATGGCGGAGCGCTATGCCGAGCTGTCGCGCCAGCTCGAGGACCCGGCCATCGCCTCCGATCCGAAGCGCTTCCCCGAGCTCCTGCGGGAGCAGGGCAGGCTCGAAGAGGCCAAGCGCCTGGCCGGAGAGATGGGCGACCTGATCCGTCGCCGCTCCGAGGCCGAGGCGCTGGTGGCGGACCCCGACGAAGACGCCGAACTGGCCGAGCTCGGGCGCGAAGAGCTGGAGGCCCTCGACGAGCTCGAGCCGCAGCTGGACCACGAGATCAAGTCCGTGTTGGTGTCCGACGCGGACCTGCTGCGCGACAAGATCATCGTCGAGATCCGGGCCGGAGCGGGCGGCGACGAGGCAACGCTCTTCGTCGGGGACCTGGTGCGCATGTACCAGCGCTTCATCGAAGAGCGCGGCTGGAAGACCGAGCTCTTGACCGAGAAGCGCTCCGAGGTCGGTGGCTACAAGGAAGTCATCTTCGGCGTGCGGGGCGAAGCGACCTGGCGGTTGTTCCGCTTCGAGTCCGGAGGGCATCGTGTGCAACGCGTCCCCGCCACCGAGAGCCAGGGCCGCATTCACACGTCGGCCGCGACCGTCGCGGTTCTGCCCGAGGCCGAAGAGGTCGACGTGGAGATTCGGAGCGAGGACCTGCGTATCGACACGATGCGCGCGAGCGGCGCCGGCGGCCAGCACGTGAACAAGACCGAATCGGCCGTGCGGATCATCCACATCCCCACGGACACGATGGTGGTGTGCATGGACGAGAAGTCGCAACACAAGAACAAGGCGCGCGCCATGCGAATCCTGCGCACGCGGCTCTTCGAGCTGGAGCGCAACCGCATCCACGAGGCGCGTGCAGCCGAGCGCAAGAGTCAGGTCGGCAGCGGGGACCGCAGCGAGCGCGTGCGAACCTACAACTTCCCCCAGAACCGTTGCAGCGACCATCGCCTCGGGCAGAACTTCTCGCTCGAGCAGGTGATGGGGGGCAAGCTCGCGCCGCTGCTCGAAGCCCTGGAAGAGCAGGACCGCGAGGAGCGGATCAAGAACCTGTAGCCGGATCCATCCTGGTGGCCTCACCCCGGCGGGTGCCGCCTTCTGGGGATTTCGAGGATTCCCAGGAGCCCCTCGACAGCTCCTGGGTGGAGCGCTGACGCCTCAACCGGTACCGAATCCTGCACGAAGCCGGACCGAAACCCGGGCCGTTTCGGCGAGTAGGGTCAAGGACGGGTTGCGGCAGTGGCCCGACTGCCTCCAAACTAAGACTCGATGAACCCGTTCCTCGCGCCTCCGTTTTAGAGTCTCGCGGCTGCGACGACGACTCGGCTGACCGGACTCCGTCGGTTCGGCCCTCGCCCCCCCCTTCCAGTTCCATGACCCGCGACGACATCCCCGAGCTTCCCGACGACACCGAGAGCGTCGACGACATCCCGGAGCTGCCCCTCGACGCCATGAGCGTCGAGGACCTTCCGGAATTGCCCGACGAGGTCGAACCGGCCGCGCCCCCGAAGGCCAAGCCGATCCCCGCTCCGGTCGAACGGCCGACGCCCAAGCCCACGCCGGTGAAGGCGGCGCCCGTGAAGCGGGCGCCGGTCACGCAGCAAGCCCCCGCTCCGAAGCCGGCGGTCCAACCGGTCGCGAAACCGGTCGTCAAGCAACCCGTCGTCGTGCCCAAGGCGCCCGTACCGCCCGTGGCGGCGAAAGTCGACGAGGTACGGGTTCCCGAGGCTGCGGTCGAGCCGGTCGCGGCGGCAGCCGGCGAAGCAGCGCTGGAAGCGTTGGCGGTTCCCTCCGAGGCTCCCACGGCTGCTGTGGAGCTCGCGCCGGGGGAGAAGCCCCCGCTGCGTGAACTGGACAAGGCCCCGGCCCACCTGCGCAAGGCGGCGCTGATCGTTTGCGCCGGGTGCCTGCTGCCCTTCATGGGCGGCGGGGGCGGCTGGATGTCCGCGATCGCCGCCAAGTTGCTCGTGCTTATCGGTGCCTGGCTCTGGTTCGTGCAGGTCATGCACAACTGGGGACCGCCGCGCAAAGACGCGCTGGGCAAGCTCGCAGAGCTGGCCTTCACGAAGAAGAAGAAAGAGGACGACGAGAAGAAGAAGCGGCGCACGCGCGATGCGACGGCCACAGCGCTCGAGCACCCGTTTCCGACGGCGCTGCACCTCTTGTCGTTGGTCGTGACGCTCGCGGCTTGCATCGGACTCCCGCTCCTGGACAAGGCGCCCGATGCCAATGCGGGCATCCTGATCGCCGAGCTAGGCATGCTGGCCTGGGCGGCCTTCACGCGCGTGCACATCGATTCGTACGAACGCTGGGGGAAGTTCAACCCGATCTTCCCGCTCATGTTCCTCGGGATGGTGTTCGGCGGTGCCGCACGGGTGATCTTCGGCTTCAGCGGCGAGGAGCTCGACCTCTTCTCGGTGCTGGGTGGAGCCATCGTCGCCGCAGGCGGCACCCTCGCTGCCTACACCATCGTCGAGGCCTTGATGCAGGCCAAGAAGGAGGGCGATCTCAAGAAGCAGGAGGCGCTCGAGGCGCGCCGGGCCGCGCGCAAGACTCGCAAGGGCGCGAAGACGACCTGAGCGTGCAGGCAGACTTCCCGCGCGATGCGCGCGACCTCCCGCGCGATGCGCGCGACATGGTGGCGCGTTCGCGCGCCTTCCTCGACCGCAAGGGCATCGCGGAGGCGCGCCTCGATGCCGAGCTGCTCGTGGCTCACGCGCTCGGTCTCGATCGGCTGCACCTTTTCCTCGAGCTGGATCGTCCGGTCGTCGAAGAGGAGGTCGCCCGGGCTCGCGACCTGCTCGTGCGGCGCGGCAAGGGCGAGCCGACCGCCTACCTCGTCGGCGAGCGCGAGTTCTACGGACGACCCTTTCGCGTGGGCCCTGGTGTTCTCGTTCCGCGCCCGGAGAGCGAACTCCTCGTGGACCTCGCCCGCGAGCGCGGCGAGGCCGCCCCACCGGACCGCATTCTCGACGTGGGGACGGGCTCGGGCTGCCTCGCGATCAGCTTGGCGCTCGCCTTTCCCGCCGCGGAGGTGGACGCGGTCGACATCTCCGAGGCGGCTTTGGCCTTCGCGCTCGACAACGCACGGCTCCACGGGGTCGAAGAGCGCGTGCACCTGCACGTCGGTGACGGCCTCGCAGCCGTGCCGAGCGCGACTCGCTACGGGCTCGCCGTCTCGAACCCGCCCTACGTCGATCCCGCCGACGAGGCACTCGATCCGGGCGTGCGCGCCTTCGAGCCGGCGGAGGCGCTCTTCGCACCGGCGGGACACCCCGACTATTGGGTCGAGCGTCTGCGGTCCGAGGTCGTTCCGCGGCTCGTGCCCGGCGGCTCGCTGTTGATCGAGCTGGGCTACGACCAGGCGGCGCGCCTCGCCGCTTGGAAAGACGAGCCTGGGTTCCGCGTCTGGCCGGATCTGGCCGGAATCGAACGCGTGCTCGAGATCACGACCCCTGCGCGCGCGACCTGAGGCCCGCTACTCGCCGTAGTTCTCGACGAAGTTCGTCAGGCGCTCGCGGTTGGACTCGGTGATGTCGTTCAGGAACACCGCCACCTCGTAGTGGTCGAGGTGCGGAGAGAGCTTCTGACAGCGGACGACGACGCCGCTTCCCTCGATGTGGACCGGATCCTCGCCCTGGTCGGGGAGGTCGATCGACATGCCGAGCAGCGTCATCTCGGGGATGCGTCGATCCAGGAAGAAACACACGCCCGCCTTGCTGATGTCACGAAGCCTGGCTTCGAGCGCGCCATCGGGCATGCGGATCGAGAGCGGCCAGTCGACGGCGACCCGACGATGGCGACGGCGATCGGTACCGGTGGGGGATTCGGACGTTTCTCGGGTCATGTCGATTCTTGGATGCGGGGCTTGGAAGTGTCGGAGAGGCTAGCCATCCGAGGGCCCCGGCTCACGGCCAAACCGGCCTGCGCGACAGGAAACCGGCGGGAACATGCGGCGAGAGTCCCGCGCGCGGACGGAGCCGAGTCGCGCGGGCCTGGTTTCTCCTTCCGGCGAGGCTAAGATGCGTCCTGGAAACCCGCTCGACACCCGAGGTGCCGGCGGCTCGTTCCCCGGGATCGGTCCGAGTCCGTTCCCGCGCAGCACCGTCCGAGACGGCCGCTGCAACGCCCGAGCGAGCCCTGCGGCGCCCTGGCTCCCCCGTGCCCCCGGTTCCCCCGGGGACCTGATCGACCATGGCCAGCTACAACAAAGTCATCCTGATGGGCAACCTGACCCGCGATCCCGAAGTCCGCTATGCACAGAGCGGAACCGCGATCATCAAGTTCGGGTTGGCCGTCAACCGCCGCTTCAAGGACGCCGAAGACAACTGGGTCGAAGAGCCGGTCTTCGTCGACATCACGATGTTCGGCAAGCGCGGCGAGGCCTTCTCGCGCTTCCACACGAAGGGCAAGTCGGCCTTCATCGAAGGTCGCCTGCAATTCGACACGTGGGACGACCGCGAGTCCGGACAGAAGCGCAGCAAGCTGTATGTCATCGGCGAGAACTGGGAGTTCGTCGGCAGCGGTGAGGGCGCCGGCGGCGGAAGCGGCGGCGGCGGCTCCAGCAGTGGGGGCGAGCGTCGCGGCGGCGGTCGTGCCCCCAGCTACGAGCCCGCGGCTGACGTGGACGACACGCCCTTCTGAAGCGCGCATCGCGTTCGGGCTGAACCGCGCGACGCGCTCGGGCGCCGGCCTCCTCGAGGGGAGCGTCGGCGCCGGCCGGCCTGCCTCAGCAGGTCCAGCAGGTCGGAGGCAGGTCGCCGTTCAGGAGCCGCTTGCGGAAGGCGCGGTAGCCCTCGTTGTTCCAGATCTCCTCGCCGGAGCTCTCGAACACGTTGCCGAAGGTCATCTCGCGGTCGTCGTAGTAGTTGCAGCAGGGCGTGACGTGGCCTTCGACCGTGACGTAGGTCATGTGCTGGGGCCAATAGCACGCCATGCGCTCTTCCTTCGTCCAGGGCGTGTAGGCCCAGATCACCTCGACGTGTCCGTCGTAGGGCGGCAGAGAGCCGATCCAGGCGCGGTCGTCCGCGTCCAGGAGGATCGACTCGAGGTCCGCGTTCGGCCCGGAGTTGATCTTGGTGAAGATCAGGCTGTCCACGCCCAGCTCCTCGGCGATGGCCAGCATCTTCGGGATCTGGTGGAGGTTGAGCTTGCTGAGCACGGTCATGACCCCGATCGACGGCGTGTCACTCTTCGCTCGGGCCCGGGCTTCCAGCAGGTTCGTGACGCAGCGCTTGTAGCGCTCGAGCGTGCCGCCCTTGCGGAGCTTGCGGAAAGTGGGCTCGTCGGCCCCGTCCATCGAGAAGTTGATGTGCGTGAGGCCGGACTCGATGACCGCCCGGGCGGTGTCGCGATCGACCTTGGAGGCGTTCGAAAAGGTATGGACCTGGATGCCTCGGCCGCGCGCTTCCCGAATCAATTCGATCACGCAGGGGTTCAGGAAGACCTCCCCGATTCCCTGGAGCTCGATCTTCTCGACCGCGGGGAAGGCGTCGAGCACACCCTGGAACTTCTCCAGCGTCATGTGCTTCTCGGGCCGGTCGTAGTCCGGCAGCGCGAGCGGGCAGGAGGGGCAGCGGAAGTTGCAGATGGACGACGTCTCGATCTGCAGGGCGCGGACCGGAAACGGATTCTTGCCCGTCCGTCGCGCTTCGTCCCAGTCGAGCGCCGGCGCCGAGGCGGAACCGGCGATCGGGTCGGCGGGGCCGGAGGCAGCGGGGGGCGGGGCGGGGTCCTTTTCGTCCATTCCTGGTGCTCGCGTCGTCCCCCGGAGGGGGGCTTCTCGGAGTCTCCAGGGAAGACTTCGGACCGACGGAGACCTAAAGTGTAGCACAGCACGGGGCGAGGCCCCGTTCCCCCCGATGCGGCTCATCCTTCGCTTGTTCGCAGGCCTGCGCGAGCGCGCCGGCACCGGTGAGCTCGAGCTGATCGATCTCCCCGCCCCGCTCGATCTCGGTGCCCTGAAAGGCGAGCTGTCCCGACGCTACCCGTCCTGGGGCAGCCTGGCGTCCGTTCGCGGCGTGCTCGGGACCCGCTACGTTGCGGACGACACCCCGCTCGAGGATGGGCAGACGGTGTCGCTCTTGCCGCCCGTTTCGGGAGGCGAGGAGCGCGACCCGCTCGAGGACGGTGTCTTCGAGGTGCGGGAGGACGCGCTGGACCCCGCGGAAGCCATGCGGCGCGTGACGCATCCGAGCTGTGGGGCGGTCGTCACGTTCACCGGAGTGACGCGCGCGACGAACCGATCGCTGGACGTCGTTCGACTCGACTACGAGGCCTTCAACGAGATGGCCGGTGCCGAGATGAAGCGCATCTTTCGCGAATGCGTCGAGCGCTTCGGAGCGCCCGCCCATGCGGCGGCCGAAGCGCGCGAGTTCGTGTTGCGGATGCTCGTCTTGCACCGCAGCGGAACGGTCGGGGTTGGCGAGCCCTCGGTCGTCGTCGCCGTCGCCAGTCCGCACCGGGACGCCGCCTTCCAGGTCGGGCGCACCTTGATCGACGAGCTGAAGGCGCGCGTTCCGCTCTGGAAGAAGGAAGTCTACGCCGACGGCCATCACTGGATCGGCGAGCGCTCCTGAGGACGGGATTCGGGGCCCTGGCGCCGCGGCCGACGACGGCCGCGAAAGTGGAATTCGGCCGGGCTCCCTGGTACCTTCAGCCGCCTTCTTTCCCCCCGTGCAGCCCTTACGAGCACGCTTCACGCGCGCCTGCACCCGTGGTGGGGAAACCGCCCCCGCGGCCTCGCCGCCCCGTCGGATCGATGAGCGAACACGCAGGCATGAACCTGAACGTCCAGGGAATCGAGCGCGAAGAACTCGAGGTCGACGTGGCCCTGGTCGGGGCCGGACCTTCGGCCCTCGCTTGCGCGATCCACTTGAAGCGCCTGCTCGTCGAGAAGGGGCTCGGTGACCTGTCGTTGCTCGTGCTCGAGAAGGCCGAGGACATCGGCTACCACATCCTGTCGGGCGCGGTCATGGACCCGAAGGGCATGGCCGAACTCTTCCCGGACTGGCTCGAGAGGGGATGTCCGGTCGAGGCCATCGTGGACTTCGACTGTGTCGACGTGCTGCGAGCGAACGGCGGGAAGCTGCGGCTGCAGGGGCCCTTCGTTCCGCCGCCGCTCAAGAACCACGGCAACTACATCATCAGCCTCTACCGCGTCGTGCGTTGGCTGAAGGACCAGGCGGAAGAGCTGGGCATCGACGTGTACCCGGGCTTCGCGGCCTCGGGCGTCCTGTACGACGGCGACCGCGTCGTCGGAGTGCAGACCCGTGACGCGGGCATCGCCAAGGATGGCAGCCAGAAGGCGCAGTTCGAGCCGGGCATGAACGTGAAGGCGAAGGTCACGGTCTTCGCCGAAGGGACGCGCGGCAGCCTGGCGAAGGACCTCTTCAAGAAGCTCGACCTCCTGCGGGGCAAGAACAACCAGATCTACGAGACGGGGATCAAGGAGATCTGGAAGATCCCCGGCGACCGCGGCACCGAGATGAAGGGCAAGGTCATCCACACGATGGGCGAGCCGCTCGGCACGAGCGGGTACGGCGGTGGGTGGATCTACGGGCTCTCCGACGACCGGCTCTCGATCGGCTACGTCGTGGGGCTCGACCACCCCGATCCCAAACTGGATCCGCACGCGCTCTTCGTGCAGTGGAAGCAGCACCCGGCCATCCGTTCGCTGCTCGAGGGCGGTGAGCTCCTGCGCTACGGCGCGAAGACGATCCCCGGCGGCGGCTACTGGGCGATGCCCAAGCGCGAGGGAGACGGCTTCGTCCTGACCGGAGACAGCGCCGGCTTCGTCAACATGGCGCGCCTGAAAGGGGTGCACCTCGCCATCAAGTCGGGACTCTTGGCTGCCGAGGCGATCGCCGAAGCGCTGGAGAAGGGCGACACCAGCGAGGCGGGTCTCGCCGGTTACACGCGCCGCTTCGAAGCGTCGTGGGCCAAGGACGAGCTCTGGAAGGTGCGCAACTTTCGCCAGGCCTTCCAGAAGGGCTTCGTCACCGGAGTCGTCGACGCCGGCGTGCAACTCGCGACCGGTGGACGCGGGCTCGTCGCGCGCCGGACGGCGCGCGCGGATCACGAGGAGATGGATCGCATCGGTCGGACGAAGCTCCAGAAGCCCGCCTTCGACGATCGCTATGCCGTCGACAAGTTGACCGACGTCTACAACTCCGGAGCGATTCACGAGGAGGACCAGCCTTCGCACCTCGTGGTGACGGACACGTCGATCTGTGTGACGCGTTGCACCGAGGAGTATGGCAATCCCTGCCAGCACTTCTGTCCGGCCGCGGTCTACGAGTGGCCGCACGCGAACCAGGAAGAGGCCGAGAAGGCCAAGGGCGTCGTGATCAACGCCTCGAATTGCGTGCACTGCAAGACCTGTGATGTGGCGGATCCCTACCAGGTCATCGAATGGACCGTGCCCGAAGGAGGCGGCGGTCCGAAGTACATCGACATGTAACCAGCTCTCATGAAAATCGCCTTCAAGGACAAGAAAGCCGCGCTGACGCGCGTCGAACTGCTCGTCGTGCTCGCCACGAAGGGTGAAAAGCCCTCCCTGCCGAAAGGCGTCGAGGTCGCAGCGGCCGTCACGCGTGAGCTCGAGAACGGGTTCCGCGAGTGTCGCGTGACCGACGCGCTCAAGGGGCCGGCCAAGCGCGTCCTGTTCGTTGGGTTGGGGCCCGCGAAAGAGCTCACCTGCGAGAAGCTGCGGCGCGCGGCCGCCATGGGAGTGAAGGAGGCCAAGAAGATCGAGGCCGGCTCGGTCGCCATGCTGCTCTCCACGGAGGCCGAGAAGCAGATCGAGGCTCTGGGCGCCGGCCAGGCCCTGGCCGAGGGCTGCGGCATGGCGGCCTACGAGTGCACGCGCTTCAAGAGTGATCCGAGGCCTTCCAAGGTCAAGACGGTCGCCCTCCTCGGAAGCGGTGCCGCCTTCAAGAAGGGCGTGCAGCGGGGCGACGCACTGGCCGGCGCGAATCGCTTCACCCGCGACTTGCAGGACGCGCCGGGCAACCTCATGCGCCCACGCGACATGGTCGCCGCCGCCAAGAAGCTGGCCGCCAAGAGCCAGCGTATCGGCCTGAAGTCCTTGACCGAGGCCGAGATGAAGAAGCTCGGCATGGGCTCGCTCTTGTCCGTTTCGCGCGGCTCCGAAGAACCCGCCTTTCTCATCCACCTGACCTACAAGCCCAAGGGACGCTCCAAGGGCAAGATCGCGATCGTCGGCAAGGGGCTGACCTTCGACGCGGGTGGGATCAGCATCAAACCGTCCGCGAAGATGGACGAGATGAAGTACGACATGTCCGGCGGGGCCGCCGTGCTCGGCCTGTTCCACGCGCTCGCCAACCTGGACGTGCCGTACGAGGTGCATGGCCTCGTTCCGACCTCGGAGAACTTGCCCGACGGCAAGGCCAACAAGCCGGGCGACATCGTCACGGCGATGAACAAGAAGACGATCGAGGTCCTG
Source organism: Planctomycetota bacterium (assembly GCA_029259595.1). Taxonomy (GTDB): domain Bacteria; phylum Planctomycetota; class UBA1135; order UBA1135; genus OFTM43. Next base: position 4,033 of record JAJDEW010000076.1, on the reverse strand, counting down.
AACACCGACGCCGAGGGACGGCTCATCCTCGCGGATGCGCTCGCTTACGCGGTTCAGAAGATCAAGCCCGACACGATGATCGACATGGCGACCCTGACGGGCGCCGTCATCGTGGCACTCGGGCACGAGCTCACGGGGATGGTCGCGACTTCGGACGAGCTGGCTCGGGCGCTGGTGGCGGCCGGTGACGAGACGGGCGAGCTCGTCTGGCGCTTGCCGATGATCGACAACCACAAGGACCACATCAAAGGCACGATCGGCGACCTGCGCAACATCAACGGTGGCCAGGGCGCGGGCTCGACCGCGGGTGCCGCCTTCCTGTCGCACTTCGTGGGAGACGTCGAGTGGGCGCACCTCGACATCGCGGGGACCGCCTGGGGACAGGACGATCGCGACTACGTGGGCGGCTCCGGCGGCACGGGCGTCGGCGTTCGCTTGCTCATCAACTACCTGGAAAACAGATGACGACTCCCGCACTCGTTCCCGGCCTCGCCGGCATCCCGGCGGCGGAGTCCGCCATCAGCTACATCGACGGCAAGAAGGGGTTGCTCTCGTACCGCGGCTTTCCGATCGAGCTGCTCGCCGAACAGAGCTCGTTCGAAGAGGTGGCTTGGCTCCTGCTGTACGGCGAGCTGCCGACCCGCGACGAGCTCGAGAGTTTCCAGAACGCGCTCGTCGAGGCGCGCACGCTGTCCGCGCGCATGCTCGACGTGCTGCGGTCGCTGCCGGGCAAGGGGCATCCCATGAACGCGCTGCAAGCGTCGATGGCGGCGCTCGGCATGTTCAGCCGTTCGCGGGAATACCGCGACCCCAAGCAGCAAGACGAGGCGATCGTCCGCATCCTGGGGGCGACCCCGGTCCTGATCGCGGCCTTCGAGCGCTTTCGTAGCGGCGAAGACCTGTGCGAGCCGAAGCCCGAGCTCTCCACGGCGGCGAACTTCCTGTGGATGCTGACCGGCAGCGAGCCGGACGCGCTCTCGGCCCGTGTGCTCGACGCCGCCCTCATCCTGCACGCCGATCACACGATGAACGCCTCGACCTTCACGGCGCGCGTCGTGGGTTCGACGGAGGCGGACCCCTTCACGGTTACCGCTTCGGCGATCGGCTCCCTGACGGGACCGCTGCACGGTGGCGCGAATGAGCGTGTCTTGACCATGCTCGAAGAGATCCAGGGCGACGAGGACGTCGGCGAATGGATCGAAGCGCGGCTCGCGGCCAAGCGCAAGATCATGGGCTTCGGGCATCGCGTCTACTCGGTCAAGGATCCGCGCGCGGTCATCCTGCAGGGGCTGTGCGCTCAGCTCTTCGAAGAGCAGGGAAGAACGCCGCTCTACGACCTCGCCGTCCAGCTCGAGGAGGTCATGGTGAAGCGGCTCGGGGACAAGGGCATCTATCCCAACGTCGACTTCTACAGCGGCATCGTCTACTCGAAACTCGGGATCCCGACGGACACCTTCACGCCGATCTTCGCGATCGCGCGCGTTGCCGGCTGGCTGGCGCATTGGCGCGAGCAGATGGCCGACAACAAGATCTTCCGTCCGACTCAGATCTACGTCGGCAAGCACGATCAGAGCTACGTTCCGATCGCAAAGCGCTGACGCGCGGCACGTTCGCGTGCCCGGGGCCGATGCTATTCGCGCCGGACGATCAGCCGGTCGGGAATCTCGTTGCGGTTCCCTTCGCGCCACGGGAAGTGTTCTGCGAGCAAAGCTCCCGCGCGTTCGATGCCGTGCACGAGTCCGTCGGCCAGCGAGCCGGCCCGGATCCCCTCCAGGATGGCCGCATCGACCTCGGCCCACGCATCGGGGCCGACCTTGGCGTGGATGCCGACGTCGGCCAGAACGATGACACGGTGCTCGAACAGGCTGACGAAGATCAGGACCCCGGTGCGTTCCGCGGTTTCGTGCAAGCCGTTGCGGTGGAACTCCTGGAGCGCTTGTTCCTCGGCCATCTCGATCGCGCGCGCGGGGCGGACGAACAGCCTCCGAAAGTCGGCGAAGTACCAGGCCGCGGCGTAGCCGAGCGCACCGAGCCCCGTCTGTGCGGTCAGGAGGCCGAGCGGTAGACCCCAGGGCATGTGGTTCGCGAAGAGGGCGGAGCCCAGGAGGATGGAGACCACCGCCGAGATCCAGCAAGCCGCCGGGTGGGCATCGGAGCGCTCGAGCACGACGGGCACGATCTCGCCGACCGTCTTCTTCTCCGCCTCGACCAAGGCGCGGTGGACGGCCTCCTGTTCCGTCGGGCCGAGGACGTCGACGGCCGAGTAGAGTCGCCGGCGCAAGATCGCGCGCCCGAGCAACGCCAGGAACAGGACGCCGGCGATCGTGAGTCCGAAGGTCGCGACGAACTCGAGCCAGGCCGTTTCGACCGGATGTCCTTCGGCTTCCCACTCCTGGAGGATGAGGGCTGCGTTCTTCATCACCAACCTCCCGAGGCGCCGCCGCCCGAAAAGCCGCCGCCACCGCCAAAGCCCCCGAAGCCGCCTCCGCCGAAACCGCCGCCGGAGGAGCCGCCGAAGCCGCCCGAGCCGCCGCGGGAGTGGGAACCGAGCGAGGACAAGAGGATCCAGGGCAGCCAACCGCCGCCGCCGAGCCCCCCTCCGCCGCGGCCGCGACGCGACGAGAGCATCACGACCAGGAAGAACAACAGGAAGAGGCTCGAACCGCAGCCCCCGAAGGCTTGCACGCGCTTGCTCTTGCTCTCGATCGCGCCGTAGTCGCCCCCGATCACGCTGTGGATCGCTCGGATGCCCGCGACGAGCCCCGCCTCGTAGTCGCCGCGTTTGAAGTCGGGCGTGATCACGTCTCGAATGATGCGTCCCGCGCGCGAGTCCGTCAGCGTGCCCTCGAGTCCTCGTCCGACCTCGATGCGCAGCTTCCTGTCCTTGACGGCGACGAGCAACAGCGCGCCGTTGTTCGCATCCTTGCCCCCGATTCCCCAGGCGCGCGCGACCTCGAGCGAATAGGACTCGAGCGACTCTCCCTCCAGGCTCGGAATCGTGAGGAGCGCGATCTCGTGAGTCGAGCCCTGCCTGTAGGACTCCATGAGCGTCTCGAGCTCGTTCTCCCGAGCGTCCGAGAGGATGCCGCCGAGGTCGGTCACCCAACCGTCGTTCCGCGGGACCTCCAGCTGAGCGACCGCCGCACTCGAGGGAGCCGCGGCGAGGACGAGGGCCGCGACGATGCGTCCGGCCATCGGGGGGACGAAGCTCATGCGTCAGTCGCCGAAGTTGATGGCCGGGCGTTCGCGCAGGGTGCTCTCACTCTCTTCGAATTCGAGCTGGGTCTTCTTTTCGAAGCCCCCGAACGTCGCCACCCAATTGCCGGGAAAGGTGCGGATCGAGACGTTGAAGGCCTTCACGGCATCGATGTAGTCGCGCCGGGCCACCGCGATCCGGTTCTCGGTCCCTTCGAGCTGATCCTGCAACGCCAGGAAGTTCTGGGAAGCCTTGAGCTGCGGGTAGTTCTCGGAGACGACCAGCAGGCGCTGGAGCGCCGAACCGAGTCCTTGCTGCGCCTGGAAGAACTCCTGGAGCTTGGCCGGATCCTCGGGCAGCTCGTTGAACTGCATCCGCCCGACGCTGGCGCGGGCCTCGGTGACCGCCGTGATCGTGTCCTGCTCGAAGTCCGCCGCGCCCTTCACGGTCTCGACGAGCTGCGGCACGAGGTCGTAGCGGCGCTTGTACTGATTGTTGATCTCCGCCCACTGCGCCTCGACCCGAGCGTCGTTGGAGACGATGCCGTTGTACTTCCCGATGCCACAGCCCCCGAACAAGACGAGGATCAGGACGACGCCGGCCACGGCCAGGAGACAGCCCTGTGAGACGGCACCACGCAGGGCGGACGGAGACAGAACGTGGGAGGTGGATTTCATGGGGGAGGCGCCAGGGGAAGGAGTGGAACAGCGCTCCGATCGGCGACGCCAGGAGGGCCACGGGAAAGCGACGGTCCAGCGGGCCGAAGGGCGCGATCCTATGACAACCCCTCCTGCGCATTCACGCGTGCCATCCCTTTTCCTGGAGAACCGGTGCGCA